>JAJUGJ010000029.1 GCA_029268225.1 Burkholderiales bacterium | reverse complement strand
GTCGTTGTAGCCCTTGATGTTCAGACCACACTCGAAGCCCTCGCGAACTTCCTTGACATCGTCCTTGAAGCGCTTGAGGCCTTCCAGCTCGCCGGTGTAGATGACCACGTTGTCGCGCAGCAGGCGCAGCTTGGCGCTGCGGCGCACCACGCCGTCGGTGACCATACAGCCAGCGATCGTGCCAATCTTCGAGGCCACGAAGACCTGACGGATCTCCGCCGAACCGATGACTTCCTCGCGCTGTTCCGGCGCCAGCATGCCACCCATCGCTGCCTTCACATCGTCCACGGCGTCGTAGATGATGTTGTAGTAGCGCAGGTCCACGCCGTTGTTATCGGCCAGCTTGCGAGCGCCCGCATCGGCACGCACGTTGAAGCCAATGATGACGGCCTTCGAGGCGATCGCCAGGTTGACGTCCGACTCGCTGATGCCACCGACCGCCGCGTGCACAACCTGCACGCGCACTTCTGGCGTCGACAGCTTGAGCAGCGACGCAGCCAAGGCCTCTTGAGAACCTTGAACGTCCGCCTTGATGATGAGCGGCAGGGTTTGAACCTCGCCCTGACCCATGTTCTCGAAAATGCTTTCGAGCTTGGCGGCCTGCTGCTTGGCCAACTTGACGTTGCGGTACTTGCCTTGACGGAAGGTCGCGATTTCACGCGCACGACGCTCGTCCGACAACACCATGAACTCGTCACCCGCGGACGGCACTTCAGCCAGACCTTGGATCTCGACCGGGATCGACGGACCCGCTTCTGCACAGGCCTTGCCGTTTTCGTCCAACATGGCACGAACACGACCGTAGCTGGCGCCAGCCAACACCACGTCACCGCGCTTGAGCGTACCGGACTGCACCAGCACGGTGGCGACCGGGCCGCGCCCCTTGTCCAGACGCGCTTCGATGACCAGACCCTTGGCTTGCGAATCCTTCGCTGCGGTCAACTCCAGCACTTCAGCCTGTAGGAGAACCTGTTCCAGCAGTTCATCGATGCCTTGACCAGTCTTGGCCGACACGTGCACGAACGGTGAATCGCCGCCGTACTCTTCCGGCACGACTTCCTCACCGACCAACTCCTGCTTCACGCGGTCGGGCGCTGCACCGGGCTTGTCGATCTTGTTGATCGCCACCACGATGGGCACACCTGCCGCCTTGGCGTGGTGAATGGCTTCCTTGGTCTGGGGCATGACGCCGTCATCGGCGGCCACCACCAGAATCACCAGGTCGGTTGCCTTGGCACCGCGAGCACGCATGGCCGTGAAGGCTTCGTGACCCGGGGTGTCAAGGAAGGTGATCATGCCGCGAGGCGTGTCGACGTGGTAGGCACCGATGTGCTGCGTGATGCCGCCGGCCTCACCCGACGCCACACGCGTGGTACGGATGTAGTCCAGCAGCGAGGTCTTACCGTGGTCGACGTGACCCATGACGGTCACAACCGGCGCACGGGGGAACACCTCGGCGGCCTGATCGGCGTGTTCCTCTTCCAGGAACGCATCCGGATCATCCAGCTTGGCAGCGAAGGCCTGGTGACCCATCTCCTCAACCACAATCATGGCCGTTTCCTGGTCCAGTTGCTGGTTGATGGTGACCATCTGGCCCAATTTCATCATCTGCTTGATGACTTCGGTGGCCTTGACGGACATCTTGTGAGCCAGATCGGCCACAGAGATGGTTTCCGGAATATGGACTTCGAGGATTTGAGGCTCGGTCGGCGCCACAAACGTGGACTGGCTTTCGCCACGGTCATTGCCACGACGTCCGCCCTTGCCGCCCGGTGCCTTCCAGCCGTTGCGAGAGGCACCCGCATCGGCGCGCCCCTTGCCGGCCGGCGCGCCACGTTTCTTCTCGTCGGCCCAGCTGGAGGAAAGCTTCTCGGACTTGACCGACTTCTTGTCTCCGGGCTTGGCTGCTGTCGCAGCTGCACCAGGCGCTGCGGCGCCGGGCGCTCCCTTCGGCTTGTGGATGGTGCCCTTGATGGCAGCTTCTACAGGCTTGGGCTCTTCCTTCTTCGCCACGAGCACCTTCTTCGGCGCGTTCATCATGGCGCGGATGGCCGCGGCCTCAGCTTCGGCGGCCTTGCGGCGTGCAGCCAAATCATCCGCACGCTTCTTCTCTTCGGCCTCGATGTCGGCGGCCTTAACCACACGCACAGCAGTCGGCTTCGCGGCTTCAGGCGCCGGCGCAGCGGCTGCAGGCGCGCTGGCCTCGACAGGTTTGACTGGTGCAGGTTCTTCTGCCTTGATCACAGGGGCCTGCTCGACCACTGGGGCTGCCTTGGTGGCTTCAGCCGCCTTGGCGTTGCGGTTGCCACGTTGGGCGGCGGCAGTCAGGGCAGCGGCCTCTGCACGACCGGCCTCCAGTGCAGCCGCACGACGAGCCGCCTGTGCGGCCTTCTCGGCAGCATCCTGCTCGGCCGTCTTCGCGGCGATCGCTGCAGCAGCGGCCTTCGACCCTGCTTTGGCGTTGGCCGCAGCAGCTTCCTGCTCGGCCAGCTCGCGTGCAGCACGCTCTGCCGCGGCGCGAGCGCGCTCCTCGGCTTCCTCACGCTCACGGCGCTCCTGCTCTTCGCGCTGGCGACGAGCTTCGGCAAGCTGCTCTTCCTGCACGCGCAGAGCTTCTGCCTGGTTGCGCGCCTCTTCTTCGCGACGCGCCAGTTCAGCCTCTTCCTGAGCGGCTTGAGCTGCGTCATCGACGGAGTCATCACGCTTGACGAAGACGCGTTTCTTCTTGACTTCGACCTGAATGGTGCGGGCTTTGCCTGAGGCGTCAGCCTGCTTGATCTCGGTGGTCGATTTGCGGGTCAGCGTGATTTTCTTGCGGTCTGCCCCAGCGGCAGAGCCGTGGGCAGTACGCAGGTGTTCCAGCAGACGCTCTTTATCGGCCTCCGTGAGCACGTCTTCCGGCGTTGCCTTTTGCACGCCAGCAGACTGGAGCTGATCCAACAGTGTCGCAGCCGGGCGATTGAGCTCCGCGGCGAGTTGTGCGACGGTGGTCACGGCCATGTGTTTGTATCCTTGCGATGAGCTTGCTTAAATGAGTCGAGAGGTTGGCGTTGGACGGGATGTCAGGCGAACCAGTGCTCGCGCGCCTTGAGAATGAGGGCGCGCGCCTGATCGTCTGCCACACCTGTGATCTCGGTGAGTTCGTCCACGGCCAAATCGGCCAGGTCGTCACGGGTGTGGATGCCTGCGTCGGCCAGCTTTGCGAACAACTCAGGGGTCAAGCCTTCCAGACCCTTGAGATTTTCCGACAAAGTCTCGACTTCTTCTTCCTTGGCGATTTCCATGGTCAGCAAAGCATCCTTCGCGCGGGTACGCAGCTCATTGACCGTGTCTTCGTCAAACGATTCGATTTCCAGCATTTCCTGCAGCGGCACGTAGGCCACTTCTTCCAGGCTGGTAAATCCTTCGGCAATCAGGATGTCTGCCACCTCCGCGTCGACGTCGAGCTTGTCGACGAAGAGCTTGCGGATGGAGTCAGACTCAATCGCCTGCTTCTGGGCGGACTCTTCCGCCGACATGATGTTGATGCGCCAGCCCGTCAGCTCGGATGCCAGACGGACGTTCTGCCCACCACGACCGATGGCGATGGCGAGGTTTTCCTCGTCCACAACCACGTCCATGGCGTGCGGCTCTTCATCAACAAAAATGGATTGCACGTTGGCAGGAGCCAGCGCGCCAATCACGAACTGAGCCGGATCCTCCGACCACAGCACAATGTCCACGCGCTCGCCTGCCAACTCGTTGGTAACGGCGGTCACGCGGGACCCACGCACACCGACGCATGTTCCAATCGGGTCCACTCGCTTGTCGTGCGACAGGACCGCAATCTTGGCGCGCGAACCGGGGTCACGGGCGCAGCTCTTGATCTCGAGCAGGCCCTGCTCAATCTCGGGGACTTCCTGGCGGAACAACTCGATCATGAACTCAGGCGCACTGCGCGACAGCATGATCTGAGGGCCACGAGCCAGGGTATCCACGCCGAGCATGTAGGCGCGCACACGGTCGCCGGTACGCAGGTTTTCCTTCGGGATCATTTCGGTGCGCTTGAGGCGCCCTTCCACACGACCCGACTCGACAATGATGTCTCCTTTGTCCAGGCGCTTGACGGTGCCAACGAAAATCTTCTCGCCACGGGACAAGAAATCGTTGAGCAGTTGCTCGCGCTCGGCATCGCGGATCTTCTGAAGAATGACCTGCTTGGCTGCTTGAGCGCCAATGCGACCGATGGGCACAGACTCGATCGACTCTTCAATGTAGTCGTCGATTTCGATATCGGGGATCTGCTCCTGCGCTTCGAACAGCAGGATTTCGGCATCGGGCAACTGCAGGCCGGCTTCGTTGGGCACCACATGCCAACGACGGAAGGTCTCATAGACACCTGTTTCACGATCGATGGCCACACGGATGTCCACCTCTCCTTGATACAGCTTCTTGGTCGCGGAGGCCAGCGCGGACTCCACCGCACCAAACACCACTTCACGGTCCACGCTCTTCTCACGAGAGATGGCGTCCACCAGCATCAGCAATTCACGATTCATTTCTTCTGACCTCCGAGTTCTTGCGCCTCATCCACGGCAACTTCACCGGCCGCCGGGGTTGCCGCCCGACGGCTACGCCCTTTGAAACTCACAGCAGGCACCAAGCGGGCCTCGCGAATTTCATCAAGCGTGAAACTTAATACCTGATCAACCGGCCCAAGCACAGCATCTGGACCTGCCTTTGCCTGCTCCTTGGCCAGCTTTTTGGCAGCCGTCTTGGAGAGCGGCTTGTCCGCATCAGGCGAGCGCAGCACGAGGCCCCAAGCCTGGCCCGCTTCCACCTGTGCCGGGTCGGTGTCCTGTGCCGCGCACAAGGTACCGCTGTACTTCTTGGCGCCTTGGAACGGCACCTTCAAACTGATTGCAACCTGCTCACCCACGAAGCGCGCAAAATGCGCGGGCGTCTTCAGTGGGCGGTCCACGCCGGGCGAAGACACTTCAAGACGGCTGTAGTCGGCATCCACCGTTTCCAGCGCGTACTGCAACTGCCGGGTCACCTTCTCACAGTCATCGACCGTCACCAAGTCACCGGGCAGATCGTAGGCCTGATCAGGAAAACGATCGATGTACACGCGCAGCAACCCGCCGGAACTGCGTTCGCAGTCCACGAGTTCGTAGCCGAGGCCGGATACGGTGGTTTCAACAACTTTGAGCCAGGTCATCCAATGAAAAACGGTCGAGCAAAAAAAATGGGCTGGAAAGATCCGCCCATTCGTGACAAACACGAGACGATCCACTTTGCAAGCAACTGAACAAGTGCCAGGAACCAGCAAAGCAACCAATCCTGCATTTTAGCCTGAGGAACGCTTCACAGCAAGGCGTGCACGGTAATTTCGTGTTTTGCCCCGCGTCCATGCCAAAATCTGCCCCTCGTTAAGCATTCTGTATGGAGACCCCATGGGATTTCTCGCTGGCAAGCGCCTGTTGATCACTGGCCTGCTGTCCAACCGCTCGATTGCCTATGGCATCGCCAAGGCCTGCAAGCGCGAAGGCGCCGAACTGGCTTTCAGCTATGTGGGCGAGCGTTTCAAGGACCGGATCACCGAGTTCGCCAAGGAGTTTGACTCCGAGTTGATCTTTGACTGCGATGTCGGTAGTGATGAGCAGATTGAAGCGATGTTTGCCGATCTGTCCAAGACATGGCCAAAGATCGACGGCTTCGTTCATGCCATTGGTTTTGCACCGCGCGAGGCCATTGCGGGGGATTTTCTAGAAGGCCTCACACGCGAGGGCTTCCGGGTCGCCCACGACATCTCAGCGTACAGCTTTCCGGCAATGGCCAAGGCCTCTTTGCCTTACCTGAATGAAGGGGCATCTCTGCTGACGCTGTCTTATCTGGGTGCGGAGCGTATTGTGCCGGCCTACAACACCATGGGCCTGGCTAAAGCCTCACTGGAAGCCAGCGTGCGCTATACCGCCGGCAGCCTCGGCCCCAAGGGCATTCGTGCCAACGGCATTTCGGCGGGCCCAATCAAAACTCTGGCGGCATCGGGCATCAAGGGTTTCAGCAAGATCCTGAGTGTGGTGGAGGAAAACGCTCCACTGCGTCGCAACGTCACGATCGATGACGTGGGTAACGTCGCTGCTTTCCTGCTGTCGGATCTGGCAGCGGGGGTCACGGCAGAGATCACCTATGTGGACGGCGGCTTCAGCAAGGTAATGGGCGGCGGCGCGGATGCCGTCTGAGAGACACCACAGCATCTCGACGAAGGGGGCCGACGGCCCCCTTTTTCTTTTCACGGTTGCGGGACAAGCGCAGAATGAACCCATCAGAGACAAGGAGTTCACATGAACCGAACCGAACTGGAAGCGCTGCTCAAGAAGTTGCAGTCGGAGTTGGCATCCGGCGAACCCGTGGACGAAGATTTGCGCGCCTCCTTGCGCCAACTTGATCAGGACATTCAACAGGTGCTGGGCTCAGGCAGCCCTCTGTCTGAGAGTGAAACTGAAGAGAGCTTGGCACAGCGAGCGCAGGAAATCGATGCTCGCTTCTCTGCCGAGCACCCTTACTTGGCCAACACCTTGCGTGACGTCATGGACTTGCTGGGCAAGATGGGCATTTGAAGCCCATCCCCTTTAGCCACGCGGAGCCGGATGTGCTGGAACCGCTGCCAGCAAGGTACGCGTATAGCTGTGCCGAGGCTCTTTGAGTACCTGCTCAGCCTCCCCTTGCTCCACGATGCATCCACCTTGCATCACGGCAACATGGTCAGCCAGGTAGGACACCACACCCATGTTGTGCGTGATGAAAAGCATGCCCAACCCCATCTGGGCCTGAACTTCACGCAGCAAGTTCAGAATCTGGGCTTGCACTGACACGTCGAGGGCCGAGGTCGGTTCGTCACAGACGAGCACCTGCGGCTCCACTGCGAGTGCGCGAGCAATCGCCAAGCGCTGCCGTTGCCCACCGGAGAATTCATGCGGAAACCGTTGCAGCGCATCGGCCCGCAGTCCCACCCGCTCCACCAACTCGACCACTCGGCTCAAGCGCTTTGCGGCCGACCAGTCCGGACGCAAGGAGCACAACCCTTCCTCCAGGATCTCCGACACCCGCATGCGAGGGTTGAGCGAGGCGAAGGGGTCCTGGAACACCATCTGGATGGCTTGTCGCGCCTCCCGCAGCGCCGCTGAGGATGCGGCAACCAAATCCAGGCGCTCGGCTCCGCGGTGAAGCCATGCCTGTCCGCTGACGTGCGCCTGCGCCTGATCGCGCAGCAACTGGACGATGGCCCTGCCTGTTGTGGTCTTGCCACACCCGGATTCACCGACCAGTGCCAGTGTTTGACCGGCACGCAGCGTGAAGGACACATCTTGCACGGCCGCAACCTCATGGCGACGACGGAACAGCCCGCCGCCGCTTCGGAAGGCCACACTGAGTGACTGCACTTCCAAGAGGAGTGGCGGTGTGGCAGCAAGGTCGGTACCGCTGTAGGGCAAGCGGGCAACCACCTCGGGCTGCTGGGACTCTGAGGACGGCGTGAGCGGGAACCAACAGCGCACGGCCGCCTCACCACGGGCGGTGTCTCGTTCGAGCAGAGGACGTTGTTGCCGGCATGACACCTGCACTCGGTCGCACCGAGGCGCAAAACGGCACCCCTCGAACGTTTGCCAAAGCGGCGGCACCGTGCCACCGATCGACACCAGAGGCTTGCCGCGACTCTGAGCGTCTGGCAAAGCTTGCAAGAGCATCCGTGCGTAGGGGTGGCGCGGTTGCGCAAAAAAGTCTGCGGCCGGCGCCTCTTCGATGATCTGGCCCGCATACATCAGGGCAACGCGGTGAGCCATGTCTGTCACCACGCCGAGGTCGTGCGTGATGAGCAGCAGGCCCAGGTCTCGCTCCTGCTGGAGCGTTTTGAGCAAATCCAGAACCTGCTTCTGGATGGTCACGTCGAGTGCCGTGGTCGGCTCGTCGGCGATCAGGTAGCGCGGTTCGGCAGCGAGCGTCATGGCGATCATGACGCGCTGTTTCTGCCCTCCACTCATCTCGAAGGGATAGCTGTCAATGCGACGCTCAGGCTCTGGAATCCCGACACGGCGCAACCACTCAATGGCCTTGCGCCGTGCAGCCGGACCACGCAAGGTGGTGTGGGCCTCGATCGCCTCAACGATCTGATCCCCCACGCGCATGACCGGATTAAGGCTGGTCGCAGGCTCCTGAAAGATGATGCCGACATGCCCCCCGCGGATGCGCCGCATCTCGCGCTCAGGCAGGTAAAGCAACTCCGTGGGCTTGCCATCAGGGACATCGGCACCCAGATCGACCCTGCCCTGATCGATGCGACCGTTGTCAGGCAAGAGGCGCATCAAAGCCAGAGCGGTCATGCTTTTGCCGCATCCAGACTCCCCCACCAAGGCAAAGGTTTCGCCACGCTGCAGAGTCAGGCTGAGGCCGTCGAGGGCACGCACCAGACCAGCTTCTGCATCGAGCGTCACGTGGAGATCATCGGTCAGCAGCATGTGCACCTCAGATGGGCTGAGCGACCGCGCGGGCGCGAGGTCGGTAAACGCGAGCGCGCGGATCGAATGCATCACGCACGGCGTCGGCAAACAGATTGGCCGACAAGACGATGGCAACCATGAATACAAACGCGGCCAAGAAGGACCACCAGACAATCGGGTCTCGAGACATTTCGACACGGGCCTGGTTGATCATGCCGCCGAAGCTGTTCATGGAGGGGTCCACGCCGACGCCCACATAGGACAGCACCGCCTCGTAGAGGATGAGCCCGGAAAACTCCAGCACCGTGGTGATCAGAACCAAGTGCATGACGTTGGGCAGAATGTGTCGCAGCATGATGCGCCAATGACTGACGCCGAAAGCGGTGGCAGCTTGTACGTACTCGAGCTCCCGTAGCTTGAGCGTTTCGGCCCGCAGCAAACGGCACAAGCCTGCCCAGCCCGTCAGCCCCAGGATCAGGCAAAGCAGGAAGATTTTCAGGTCTGCTCGCTCCAACCCGGTCTCGAACAACTCCGGATGCTTGTCAAGAAAGACCTGCACCATCAACACGCAAGCGGCAATGAGCAAGATATTGGGCACAGATGACAGCACGGTGTAGACGTACTGAATGACATCGTCCACCCAGCCCTTGAAGTAGCCTGCGGCAATGCCGAATGCCAGGGCAAAAGGCAAGGTGGCAATGGTGGCCAAGCTCCCGATGACAAAAGCCGTGCGGATGCTCTTGATCGTCATGTACAGCACATCGTTGCCGGTCCGGTCGGTGCCAAAGACGTGATAGCCCTGCCCCCAACTGAGCGCCACGCCCCACCCGATCAACAAGGCCAACACGGAGGCGGTGATCCAGGCCGCGCGCCACGCCACAGGCTGCTGGCCCCCCGCCTGCGAAGGTTTAGCACGCGGGCACATCAGGGTCCACAGGAGGAAGCTGACCACCACACCAGCCATCCCCCCTAAAACCAAGCGCATCGCGATGTCGCCCGCCCAGTCTCGCTCCGGATCCTCCAGCCCTGCCCCTCCGTGGCTCAAACGGGGGTAGGCCCGCGCGGGCAGCACAGGCACACCGTGCTCGTCCAGCATCGGCTTGGCTCCGGGTGACGGAGGAACTGCCTGCTTGCTGAAGCCGTGGGTGGCCAGGGGCTGGGAGTAGCTGTTCTCTCGACTGGCAATCAGCTTGGAAAGCCCCAGATCCAGAACAGACTCGGTGCGCGTGTCAAAAGCCTGTGCGCCCCCAGCCACATCAGGCAGGGCTCGACGGAAATGCACACTGTCGACCAAGGTGATCAACAGCATCAATCCCAACAACACGGCGGAGGCCATGGCAGATGGTGTGACAAAGACGCGGCGCCATGTCGCCCGCAAGGCCGTATCGCGCCGAACCTGGCGGACATACAGCCCCAGGCCAAGCAACATCACCCACAGGACCACATCGGTCCACAACATCACCAACTTGAATGGCAGGTCCATGCTTGAGCGTCCTCACTGCATCCGCACACGCGGGTCGGCCACGGTGTAGGCCACGTCGATCAGGATGTTGGAGACGATGTAGAGCACCGACCCAAGGAAGACCATCGCACGCACGATGGCAAAGTCCTGACTGGCGATGGCGTCGATCGTGTAGGAGCCCAGGCCAGGAATGCCAAAGAAGCTCTCGGTAAGCAACCCCCCCATGAACAGGCCAGGCAACGCGCTGCCCGAACTGGTGATGATCGGCAACATCGCATTGCGCAGCACATGGCGGCCCATCACGGTGGCCTCTGTCAGGCCTTTCGCACGGGCCGTGCGCACATAGTCCTTGCCAGCCTCTTCCAGGAACAAGGTGCGGAAGAAGCGCGCTTGTCCGGCCAGCGAAGCCACCAGCATCAGACAAATAGGCAGGATGAGGAAGCGCACGGCGTCCAGCCCTCCGGCATAGCCAGAGATCGGTGCCAGCTTGGCCACACGTGAGAACACGTACTGCCCGACGATGATGTAGAACAAGCTGGAAATGGACATCATGACCACGCAGGCGACCACCCCCCAGAAGTCCACGCGCGTGCCTCGGAACATGACCAGCCACAACGAGAAAATCACGCTGGCGAGCAAGCCCATGACAAAAATTGGCACGGTCAACCTGAGGCTCACACCCATGCGCTGGGCAATCTGATGGCCAATGTCACCACCGCTGGCGTTGTCCGCCCGACCAAAGTCGAAGACAAACAAGGACACTGAACGCTCCCAGAACACCGTTTGCGTCAGCTTCTCGGCGCCCTGCGCCTGCTCGTTGAAGAGCATGGGCTTGTCGTAGCCACGCTCAACCTTCCATTTCTCGATCTGGTCGGGCGTCACCCGCTTGCCACCGATGTTCAAACGCGCCATGTCGTCTGGCGTGTTCACGGTGAAGAACAGCAAGAAGGTGATCAGGTTGACCCCGATCAAGATGACCAAGCCATAACCCAAGCGACGAAGGATGTAAGCCAGCATCACCGACCTCTCTTTGGCGAGCCAACCGGACGAGGCAGCGCAGTTTGCTGGTCACGGGCACGCAAGATGCGGATGGCGCCCCAAGCCATCACGGCCAGCAGGCCCAGCACGACAAGCACAGGCCAATACACCGGGGCGTTCCAAGCCTTGAGGCTGCGACTGCGGTCTGCCGTGTCCAATCGGTAGTACTGGGCCTGGTCGCGCACCATGATGCTGGGTTTGCCGTTGTGCACCCAGCGGTGATACGCCCCTGATGAATAAGGAAAGTAACCCCAAGACCAAGGTGCGTCTTCTTGCAGGATGCGCACCATCTTGTCGATCACAGCTTGCTTGGCTGGACCATCGTCCATGAAGCGCAGCGTGCTGTAGAGCCGGTCATACTCGGGATTCTGATAATTGGCGGCGTTCTCACCGTCGTGGACCGACTTGGCGCCAGGCCCGTAGAGCAGAAACAGGAAATTCTCGGCATCCGGGTAGTCGGCCAACCACCCCCATGTGAAGATCTGGTGCTTGCCCCGGCGAACCTTGTCCTGAAACTGGTTGTAGTCGGTGGCGCGTATTTCCAGCTGGATGCCGAGCTTGGCGAACTGCTTGGCTGTCCAGTCGAGGTTGGCCTTGCTGTCCGGCGTCGTGGCCGCCCCCACATCGTAGTTGAGCACCAAGGGTTTGCCGGTTTTGGCATCGCGCCCGTCGGGGTACCCAGCCTCTTCCAGCAGCTTTTTGGCATCCTCAATCGGTCGGCGCACAGCCTGACCACCCACCCACCGATGAGTGACGGGATTCAACCCCTCCCTGGTGCCATGGCGTGATCCAAATACCCCTCCTGGCAACGGCCCTTGGGCGACCTCCCCCGCAGCTTTCGGAAAGATGCGATTGAACTCGTCCCAGTCCACGGCAATGGACAGCGCCTGACGCAGTTTGCGATTGCGCGCCTGCTGCTCGGGCGTGTCACCTCGGCCCACCACGGGATCCAGCCAGTTGAAGCCCATGTAACGACTGGACAAATCCACCGTCCGAGACAGCACGATGCCCTTGTCTTTGAACTCCTTTTCGAAGCGTGGCGAGTCCTCCATCTGGATCTTGTAGGCATTGCCGTAGCTCATCTGATCGAACTCGGGAATGTCAAGGTAACCCTGACGGAACTTGGCATCCTGCGGCACGGCTTCCTTCTCGATGTTGAACACCAAGGTGTCGATGAAAGGCGTCCTCTTGCCGCAGTCTTTCAAGCGCCCCTCAGCCTGGTCCTGCACCGTGCCCTCACAGGGGTAAGGCTCACCCCGGTAGTTCGGGTTCCGCTTCATGACATGGCGGCGGTCTTGCACGAACTCGGCCATCATGTAGGGCCCCGTCCCCACTGGCCAGGTATTGAGCGAAAGCCCATTGCCGGCCATACCTGGTTGGGCGTAGAAGGCATCAGCCTCCCAGGGAACCGGTGCCAGAAAGCTCATGGCCATCCAATACTTCCACTGCGGATACTTGCCGTGAATGCGGATGCGCAAAGTGTGGGAATCCAGAGCCTGGGCACCGGCTAACGGCCATTTGCGAAAATCAAGAAAGGGCTTGTCCTTGCTGGTGGCCGGTACGCTGGCACGCAATTTCTGATCTTCAGCGCGGATGAGCTTTCCATAGTCCGCGAGGCCCACCACGTACTCCGAGAAGATGCCGAACACAGGTGCAGCCGTTCGGGTGGTCGCATGCCGCTTGATGGCATAGACAAAATCATCGGCTGTGAGTTCGCGGGTGCCTGTCTGACCAAAGGCCCACGGACTGCGCTTGTCTCCGACCTGCTCAGCCGTCAACCGGTGATACAGATAATCACCTTGTGCATTTCTGGCAAATGCTGGATGGGGGGCAAACAGTATGCCCCGCTTGATCGGGATGTCATACACGCTTTCAACGATCTGGTCCGCTGGGGCCGTGTCCGGAAGCGGCTTGCCGTCGCGCCCCAGGTAGCGGGGATGCACAACCGCCGCCGCCGTTTTGGGGACAAGGGTGTAGGGACGCTTCAGGTAGTGGTAGCCGTACAGCGGCTCATAGATCTGATACGTGTAGGGCGTCTCGTTGCTGCTGTACGACGAGGTGGGATCCAAGTAACGGGGGGATCGCTCGTTGAACGCTGTGTAAAGGGTGTTGGCCTCCGTCGCGCCAGCCGGATAGGGGCTGTTGTCGCATGCAGTCAAGCTCAGTGCCGCGCAGAGCAGCATCACAAGCATCGCCCACGCACGCCCGTCCACCAGCTTTTGCCGCCACGATGCTCCGCACTGAGGTCCCATCCTGCCTTGTGTCATGTCTTGATTGTGTCCTGACCCATTCACCACGAGCGTCCAGGGTTTCACCACATCACCAAAACGTCGCGTCCTTGCACCACGAGGTTCACCTTGCGTCCCAACGGCAGGCAGAGCTTGGTCGGCACATGACCAAAAGGTAGGCCAGTCAAGATTGGCGTGGTCGTTTGGGAGCGTAAATAGGCGATTGCAGCCTTCAGGTTGTAGCCACGGTCCAAAGGCGATTTCTTGAACCCATTGAACGTCCCTAACAAGACGGCCTTTTGCTGGTCCAAAACACCCGCCTGGTGCAACTGCAAGAGGGTCCGCTCAATGCGATAGGGGTGCTCGTTGACGTCTTCCAAGAACAAGACACCCCCTTTGATCTTGGGAAAGTGAGGCGTCCCCAACAGGGCCTGAACCACAGCCAGATTGCCCCCCCAAAGCCGCCCTCGTGCCTCCAGGCCATCAAAACCGGCCTCGGTGCGGAAGCCAACCGCTTCAAGCTCACCAGTCATCGCCTCGACGAACACCTCCTGGGTGACATCGTCCCCCCCGTCCACGCTGTCCTTGTGACCAAAGTCCTCATTGGCCATGGGACCCGCCCAGAAACCAGCGGTCACACCCTCACCCACCGATTCTGGACCTGCCGCCTTGTGCGCGATCGCAGCGAGCTGCAGCGCCGTCACATCGCTGTAGCCCACCCAGGCCGTCCCCCGCTCCACGCTTCGCGCAATCAGGGGCCACTCGATCTGATCCAGCAAACGTGTGAGGCCATAACCACCTCTGGCTGCCAAAGCAACATGAGGAGCGGCCTCGGCCACTCGGTGAATGCTGTCCAAGCGAGTGGCATCGTCACCTGCAAAACGCTGGTGCTTGCTCAAGGCGGAGGCATCCAAGGTCGATGCAAACCCCAGTGCATTCAGGCGCTTGAGGGCTTTGCGCACGGGCGCTGCTGCCGGAACGATGCCAGAGGGGCTGAAGATGATCAAAGAGGGGCGCGTATCAGTCATGCCCACATTCTCACCGACGAACGGGGCGACCAAAACAAGGTGTCGCACGCCTGACATGGAATCCGCGCAGCATCTGCCGAGCATCCACCCCTGAAGCCCCTCGCTTGCGCCACGACACACTGCCCGAACTGGACGAGTTGAATCGCCTGATCGAAATGGGGGGCAGCCATGTCACGCCCCAGTCGATGGGCTCCGTGCAAGTTGGTGCGCGTCGGTATGAGCTGATGGCCGTGACTCTCGGTGCGAGCGCACCAGAATTGCCCGCGGTCGCATTCATCGGAGGGGTGCATGGACTGGAGCGCATTGGCACACAGGTGGTACTCACGTACCTCGCCAGCTTGGTACAGCGGCTGAAGTGGGACAGCTTGCTGCACCACGAACTGACCCGATTGCGCCTGGTCTTCATGCCCCTAGTCAACCCTGGCGGCCTCTGGCTCGGGACCCGCGCCAACCCGCGCGGTGTTGACCTGATGCGCAACGCACCGGTGGTGGCGCGTGAGTCTGTGCCATTTCTGGTCGGAGGCCAGCGCCTCAGCGCCGCCCTCCCCTGGTACCGAGGTCCCGCTGGAGCACCAATGGAGCCCGAAGGCACAGCACTGTGCCAACTGATCTCCACCGAGCTGCTGCCGCGCCCTTTCAGTCTGGTTGTCGACTGCCACTCCGGATTCGGAACCGAAGATCGCATCTGGTTCCCATTTGCACACACCCGAGAGCCCATCCAGCACCTCGCAGAAGTGCATGCCTTGCGACGCATCTTCGACCAGACGCAGGCACATCATCCCTATGTGTTCGAGCCGCAAAGCCTGCAGTACCTGACCCACGGCGACCTGTGGGACCATCTGTACCTTCAGGCTCGCCATCGACATCCAGACCAAGTATTTGTCCCGCTGACGCTGGAGATGGGCTCATGGATGTGGGTGAAGAAAAATCCTCGCCAACTCTTCAGCCGTCACGGCATCTTCAACCCATTGATCACACACAGACAGGCACGGGTGCTGCGCCGCCACCTGGGCATGCTGGACTTCATGGCCCGCGCCATTTCCAGCCATGAGCGCTGGATGCCCACCGGTGATGAACGAGACCTGCACCATCGACAGGCCCTCGCACGCTGGTATCCAGAACACCCCCGCCCCAGACGCGGCAAAAGACCTTCACCATGAACACCTGGATTCTGCTGCGTGGCCTGACCCGAGAAAGTGGTCACTGGGGTGATTTCCCTGAGCTGCTGCGCGAGGGACTGCCCGCGAACAGCACGCTGCTCACGCCTGACCTGCCTGGCAATGGCAAGCTGTTTGAGGCCTGCAGTCCGAGTACTGTCGCCGACATGGTCGAGCACTGCCGATGGACGCTGCAAACCACCGGGCATCATCCGCCGTACCACGTGCTGGCCATGTCACTGGGGGCGATGGTGACGGTGGATTGGGCTCATCGCTACCCACACGAGTTGCGCAAGGCTGCTCTGATCAACACGAGCCTTCGGCCCTTCAATCCGTTCTGGCAACGCTTGAGGCCGCGCCAATATCGCCGTATTCTGAGGCTCGTGGTTGGGCGATCGTCTGCACAGGAGTGGGAAGAAGCCATCTTGGCCATGACCACATGCCACCCTCCTGACCCGCCAACCATCGTCGCCAACTGGGTACAACTGCGGCAGTCACATCCGGTGAGCATGAGCAATGCATGGCGCCAATTGCGGGCGGCGATCCGTTACCGCGCCCCGAAACAAGCCCCCAAAGTGCCAATGCTGCTCGTCAACGGCCTGGGGGATGAACTGGTTCACCCTGCGTGCTCACTGACCTTGGCCCGCATCTGGAATTTGCCACTGATCACACATCCCACGGCGGGGCATGATCTACCGATGGATGCGGGGCCGTGGCTGGTGACACAGGTGCAGGCATGGTTGGAGCACTCTGACCCATGACCTGCTCCCCGCCCAAGGCCTCCACCAAGTCTGGCAGCAACTGAATCAACTCTCCGGTGGCAATGGCGGCATCAGCATCAAAGGTTTCACCTTTTTCCACCGACACGGCCCCCTCAAAGACAACGTCGAGGAACGTCACCTTCTTAAGTTGCAGGGCTTCGGTCAGGATGAACGAGACCCTGTCGCGCCAAGTCATGGCCACACGCGTAGGCACCTTGCCGCTGACGATGTGTTGCTTGACCTCATCGGTATCGAGGTTGTGCCGAGCGTAGCGGACCACAGATTTCATTTCGTCTGTGGACTTCAACTCGCATTCACGGTCAATCGTGAATTGATAAGGAGGCTCACCGGTTCCCAGCCAATGCGTCATCGCAGCAGCAGGCGACATGGCCGTCTGAATCAAGCTCATTGACAAGCCTTGAAAGCTCTGCGCCAACAAGGTCACCACCTCATCGGCTTTGGCTTGGCTGCCCGCATCCAGCATCAACAAGCGTTCCTTGGGCGCAATCCAGACGCGAATCGTCGATTGCTTGGTGAATGCCATCGGCAGCAACTCATGCAGCGCCTGCTCTTTCAGATCCTTGACCTGCTTCTTGCCCGGCTTGCGCCCCGTCTGCTCTTCGATCTTTGCCGCAATCTCTTCGGTGCGCTTCTTGATCACCGAACCGGGCACCACACGCTGCTCGGTCATCAGCTTGAGCAAGATCTGCCCATCGACCACCTCAACGAGCGGCGCATGAGCCTCTCCGCGCGGCTCTACCCACCCCATGGACTTCTGCTGCGTGGCGCCGCATTCGACGAAGCGCGCCTTGTCCAACTCGGCCTCGATTTCGGCTGCTGTGGCAGTCCAATCCGGGCCCATTCGATACACCGTCAGATTCTTGAACATGCTGGTCCTGTGATGTCGTGACTCAAAAGAAAAAACCCCAAGTGACGAATCACTTGGGGTTCCATCTTGGCGGAGACGAAGGGATTCGAACCCTTGATGCAGGTTTTGCCCACATACTCCCTTAGCAGGGGAGCACCTTCGGCCTCTCGGTCACGTCTCCAGCAACAGCAAGCATTCTAGCTCAGAAATTCAAGCCCTCTGCCTGTTGTGCTCAAAACAACAGATCAGGCCTTGGCCTCATCCAGGCCGAATGCCTTGTGCAGCGCACGCACCGCCAACTCCAGATACTTCTCGTCAATCACCACCGAGGTCTTGATCTCGCTGGTTGTGATCATCTGGATGTTGATGCCTTCATCCGACAGCGTCTTGAACATCGTGCTGGCGATGCCAACGATAGACACCTTAGCAATTTTCGCGTCGCCCACCACCTCGCGAGCCCCCAGCGCGGGCACCACTTGAGTCTTCAGGATCTCCATCGCACGGGTATGGTCGCCGCGCGGCACAGTGAACGAAAAGTCCGTCTTGCCATCGTGCGAAACGTTTTGAATGATGACATCCACATCAATGTTGGCGTCGGCAACCTTGCCCAGGATCTGGTAGGCGATACCGGGGGTGTCGGGCACGCCGACCACAGTAATCTTGGCTTCGTCGCGCGTGAATGCGATGCCGGAAACAACGGCTTGTTCCATTTTCTCGTCTTCCTCAAAACTGATGAGCGTGCCCGACTTGGCCTCTTCGGCCAGATCGATGTCCCAGGGGGTGAAACTGGACAGCACACGCAAGGGCACACGATATTTGCCGGCAAACTCCACCGAGCGAATCTGCAGAACCTTGGAACCCAACGATGCCATCTCCAGCATTTCCTCAAAGCTGACGCTCTTCAGGCGACGCGCTTCAGGCACCACACGGGGATCGGTTGTGTACACACCGTCCACATCGGTGTAGATCAGGCACTCGTCTGCCTTCATCGCAGCGGCAATGGCCACGGCAGAGGTATCCGAACCGCCGCGGCCCAGGGTCGTGATGTTGCCATTCGGATCGACGCCCTGGAAACCAGTGATGATGACCACGCGGCCAGCATTCAAGTCCGCACGCACGCGCGCATCGTCGATGCTCTCGATGCGGGCCTTGGTGAACGAAGAGTCCGTTCTGACCGGCACCTGCCAACCCGCATAACTCACGGCATCCAGACCCTCGGCCTGCAATGCAATGGCCAGCAGGCCCACAGAAACCTGCTCGCCAGTCGAGGCGATCATGTCGAGCTCGCGCGGACTTGGGCTGTCAGACAGCTCCTTGGCCAAGCCGAGCAGGCGATTGGTTTCGCCGCTCATGGCCGACGGAACGACCACGATTTGATGCCCGGCTCGAACCCACTTGGCCACGCGCTTGGCCACGTTGCGAATGCGCTCCGTGGAGCCCATCGACGTGCCGCCGTATTTGTGAACAATCAGTGCCATGTCAGATGTTGTTGGAAAAGATCGCGTGTCAAACACACATGCATATCACCCAGCACACGCGATCAAACTCTCGATTTTACCCGCACCCCGCGGTCATGGGTGAATCGCCTTCATAAAGTGGCCAGTTTCAGCCCTGCCCCTCGTCAGGACACCATTCCAGCGCACACTGAGCCACCCCGGTTGCCGCCTGAACGCGCGCATCCATCCCCAGTCCGGGCACATAGGCCAATTGGTTGACCACCCACACCAAGGGGCCGCCACGAGACCAAGATGAAACGCCCAAGGCCTGGAACTGCTTCTTCAACGAGCGCGGAGGCCGGCCCGGCCCCATCTGGAATTGCTCTCCCCCCTGCCGCGCACGCAAGGTCAGCGACTGCAACATCCAAACCGGCATCCCACCCGTCGTGACTTCACGAACCCGCAGCGTGCCACGCCAGGCAGGGACATGCCAGTTCCCTGGCCCCTCAACGGCCAGGCTCGTCTCGGGTGCCTGGGCGGACGCCCCACCCCAGGCGACTTGAGGCACATTTCTCCACCGCAGCTCGCCACGGTAAAGCGAGAGTCCCATGTCCGGCCACCTGGTGGCGCGCCCCCTCAGCAGCAGCTCGGGAATCTCGTCTGATAGACGCTCCACCCAGCTGGCGGACATGATCTGACCCGTGACCAAGCGATACCACTGACGCAAGCTTTCCCGCCGCAAAGGGGCCGCTTGCAAGGCCCAGGCATGCGCATCCAGCGAGGCCTCGCCTTGGCAATCAGAGTTTGGCCGAATCGCAGGGACGCCATGCGGGCACAAGACTGGCAGAACCTGCCCTCCCCAAGCCTCAGCCACGGCCAAACTGTCTGACAAACGGCGCGCAGATGACGCCAGGCAAGCCTCGGCATCGGGAAACGCAGAGAGCAGCGCTGGCCACACCGACAACCTCAGGCGATTGCGTGCATACCGAGGATCGGTGTTGCTGTCGTCCTCAATGAAAGGCAGACCATGCGCACTCACGTAAGCCTCGATCGCCGAACGCGGATGGCCCAGCCAGGGCCGCGCCCAGCGCACACCATTGCGCAAGGTGTCACGCGGCATGCCCGCCAATCCACCCACGCCACCACCCCGCAGGGCTTGCAGCAACAAAGTCTCAGCCTGGTCTTGCCGATGGTGCGCCAAGAGCAGCATGTCTGCAGAGACTTCTTGGGCCATCTCCTGCAATGCGAGATATCGGGCCGAGCGTGCGACGGCCTCCACACTGTCGCCCGTCTTCACCGTCAAAAGGGCCCGTCGCCAACACAACCGAACCGGCAACCCCTGCCTTGCCCATGCCTCGCACATGCTCTGGGCGTGCCGCAACCAGTCGTCCGCATGGACACTCAAGCCGTGATGGACATGCAGCGCAACCACCTGCACACCCGGCCACTCCCGAGCAGCCATCGCAGTCGCATGCAGCAACGCAGTGGAATCACGCCCACCACTGAACGCAACCGCCACACAGGCGGAATCTCCGCCTGCAATCATGGCAGCCTCTCCCGAGGATCAGGATTCCTTGGTGTCGTTGAAACGGCCATAGCTTTGCAGGCGGTCGTAACGCGTCTGCAGCAAGTCCTTGACCTTCATGTCACCCACATGGCGCATCGCGTCATTCAGGGCTCGCTTGAGGTTGGCGCAGGCCTGCTTGTAGTCACGGTGCGCTCCGCCCACGGGTTCGCTGACGATCTTGTCGATCAGGCCCAGCGCCTTCAGGCGATGGGCAGTGATGCCCAAGGCTTCGGCAGCATCAGAGGCTTTGTCCGAAGTCTTCCACAAAATGGAAGCACAGCCTTCCGGCGAAATCACCGAATACACCGAGTACTGCATCATGAGCACCTGGTCGGCCACGCTGATGGCTAGCGCCCCCCCAGAGCCACCCTCCCCGATGATGGTCGTGATGATGGGCACCTCCAAGCGCGCCATCTCGAAGATGTTGCGTCCGATGGCTTCAGACTGATTGCGCTCCTCTGCACCGATGCCGGGATAGGCGCCAGGCGTATCCACAAAGGTGAACACCGGCAAACCAAACTTCTCGGCAGTCTGCATGAGACGCAGCGCCTTGCGATAACCCTCAGGACGCGACATGCCGAAGTTCCGCGCCGTGCGCTCCTTCGTGTCTCGGCCCTTCTGATGACCCAGCACCATGCAGGGCTGACCATTGAAGCGTGCCAAGCCGCCCACGATGGAAAGATCATCTGCAAAATGGCGATCACCGTGCATTTCCTGGAAGTCGGTGAACAACTCGTTCACGTAATCCATGGTGTAAGGACGCTGAGGGTGACGGGAAATCTGCGTGACCTGCCAGGGTGACAAGGTCGAGTAGATGTCCTTGGTCAGCTGCAAACTCTTCTTGCTCAGTCGGTCAATCTCTTCCGAGATGTCCACAGCCGATTCACTCTGCACATAGCGCAGTTCTTCGATCTTGGATTCCAGTTCGGCGATGGGTTGCTCGAACTCCAGAAAGTGTCGTTTGCTCATGGCAAATTTCCTTCTTCACGCCGGTTGGCGTCAATACTCTACGGGCAGTGGGTCAAGACTGCGCCACAGATACCAGGTCCCCACGGTACGGTAGGGGGCCCAGGCTTCGGCCACGTCGCGCGCTTCTGCGCGCGACACCGGCTCACCACTGAAATAGCTCATGCTGATCCCTTTGATCAGCCCCACGTCGTCGAGGGGCAGCACATTGGGCCGCATGAGATGGAAAATCAAAAACATCTCGGCCGTCCAGCGACCGATCCCCCGGATGGCCACCAACTCATCAATGATGGCTTCATCGCCCATGCCGTGCCAGTCGGCCACATGGAGTCGATTCTCGTCAAAGTGGCGCGCAAGGTCACGCAAATAGTCCACCTTGCGGGCAGACAAACCAACCTGACGCAACTGATCAGACTCCTGATGCAGGACGTCGGCCACCGGAATCGGGCCGCGAAAACCCTCTGCGTCTTGCCCCAGCAGACTCAACAGACGGTTCCAGACTGACTGGGCGGCCTTCACTGAGATCTGCTGGCCAACGATGGAGCGTGCCAGGGTCGTGAATGCGTCACCACGGCTGTACAAGCGAGCATGACCATGATCCGCAATCAGCTTGCGCATGACGCGGTCCCGCTTGGCCAGATGCTTGCACGCATCGTCCCAGTACGGTGGCGTGACAAGCGCGTCGGAGCCAGACTCGGCCGCGACATCGGTCACGTTCGGAGCAGGGCTACCCATCAGGCCTTCACCCAGGTCGTGCCCTGCGGGCCGTCTTTCAACTCGATGCCTTGCGCTGCCAGGTCCGCACGAATGCGGTCAGCCAGCGCGAAATCACGCGCCTTCTTGGCATCGGCTCGCGCCACGATCAGGGCTTCAATTGCCGCAGCGTCGAGGCCATCACCCGATACACCGCCCTGCAGGTAGGCCTTGGGCGCCTGTTGAAGCAGGCCCAAGCAACCCGCCAAGCCCTTCAACAACTGCGCGGCCTCCGCAGAACCGGATCGGTTCACCTCTGCAGCCAGATCGAACAAGACGGACACCGCGATCGGCGTATTGAAGTCCTCGTCCATGGCGGCCTTGAAACGTGCGGCCATCGGGTGCGACCAATTCACATCGATCGCAGCCCCATCACTCAAGCTTGCGGCGTCCAGTGCCGTGTAAAGGCGCCGCAAACCGATCCGCGCATCGTCCAGGCCCGCATCGCTGAAGTTGAATGGGCTCCGATAATGCACCCGCAGCATGAAGAAACGGATGGTCTCACCGTCATAGTCCTTCAGCACGTCGCGAATGGTGAAGAAATTGCCCAAAGACTTGGACATCTTCTCGTTGTCGACGTTGAGAAAGCCGTTGTGCAACCAGTAATTGACAAACGGTTGACCGGAGGCCCCTTCGCTCTGCGCGATCTCGTTTTCATGATGCGGGAACTGCAGATCGAGTCCGCCGCCGTGGATGTCGAAATGCTCGCCCAGCAGCGCGCAACTCATGGCAGAGCACTCAATGTGCCAGCCCGGACGACCTGCGCCGAACGGCGACTCGTACTTGGCGTCCGCAGGCTCTTCCGCCTTGGCCGCCTTCCAGAGGACGAAATCCAGAGGATCCAACTTGCCATCGTCGACCGCCACACGCTCACCTGCGCGCAACTGGTCAAGCGACTTACCCGAGAGCTTTCCGTAGCCTTCAAACTTGCGCACGGCGTAGTTCACGTCACCGTTGGGTGCCCGATAGGCCAAACCCTTGTGCTCCAGTTTGCCAATGAGGTCGAGCATCTGCCCAACGTACTCTGTGGCACGCGGCTCGTGCGTCGGAGGCTCGATACCCAGCGCAGCGATGTCTTCATGCATGGCGCGGGTCATCTCGTCGGTCAACTCCCGAATGGTGATGCCTCGCTCGACCGCACGACGAATGATCTTGTCGTCGATGTCGGTGATGTTCCGAACGTAAGTCACCCGATAGCCCGACACCTTCAACCAACGCTGGACCACATCGAAGGACATCATCATGCGCGCATGACCGACATGGCAGAAGTCGTAAATGGTCATGCCGCAGACGTACATGCGGACCTGCCCGGGCGTCAGGGGCACAAAAGACTCGATCTGACGCGACAGGCTGTTAAAAAGACGCAAACTCATGAGAAAGAAGGAATCGGGGGCAGCGGCAGGCCCGTCAAAGGGCGAGCAAGAGACGATCAGAAACGTCGAATCTCGCGCCAGAACCACTCAGATACAATCTGCCGAGTATAGCGGGATGACCTGTGTTCAGGGGGAACCCTCCAGGGACAGTCCGGTTGGGCTGTTATTCTTGCGCTTCCGATGCGAGCGCTCGGCCAGGCCGACTCAGGCCCGGTTTGCCGCAGGTCCCCCGCGCACAGTGCGCCCTACGACAACACACTGATTTGCCCATGTCTCTCATGCAAGCTGCTGCGTCCCGATTCGGATTGCGTCTGACGTCCCTCGCCGCCCAATGTCTGACCGTCGCTGCCCTGTCGATGACCACGTTCAGCGCCCGTGCAGACGACATCGCCGAGGTTCAGAAACTGTTGGCCGCCGGAAAGAATACCGAGGCACTGCAAAAGGCCGACCAGTACCTCAACGGCAAGCCTCGCGACCCCATGATGCGTTTTTTGCGAGGCATCAGTTTGTCGCAGGCGGGCCGCTCTGCCGAAGCCGTGACCGCGTTCACGAAGCTGACGGAAGACTATCCCGAGTTGCCTGAACCATTTAACAACCTCGCTGTGCTTTACGCGCAGCAAGGCCAGTACGACAAGGCGCGCAACGCCCTGGAAATGGCCATCCGCACGAACCCGAGTTACGCGACCGCGTATGAGAACCTGGGGGATGTGTATGCCAAACTGGCCAGCCAGGCCTACTCGAAGGCACTTCAAATCGACACACGTTCTGCCGTTGCCCCCAAACTGGCCATGGTTCGGGACCTGTTCCCCAAGGAGCGCAACAGCATCGTGGCCGCTGCGGCGGGCAATGTGCCCCCTGCTGCGCCAGCGACGACACGCCCAGTCGCCCCCCCCACTGCGCCGGCAGTGACACCGACACCCGCACCAGCGACGCCAAGTGTCACCCCCGTCAAGCCCGCCCCTGCACCGGTGGTTGCCAAGGTCGAGCCCAAGCCTGAGCCCAAAGCAGAACCCAAGTCCGACAACACCGCCGCCGAACGTGACGTGGCAGCTGCCGTCGAGCGCTGGGCGTCCGCATGGAGCCGCAAAGACATGAACGCCTACTATGCGGCCTACACGCGCGATTTCAACGGCGGCAAGGGCTCGCGCAAAGCCTGGGAGACGGAGCGTCGTGACCGCATCGTCAGCAAGCGCAAAATCAGCGTCGAGGTATCTAACATTGACGTTGACATCAAGGGTGACAAGGCCTCTGTCCGTTACCGCCAGGCTTATCGTGCCGACAACCTGAACATCAACAGCACCAAGCGTCTTGAGCTCGTCCGCTCTGGTGGCAAGTGGCTGATCGCGAAGGAAAGCGCCGGTTCGTGATGAAGTATGAGTTTCGCCGAACACTTGTTTCGGCTGTGCTGCTGACACTGGCCTGGGGGCTGAACAGCGGCGCAATGGCTCGCGACACGGAGCCAGCGAAGGGCAAGAAGCCCACCCCAGCTGTTGTCAACGCTACCAAGAAGCCAGCGCTCCCGCCGGTGGTTGCACCGCGTGCGCTGCCCCGCCAGTCGGCCAGCGCAGAAGCCCGTCTGCTCGAGATTTACCGGCTGGTAGGCCACGCGCAAACCGATATGGCCCTTGCCAAGGCCGAGGCGCTTGTGCGTGACGTGCCCAACTTCCAGCTGGCTCAACTGGTCTACGGTGACCTGCTGATGGCTCGCACCCAGGCGTTGCCCACCATGGGCAATGCGCCAGCCTCGCTTGCCGGACGGGCGCAGGAGCGCCTCGCTCAGTTGCGCCTGGAAGCCAACAGGCGTCTGACGGCATTGCGTGAGCGCCCCCCTGAAGGAGCGCTACCCGCACAGTTCATCGCACTGCCACCGACCACCCGTCACGCGATCGCCGTCGATGCCAGTCGCTCCAGGCTTTACCTGTTTGAAAATGGCCCCCACGGCCTGAAGCTCGTCGCAGACCACTACGCGTCCATTGGCAAACTGGGACCGGAAAAGAGTTTCGAAGGGGACCAACGTACGCCGCTGGGCGTGTACTACATCACCAGTCGGCTCAATCCAAGTCAGCTGACAGATTTCTACGGGGCTGGCGCCTTGCCGCTCAACTACCCGAACGAGTACGACCGTCGGCTCGGCCGAACCGGTAGCGGCATCTGGCTGCATGGCGTGCCGAGCGACAGCTATGCACGCAGCCCTGAGAGCACCGATGGTTGCGTGGCCCTGGCCAACCCAGAACTGCAGAGCATTCTTGACCAGGTCCAGCCTCGCACCACGCCTGTGGTGATCGCTCGCTCACTGCAATGGGTCCCCCCCACCAAAGTCGAGCCGCAGCGGCGCAGTCTGCAAAACATGATCGAGGGCTGGCGCGTCGCACGGGCCAGTGGCGACATCGGTCGTGTGATGTCCTTCTATTCGCCTCAGTTTTCTGCTGGCAACAAGGATTTCACACGCTGGCGACAAGCCGTGGAGCGTGATGTCAGTCAGTCAAGAGGCAAAGCCATTGAACTGAAAGATTTGGCCATCCTTGGGTGGCGGGACAAAAGCGACATTCTGGTCGTGACATTCGGCGAAGTCGCGGAGGGTCAACGAACCGGCTCCGTCAAACGTCAATACTGGGGCAAAGAGGGTGGCCTCTGGAAAATCTTCTACGAAGGAGTGATCGGATGATTCGCAATGTGATCCTGGCCAGCGCCCTGAGCCTTGGCGCCCTGCTCGCGCAGGCGCAGACCGTCAAACTCAGCACCACACAGGGCGACATCGTCATCCAGCTGGATGCTGCCAAGGCGCCCAAAACCGTGGCGAACTTTCTCAACTACGTCAAGTCGGGGCACTACAGCGGCACCATCTTTCACCGCGTCATTGATGGATTCATGATTCAGGGGGGAGGCATGACAGAAGACCTGCGAGAGAAGCCCACGAATCCACCTATCCCACTTGAGAGCAACAACGGTTTGAGCAATCTGCGTGGAACCATTGCCATGGCACGGACAAGCGTGCCTGACTCTGCAACCGCGCAGTTCTTCATCAATGTGAAGGACAATCTCTTCCTGAACGCCACAGGACCTGGCTCGCGTGATGGTTATGCCGTTTTCGGCAAAGTCACCAAAGGTATGGATGTGGTGGACAAGATTCGTACCGTCAATACAACGCGCAAGGGTCCGCACGGCGACGTGCCTGTCACCCCCATCATCATCAAACAAGTTTCCATCGAGAAGTGAACATGACCAAGACCGTTGAACTGCAAACGACCGCTGGCACCATCCGCCTGGAACTGGATGACGCCAAGGCCCCCATCACCGTGGCCAATTTTCTTGAATACGTGAAGGCCGGTCACTATGACGGCACCATCTTTCACCGCGTCATCAAGGGCTTCATGGTTCAGGGCGGTGGCTTCGAGCCCGGCATGAAACAAAAGCCCACCAAAGGCGAGATTCAGAACGAGGCCAACAATGGCCTGAAGAACGACAAGTACACGATTGCGATGGCCCGCACCAGCGCACCGCACTCGGCCAGCGCCCAGTTCTTCATCAACAGCACCAACAACGATTTCCTGAACTTCAAGTCGGAATCGGCCCAAGGTTGGGGTTATGCCGTGTTTGGCAAGGTCGTGGCAGGCACGGAGGTGATCGATGCCATCGAGAAGGTCAAGACTGGCCGTAAGGGCTTCCACGACGACGTGCCGCTCGAAGATGTCGTGATCACCAAGGCCGTCGAAGTCTGATCACATGGGGAAGCCCCCCTTCCCCCCGTCGAACACCCTGAATGCACCGCCCTCGTGGCGGTGCATTGATTTCATCTCCGACCTGCACCTTCACGAGGACCTGCCCCTCACCACGGCTGCTCTGGCGCATTACCTGCGCGACACATCAGCTGATGCAGTCTTCATCCTGGGTGACCTGTTCGAGGCTTGGGTGGGCGATGACATGCGCCATCAACCGTATGAGCAAGCCTGCGCGAGCATGCTGCGAGACTTTGGCCAGCGGCGCTACCTTGGCATCATGGTTGGCAACCGCGACTTTCTGTTGGGCAGTGACATGCTGGCAGATTGTGCCGCGCATGCCCTCCCCGACCCTACGGTTCTCTCCGCATGGGGTCAGCGTGCGTTGCTCATCCACGGTGACGAATTGTGTTTGGCTGATACCGACTATCTGCGCTTTCGTTCGCAGGTGCGTCAGCCTGCTTGGCAGGCTACCTTCCTGGCTGCGCCGCTGCAGGCGCGACTCGCTCAGGCGCGCCAGATGCGTGCTGCCAGTCAGGCTCATCAACAGACCCAAGCCCAAACAGCGTGGGCAGATGTGGATGAAGCTGCAGCCACTGAGTGGATGCGTGCCGCAGGGGTCGACTGCCTGATTCATGGTCATACGCATCGGCCGAAAAGCGAATCCTTTGGACCGGAGGGTGGCATACGCCACGTGCTCAGCGATTGGGACTTGGACCATGGTCAACATGCTCGCGCCGAGGTACTGCGCTGGCAAGCCCATGGCTTCGAACGCATGACACTGCGCTGAAGCATCGCATCTGCTGCACACCCACACGCATCTGCAATAAAAAGGGCCAGCGTCGCTGGCCCTTTCATTTTTGCAATGCGGCGCTCAAGCTGCCGTCGCTGGCTCGGGCTTGGCTTTGTCGCTCTTCTTGCCTGAGGCGTGAATGTCCAGCTTGATTTCCGGCTCACCTTCGGCCTTCTCCACAACGTCCACGGTCAAGCGGCCGCCATCGACCAAGCGGCCAAACAGCAACTCATCGGCCAGCGCTCGGCGGATGGTGTCCTGAATCAAACGCTGCATTGGACGGGCGCCCATGAGCGGATCGAAACCGCGCTTGGCCAGATGACGGCGCAGGGCATCGGTGAAGGTCACCTCCACCTTCTTCTCAACGAGCTGGCTTTCCAACTGCAGCAGGAACTTGTCCACGACACGCAGGATGACTTCCTCGTCCAAAGGTTTGAAGCCCACGATGGCATCCAAGCGGTTGCGGAACTCCGGCGTGAACGCCCGCTTGATGTCGGCCATCTCGTCACCCGACTCGCGTTGAGTCGTGAAACCAATGGTCGACTTCTGCAAGGTTTCCGCCCCGGCATTGGTCGTCATGATGATGAGGACGTTACGGAAATCCGCCTTGCGCCCGTTGTTGTCTGTCAGGGTGCCATGGTCCATCACCTGCAGCAGGATGTTGAACACGTCGGGGTGCGCCTTCTCGATCTCGTCCAGCAGCAACACCGCATGGGGCTTCTTGGAGACCGCTTCGGTCAGCAAGCCCCCCTGATCAAAGCCCACATAGCCAGGAGGTGCGCCAATCAAACGACTGACAGCGTGGCGCTCCATGTACTCCGACATGTCGAAGCGGATCAACTCGATTCCGAGGATGTACGCCAGTTGCTTGGCCACCTCGGTCTTGCCCACACCGGTCGGACCGCTGAACAAGAAGGAGCCAATGGGCTTGTCTGGCTTACCCAGACCTGACCGTGCCATCTTGATGGCGGAGGCCAAAGCATCAATGGCCGCATCCTGACCGAAGACCACGCTTTTCAGATCTCGGTCGAGGTTCTTCAGCTTGGAACGATCATCACTGGACACACTGGTCGAAGGCACACGGGCGATCTTGGCCACGATTTCCTCCACCTCGGTGCGAGTGATGGTCTTCTTCTGCTTGCTCTTGGGAAGAATGCGCTGTGCCGCGCCCGCCTCGTCGATGACGTCAATCGCCTTGTCCGGCAGGTGACGATCATTGATGAACTTGGCCGACAACTCCGCAGCCGCCTGCAGGGCGTTCAGCGAGTACTTGACGCTGTGATGCTCCTCAAAGCGTGACTTCAGGCCCTTGAGGATCTCGATGGTCTGCTCCACGGAAGGCTCAGCCACTTCCACTTTCTGGAACCGTCGAGACAAGGCTGCATCCTTCTCGAAGATGCCACGGTACTCGGTGAACGTCGTCGCACCGATGCACTTGAGTTGGCCAGAACTGAGCGCAGGCTTAAGCAGGTTACTGGCATCAAGGGTCCCGCCCGAAGCGGCACCCGCGCCAATCAGCGTATGGATTTCATCGATGAAGAGCACCGCACCAGGTTGCTCCTTCAACTGCTTGATCACCGCCTTCAAGCGCTGCTCGAAGTCGCCACGGTATTTGGTGCCAGCCAACAAGGCCCCCATGTCGAGAGCAAACACCTCGGCATCCGCCAGCACATCCGGGACGTCCTTCTGGGTGATACGCCAAGCCAACCCCTCGGCAATCGCGGTCTTGCCCACCCCGGCCTCGCCCACGAGCAATGGATTGTTCTTGCGGCGACGGCACAGGACCTGAATGACGCGCTCAACCTCGGCGTCACGCCCAATCAACGGGTCGATCTTGCCGTCACGGGCATGCTGGTTCAAGTTTTGGGTGTATTGCTCCAGAGGTGACGCCTTGCTCTCAGCCTCCTCGCGATCTCCCTCACCTGCCCCGGGCCCAGCCTCTGGGGCCGAACGCGACGACTCAGGCGGATCAGTCTTGCGAATGCCGTGAGCGATGAAATTGACCACATCCAGACGGGTCACACCTTGCTGATGCAAGTAATACACCGCGTGTGAATCCTTCTCACCGAAGATGGCCACAAGCACGTTGGCACCGGTCACCTCTTTCTTGCCGTTACCAGAAGACTGGACGTGCATGATGGCGCGCTGGATCACCCGTTGAAAACCCAGGGTTGGCTGCGTATCGACCTCGTCGTTCCCGCCAACCGTGGGTGTATTGTCACGGACGAACTGATCCAGACTCTTACGCAACTCATCTGTATTGGCGGCACAAGCTTTCAACACCTCGGAAGCTGAAGGGTTGTCGATCAAGGCCAGGAGCAAGTGCTCGACCGTGATGAACTCATGGCGCTGCTGACGGGCCTCGACAAAGGCCATGTGCAGACTGACTTCCAACTCTTGCGCAATCATGCGGTCTCCATAATGCACTGCAAGGGATGCCCGGCTTCGCGGGCGGCGGCAAGAACGAGTTCGACCTTTGTGGCCGCGATGTCTTTGGTGTAGACCCCGCACACACCACGACCCTCGTGATGGATTTTTAGCATGATTTGGGTAGCCGTTTCGATGTCGTGGCGAAAATGGGCCTGCAAGACGTAAACAACGAACTCCATTGGCGTGAAATCGTCATTGAGCATGACGACCTGGTAGAGCTTTGGCGGCTCAACGCGCTGGGCTTGTTTCTCGACAACGGCCGCACCCTCGCCTTCACCACCTGGACCAGGAGGCTGCGCGGAGGCACGCTGATTCAAGAAAATGGTCATGAATCCATTCTACGGGAGCACCGAATTCCTGCTGACTCAGCTTGGGTTCACCCTGACGAATTCAAGGTCGGTCTCCGGGTGCGCACCAAGGGAATACACCCACCTCTTCGTCACATTTCGAAGCTTGACATCGCCGCGCCAACCCCCAGAAAATGTGCACAAATTAACAGGAGGGCTGCATCATGGCCACAGGGATTGTCAAGTGGTTCAACGACGCCAAAGGATTTGGCTTCATCGAACCCGATCAAGGCGGGGGCGACGTGTTTGCCCATTTTTCAGCCATCCAGATGGATGGCTTCCGCACACTGAAGCAAGGCTCGCGGGTTCATTATGAGCTTGTGGCTGGCCCCAAGGGGATGCTGGCGCAGAACATCCAGCAGATTGACGGGAACGCCGCAGACACCACACCCGGGGGGTTGGATGACCTGCACTTCCGCGAGCACCCCAGTTCCGTGCACAGCCTGCCTCATTGACTCAATTGAGCGCACCTTGGTTGGAGAACCCGCCGTTGGCGGGTTTTTTGTTTTCAGGGGCACATTCGGGTACCCTTTCCATCACACGTCCACCGTTGCGCTTCCGAGGTCCGCAGATGTTTTATGTCTACAGCCCGTACGGCCACGTCTTTTCAGGCACGCTGGAACAGCTTCGCAAAACACAGGCACTGACACCAGCTGCTAGGGTGCGCTCCACCACCTCCGTGGCCACAGGCCTCGATGACGAGATGGTCGGACAGGGCGAAGCGAACACCCAACCCTCGGTACACCGCGTGTTGCAAGCTTACAGGCCGGAAACACGCCAGCCTTTGACGACAGTAGGTGATGTGATGCAACGTCCATCACACGTCGTCCCATCGAATGTCAACGTCCGCGAAGCATGGCAGATCTTGCAGAACCACCGTGTCGGACAGGCCCCGGTTGTCAATGAGACGGGCACCCTCGTAGGTTTGGTCACACGCGCGGAATTGCTGCCGCCGCAATGGCTGGCGCCTGCCGTGGACGATGCGGATGCCTGGCAAGCCATGCTCGCCAGCTCTGTCATTGAGGTCATGTGGTCACCAGTGCCGAGCGCACACATTGACACCGACCTCAGGCGCGTGGCCTCCCTGCTGCTGGAAACCGGTTTGCCAGGACTTCCCGTGACAGAGGCCGAAGGCAGGGTGATCGGCTTTGTGTCAAGGTCTGATCTCCTCAAAGCCTTGGCAACCGACCCACCCCTTGATGTCTGGAGTTAAGCAATAAAAAACCCTGACACATTCACGCGTCAGGGTTCGAAGATCAAGCGAGCGCCCGACAAGGGCGATCAGACGATCACATGTGCTCGATCATGACCTCGCCAAAACCCGAGCATGACACCTGGGTCGCGCCATCCAGCAAACGAGCGAAGTCATAGGTGACACGCTTGCTCAAGATGGACTTCTCCATCGACGAGATGATCAGGTCGGCGGCCTCAACCCAGCCCATGTGACGCAGCATCATCTCTGCCGACAGAATTTCGGAACCGGGGTTCACATAGTCCTTGCCTGCGTACTTCGGCGCGGTACCGTGAGTCGCTTCGAACATGGCGACGGAGTCGGACAGGTTGGCGCCGGGAGCAATGCCGATGCCGCCAACTTGTGCAGCCAGTGCGTCAGAGACGTAGTCACCGTTGAGGTTCAGCGTAGCGATCACACTGTACTCGGCGGGGCGCAGCAGAATCTGTTGCAGGAAGGCGTCGGCAATGGCGTCCTTGACAATGATGTCCTTGCCCGTCTTCGGACTCTTGAACTTGCACCATGGGCCGCCATCGATCAGCTCGGCACCAAACTCCTTTTGCGCCAAAGCGTAGCCCCAGTCACGGAATCCACCTTCGGTGAACTTCATGATGTTGCCCTTGTGTACCAAGGTCACGCTGGGCTTGTCGTTGTCGATGGCGTACTGCAGGGCCTTGCGCACCAACCGCTCGGTACCCTCTTTCGACACAGGCTTGATGCCGATACCCGAGGTTTCGGGGAAGCGGATCTTCTTGACGCCAAACTCGTCCTGGAGGAACTTGATCAGCTTCTTGGCCTTATCACTCTGGGCTTCGAATTCAATGCCGGCGTAGATGTCTTCCGAGTTCTCGCGGAAGATGACCATGTCAGTCTTCTCGGGCTCCTTGACCGGAGAGGGAACGCCCTTGAAATAGCGAACCGGTCGCAGGCAGACGTACAGGTCGAGTTCCTGGCGCAGGGCAACGTTCAAGGAACGGATGCCGCCACCAACCGGGGTGGTGAGCGGCCCCTTGATGGACACGACATAGTCCTTCAGAACCTGCAGCGTTTCCTCAGGCAGCCACACATCGGGACCGTAGACGCGGGTGGATTTCTCACCAGCGTAAATTTCCATCCAGTGGATCTTGCGGCTGCCGTTGTAAGCCTTCTCAACCGCTGCATCCACCACCTTGATCATCACTGGGGTGATGTCAAAACCAGTGCCGTCGCCCTCAATGTAGGGAATGATGGGGTTGTTAGGAACATTCAGGGAGAAGTCCGGGTTCACCGTGATCTTCTGCCCACCTTCGGGCACTTTGATGTGCTGATACATGATGTAGGTCTCCGCGTTTGGCGTTATCCGTGAATCCGGTGCCATGGATGTCGGCAACGGTCAGTTTTCATTCTACTGCGCGACCGGCGTACCACATCGCGCGATAACACCAGTGTCATGCACACCAGGCCTGCCATTGCGCCATCAGTTGATGCGAGACAGCCCAACCTGCGAGCAGGGCCAGACTCAAACCTGCCAGGCGCACGGCCCAGCGTGGATCGACGAGCGCACCCGCGCTTGGCCCGGACGAGCTCACAGTTTCAACGGCCTGCGCAGTGGAGTCACCGGAGTGCGAAGATTTGAACCACAAAATGGGAACGACGGCCGCGCGGGGGCCGGTCACCGTTGGCTGACGCGACACCAAGCGCCCCAACCACTTGAACAAAGCAGGTGCCGCCCATACGCCCAAAGCGCTGGGCAAGGCAAAGGTGAGCATGACCAGCGCTCCGCCCCACGGCTCGGAGGCCAAAGCCGCGACCATCAAGGCAGCGTAGAGCAGACCGCAAGGCATGGCGGCCCAAGCCATACCCGCGACAAAAGGCACAAGGGGACGCAAAGGCCGCAGCGCAGACGACTCAGCGCGGGAGGCGAACTTGTGACGCAGGGAGTGATACGCCTGCTGTCCCCAGGCATTGACCTGACGCGGCATGTGCCCCGTCCACAGCAGCCAGATGCCCAACAGTACAGCAGCCAGTTGCAACATCACCCAGATGGGCTGCAACATGCTGATCTGCTGCCCCCAACGCGAGATCAAGCCCGCCGCGGTGGCCGCCACCGAACCCAGCAGCATGTAGGCCACGCAGCGACCAGCGAGTGCCAAGAGCGGCACGCCACGAGGAAACGCCGCAGCACAAGGTGCACCGCACATCGCGGCGCAATGTGGAATTCCACCCAGCCCCATGAGCAGCGCTGTCAGCAGCAGACCTGTCAACATGAGCGCCCCCCGCTTGCAACGGCGAACTCAAATGATGCGCGAGAAGCGCTCCAAGGTCTTGTCGGCTTGGATATAGCGGTCGAAGACCATGCCCACCGCCCGAACGAAGTACCACCCCAAGGGCGTAACGCGAACACCGTCAGACTCCATTTGCACCAGCCCCGACTCGACGAGTGGATCCAGCAAGCGCAACTCAGCCTCGAAGTATTGCTTGAAATCGATCAGGTAGGCCAGCTCAATGGATTCAAAATCGACACGCCCCTGACACATCAAGGCCATGATGACGGCGCGTCTGACCAAGTCATCGCGCGAGAGGTGCAGACCCCGAACGATCGGGAACTCGCCATTTCGCAAGGCGTCGTAGTACTCATCGAGCGTCTTGGCGTTCTGGCAATAGTGAGCGCCGACCTTGCCAATCGCAGACACCCCCAGTCCGACCAGATCGCTGTCCGGGTGGGTGCTGTACCCCTGGAAGTTCCGGTGCAGTCGGCCTTGGCGCTTGGCGACCGCAAGGCTGTCGTGATGCAGCGCGAAATGGTCCATACCAATGTAGTCATACCCCGCCGAGCCAAAAGCTTCGATGGCGCTGGACAGCATCCCAATCTTGTCCTCAGCCTTGGGCAGATCGGCCGCATGAATGCGGCGCTGAGGCTTGAACCGCTGCGGGAGATGCGCATAGGCATACAACGCAATGCGGTCAGGTTTGAGCGAGCTGACCTGCTGGAGGGTGCGCTGGAAACTTTCGGGCGTCTGCTTAGGCAGGCCGTAAATCAAATCCATGTTGATGGACATGAACCCCTCGTCGCGGGCCACTTTCATGAGCTCGGCGACCTGCTCAAAGGGCTGCACGCGATGCACGGCTTGCTGAACCTGTGGATCAAAGTCCTGCACACCAAAGCTGAGACGATTGAATCCCATGGCAGCCAGTCGCTTCAGGCGAGCGGCGTCAATGGTGCGCGGATCCACCTCGATCGCGTACTCCCCACCATCCACAAAGCGAAACGCGCGACGCAATGTCGCCATCAAGCCATCCAGTTCGTCATCCGAGAGGAAGGTGGGGCTGCCGCCGCCAAAGTGCAATTGGGACAGCGGCTGTGCACCGCCGAGCTGTCCGCTCACCAGCTCGATTTCTGTTCGCAGGGCAGCCAGATACTCGGTCGCGCGCTCGTGGTGCTTGGTGATGACCTTGTTACAGGCACAGTAGTAGCAAACCGACTCGCAAAACGGAATGTGCACGTACACTGACAACGGCGTGGCCGCGCCGCCGATGACGCCGCCACCCGCAGCTCGTTGCTGCAATGCCTGCCGGTAGTGTGTCGGGCCATAAGCCTCCACAAACCGATCCGCGGTCGGATAAGAGGTGTACCGCGGGCCGTTGACATCCAGCCGCGACAGCATGTCGCGTGACACAACGGGGGCGCTGGTGGCAGCGGGAATCAGGACAGGTTCGCTCATGTGAGCGACTGTGCCAAACTCATGGGCATCAGGGTTGATTTAACTCAAGTACTCAGCCGTCGTTGAGGCAACAATCGGGCACGCTTTGAGGTTTCTCATGTTGAACAGTATTTTTCCCATCACCGACGTCACCGGCATCAGCGCCACTTCGAATCAGCCTCAAGGCAACCAAGGCGATGGCACCGACGCCCACTCATCGTGTGGCGGGGTGAAGCTCGATGCCTTCAAGGTGGCATGTTCCAGCTGCAACCTGCGGGAGTTGTGTTTGCCTGTGGGGCTCACCCAACCTCAACTGAGCCACCTCGACACCTTGGTGGCCACGCGACGCACGGTGAAACGGGGAGACGCCCTCTTCCACACCGGCGACCCATTCCGCTCGGTGTATGCAGTCCGTACAGGTTTCTTCAAAACCCGCGTTTCGTCCGAAGACGGGCGAGATCAGGTCACTGGCTTTCAAATGGCTGGCGAGTTGCTGGGCCTGGACGGCATCAGCACCGATCGACACGCTTGTGATGCCATCGCGTTGGAAGACTCGCAGGTTTGTGTCATCCCATATGGACAGTTGGAGGAGTTGTCACGCGAGTTCTCCGACTTGCAGCATCAATTCCACAAGATCATGAGTCGCGAGATCGTGCGTGATCACGGCGTGATGCTGCTCCTGGGCAGCATGCGTGCGGAAGAACGCCTCGCTGCCTTTCTGCTCAACCTGACGCAGCGCTTGCACGCCCGTGGTTTCTCGGCGTCTGCACTCGTGCTGCGCATGACACGCGAAGAGATTGGCAGCTACCTCGGTCTGAAACTTGAAACCGTCAGCCGAACATTCTCAAAATTTCAGGATGAAGGCTTGCTGGAAGTGAAGCAGCGTGACATCCGCATCACCAACGAGGCCGGCCTGCGCGCCTTGGTGAACAACGTCAAGGGTTGATCGCCTTCACCTCAACCGCTTCAGCGGTATGGGGGTCTTCAACGTATCCTGAAGCCCGCGGCAAGCGGGCTTTTTGACGTCACGCTCAAACGTGCTGTGCCGTGCCATGGCGCGTGCGACGCCGACGAACCTGACCAGACTGACCAGCGGACGCCGCGGCATCCGGCGGAACCGAACCGGCCATCCACTGAGACGCAGCAGAGGCCGCGGCGATCAAGGCCCAAAAAACAAAGAAGGCCAAGCTGTAAATGGTCACTGACTCGGGATGCCAGTCGCCAAAACTGAGCGCAGAGGGGTCCAGCACGCTGAAGACCACCATTTCGAGGACGCCCGCCATGAGAAAAGCGGGCCAGAGAACCTGCGCGAAACGAAGTGATTGCTGCGACATGCCCTTCTCCTTGATGAATGGGACTCACAGGTCATGTTCCTCCTGTGAGCGCCATCCTTCAGCAGAGGAAACCCTAGGCTTTCGCAGCAAGCCTCATCGCTCGGCAGGGGCCGTAGGCGTCGCGTCCTCGTTGGCATGGTTACGCGCCTTGGAGGCTGGCGCCTCCTTCTGGGTGGGCGTAGCGGTGGTATCCAACACGGGATCAACATTCTTGACGGCAACCCCCACCGTGATCAAGGAGGCAACCACCACAATCGCGGGCCCGCCAATGACCATCCAGACAATGGGCAGACGGTACCAAGGTGGGTTGTCCACCGGGTTGGAGGAACTGGATGGGGTCACTGACTGAGTCATGTTTTGTCCAAATCAAAGTAGAGGTCAGCGCGGCACCATGAAGGTGGTCTTCTCGCGCACATCGACCTGGGCCATCTCACCCTGACGCAACTGCTCGACCAAGATGGTGACGCCGGTGGCACCGGAGCCCATGCGCGCACCCACTTCAGGCGGAATCCGCACCGCGACCGGAACCCAGCGAGCCTCGGCGGGGCCCAGAGTGATGTTCTCACCACCCTGAACCTTGGCCTGACTGAGTTGCTCAACACCGATGCGATAGCGCTGGACGCGCTCGCTGGCATTCATGAGTTGCACACGGTAAACGTTTTCGATGTAGCCCTCATCAACCACACGCGCCAGTGCACCACGGTCACGCACGATGTCGACCCGGAATGGGGGGCGACTGTACAGACTGGTCGCAAACGCCGCCAATACCAAAATCAGGATACCGGTGTACAAAAGAACGCGCGGACGGGTGACGCGTCCCCACATTTCGCTTCGACCCCAACCCTTCTCCATCGCGTTCTGAGTCGAGTAGCGGATGAGGCCGCGTGGCGTCCCCATCTTGTCCATCACGCCGTCGCAAACGTCGATACAGGCCGCACAACCAATGCACTCGTACTGCAGGCCCTTGCGGATGTCGATGCCCGTCGGGCAGACCTGAACACACAGCGTGCAGTCGATGCAATCGCCCTGCCCCATGGCCTGTGCACTGGCCTTTCGCGAACGGGCCCCGCGCGGCTCACCACGCTTCTCGTCATAGCTGATGATCAAGGTGTCACGGTCGAACATGGCGCTCTGGAAACGCGCATACGGACACATGTACTTGCAGACCTGCTCACGCATGAACCCGGCGTTGCCATAAGTTGCAAAGCCGTAGAACAAAATCCAGAAAGTTTCCCAGGGTCCGAGCCCAAAAGAAATCACCGACTGCCAGAGTTCACGGATGGGTGAAAAGTAACCCACGAAGGTGTAACCCGTCCACAAGGCCAACGCAATCCAAGCCCCGTGCTTGGCAGCTTTGCGTGCGAACTTCTCGGCCGTCATGGGCGACTTGTCCATCTTCATGCGCTTGGCACGACTGCCCTCAATCTTGTGTTCAATCCACATGAACATTTCGGTGTAGACCGATTGTGGGCAGGCATACCCACACCACAAGCGACCAGCCACTGTGGTGAAAAGAAACAGACCGTAGGCCGAGATGACAAGCAGGGCCGTCAGGTAAACCAAGTCCTGCGGGTACAGCACCAGGTTGAACAAATAAAAGCGCCGGGCCCCCAGATCGAAGAGGACGGCCTGACGATCATTCCAGTACAGCCATGGCGTCACGTAGAAGACCAACTGGGTGACCCACACCATGACCCAGCGCCAGTTGGTAAACCAACCGGTCACCTCACGGGCATAGATTTTTTCGCTCTTTTTATAGAGCGACACAATTTCTTCGCGACGCGCCGCCTTTGCAGCATCAGTGGTGGCCTCTTCGGCCTTGATGGGTATCACGCGTGCGGGCGCTTCGGGGGATTTTTGTTGGTCTGTCATGGCGCAAATGAAAAAGCGGAGGGGCTGAGCCAGATACCCCTTAGGGTATCACGCATCAACCACCACCGCCTGAATTTACTGCGACTCTTGATCGGCATCAAGCTGAACGCTGGACACCGATCAGGATACACGAGACTTACTGAGCCTGAGCCGTTTGGGTCGGGCGCGACAGACCCCAGACAAAGGCTGTGAGCACCTTGATCTGGTCTTCTGTCAAACGACCCGCTTGAGCTGGCATGACGTTGGTCTTGCCATTGTTGATCATGCGGATGATCGCTTCTTCGCCCCAGCCGTGCAGCCAGATCTTGTCCGTCAAGTTGGGCGCGCCCACAGCTTGCATGCCCTTACCGTCTGCGCCGTGGCAGGCGGCACAAGCAGCCTTGAACTTGTCCTTGCCCAGTTCAGCCAGGATCGAGTTGTGACCGCTGCCAGACAGGCTCAGCACGTAGTTGGCAACCTGGCGAACCTCTTCAGGACCGCCCACCGCAGCCGCCATGGGAGGCATCATGCCGCGACGACCCGTATGCAGGGTTTCGCTGATCTTCTCAGGCGAACCGCCGTGCAACCAATCGGTATCGGTCAGGTTGGGGAAGCCCTTGGAGCCCTTGGCGTCAGAGCCGTGGCATGCCGCGCAGTTGTTCAGGAACAAGCGCTCGCCGATGGCCATGGCCTTGGGGTCACGTGCCAGATCTTCCACGACCGCAGGACGGAAGGCAGCATAGATCTTCTCTTCCTCGACCTTGGCTTTGGCGATTTCAGCCTCAAGCTGACCCTTAGAGGACCAGTTCAGCTTGCCCTTGGCGCCGCCGAGGCCGGGATACAGCCACAGGTAACCAACCGCGAACACCAGCGTGAAAATGAACAGGAACAACCACCAGCGAGGCAGCGGGTTGTTCAGTTCACGCAGGTCTTCGTCCCAGACGTGACCGGTGGTCTTGTCAACATTGCCTTGCGCGTCATAGATGACCTTGTGTTTGGCAGCACCAATGAGCACGAAGGCGCAATAGAGCAAGCCGAACACAACGATCCCGATGACGTACCAGGACCATCCACTGGAAATGAAGTCGCTCATGTCTGAGCCTCCAATCAATCTTCTGCGAGAGGCAGGCGACCTGCCTCTTCAAACTGAGCCTTGTTGCGGCGCGAGAACGCCCACACAGCAATGCCCACGAAAACGCACAGACACACCACGGTGAAAATGCTTCTTGCAACGATGATGTCCATGTGCGTCGCTCCTTACTTGACTGCGGTACCCAGGACCTGCAGGTAAGCGATCACGGCTTCGAGTTCGGTCTTGCCTTTGACCTCTTCGTCAGCTGCCTTGATCTCGGCGTCCGTGTAGGGCACGCCGACCTTGCGCAGGGCTTCCATGCGGGGAGCCACCTTCGGGCCGTCTTCCAGCTTGGCTTGAGCCAACCAGGGATAAGCCGGCATGTTGGACTCAGGCACCACGTCACGCGGGTTGTTCAGGTGAACCGCATGCCATTCGTCGGAGTACTTGCCACCCACGCGGTGCAGGTCAGGACCGGTCCGCTTGGAGCCCCACTGGAAGGGGTGGTCGTACACGAACTCACCGGCCATGGAGTAGTGACCATAGCGCAGGGTTTCGGCACGGAAGGGACGGATCATCTGCGAGTGGCAGTTGTAGCAACCCTCACGGATGTAGACGTCACGACCAGCCAACTGCAGTGCGGTGTAAGGCTTGAGGCCATCGACCGGCTGCGTGGTGCTACGCTGGAAGTACAGCGGCACGATTTCGACCAGCGCACCGACCGAGACGACCAGCAAGGTCAGCACGATCATCAGGAAGTTGCTGGTTTCAATCTTCTCGTGGGAGAAGAGCTTGGGCTTGTGATTGTTGTCAGCCATGTTCTTGTTCTCCTCAGGCGTGAGCGGGCTGAGCGATCGGCGCATTGACTGCGCGACCGGCCATGGCCGTCATCACGGTGTTCCACAGCATCAGGATCATGCCGCCCAGGTAGAGCAGGCCGCCCGCGACGCGGATCACGTAGAAGGGATAGGTTGCCTTGACGCTTTCGACGAAGCTGTAGACCAAGGTGCCGTCCGGATTGACCGCACGCCACATCAGACCTTGCATCACGCCGGCGATCCACATGGCGGCGATGTACAGCACGATGCCGATGGTCGCAGCCCAGAAGTGCACGGAAATGGCCGAGACGGAGTACATCGTGGTACGGCCGAACATGCGCGGGATCAGGTAGTACAGCGAGCCCATCGAGATCAGCCCCACCCAGCCCAGAGCGCCGGAGTGAACGTGACCCACGGTCCAGTCGGTGTAGTGCGACAGGGAGTTCACGGTCTTGATGGACATCATCGGACCTTCGAAGGTGGACATGCCGTAGAACGACAGGGCCACGATCAGGAACTTCAGGATGGCGTCATCACGCAGCTTGTACCAGGCACCCGACAGGGTCATGATGCCGTTGATCATGCCGCCCCACGAGGGTGCCAACAGGATCAGCGAGAACACCATGCCGACGGACTGGGTCCAGTCAGGCAGAGCCGTGTAGTGCAGGTGGTGAGGACC
>JAJUGJ010000028.1 GCA_029268225.1 Burkholderiales bacterium | reverse complement strand
GTACTCGAGCTCCACCGCGCGCCGGAACAGGCCACTCAATTCCTCGCGGAACGCCGCGCTCCACAGGTGCGGGTTCTCGAGCTTGATCTGGTTCACGAGGTCGATGCCGAAATTGCAGTGCATCGACTCGTCGCGCAGGATGTACTGATACTGCTCGGCGGCGCCGGTCATCTTGTTCTGGCGACCCAGTGCCAGGATCTGCGTGAAGCCGACGTAGAAGAACAGACCTTCCATCAGGCAGGCGAACACGATCAGCGACTTGAGCAGGGTCTGGTCGTTCTCGGGTGTGCCGGTCTTGAAGTTCGGGTCCATGATCGCCTCGATGAAGGGGATCAGGAACTCGTCCTTGTCGCGGATGGAGGAGACCTCGTGGTACGCGTTGAAGATCTCGGACTCGTCCAGACCCAGGCTTTCAACGATGTATTGATAAGCGTGGGTGTGGATGGCTTCTTCAAACGCCTGACGCAACAGGAACTGGCGGCACTCGGGCGCCGTGATGTGGCGGTAGGTGCCCAGGGTGATGTTGTTGGCGGCCAGCGAGTCGGCGGTCACGAAGAAGCCGAGGTTGCGCTTGATGATGCGGCGCTCGTCTTCGGACAGACCATTGGGATCCTTCCACAAGGCGATGTCGCGCGACATGTTCACTTCCTGCGGCATCCAGTGGTTGGCGCAGGTGGCCAGATACTTTTCCCAAGCCCACTTGTATTTGAAGGGCACCAACTGGTTGACGTCGGTCTGGCCATTGATGATGCGCTTGTCGGCCGCATTGACGCGACGGGTCGAGGCGCTGGCAGCCAACTGGGCTTGCGGTGCGGTTTGAGTGGGAGTGCTGCGGGGGGCAGTGCCCTGAGATGCCGATGGCATCGGGGTTGCAGCGCTGATCGACGGTGACGCCATCGTGTTCCGTGCGACGCCTGATGAGGGGGGCACAGAACCAACAGGTGTTGAAGAGGCGTTGGAGGAATCTTCTTCCCAGACCAGCATGGTAAATATCCTATGGCATCAGATTATGGAAGGGTGTTGTGATAAACACCAAGCACTTCTTGACAGATGCGGGCAGCAGTTGTTGCTGCCGTGCATCGAAACACGTCAGAAGGTGCATGAATACGGGGATTCAGGGCGACAGGCTTGGCGGCGTGTCGCCCTTCGTCTTCATTGGCAGGCTTCGCAGTCGGGGTTGTCGATGGAGCAGAACTTCACATCGGTGGCAGGCTCAGCGGCTGCAGCGGTGGCCACCGGGGCGGCATTGGAGACCGCGTTGAGCTGGCCGCGCGACACAGTCGACTTCTCGGCATGCGTGGCGCTCATGGTGCGCAGGTAGTAGGTGGTCTTCAGGCCTCGCACCCACGCCAGCTTGTAGGTTTCATCGAGCTTCTTGCCCGATGCGCCGGCCATGTAGATGTTGAGCGACTGGGCCTGGTCGATCCACTTCTGGCGACGCGAAGCGGCTTCCACCAACCAGATGGGCTCGACTTCGAAGGCCGTGGCGTACAGGGCCTTGATGTCCTCGGGCACGCGGTCGATGCGGCGCAGCGATCCGTCGAAGTGCTTGAGGTCCATGACCATCACGTCGTCCCACAGGCCGAGCTTCTTGAGGTCGCGCACCAGGTACTCGTTGACGATGGTGAACTCGCCCGACAGGTTGGACTTGACCGAGAGGTTGCCGAAGCAAGGCTCGATCGAGGCATCGACGCCGACGATGTTGGAGATGGTGGCCGTGGGGGCAATGGCCACGCAGTTGGAGTTGCGCATCCCGTGCTGGGCGATGCGGGCGCGCAGCGCGTCCCAGTCCATCGTCACCGAGGTGTCGACTTCAACATAGCCGCCGCGTTGTTCAGCCAGCAGCTTGAGCGAGTCGATGGGCAGGATGCCGCGGTCCCACAGCGAGCCGCGGTAGCTGCTGTAGCGGCCGCGCTCTTCGGCCAGCTCGGTCGAGGCGAGGTAGGCGTAGTAGCAGACGGCTTCCATGGAGCGGTCAGCGAACTCGACGGCTTCCGCGCTGGCGTAGGGGGTGCGCAGTTGGTACAGCGCGTCCTGGAAGGCCATGATGCCCAGGCCCACCGGGCGGTGACGCAGGTTGGAGTCACGCGCCTTCTTGACGGCGTAGTAGTTGATGTCGATGACGTTGTCGAGCATGCGCATGGCGGTGCGCACGGTCTTTTGCAGCTTGGCGTGGTCGATGCCGCCGTCCTTGATGTGTTGGGACAGGTTGACCGAGCCCAGGTTGCACACGGCGATCTCGCTGTCATTGGTGTTGAGCGTGATCTCGGTGCACAGGTTGGACGAGTGCACCACACCGACGTGCTGCTGCGGCGAACGCACGTTGCAGGCATCCTTGAAGGTGATCCAGGGGTGGCCGGTTTCGAACAGCATCGACAGCATCTTGCGCCACAGGTCCACGGCCTTGATGCGCTTGAAGGGCTTGATCTCGCCACGGTCGGCCTTGGCTTCGTAGGCGGTGTAGGCCTCTTCGAAGGCGATGCCGAACTTGTCGTGCAGGTCGATGCAGGTGGAGGGCGAGAACAGGGTCCAGTCGCCGCCTTCCATCACGCGACGCATGAACAGGTCGGGGATCCAGTTGGCCGTGTTCATGTCGTGGGTGCGACGGCGGTCGTCACCGGTGTTCTTGCGCAGCTCCAGGAACTCTTCGATGTCCAGGTGCCACGATTCCAGGTAGGCGCAGACGGCGCCCTTGCGCTTGCCACCCTGGTTCACTGCCACGGCGGTGTCGTTGACCACCTTGAGGAAGGGGACCACGCCTTGCGACTTGCCGTTGGTGCCCTTGATGTGCGAGCCCAGGGCGCGCACCGGGGTCCAGTCGTTGCCCAGGCCGCCGGCGAACTTGGACAGCAGGGCGTTTTCCTTGATGGCTTCGTAGATGCCGTCGAGATCGTCGGGGACGGTGGTCAGGTAGCACGACGACAGCTGCGAGCGGCGGGTGCCGGAGTTGAACAGCGTCGGGGTGGACGACATGAAGTCGAAGGACGACAGCAGCTCGTAGAACTCGATGGCGCGGGCTTCGCGGTCGATCTCATTGAGGGCCAGGCCCATGGCAACACGCATGAAGAAGGCCTGCGGCATCTCGATGCGCTGGCCGTCGTGGTGCAGGAAGTAGCGGTCGTACAGGGTCTGCAGGCCGAGGTAGTCGAAGTTCAGGTCGCGCTCGTACTTCAGGGCCGCACCCAGGCGGGCCAGGTCAAACTGGGCCAGCTTCTCGTCGAGCAGCTCGGCTTCGATGCCCTTCTTGATGAACTTGGGGAAGTACTCGGCGTAGCGCGTGGCCATGTCAGCGTGCGTCACCTCTTCGCCCAGGATCTCGCGGCGGATGGTGTGCTGCAGCAGGCGGGCGGTGGCGCGGGTGTAGCCGGGGTCGTGCTCGATGCGGGTACGCGAGGCCAGGATGGCGGCCTTGTAGACCTCGTCGATGGAGACGCCGTCGTACAGGTTGCGCTGGGTCTCGGCGAGGATAGGCGCGGCCTTCACGTCATCGCCCAGGCCTGCGCAGGCCGATTCGATCAGGGCTTGCAGGGCCGGCAGGTCGAGCGGGACGCGCTGGCCGCGGTCGATCACGGTGAGGGTGGGCAGGGCGGCAGCCTGTTGTTCGGCGGCGTTCTTGGCACGCTCCTGCGTGCGACGCTCGCGGTAAAGCACATAGGCGCGGGCGACTTCGTGATGGCCGCCGCGCATCAGGCCCAGCTCCACCTGGTCTTGCACGTCTTCGATGTGGAAGGTGCCGCCGCTCGGGCGCGAGCGCAGCAGGCCGCGTACCACGGCTTCGGTCAGGGTGTCGACGTCTTCCCGCACGCCAGCGGAGGCCGCACCTTGTGTGCCGTGCACGGCCAGAAACGCCTTCATCAGGGCGACAGCGATCTTGCTGGGCTCGAAGGCCACGACCGCACCGTTGCGTCGGATGATCTGATAGCCGGCGTAGGCCGATTGGCGCGGCTCGGTGGCCACGGCGGAGGCGCCGGTGAAAGCAGAAGACGAGGGCGGCAAGGTGCTGGACGTGGACGTTTGCATGGAGTTCCCTTGGGGTTCGTCGGGCCGCACGACCGAGCGTGGCGGGCCCCAGATTCAGGCTTCCGAGCCCGACAAGGGTTCGTGGAGGCCACTGCGTCCGAGCACTATATCTGGTGTTTTGTGACATCGCAAGCACTAGGGGTAGTGTCTGCGAGGTTTGTGAGATCGGGGGAAGCCCCAGGATTCACGGCCACAAAAACGGACTTTCCAGAGGAGGAACGTCGCTCAGGCGAGCGCCTGGCCCCATGGAAAGACCTGGTCCGGCCAGGATGTGAGTGTTTGTAACTGGCGCCAATCGAACGCGCAGCCAGGGTCCTTCTTGCGGCCGGGGGCCACGTGTTCGTGTCCTGCAACCTGGTTGATCGGATAGTGCTGTGCGAGGGTGCGCAGCAATTCTCCGAGCCGGGTGTACTGCGCGGGCTCGAAGGGGTGGTCTTCCAGACCTTCGAGCTCGACGCCGACCGAGTAGTCGTTGCAGTTGTCGCGGCCCTGCCAGCTGGAGCGCCCAGCGTGCCACGCCCGCTCGTCCACCGACACGAACTGCAGCAGTTCACCGTCGCGGCGGATGACGAAGTGGGAGGACACCTCCATGCCGCGGATCTGATCGAAGTAGGGGTGGGCATCCCAGTCGAGCTGGTTGGTGAACAGCTGCTCGATCTCGGGGCCACCGTACTCCCCAGGGGGCAGGCTGATGGAGTGGATCACGGCCAGGGTCACGGCCGTGCCGGGCGGGCGTGGGCCGAAGTTGGGAGACGGCACCGCGCGCGCATCGCGCAACCAGCCGTGTGACCAGAGGGGGGCAAGCTCAGATGGCATCGGGATCGAACTGTTCGCCCAACACCACGCCTTGATCCGTGATCTGGATGCCCAGTCGCGCCATGCGATAGCGCATCTGGCGGAGCGACAAGCCCAGGCTGGCCCCGGCAGCCGTGCGGTTGTTGCGATGCTTTTCCAGTGCGCGCACCAGGATGTCGCGCTCGATCTCATCGAGGTGTGCGGCCAGATCGCTGGGCAAAGGCGGGGAGGTGTCAGGCCGGGAGGTGCCCGCAGAAGCGATGACCGGAGGAGGGGCGTTCTGCGAGATCACATCAGGGAGAACAAAGGTACAGCGGTCTTCTGCGTGGTCGGGAGCGGTCGGGGCAAGTCCGCGTTCGCACGCAATGCCCAGGTCCTCGGGCTCCAGTACCGAGTGGCTGCTCAGGGCCACGGCTCGCTGCAGCAGGTTCTCGAGTTCGCGCACATTGCCCGGGAAGGGGTGCTGCATCAGGGCTCGCATGGTTGCCTGGCTGAGCGTGGGCGGCGGGCACAGACCGGCCTCATGGGCGATTCGCTCCAGGATGCGGGCGCTCAGCTCAGGCAGGTCTTCCAGGCGCTCACGCAGCGCGGGCAGGGTGACCTGGATGACATTGAGGCGGTAGTACAGGTCTTGGCGGAAGCGTCCGGCCTTGACTTCACTCTGCAGGTCCTTGTGGGTGGCGCTGAGCAGGCGCACATCGACCCCCACCTCGTGCGTGGCACCCAAAGGTCGGACGGCGCGCTCCTGGATGGCGCGCAGCAGCTTCGATTGCATCGCCAGCGGCAGGTCCCCAATTTCATCCAGAAACAGGGTGCCCCCGTGTGCTGCCTGAAAAAAGCCTTCCCGGTCTTCCTGGGCGCCGGTGAACGCCCCCTTGCGGTAACCGAAGAACTCTGCTTCCAGCAATTGCTCTGGAATGGCGCCACAGTTGACCGGGATGAAGGGGCGCTCGGCTCGCACGCTGACATCGTGGATGGCCCGTGCGACCAACTCCTTGCCCGTGCCGGATTCGCCCCAGAGCATCACCGGGGCCATGCTTCGGGCGACTTTCTCGATCAGTTCGCGCACGTGCTGAATGGGGGCGCTGTGGCCAGCCAGACGCGACAGGGCCCGCGGCGGGGGGAGGCAGGGACTGATTGAGGCTGCGTTGGGGGGCGATGCCGTGACGGTGACACCTGGCACCGGCTGTCCTGGGCGCTCGGAGGCAATGGCGGCGGCCACCACCGACCGAAACTGCTTGAGGTCGACCGGCTTGGTCAGGTAGTCGTAGGCGCCGCTCTTGAGGGCGCTCACGGCGTTCTCGGCCGACCCGTAGGCGGTGATGACGATGGATTTCTCGCGACGCCCCCCGGCCTCCAGTCGCTGCAGCAGGTCGAGCCCGGTGCCGTCTGGCAGGCGCATGTCGGTGATGACGGCGCTGAAGGTCTGGTCTTGCAGGTGCTGCCAGGCCTCGCCCACGGTGCCCGCGGTCTCCACGTCGTAGCCCTCACGCAGCAGGGTCAGTTCGTAGAGGGTGCGCAGGTCTGGCTCGTCGTCAACAACCAGCAGGCGATGAAGGGCAGGGGAGCTCATGCGATGTGGAGGGCGGACCCTTCAGGTTCGATCGGCATCGTGACGAAAAACTCGTTGCGGTGGCGTACTGCCGGGGGATGCTGTCGATAGTCGATGGCCGCCCCATGACGTTCGCACAGCTCCTTGCAAATATACAAGCCCAGACCGGTACCACGGCTGCGCGTAGAGAAGAAGGGTTCGAAGAGCGAGCGCTCAGTTTCAGCGCTCAGGGGCTCACCATCACTGCCGATGGATAACACCAGCATTGCGCCGCCGTGACGGGCAGGACGCCAGGTGAGTCCGACCTCAATGGCCCCGGGCTGTCCGCTGCCGTGGCGCAAGGCGTTGTCCAGCAGGTTCACCAGCACCCGTTGGAGGTGCTCAGGCTCGAAGCGCACGCGCAGCGGCCCTGGGGCTTGTGAGAGGTCGGTCAGACGCAGCTGCAGCAGCGACGAGGGCCCATCGCTCAGTCCGTGGGTGAGTCGCCACTCGTTGCAGATGGACTGCGTGGCCTCGACCGCATCGATCGCTGGCGCTGGGGGGCGAGCGCCTGGTGCCACGGCGAGGATGTCGTCGACAATGTGCTGCAGTCGCACGACGTTCTCCGAAATCATCCGTGTCAGGCGGTGCTGTGTCGGGTTGGTCGCGTCCTCCCCCAGCAGGGCATTGGCTTGGGAGATGGCGGCCAGCGGATTGCGGATTTCGTGGGCAATCCCCGCCGACATCCGTCCCATGGCGGCCAGCTTGTCCTGACGCTGGCGAGCACGCACGATGCGCAGATCTTCCAGCCACAGCATGCACATGTCCTCCGCTTGCAGCGCCTTGTGCCCGCGGGTAAAGCGCACGCGCACCCTCAGGTCTCTGCGGCTGCCATCGTCGAAATGCAGCCGCACCTCCTGGCCGGCTTCAGCCTGCAGCGGCGCACTCACGGCCTGGTCGACCGCCTGAACCAAGCCTTGCCATGCGGATTGGCCACGCAATTGAAACGGTGCGAGCGGTGCGAGCCCTTGGGCACCCAGCAGGCGACGTGCCGCCGGGTTGGCCGTGCGCACGCGTCCTTGCCGGTCGACCACCAACACGCCCTCACTCATCTCCTCCATCACCAGCCGGTTCAGCTGTGCCTGCTGCCGTGCCAGCTCCAGGCTGCCTCGGGCGCTGCGCTCCTCTCGGGCCACGCGCGCGGCCAGTTCACTTGCCAATGCGGCGATGGCGAACAAGCCAAAACCCGTCAAGCCGGCCTCGGTGAGCTGTGCGCTCAAGGTGGCCGTGAGGGTGCCTTGGATCCATGCAGCCGCCAGCAGATTGAGTGAGGCCACCGCAGCCACGGCCAACGCCACCAGCCTGGGCATCATGACCCCTGCCATCAGCACCGGCAGGGCCAGCAAGGCCTGGGTGTTGAGCGCGGTGCTCATCAGGTGCTGGAGCAGCGAGAAAAAGGCGAGATCCAGACCGATGCTGAAAACAGCCTGACGGGGGCTCAGGGTCGGCGTGCCGGGCGCGCCCCCGGTACGTTGATGGGCCACGGTGGAGGGCCACGCCCACAGCAGCAAAGCGAGGCTGGCGTAAGCCACGGCCGTGACAATCCAGATCAGCGCCCGATTGCCCATCAGCCAGTTGCCAGCCAGCAGGGCCAGCAGCACCACAGCGAGCAGCGCCCGCGCGCTCAGGAACGTCCGGTAGGTGCGCAGGAAGGATTGGTCGTCTCGCCGCCCTCGAGGCCCTGCCTCTTCGTGAGTCGATGTCGACCAGGGTAGATCGGTCGTGTCAGACCAGGCATCGGCGTGATTGGGCTCGGATCGACCAAACCATGAGGTCTGTGGGTCCCGCGATGAAGCAGACATGACCGGCCGTGCCTCAGTGTGCGGATGGGCCTGCGTCGCGGTGTGCTGCGCAGCAATAGGGGCGTTGCGCGGCGTCCAGACAGGCTTCGCTGGCAGGCAGGTGAACACCGCAGTGCGCACAGGCCACCATGTCTTCCACTTGGGCGGCGGGGGGCGGTGACGGGCGGGTTGCAGGTCGCGATGCGGGGTGATCACGACGCAGTTGCCGCATCCGCTTCAGCAGCGGTGAGTACAGCAGCCAGATGACCAGCACACCGATGAGCAGATACTTCAGCATGGCGCGCTCAGGTCGGATTGGCGCGATGGAGGATGACCTCCAACACGAAGCGCGATCCCACATAGGCCAGCAGCAAGAGGGTCGAACCAGCGACCAGCCACCGGATGGCGAGTCGACCGCGCCACCCAAAGCGCGCTCGTCCGACCAGCAACACGGCAAAGACCACCCAGGACAACACCGAGAACACGCTCTTGTGATCCCAGCGCCAGGGCGTGGTGAACCAGAACCCCAGCAGCAGGGTGAGTGACAGCATCACGAAACCCGCCCACACAAATTGCAGCGTCAAGGCCTCCAGCCGCAGCAGGGGCATGCCCAGGGCCTGCCCGCCATGCCGCGCCCGCAAGGGCAGGGTGCCCGATGCGCTGGGGGGCGCACGCAATTGCCGTTCGGCGTGACGCCATAACACCGCATGGAGCAAGGCGGCGCCAAACAGCCCGTAAGACGCAAAGCCCAGCAACCAGTGCAACGGTGCCCAGCTGGAGCCTTGAGCAGATTGCAACTGACCCGGAAACAGCCAGGCGATGCCGACGGTGAGCGCCGCCAGCACCGGGAGCACGCGGCGCACACTGGGCAGACCCAGGTGGCGGCTCTCGTAGGCGTACACCGCCACCACGAGCCAGCTTGTGATCGACAGCGCTGTTCCAAAGCCGAAGCGGGCTCCCATCACCCCCTCATGGGACACGACGGTGTCCAGCACAATGGCCACAGCCTGGGTCAACCAGGCCAAAGACAGGGCCGCCCAGATGGGGCGCTCCTGACGCGCAAGCCCCCCTGAAGCGCCTCCCGGCCAGGCTGCAGCCAACAAATAAGCCAATATGGCCAACGCACTGGGCCAGAGCGCGGGTTGCGAGGGCAAGGCGGGCGATAAAATCATGGGTCAAGTTTACGAGCACACGCAGCGATTTCATGGCATCCAACCTCACTGAACGACTCAGTCGCCTGGTCAAGACCATGCGCGGCCAGTCCCGCATCACCGAAACCAACGTGCAAGACATGTTGCGTGAGGTGCGCATGGCGCTGCTGGAGGCTGACGTGGCGCTTCCCGTGGTGCGCGACTTCATTGCCCGCGTCAAGGACAAGGCGCTGGGTCAGGAGGTCGTCTCCTCTCTGACGCCCGGGCAGGTGCTGGTCAGCATCGTCCAGAAGGAGCTGGCCTCCACCATGGGTGAGGGGGTGTCCGACATCAACCTCGCCGCCCAGCCGCCCGCCGTCATCCTGATGGCCGGTCTGCAAGGTGCGTGTAAAACCACCACCACGGCCAAGCTCGCCAAGCACCTGATCGAAAAACGCAAGAAGAAGGTGCTCACCGTCTCCGCCGACGTGTACCGTCCAGCGGCCATCGAGCAGCTCAAGACCGTGACCGGGCAGGCGGGGGCCGAATGGTTCCCTTCCACGCCGGATCAGAAACCTGCCGACATCGCGGCGGCGGCCATCGACCACGCCCGCCGTCACTACTTCGACGTGCTGCTGGTCGACACCGCCGGCCGCCTGGCCATTGACGAAGCCTTGATGGCTGAAATCAAGGCGCTGCACGCCCAACTCAAGCCGGTCGAAACCCTGTTCGTCGTCGACGCCATGCAGGGTCAGGACGCGGTCAACACGGCCAAAGCCTTCAAGGAAGCCCTGCCGCTGACCGGCGTCGTGCTCACCAAGCTCGACGGTGATTCCCGCGGTGGTGCGGCCCTGTCGGTGCGCCAGGTCACAGGTGTGCCGATCAAGTTTGCCGGCGTCTCCGAGAAGATCGACGGCCTGGAGGTGTTCGATGCCGAACGCCATGCCGGCCGTGTGCTGGGCATGGGCGACATCGTGGCCCTGGTCGAAGAGGTGCAAAAGGGCGTCGACATCGCTGCCGCCCAGAAGTTGGCCGACAAGGTCAAGTCTGGCGCTGATTTCGACCTCGAAGACTTCCTGGCCCAGATCAGCCAGATGAAGAACATGGGCGGCCTGTCCGGTCTCATCGACAAGTTGCCCACCGAGATCGCCTCCAAGGCTGGCCAGGCTGACATGGACAAAGCCGAGCGAGACGTGCGCCGCATGGAGGGGATGATTCGCGCCATGACCCCGCAAGAGCGTCAGAAGCCCGAGATCATCAAGGCCAGCCGCAAACGCCGCATCGCCATCGGTGCCGGAGTGCAAGTGCAGGATGTCAACCGCATGCTCAACCAGTTCGAGCAGATGCGCACCATGATGAAGAAGATGAAGGGCGGCGGCCTCTTCAAGATGATGAAGCGCATGGGCGGCATGAAGGGCCTGCCCGGTATGGGCGGCATGGGACGCTGACCGAGCTTGTCACGCCTTGTCACGCCTGGCCGCAATTTCTGATTGATTCTGGTGCGTGCCGCTGTTAGCGTATGCATTCGATCAATGCGTACGCAGACAGAACATGATGGATTGGGTGTCGTTGTGGCCGGCCTTGCTGGTGGGTGGGGTCGGTGCCGTGGGTGTGGCCGCTGCGTGGCGTTTCGGCCGTGGGCGTTTGGCTGCCTCACAGGTGACCCGTCCCGCCCATCCCCAGGACGGTGATCTGCGCCCCCGCAAATCGGGCCGCCCTTCGGCATACGACAGCCTCGACACGGTGCTCGATTGGGAGCCCGGCTCCACCCGGCTCCTGACCCACACCGAGCGCGAGGCCTACCACCTGCTGCGCAAGGCATTGCCTGATCACATGATCTTGGCCCAGGTGCCGGTGGCCCGTTTCATCAAGGTCCCGACACGCAACTCCTACGCCGAATGGTTGCGACGCGTCGGTTCGCTCTGCGTGGATCTGGTGGTGTGCGACATGGCTTCGCATGTGCTGGCCGTGGTGGAAATTCGTCGCCCATCTGATCAGGAAACCGACCGCACCCGGCGTCGCCACAGCCGCATGGACAAGGTGCTGCGCGCGTCACACATTCCCGTGCATGTCTGGCATGAAGAAGCCTTGCCCGATGTTCAGGCCGTGCGTGAGGCTGTTCTGGGGGCGGACGCGGCCCGGTTGGGCGCACCCGGACGTGAGGGTGGCGCGGGCTCGGCAGAGAGCAGCCGCAGTCGTCGTGATGCAGAAGCGGCAGCCGTGGTCGCCGCCATGCGCACCGGTGGCCTCATGCAAGGCATGTCCGTCAAAGAGCGCGGGGTGGACTTCAACCTTGATGACCTCGACGAGTCCGATCAGGCTGGCGCCGGGCGCCATGCTGCCACCCACCGGGATCCGCCTCCCTCGACCTGGTTTGATGACCTGGAGCCGACCATGCCGGCCCCGCTCGACGAGGTGCCACCTGCGCAACGCTCACGCTGAGCCTGTGCGCTGCGGGTGAGATCAGCTCAGCAGCGCTTGCGCAAACTCGCGGGCCTTGAAAGTCTGGAGATCCTCCAGCTTCTCGCCGACACCAATGAAATAAACCGGCACGCTCTTGTGACGCTCGCGCGACCACAGGGCGATGGCCGCGAGCACGCCGCCCTTTGCGGTGCCGTCCAGCTTGGTCACGACCAACCCTGTCAGGCCGAGGGCTTCGTCGAATGCCTTCACCTGCGACAGGGCGTTCTGTCCCGTGTTGCCATCGACCACCAGCAACACCTCGTGCGGCGCGCTCTCCATGGCTTTGCCAATCACCCGTTTGATCTTGCGCAGCTCTTCCATCAGGTGCAACTGCGTGGCCAGGCGGCCGGCTGTGTCGGCGATCACCACATCGCAGCTGCGTGCATGCCCGGCCTTGACGGCGTCGAAGGTGACGGCCGCAGGGTCGCCACCCTCCTGGCTGACGATCTCCACCCGGTTGCGATCGGCCCAGACCAACAATTGCTCGCGCGCCGCCGCCCGGAAGGTATCGGCTGCAGCCAGCAGCACGCGCTGACCCGCATCAGCCAAATGACGGGTGAGCTTGCCAATGGTGGTGGTTTTGCCGGCGCCATTGACCCCGGCCACCATGATCACCGTTGGTGTGTGGTGCCCCACCTCGAGCGCTTGTTCGAGCGGCTGCAGCAGTTCGGTGATGGCGTCGATCAGCAGACCCTTTACTTGCGCCGGGTCGGTGGCCTTGGCTTCTTTCACCCGGCGCTTGAGATCTTGCAGCAGAAACTCGGTGGCCGAGACGCCTGCATCGGCCATCAACAAGGCTGCTTCCAGCTCTTCATACAGCGCATCATCGATTTGCGTCCCGGTGAACACCTGCGCAATGCTGGAGCCCGTCTTGCGCAAGCCCTGGCGAAGCTTGTCCAGCCAGGAGCGACGCTCCACCACCGGCTCTTCGGCCGTCGGCACGATGTCCGAAGAGGGCGTCGGAGGGGGCGATGCCACCGCGGCGCTCGCAGGCTCGGGCGTTTGCGGTGCCAGGAGGGGGGGGGGGGCAGGCGTCTCAACCTGGGTGGCCTCGGGCGAGGGCTCCTGGGGGGACGGCTCGGCTGGCGTGGTGCCCCACCCCAGCTTTTTCTTGATGAAACTGAACATGCGGTGATTGTAGGTGCGCGGGCCTTTTTACAATCCCCCCTTTGATGCGCCACGACATGACAAAACCACCTTCCTCGCGTTCGCAGCGCCCGTCTGGGGCCCAGACCCGCTCCCAGGCTGCAGATCCCGCGGCAGCTGCGCGCAAAGTGGCCCGCACGGCGGCCCAAGAGGTGCGCATCCTCGGGGGGCAATGGAAGCGCACGCCTTTGCACGTGCCGGTGTCTGCCGGATTGAGGCCCACGCCCTCGCGCGTGAGGGAGACGCTCTTCAACTGGCTGGGGCAAGATCTGGCAGGCTGGCGTGTGCTGGACGCTTTTGCGGGCAGTGGGGCATTGGGCCTGGAGGCCGCTTCCCGTGGTGCGGACGATGTGTGCCTGCTGGAGCGTGATCCGGCGTTGGTGCGCGCCTTGCAGGCCGCACTGGTGCGCCTCAAGGCCTCGCAGGTGCAGGTGCAGCAAGCCGACGCACTGCACTGGATGGCGCAGGCGCAGCGAGCAGGACGCTTTGACCTGGTGTTTCTGGACCCCCCTTTCGATGCCGACGTGTTCGCGCCGGCATTGGCCTTGGCGGCGCGCTGCGTGCCCGTTGGCGGCTGGATTTATCTGGAAGCAGATCGGGCGTTCGCTGACGATGAGCCCGCCGTTCAACGTGCCGGCTTGCGTCAGCACCGTCATGGTCAGGCAGGTGCCGTGCACTTTCACCTTTTTCAGCGCGTGGCTGATGCAGCGTTTGCTGACGCTTCGGCGGCCTGACACTTACACTGAGGGTCAACCCGAAGGGGTGAGGCCCGCGCAGGAGTTCTATCGATGTCATCCCCTTTGTTGACCGCCGTGTACCCCGGCACGTTCGACCCCATGACCCTGGGCCATGCGGACCTGATGCGCCGGGCCAGCCAGCTCTTTGGGCGTCTGGTGCTGGCGGTGGCGGCTGGACACCACAAGAAGACGATGTTTTCTCTGGAGGAGCGTTTGAGCATGGCCCGCGAGGTGGCCAGCGAGTACCCCAATGTCGAGGTCATCGCGTTCTCGGGCTTGCTGCGTGATTTCGTGGTGGCCCATGAAGGCAAGGTGGTGGTGCGTGGTCTGCGTGCGGTCAGCGACTTCGATTACGAGTTTCAGATGGCCGGGATGAACCGCCACCTCATGCCCGAGGTCGAGACCGTGTTTCTCACACCGTCTGATCAATACCAGTTTGTGTCCGGCACCTTTGTCCGTGAGATCGCGATGCTTGGCGGCGACGTCTCGAAGTTCGTTGCGCCGGCCGTTCTGGCGCGTTTGAAGGCGCGTGTGGCGCAGCAGTCGGCCTGAGGCTGGCTCGCAGCGATTGTCGATTCACCCCGTCCAGCAGTCAGGTCAAGATCGTGGCACTGAAAATCACCGAAGAATGCATCAACTGCGATGTGTGCGAGCCCGAGTGCCCCAATCAGGCCATTTCGATGGGCGAGACCATCTACGTTATCGACCCCAACAAATGCACGGAGTGCGTGGGGCATTTTGACGAGCCGCAGTGCGTGCAGGTTTGTCCGGTCGAGTGCATTCCCGTCAACCCCGAGCATGTGGAAACACATGAGCAGTTGATGGCCAAGTACCTCACACTGCAAGGCAAAGCCTGATCAGGGCTTCAAGCGACCGGGTGTGGGGGTGTCGGCCGTGAGCGGCGGCAAGATCCGGTAGCGCACAGGTCGGGCGTCCTTGTCTTTGATGTCCTGCGCGTCGTTGTGCCGCCTGACATCGTCTTTCGATGGATCTTGCCGTACATGGCGTGTTCGACGAGGCGATTCAGCCTGTCGTGCCGCCCGTTGCCGGTCACGCTCCATGGTCTGGAGCAACTTGCGTTCACGCTGCATCATCGAGGTGCTGTGGGCCACCTGGCCAGGCGGACGCCTGTCGTGGGCGGTCAGCTGGCGTTGACGGTTCGATGTCTCGCTCAGGCACGGGAACTGGCTGTAGGTCGTGCGCCCCGTGTCGTCTTGACAAGCATGCACGGGCCGGCTGCGACTCGACGGCATTTCGGCATGAGCGGGCGAGCGTGTGGTGTGGCGCTGACGTGCCACGCCGTCGGAACCGCTCTCAGACTTGGCAACGACGCTGGTGCCCACGCACAGTGACAGCGCAGCAATGGCCCAGCCCCGTGTGCGAAGCGAGCGGATCAGATTGACGATGAATGAACGTGGCGGGGCCATGTGTCCTCCCTGTGGAATGGCCGGCCCCGAACGTCGCTTGCCTCATGCAGTGGGCTTGTCTGGGTTGGGGGCGCTGGGTGAGCCCGCGGTGCTGCAATCGGCCGCCGGTGCGGCGGCGGGCATCACCTTGCGCGGCGGCTTGGGCCGTTGCGGTTGCGCGTGAATCTGGGCCGTGGCTTTGGCGGTGTCGCCGGCCAGCAGGAGCTCGGTGGCATCGAGCGCCTGACCGATGCATTTGAAAATCGCTTCGCGTTCCGACTGAGGCGGCTTGCGCAGCACATAGGCCGCGACCTCATGCTTCACACCCGGGTGGCCGATGCCCAGTCGCAGACGCCAGTAGTCGGGCGAGCCCAATTGGCTGTGGATGTCTTTCAGGCCGTTGTGCCCACCGTGTCCGCCGCTTTTCTTGAGCTTGACCTGGCCAGGGGGCAGGTCGAGTTCATCGTAGGCCACCAACACCTCGTCGGGCGCGATCTTGAAAAAACGCGCCAAGGCTGCCACCGACTTGCCCGACAGGTTCATGTAGGTTTGGGGTTGCAGCAGCCACACAGGCCCATTGGGCATGTTCGCGCGCGCCACCAGACCGTGATAAGCCCGGTCGGGTTGCAGCGTCACCTTCAAGCGACGCGCCAGGTCGTCGATGTACCAGAAGCCGGCGTTGTGACGGGTGTCTTCGTATTCCGGTCCGGGGTTGCCCAGGCCGACAAACAGTCGAATCATGATGGTCGCGGATTATGGAGAGGGGCCTGAAAATGGAAAAGCCCCGCTTTTGGGCGGGGCTTGACTCAAAGCCCGAAGGCTTTGGCGGCGGTGCCGAAGAAGAATTACTTCTTCTTCTTGCCCTTGGCGGGTTCGGCAGCAGCCACGGGAGCGGCGATGACTTCCTCGACCGGCTCGACCACGGTGGCGATCAGCGGGTTCTTGTGGCCGTGGGTACGGACCTTGATGTGGCTGTCCAGGACCAGATCGTTGACGTGGATCGTTTGACCCTTCACGACCTTGGCCAGGTCCACCGTCAGGAACTCGGGCAGCTGTTCAGCCAGGCACTCGATTTCCAGTTCGGTCACGGCGTGGTTGATGATGCACTTGTCGATCTTGACGGCTTCCGACTGCTCTTCGTTGATGAAGTGCAGAGGAACCTTCTTGTGGATCTTGGTGGTGGCGTCGATGCGCTGGAAGTCCACGTGCAGCACCAGGGGCTTGAACGGGTGCTTTTGGTAGTCGCGCAGCAGGACCTTTTCAACCTTGCCATTCAGTTCCATCTCGAGGATGGACGAGTGGAAGGCTTCCTTGCGCATGGCGTGGTACAGCGCGTTGTGGTCCAGCTCGATGTTCTTCGGCTCTTGGCCAGCACCGTAAACGATGCCAGGGGTCTTGCCGTTGTTGCGCAGGCGGCGGCTCGCTCCGGTCCCCTGCAGATTGCGCTCAAAAGCGGTGAATTTCATGGAATGCTCCAAGTGGGTATAGCGCCCGCGACCAGGCGCTGTGAAAAGACCGAACCTGTGACAGTCCGGTCAGGAAATTCGGATCAGAAGTTGGCGTTCTGTTCCGAGAAGAGGGAGGTGACCGAGTCGCCGTCGGTGATGCGGCGGATGGTCTCGGCGAACAGGAAGGCAGTGGACAGCTGACGGATCTTCGTCGTGCCCTTGGCGGCTTCGTTCAGCGGGATGGTGTTGGTGATCACGACTTCGTCGAGAGCCGAAGCCTTGATGCGTTCGATGGCGGGGCCCGAGAACACAGCGTGCGTGCAGTAGGCGTACACGCTCTTGGCGCCGCGCTCCTTCAGCACTTCAGCAGCCTTCACCAGGGTGCCGGCGGTGTCGATCATGTCGTCCATGATCACGCAGTTGCGGCCTTCGATTTCACCGATGACGTGCATCACTTCCGACACGTTGGCCTTGGGGCGACGTTTGTCGATGATGGCCAGGTCGCAACCCAGTTGCTTGGCCAGGGCACGGGCACGCACCACGCCACCCACGTCGGGCGACACAACGACGAGCTCTTCGTACTTCTTGGCTTGCAGGTCGGACAGCAGCACGGGCGATGCGTAGATGTTGTCGACCGGGATGTTGAAGAAGCCCTGGATCTGGTCGGCGTGCAGGTCCATGGTCAGGACGCGGTTGACGCCAACGGCTTCGAGCATGTTGGCCACGACGCGGGCCGAGATGGGCACACGGGTCGAGCGAGGACGACGGTCCTGGCGGGCGTAGCCGAAGTAGGGGATGACGGCGGTGATGCGCTGAGCGGAAGCGCGCTTGAGCGCGTCGACCATGATCAGCAGTTCCATCAGGTTGTCGTTGGTGGGGGCGCAGGTGGACTGCAGCACGAACACTTCGCGACCGCGCACGTTCTGTTGGATCTCGACGGTGGTTTCACCATCCGAGAAGCGTCCGACCGATGCCTTGCCCAGGGTGATGCCCAGGTTGGTGGCAATTTCCTGAGCAAGCGCCGGATTGGCGTTGCCGGTGAACAGAACGGTATCGGAGATCATGGTGGGCCGACCTTGGGATCTTGTGCTGATAAACAAAAAAGCACTTGCCCAGCACCTTGCCCTCAGGAGGTCCTGATGTGTGAATCAGGATAAACAGCCTTCGCGGAAGGTGTAGGGCAGGTGTGTGATTCGGTGATGGTGCCGAATTTAGAAAATTTGGCAGGGGAGGAAGGACTCGAACCCTCGCATGTCGGAATCAAAATCCGATGCCTTAACCAACTTGGCGACTCCCCTACACAGGTCTCAAAACTGCGCTGACTTTCGTCTTTGCTGTTTTGCTACCTAGTAGTCTGTACTCTTGATCAGAGCCTTCTATTCTAGATCAGCTTTTGCATGTTCTGCAAGTCTGTTGCTCTTTTGCATCACGCTTTCGATGTCGTCAATCAGCCATCTGATCGAGCATCTTGAGCAGTGGGTGCTGAGGCAGACCGCGACATACGCGACCAATCCACAATGCATCATCCAGGCCCAGATCGCTTGGCTGGATGTGATTCAAGTGGCTGGTTTCATCGGGGGAGACCCACGAAAACACCGTGCTGCCTGAACCGGTCATCCGGCTGTTGCCGAACTGGTTCTGCATGACTTCAAGTGCCAGGCCAATGTCGTTACCGGAGTCGCTGCTGGCTTGGTAAGCCACCGCGGCATCCTGCAAGTCGTTTTGACCGAAGCGCTTGGGCGCTGCAAGAAAGTCTGCAACTATAGCAGGCTTTGTGTCGCGTTTCAACGCATCGCTGCCAAAAATCGCGGCGGTGGGCACGGCGATGGCGGGTTTGAGCAACATCAAGGGCGTTTGCAGCACCTCGTCGGGGAGAGTCAACGGGGTGATCTGCTCGCCAATGCCTTCGACCCAGGCGTTATGGCCGCGCACGAAGAAGGGCACGTCGGCACCCAGGCGCAGGGCCAGGGCCAGCAGGCGGCTGCGCGGCCAGTGCAGGCCCCACAGCTGGTTGAGTGCGAGCAATACCGTGGCGGCGTCGGAGCTGCCGCCACCCAAGCCGGCCCCCCAGGGCACGGTTTTTTCGATGCGGATGTCGCAGCCTTGGGAGGTGCGACTCTCGGCTTGCAACAGGCGCGCAGCCTTCAGGCAGAGGTCGTCCTCAGGCAGTGCCACAGTGAGGTCGTGGCGGCGGATCTGTCCGTCCGAGCGGGTTTCGATGTGCAGGATGTCCTGCCAGTCGATGAGCATGAACACCGATTGCAGCAGATGGTAGCCGTCAGGGCGGCGCCCCGTGATGTGCAGGAAGAGGTTGATTTTGGCCGGGGCAGGCAGGTGGTGAAGGCTGGGCATGGTGTCGGGGCGCCAGACGGCGCACGGCGGTCAACGGTCGAGGTAGACCTTGATGTGGATGGCGCGTTGTTGTTCCGTGCCGAGGCGGCTGGCCTGGAGGCGTTGCGCATCGAGTTCCCGGGTGTCGATGCGCCAGCCGGCCTGCTCGAAGACCCCGCCTTCGTTCGTGGTTGTGCTGACTTGTGATGGGTCGGGCACGCCTTGCATCCAGTGAACGAGGCTGCGCAGGGGCAGGGCTTCACCCAAGGTTTGTCGGCTGAGCTCGTCGAGATCCTGATAGGTCTGACGCCCTTGCGACGTGACCACCCAGGCCTCGTCGGCCTGCCAACCTACCTGAGCCATGAGGGTGCCAAGGGGCGTCATCAGGTCGAGCAGTCCCTGGTCCGTGTGGCCGCTGAAGAAAAAGCCCAGGCTCAGGCCTTTGGCTGGCAGGGTTTGCCAAGCATGCAGCTTGATGCTGAGTTGACCTTGCAGCGACAGGTGGTTGGCGGTCTCTGTGCCGGAGGCCGCCGCATGCTCGCTCGGAGGGGGAGCAGGTGGGTGGGGTACCGCGGCCATGTGACTGCAGGCACTCAAGGTGCCTGCCAGGGCGAGCAGGCTCAGTTGCCTCGACCACGCCATGCGCGCAACCACGTTGGACCAGCGGTTCACGGTTGCACGTTGAAGCGCTTGAGCACCTCAACCAGGGTTTCATTGTGACGATCGAGTTGCTGGCCTTGGCGCCACACTTCGCGGGCGCGGTCTGTTTGCCCTTGTTGCCACAGGACTTCACCCAGGTGCGCTGCAATCTCGGCGTCTGGTCGGGCCGACCAGGCCTGGTTGAGCAAGCGCAGTGCTTCTTCCGTGCGGCCCAGTTTGAACTCCAGCCAACCGAGGCTGTCGGTGATGAAAGGGTCACCTGGGCGCAAGCTGAGGGCGCGCTCGATCAAGGGGCGCGCCTCGTCAAGGCGCACACCTCGGTCGGCAAGGCTGTAGCCAAGGGCGTTGTAGGCGTTGGGGCTGTCCGGTGAGAGGGTCATCACGGTTTTCAGCAGCCGTTCCATTTCGTCGTAACGGCGCAGGCGCTCGGCCATCATGGCGCGGTCGTAGAGCAGGTCTGGTTCGTCGGGGAAGCGTTGGGTGGCCTCGCGCAGCACTTCATATGCTTCGTGCCACTGGCGTGCGTCGCGCAGGATCTGTGCCTCTGCCTGGAACTTCAGGACCGCATCTCGAGGCTCACCCTCAGGGATGTTGCGGATGATGGCGCGCGCTTCGGGGATCCTGCCCTGACGAATGAGCAGGCGGGCGCGCTGGCTTTGGGTCAGGAGCTTCTCCTGACGAGGGTCAGCACGCTCCATCCAGTTGAGCGCATCCTGGGTTTTGCCGCGCAGTTCGGCGGCTTGCGCCATCAACAGGTAAGCCTGTTCCAGGTCCGCGCTCAGGCCAGCGGGCGGCTTGGGGCCTTCGGTGGTGGCCGAGGCTGGGGTGCGGTTGGATGGGTTGCTGGCCAGGGCCAGGACGGGTTGCAGGGCAGCTTCGGCCTGATCGGGCTTCTTGAGCTCGAGGCGGATGGCGGCCAGCAGCAGCCAGTGACCCATTTGGTCAGGCTGGTTGCGCACCAGGGTTTCCAGTTGCGGCTCAGCCTCGCTGTATCGCTGCAGCAAGGTCAGTTGGCGGGCGTAGGCCAGACGCACGACCGGGGAGGCATCCGGACGCTGGAGTTGCTGCCTCACGATGGCTTCGCTGTCGGGCGACTGTTTCATCAGGTCGATGGCGAGCAGTCCTGCCACCGGCAAACCGGGCTGGAGGGCGATGGCCCGCTGCAGGCCTTCACGTGCCTTGTCGAGTTGGTTGGCACGCAGCCAACCTTCGCTGCTGGCAGCCCAGGCTTCGGCTTGTTCCTGGGGACGCTTGCGCCAGGGCTCGGTGGCCTCGTCGATGATGCGGGCGGCGGCCTGCTTGTCGGTCAGGCGGCTGAGGCTGCGCGGCAGGTTGGCCATGACCTGCGGCTGCTGTGGGGTCGGTGTCAGTTGGATGAGGCTGCGAAGGGTGCTGGCGAGCTCGTTGGTGCGCCCCAGGGCGATGAGGATCTGGCTGGTGAACTCCGCAGCAGGCCTCGACTGTGGCAGCGCCTGACGCCAGGCTTTGGCGGCCGTCAGTGCCTGCTCACCAGCGCGAGCTCGCAGGGCGATCTCGACCGCGCGCTGGAAGAGCTGGCCATCCTTGTGGCGCCGGGCGGCTTCCAGGTAGAGCTGGTAGGCGGAGCCAGGGTCGCCAGCATTGGCCTGGATCTCGGCGATGAGCACCTGGTAGAACAGCGGCGCGTCCATGCTGGAGTTGCGCACGGCAGGCTTCACAACCACGCTGGCTGCCTGCGCCGCGGTGCGCGGTGTGGGCTTGTCGGGGGCGGCCCAGGCGCTGTGGCACGTCATGGCCAGGGCCAGCAGGCCAAGGCGCAGGGCTGGCATCGCAGAAGTGATCGCGGGCGTGTGGACGGGCATGGATTCTCCAACTGATGTGGTCATTCTATTGATGTGCGCGAGGCTATGCGGTGCGCCAGATAATCCGCTCATGCCCGAATTGCCTGAAGTTGAAGTCACCCGTTTGAGTTTTGCCGATCGCATCGAGGGGGCGGAGGTGCTGGCCCTTCATTTGGGCAAACCACTGCGCTGGCCCTTGGGGATCGATGGCGACGATGTGCGTGGTTGGCGGGTGGGCGTGGTGCAGCGCCGCGGCAAGTACCTGTGGCTGCCTTTGCACGCGTCCGATGGCCGTTGCGGAGGTTTGTTGATTCACTTGGGCATGTCGGGTTCGCTTTCGTTTTCAGGGCGAGCCGGTGAGGCTGGCCCGCATGACCACTTTGATCTGGTCACCTCGCGCGGTGTATTGCGTCTGCATGATCCGCGTCGGTTTGGCGCCGTGGTGTGGGGGGAGTCTCAGGCCACGGGCATGCCGGGCAAGTTGTTGGCCGGGTTGGGTGTGGAGCCGTTTGACGAGGTGCTGAACGGGCGGTATGTGCACGAGCGCCTGAAAGGCCGCACGGTGTCGATCAAGCAGGCTTTGCTCGCCGGCGACATCGTCGTGGGGGCGGGGAACATCTATGCCTGTGAGGCCCTGTTTCGGGCTGGCATCAATCCGAGGCTGGCCGCCGGCAAGCTCAGCCTGCCCCGTTGCGATCGGCTGGTGAGCGAGGTGCAAGGGGTGTTGCGTCAGGCGATGGCCTTGGGGGGCTCCAGCTTGAAGGACTTCAAGGATGCCCATGGGAGCCAGGGGCACTTTCAATTGGCCACCGCAGTCTATGGCCGTGAGGGCGAGCCATGTCGGACGTGCGGCACCTTGATCAAGCGCGTCGTGCAAGGACAGCGCTCGACCTTTTTCTGCCCCAATTGTCAGAAAAGGTGACAGATGCGGTCTGAATATCGCCAGACGTTGTATTTTTGGCAGCCATCTGCGTGATGGCCCTTGTTACAGCATGAGCGCCTTGCGCTAGGATCGACGCCATGATGCCCACCTTTGCCAGCCACCTGGATGCCTTGGGCCAGTGGCGTGCCGACACCGACGCCAGACTGGCGGCCTTGGCCCGTTTCGCCCGTGAACACGATCTGCTGGACGATGCGTCGGCAGAGTGGTTTGAGGCCATGCGCCATCGCCTGTCGGGCGAGAAGCTCATGGTGGCGTTTGTGGCGGAGTTCTCGCGCGGCAAGTCCGAGTTGATCAACGCCATTTTCTTCTCGGACAAGGGGCGCCGCATGATGCCCGCGTCGGCCGGGCGCACGACGATGTGCCCCGTCGAGTTGGGCTACGACGCAGAAGACCCGGTGGGATTGTCCCTTCTGCCCATTGAGACCCGCTTGGAGGCGGCATCCCTGGCCGAGTACCGCCGCCAGAACGCCGCCTGGACTTGGATCGATTTGGACTTGTCCGACTCGGACGGCATGGCTGCCGCGTTGGGTGAAGTGATGCGTACCCGTCTGGTGACGCAAGAAGAAGCCGCCAGACTGGGTTTTTGGGATGAGCAACGCCCAGAAGACAACCCGCCTGTACAGGCCGATGGCCGCATCGAGGTGCCGGTATGGCGCCATGCGCGCATCAACTTGCCTCATCCCTTGCTCAAGCGCGGTCTGGTGGTGCTGGACACGCCGGGGCTGAATGCCATCGGTACGGAACCTGAATTGACGTTGGGGCTGTTGCCGCAGGCCCATGCGACGGTGTTCATCCTGGGGGCGGATACCGGGGTGACCAAGTCCGACCTGTCCATCTGGCGAGATCACCTGTGTGGCCCGGCTTTGGCGCGCTATGTGGCGCTCAACAAGATCGATGCCCTGATTGACCCGCTGAGTTCGCCTGCGGAGGTGAAGCAGACCATCGTGCGCCAGTGTGAAAGCGTGGCGCAGACGCTGGAGATTCCCGTCAACCATGTGTTCCCGATTTCGGCTCGCCAGGCGCTGGCTGCGCGCTTGTCAGGCGATGCGGCAGGTTTGACCGAGAGCCGACTGGAAGAGTTCGAGCAGGCCCTGTCGGAGGGCTTGCTGCCTCGGCGTCGTGAAACCCTGGCCGAAGCGGCCACGCAAGGTGCCGTGCAGTTCCAGCATCAACTCACCCGTCGTTTTGGTGAGATGCGTCGCCTGTATGCCGACCAGTTGGCGGAACTGCGCAGCCTGCGTGGCAAGAGTGCAGGCAAGGTCCAGATGATGCTGCAGCGTGTGCAGATGGAGGCCAACGAGTTCGAGCAATGCACGGCACGTTTGCAGGCGCTGCGCACGGTGCATGCGCGCATGCTGAAGGAAGCGCTGCAGGATCTGTCGGCCGAGCGGCTGCGTCACGAGGTGGAAGGGCTGCAGCAGGTGCTGGGAGGCTCCTGGTTGCCGCTGGGGGCTCGCAAGGCCTTCATCGAGCTGTGCGCGCGTTTGCGTGCCCTGGTGGAGTTGGCTCAACAGCGCAGCGACGAGATCCATTCGATGCTGGTGGCTTCGTACGCCAAGCTCAATGCCGAGTTCGGTTTCAGCCTGGTGGCCGACACGCCTTTGGATGTCCGCCGCTACACCGAAGACCTGAACCTGATCGAGCGTAACTACGTGCAGTATCTGGGCTTGAGCCAGGCCTTCCGCCTGGCCCAACCGGGCTTCCAGGAGCAGTTCCGTCGCATGCTGGTGTCGCGTCTGCGTGTGGTGTTCGAGACGGTGAGCAACGACATCGAGTTGTGGAGCAAGACCTCTTCGGCCCAGGTGGACAGCCAGTTGCGCGAACGCCGTCGCAACTTCAAGCGTCGCTATGAGTCGCTCGATCGCATCCAGTCGGCGGCCAGCGATCTGGACGCGCGCCTGCAGGATGTGCAGGCACAGGATGAGCGCGTGATGCAGTTGCAAAACCGCCTGAACGTGTTGGTGGACGAGTTGTTGGTGCAGGCGCGTGACGACCGCCTGGGCGAGCTGGCGTCGAGTTCGGGTAGCCTGATGGGCGAGTTGGACTTTTCCGATGAGGCGCCGGCTCGCGCAGACCTGTCCGCATGAGTTGGTCTGATCCCGAGCACCTGCTGCAACGTGCGCAGCAGGTAAGCCCTGATTTGGCCGAGCGCCTGGTGGCCTGGCAGCATCAAGATGGTCGCCACCACCTGCCGTGGCAAAAGCTGCGTGACCCGTACCGCGTGTGGCTGTCCGAGATCATGCTGCAGCAGACCCAGGTGACGACGGTGCTGGGTTACTTCGAGCGCTTCCTGCAGCGGTTTCCGGATGTGCAGGCGCTGGCCGCCGCACCGCTGGACGATGTGCTGACCTTGTGGGCCGGGCTGGGCTACTACAGCCGGGCTCGCAATCTGCACCGCTGCGCGCAGGATGTGGTGAACCTGCATGGCGGGCGTTTTCCGTCTTCCTGTGAGGCCTTGCAGACCTTGCCGGGCATCGGGCCGTCCACCGCAGCGGCCATCGCTTCGTTCTGCTTTGACGAGCGCGTGTCCATCATGGATGGCAATGTGAAGCGGGTGCTCAGCCGGGTGCTGGGCTGGGGCGAAGACCTGTCGGTGCGGGCGCACGAGAAGTCGCTGATCGCGGCCGCGCAGGTGGTGTTGCCCTTGCGTGCCGAGGTGATGCCGTCTTACACCCAGGGCTTGATGGACTTGGGTGCGACCTTGTGTACGCCGCGCAAACCGTCCTGCCTGATGTGCCCGTGGTCAGATCTGTGTGTGGCGCGTCAGGTGGGCGACCCCGAGCGTTACCCGGTGACAAGCCGCAAGCTCAAGCGCAGCGAGCGCGAGAACTGGTGGCTGTGGCCGCAGTGGCGCGAGCAGGTCTGGCTGCAGCAGATGCCGGACAAGGGCGTGTGGGCTGGCCTGTGGACCTTGCCTTTGCTGGACAGCGATGAGGCCGTGTCGGCCTTGTTGGGCACCACTCTGGATGCCCGGGTGGAGCGCCAGCCCCGCATGAAGCATGTGCTGACGCATCTGGACTGGTGGCTGCACCCACGCCGTGTGGTGCTGGACGATGCCGAGGCGGCGGGGCTGGAGGCGGCTTTGCGTGCGCAAGCGCCAGGTGGGCGCTGGGTGCCCCTGGCCGATCTGGCCAACTGGGGCTTGCCGGCGCCGTTGCGGCGCCTGCTGGTGGGCTGATCAGCCCAGGGTGACGACTACCGGGGCGTGGTCGCTGGGGCGCTCGTTCTTGCGCGGGGCCTTGTCGATGACGCAGGCGCTGACGCGCGGCTTGAGCGCGTCGCTCACCAGGATGTGGTCGATGCGCAGGCCCTGGTTCTTGCGGAAGGCCAGGTTGCGGTAGTCCCACCAACTCCAGGGTTTGGGCGGCTGCTCGAACATGCGGAAAGCGTCGGTGAGGCCCAGTTGCAGCAGCTTCTGGAAGTGCTCGCGCTCGGGCACGGTGCAATGGATCTGGTCTTTCCAGCCCACGGGGTCGTACACGTCGTCGTCGGTGGGGGCGATGTTGTAGTCGCCCATGATGACGAGGTTGGGATGGCGCGTGAGTTCGTCCTGCACCCAGGCTTCCAGTGCGGTCAGCCAGTTCATTTTGTAGACGAACTTGTCGCTGTCAGGCGCCTGGCCGTTGGGGAAGTAGCAGCCGATGACGCGCACGCTGCCAACCACTGGGTCGTTGACGGTGCCGGCGATGACGCGGGCCTGATCGTCTTCAAAGCCGGGAATGTTCTTGACGATGTCGGTGCTGGCGCTGCGGGTCAGCAGGGCGACGCCGTTGTAGGTCTTCTGGCCAAACCACTGGGCCTGATAGCCGGCGGCTTCCAGATCGGCGTGGGGGAACTTGTCGTCGGTGAGCTTGGTTTCCTGCAGCACCAGGGCATCGACCGGGTTGGCGGCGAGCCAGTCCAGGAGTTGCGGCAGGCGAACGGAGAGGGAGTTGACGTTCCAGGTGGCGAGTTGCATGGGGGGAGGTGCCTTGGCGGATCGAGTCTGGGAGGCGCACAGGGCGCTTCGGATGACTCGGATTGTCGCTGCTGCGCGCTGTCCTTGCTGGCCGCGGGGCGGGTGTTGCAGGTGTGCGGCGCATGAAAAAGGCCGACACAGGGTCGGCCTTGGTTGCATGGCGAGCAGTGCAGGCGCTGAGCGCCTGTGCATCAAGCCTGAGATGCCGCCTTCAACGCCAGGCGCTTGGTGCGCGCGCGGATGTTGAGGAACTCCACCGCCAGCGAGAAGGACATGGCTGCGTAGATGTAGCCCTTGGGCACGTGAGCGTCGAGCGCTTCGGCAGTCAGGGCCATGCCGACCATCACGAGGAAGGCCAGGGCCAGCACCTTGACGGAGGGGTGGGCATCGACGAAGTCGCCAATGGGCTTGGCGGCAAACAGCATCACGCCGACCGAGGTGATGACGGCGGCGATCATCACGCCGAGTTGGTCGACCATGCCGACCGCGGTGATGACCGAGTCGAGCGAGAAGACGATGTCGATGACGGCGATCTGGGCGATGATGCCCCAGAACAGGCGGGCGCCGGCGGCCTTGATGAGGGCCGGGTCGGTGTCGGGGGCGTGATCTTCTTCGCGGGCTTCCACTTCGACGAAGATTTCGTGCGAGGCCTTCCACAGCAGGAACAGGCCGCCGAACAGCAGCACCAGATCGCGGCCACTGATACCCAGGTCGAAGATGTGGAAGAGGTCGGCCTTGAGGCTCATGACCCAGCTCAGCGAGAACAGCAACAGCAGGCGCGAGATCATCGCGAAGGCCAGGCCCATGCGGCGGGCCTTGTCGCGCACGTCGGCGGGCAGGCGGCCGACCAGGATGGAGATGAAGATGATGTTGTCGACGCCGAGGACGATTTCCAGGGCAGTCAGCATCGCGAAGGCGATCCAGATATTGGGGTCGAACAGGAAATCCATGAGGAGCGGTGCAGGAGGTGCGGTGAAAGGAAAACTGGCGGCGCAAAAGGCCAAACCGTCGAAGATAACTCGCGTCGGTTCTCAGGTAAATTCGAATTTCAAATGAATTCGAGTTTGTAAAAACTGAATTTGGGGAAACTTATTTCCGTCGCTGGTAGACGACGAAGTGGTAAGGCCAGCCTGCCTCGGCCTGGTGGGTTTCGCGGCTGACCTCGTTGAAGGCGCTGCGGTCCCAGGCGGGGAAGAAGGTGTCGGCGTCGAAGTCGGCATCGACTTCGGTGAGGATGAGTTCGTCGGCCTGGGGCAGCGCTTGCGCATACAGTTCGCCGCCGCCGATGACGAAGACACGGGCCTGGTCGGCGACCCGTGCCCGGGCCTCCTCCAGTGTGTGGGCCACTTCGACCCCTTCGTGTTGCCAGGCGGTGTTGCGGGTGATGACGATGTTGCGACGTCCTGGCAGCGGGCGTCCGATGGACTCGAAGGTCTTGCGGCCCATGATGACCGGGCAACCCAGGGTGGTGCGCTTGAAGAACTTGAGGTCTTCGGGCAAACGCCACAGCAGGGCGTTGTCTTTGCCGATGGCGCCATTGCGGGCCACGGCGGCGATCAGGATGAGGGTGGAGGTGGACATGGTGACAGCGGATACCAGACGGCGTTCAGGGCGGGGAGTGTAGGCCGTCTGGCGTCGGGTGTGCGGACGATCGGGTCAGGGGCGCACCATCTGGGCGTCGCGTCGCATGCGTCGCTCGGCTTCCAGCTGACGTCGTTGCTCCTCCGCTTCGCGCAGTCGTCGGGCTTGATAGGCCTCCAGTTCGCGCTGTCGGGCCTGCATCTCGAGGCGACGTTGTTCTTCGTCACGCATCAGGCGGTTCTGAAAAGCGTCCCGAGTCTGTTGTGCGCGCAACATGGTGTCTTGCATGGCTTGTTCGCGCGAGAACATTTCCAGCTTGTGCTGGTTGGCGGCATCGACCAGTGCAGCCAGCACATTGCTCAGCGGAACGGGCGGCAGAGTTGGCAGGCTGTCGAGCAAGGTGATCTTGCTGTCGCTGATCACGGCCTGGCGGTTGACCGATGGCACGTAGGTGAACTGACGCGATGGCAGTTCGCTGCTGTTGACTTCGGACAGGGTGTTGGCGCTCAGGCTGAAGACGTAGTCCTTGCCACCATGGGTGGGGACGCCTTGAACGTAGCCCCGGATGATGATCTTGTCTGCATCGGGGGTGGCGCTGCCTTGCTGGATGTACAGCGGCTCGGTCTGGATTTCACGGGCTTGCAGGTCTTCGAGGTTGATCACCGTGAGTTGACGGGAAGCCTCGAAAGCGTGCTTGCCTCCTGGCAACACGCCAGAGGTGTTGGTGGACCAGTTGATGGCGCGGGGCAGGTTGCGCTCGCTCACGAGGCGCACCTCGGGCTTGCCCGTGCCACGGATCACCTCGATGCGGCTGGCTTGCTGGTGACCGAACACGACAAACTGGTTGGGGGTGCCCGGCGCCGCTGCCACAGTGGTGAGCCCGCGCTGGATCATGGGCAGCTCCACTTCTTCACCCGAGACGAAATCGAGCAGGAAGGTCTTGCGGTTGTCGCTGCGCTCGTACAGGGCGGTGCGGTCGTCCAGCCAGTGGAACTCGTGCGGGTAGACGGACGGGATGTCTGCCAGCGTGGTGCCGGTGGCCGATTCACGGATTTGAAGGCGCTGTCCCAGTCCGACGGTGTAGAGCCGTCCATTGGCGGAGAGGCGTCCAACGGCAGAGGTGTCTTTGGGGGCGCGGTGAATGGCCTTGTTGGCGCCCAGGTCCATCACCTCAAGGGTTTCGCGAGCTTCGAGCAAGGCCACGCCCGCCTTGTCTGCAAAGCGGGCGTTCTGGATGGTGGAGCTCGCCACGATGTAGGGCGGGACTGTGCTCGGGATCGCACGCAGCGCAGGCTGGCTCAGTTGCATGCCGGCACGTCGCAGGCCCAGCCAGGTTTGCAAGGCGGCGTCGGCATCGGTGAAGCAGGTGCTGTCGCCCAGCTTTTCGCGGATGTCGGTCAGCGAAGCGTACCAGGACGGGGTGTAGTCTTTGGCGCATTCCAGGGCGCGCAGGCGCAGTCGCGACTTCAACAGGCGCTGGATGTCGTCTCGTTGCTCAGGGCTTGCTTGTTCCAGCAGGGTGACTTGGCTGAAGCGAACGGCTTCTGATACCGGAAAGGCCGCGTTGATCTTGTCTTCGGGCGAAAAGGTCAGCCGTCCATCCATGTTGCAGCCGCTGAGCAGGCCGGTGGACAGCAGCGTGCAAGCCGCCAGTTTGCGGTACTTCATGTTCATCATCTCCCTGTGATCGTGCTCAAAGATCATAGAGCCAGCGCAGCGTCGTTTCACCCTTCAATCAGGGCGTCGTGGACGGTGAGCGTCGGTGGTTCAAGTGCGAACGAGGGCGGCCAGCGCGCGGGTGAGCTCGGCTGCAGGCTGGGTGTGACACCCGCTGGTGTTTTGCCCCGCCCACAAGGGCGTGAAGTCGGTGAGCCCGTGGCTTTCGGCCTGGGCCCGCAAGGGCGCGATGGCTGCGGTGGCGAGCGGGAAGGCCGGGGCGAGGGGGGAGATGGGGCCCATCTCACGCATGATGCGGTTGACGATGCCACGTGCCGGCCGGCCTGTGAACAGATTGGTGAGTGCCGTGACGCGGGCCTGCTCGCTTTGCAGTGCGGCACGGTGCAGGGGGCTGGTCGTGGCCTCGCTGCAGGTGAGGTAAGCGGTGCCGACCTGTACACCCGCAGCACCCAGGGACAGGGCGGCGGCCACCCCTGCTGCATCGGCAATGCCACCTGCGGCAATCACCGGGATGTTGACGGCCTGCACGACCTGGGGCAGCAGGGCAAAGGTGCCGACCTGGGTGTGGAGATCGTCGGTGAGGAACATGCCGCGGTGCCCACCGGCTTCGAGGCCTTGGGCAATGATGGCATCGGCCCCGTGGGCCTCAAGCCAGCACGCTTCGTCCACCGTGGTGGCCGACGACAGCACTTTCGCGCCCCAGCTTTTCACGCGAGCCAGCAGATCCGCCGAGGGCAGGCCGAAATGAAAGCTCACGACCGGGGGCTTGAACTCGGCCAGTACATCGGCCATGTCGGCGCTGAAGGGCTGCCGGCCAGGTCCCGATGGGATGACATTCGCATCCAGGCCCAGTTCTGTGAAGTAGGGGGTCAGGGCGGCGCGCCAGGCGGCCTCTCGCTCTGCATCAGGTGTGGGTGGTGTGTGGCAAAAGAAGTTGACGTTGTAGGGGTGGGTGGTCTGGGTCTGGAGGACGGTCAACTCACGGCGCAGTGTCTCGGGGGTGAGCATGGCGCAGGGCAGTGAGCCCAGTCCGCCCGCGTTCGACACCGCCACGGCCAGCGCGCTCCCTTGAACGCCGGCCATGGGCGCCTGGATGATGGGGAGGTGAATGCCGAGGAGTTGTTGCAGGCACATGGTGATGGCTCAGGTGGCGTGAGGACGTGCGGTCTGGGCGGCATGGCCTGCCGCGCATGAGGCTCAGGCCAGCAGGAGCAAGCCCAGACCGATGGCTGCTGGCAGGGCCTGAATGAAGAGGATTTTGCGGCTGGCGGTTGCCGCGCCAAAGACGCCAGCCACGATCACGCAGCCCAGGAAGAAGACTTGGATGTGGGTGCCATCTGCGCCGCGCAGCAGCCCCCAGATCAGACCCGCGGCAAGGAAGCCGTTGTACAGGCCTTGGTTGGCCGCGAGGACTTTGGTGGCCTTGGCTTGCTCCAGCTTTTGGCCGAAGGCTTTCAACCCTGCAGGCTTGTCCCACAAGAACATCTCAAGGACGAGAAAGTAGATGTGCAAGGCCGCCACCATGGCGATGACGATGCTGGCGATCAGGTCCATGAGGTGCTTTCGATGAAGGTGGTCAGAGCGTCATTATGAAACGATGGAGGACCCGATGAGCCAGTAGCCTGCGAGCGCAAGTCCCCCCGCCACCTGCGTCCACAGTGCCCAGCGGAGGTGGCGCTTGCAGGTTGCATGGGGCGCCTTGAACCAGGCGATCAGCCCTGCAAGGAGCGTCAGCAGGTACAGGCCGGACCATGCAAACCACGCGACCCCCAGCCCCATGCAGCCAAAGCTCTCGCAACGGAGTCTGAAGTTGAGAACCGCGACCACCGCGGTGGCCATCAGAAGCAGTCCGTATACGTAGCGCATGGTGTGTTGCCTGGGTGTGCCATCGCCTAGATGGGCAGCCAGCGCCACCAAAAGGGCTGATGAGTAGCCTTCGCGCGCAAGCGGGTCAGCTCGGTGACCAGGGCGGTGCGACCATGCTTGCGAGCCGCTTGCAGTGGGGTGAGCCCGTCAAAGTCAGACATGAGGTTGGGATCGGCGCCGTGCGTGAGCAGGTAATGCGCAACCTCGTCGTGTCCGTGGATCAGGCTGGCCACGAGCGGTGTGCACAGGATCTCGGGGTGCTGGTAGTTGGGGTTGACGCCCTGGCTGATGTGGTAGTCGACCAGCGCGAGGTTGCCATCCAGGGCGGCCTGGTAGAGGTCCTTCCAGTCTCCAGCGGACATTGTGATCTCCCGTGTGTGCGCTTGTGTTGCGCACTATAGGGCAGTCATGCCGGGCTGTGCAGGGTTCAGGCCTGTACGGGCACGAAGACCCAGACACACACGATGGTGATGGCCAGGGCGGTCCATTCCAGGATGGCTTGCAGGCGGCTGTTGCGCATGGTTCGTTCCTTGTACACGAGAAGCGGGTGAGGGGGCCCGATGGCAGGCCCGCGGCGTAACCCTGGTGGCATCATAGCAATGAATATAAGTGAGAGTGATTTGTATTTACAATAAAGTGAGCTGAACGGTGAACGTGACGTTTGGAGCGCAAGGCTGGTTCAGCACCCACGCTTTTCATGAGAGGTAAATCGGATGAACTCGCAAGCGCGCGCCACCCAGCGCCATCAGCTCACTCCCTTGGCTTTGTGCATCGCTTTGGCCATGCCTGCGGGGGCCTGGGCACAAACGCAGAACGCGGACAAGGCGGACAGCACCTTGCCAGCGGTGGGGGTCAAAGCCACCAAGCAGCGGGACACGACGGAGGGCACGGGCTCGTACACCACCACCGGCAAGACAAAGACGGCGACCCCCTTGGGCTTGTCTTTGCGTGACACGCCGCAATCGGTGTCGGTGGTGACGCGGCAACGCATCGAAGACCAGTCGATGCTCACGGTGACCGATGCGGTCAACAACGTGACCGGGGTGTCGGTGAACCAGTACGAAACCAACCGAGGCCAGTTCACGGCCCGGGGCTTCAAGATCAACACCTTGATGATCGATGGGGTGCCCACGACCTGGGAGCAGCCCTGGAGTTCGGGCGAGATCCTGACCAGCCTGGCCCCCTATGACCGCGTGGAGGTGGTGCGTGGTTCGACGGGGCTGACCACGGGCGCGGGCGACCCCTCGGCGGCAATCAACCTGGTGCGCAAGCGCGCCAACAGCAAGACCTTGCAGGGCACCGTTGAGGCCGATGTTGGCAGCTGGAACCAGCGCCGCGTGATGGGGGACCTGCAGGCCCCACTCAACGAGGCGCAAACCGTGCGCGGTCGTGTGGTGGCCGAACATGCCGAGCGAGACAGCTGGGTGGATGGCTTGCACAACCAGAGCCAGACGCTGTACGCAACGTTGGAGGCCGACTTGGGTCCGCACACGCTCTTGTCGACCGGCTTGACTCACCAGACCCATGACACCGATGGGCCGATGTGGGGTGGCTTGCCTGTTTGGTACAGCGATGGTTCGCGCACACACTGGGATCGCTCGAAAACCACCGCGGCGGACTGGACTCGATGGGATACCGACCATGACAGTTACTTCGTGACGCTGGACCATCGGTTCGCCAATGACTGGAAGGTCAAGGCCAGCTACAACCAGAGCGACCGTCAGGCTGACTCTTACCTGCTGTATCTGATGGGGGCGCCGAATGCTGGCACGGGCCTGGGCATGTTCACGTGGCCGGGCTCCTACAAGGTGAGCACCAAGCAGGAGGACATGGCTTTGCAGGCTTCCGGGCCGTTCCAGTTGCTGGGCCGCAGCCATGAACTGGCGCTGGGATACACCCATTCTCGACAGGACTTCCGGGCGCGCAGCCGCGCGGCCGCTGGAGGGTCGGCGCCCAACTTCAACACCTGGGATGGCTCCTATGCCGAGCCCGCGTGGGGGCCTTTGAGCTACTACGGCAATGGCACGGTCACACAGGAGGCGGTGTATGGCGCTGCGCGTTTGAGCCTGTCTGACCCGCTGAAACTCATCCTGGGCGCCCGCTGGACCAACTATGAGCGCAAGGGCGACGACTACCAGGCCACGCCGGCGTACAAGATGAAGTTCGAGCGGGAGTTCACGCCATATGCCGGCATCGTCTACGACCTGAACGACACCTACTCGGCCTACGCCAGCTACACCGACATCTTCCAGCCGCAGCAAAAGCGCGATGTGGATGGCAACTATCTGGATCCCATTGTGGGCACCAGTACCGAGGTCGGGGTGAAGGGGGAGTTTCTGGAGGGCCGCGTGAATGCCTCTGCGGCTGTGTTCCGCATCCAGCAAGACAAGCTGGCCCAGGCCACCGGGAGCTTTGTGACCGGCACCACTGCCGAGACCGCGTACCGAGCCTCGGAAGGGGCGACGAGTGAAGGCTTCGAGTTGGATGTTTCTGGCGAGTTGGCCCCGGGCTGGAACGCCAGCGCCGGCTACAGCCAGTTCAAGGCCAAGGACGCCAGCGGCAAGGATGTGAACAGCATTTACCCACGCAAGTTGCTGCGTCTGTTCACCACCTACCGCCTGCCCGGTGCATGGAACGCCTGGACCCTGGGGGGTGGCGTGAACTGGGAAGGGGCCACCTATACGAATGCCCAGAACCCGCTGGGGGTGGTTCAGAAGATTGACCAGAACAGCTATGCCCTGGTCAACCTGATGGCCCGCTATGACTTCAGCCCGCAACTGTCGGCGCAGTTGAACGTCCACAACGTCTTTGACAAGACCTACTACGGCATGTTCGACGCCTACAGCCAGTTCACCTATGGGGCACCGCGCAGTGCCACGTTGAGCCTGAAGTACAAGTTCTGAGCACGCCATGCAGAACAAGACCATCAAAGCGTGGACCTGGCTTCACAAATGGAGCAGCCTGGTCTGTACCGCGTTCATGCTGCTGCTGTGCATCACGGGCTTGCCGCTGATCTTTCACCATGAGATCGGGCACCTGCTGGGCACCGAGGTCGAGGCGCGCGAGATGCCGGCCGACACGCCGCGCCTCAGCCTTGACAAGGTGCTGGCCATCGCTCGGGCCGAGCACCCTGACCGCGTGGTGCAGTACGCCTCGCAACCGGAGGACAGCCCTGACCTGTGGTTCGTCACCATGACGCCCACACCGGCCCCCACGGATGACTTTCGCTCGGTGGCGGTGGACGCCCGCACGGGTGAGGTGTATGAGCGGCCACGTGTGGATCAGGGATTCATGTGGGTGATGTTCAAGCTGCATGTGGACCTGTTTGCTGGCCTGCCCGGCATGCTGTTCCTTGGCTTGATGGGCTTCTTGCTGCTGGTGGCCATCGTCAGCGGGGCCGTCTTGTACAGCCCCTTCATGCGCAAGCTGGACTTTGGCACCGTGCGGCGCGAGCGGCGTGCACGCTTGAAGTGGCTGGACCTGCACAACTTGCTGGGCATCGTCACCCTGGTGTGGCTGTTCGTGGTGGGGGCCACAGGCATGGTCAACACCTGGGCTGACCTTATGGTGAAGTACTGGCAGCACGACCAGCTCAGTGCCCTGCTGGCGCCGTATCAGGGGCAGCCCACGGTGCCGCTGGCCGAACGTGGCTCGGTGCAGGTGGGGCTGGACAAGGCTTTGGCCCAGTTGCCGGGCAAGGAACTGTCGTTCGTGGCGTTTCCGGGCACGGCCTATTCCAGTCCGCATCACACCACCTTCTTCCTGCGTGGCAACGAACCCCTGAGTGCACGGCTGTTGCAGCCCGTGCTGGTGGATGCACGCACGCTGGCGGTGACATCGTCTCCCGAACTGCCGTGGTACCTGACGGCACTGTTGGTGTCGCAGCCGCTGCACTTCGGCGACTATGGTGGTCTGCCCATGCAGATCCTGTGGGCCGTGCTCGACATCGCCAGCATCATCGTGCTGGGCAGCGGCTTGTACCTGTGGCTGCGCAAGGGTCAACCGGCCAAGGCGCGTGATCATGCAGCGGCCGTGGTGGTCAGCTCCGGGAGCACCACATGAGCCAGGAACATCGCTTGGGTGCCATGGCGATCTGGCGTTGGCCGTTGCTGCTGGGTGTGCTGACCAGCATCGGGCTGGTGGCAGCCTTGTTCAGCGACGGGGGCTGGGGCGACACCGTCGCCAACGCCTGCCTGGCGATGCCGGTGGTGGTGGCGCTGTGGTTCGGGTGGCTCCATCGCCTCGTCAGGCCGCGCCCACCGGGCTGATGGGTGAGCCTGACACGGGTTCGTCCAGGCTCACAGCATGCTGCGCAGCACCTTGTCGCGCTTGATCAGCCCATGGTGCAAGGCGGCGGTGACGTGCAGCAGCACCAGCGCGATGAGGCCCCACGCGCCCCAGCCATGCAACTCGCGCAACAGGCCATAGGCGCGCAGGTCGACCGGTAGCAGCGCTGGCACCGTGAACAGACCCAACACGTTCACAGGCCGGCCGGCTGCGCCTTGCATCAGCAGGCCTGTGAGCGGCATGGCAAACATGGCCACATACAACAGCACCTGTGTGGCGTGGGCGGCGCGCTTCTGCGCGGCCGGCAGGCTGGTGGGCAAGGCCGGTGGCGTGTGGGTGAGGCGAACCGCCAGCCGTATCACGGCCAACAGCAAGGCCAGCACGCCAAAGGACTTGTGCGCCGTCAGCAAGGTGAGATGCCAGGTTTGCAGGCTCTGCACCATGGCCAGACCGGCCAGCAAGAGCGAGAACAACAACAGCGCCATGGCCCAGTGCAGGATGCGTGCGGGCAGGCTGTAAACGTCAGCTTGACTCATGATGTGCATGCCAATCGGGTGGGTCACAAACTTTCGCGAGCACGACGGCGATAAGACTCCGCATACGCGGCCGAGCGGGCGCGCAAGATGGGGTCCGCCGTGGCAGCCATGCCGGTGGGCAACACCAACGGATCAAAGTTGATGTCCTTGCATGACCCCTCGGCTTCGGACTGGGCGGCGCGGATCAACAACTGGCCCGCCACCACCGTGGGGCGAGACGCAGGCCAAGGCACCGTGGGGTTGGCCTCGTCATCGGTGGGCGCCGCCAGCGTGAATACCAGGTCGAACACGACAGGCGCCTGCTTCACACGTGCCAAGAACTCGGCTTGCAGCGCATCCGGGTCGTTGGGGTCGAGTGCCGTTGCAGCTTGGAGCCCTGTGCCTGCCACCGGCACGGCAGCCCAGCGCACGGCCTGGCGCTGCCCGTTGGGCGCCACCAGGTAGAAGGCATTGATGCTGTGATAACGCTCGGTGGCAAAGCTCTGCGTGGGCACATAGCTCTTTTGCCATGCCAGAAAGGCTTGCGTTTCCGGGTGCGAGGCAAAGAAGGCTTGAATGCGCTGTGGGTTGCGCTGACCCGTGGCGGGGTCGGGCGCCAGCGCCGACAACTGCTCGTAGAACGACTCGGGTGTGCCCACGGCCATCACAGGCGGTGTGTTCATGGCGGTGCGCCAACCATCTGCATCGCCGCGGCCCAGGCTCAGCGCCAGGCTGCGAACCGGCGAGCGCAGGTCAGGCGCGGTGGGGTTGGTGCCTGCAATCGAGATGCGGCCCACAAAACCCGTTTGACCCGGCTGAAACACACGGGCGCTGGAGTAGGGGGCCAGTTTGCCGCTGGATTGGAACTCGCCCACCACGCAAAAGCCCTTGGCATGAGCCCGACGGAAGCCCTCGTGAACTTGGGGCCCCTCCTGCAGGTTCACAAACCGTTGGGCGGTGACGCTGGACTGTCCGGCTCCGCTGGCCGCAGCGTAAATCACGCCAGCCAGTGAGCCCACCGCCAGCACCAAAGCGGCATACCGAAAAGCGGTCATGAACCGGCCATCCTTTCGTGTTGTCGTGACATGAAGTCGTGAAGCGCCGCATTGTGGGCAACTTCACGCACGACCGGGGATGTGGGGTTAATGCCGCCTGGCGCGCTTACTGGCCCTGACTCTGACCCTGACCCTGACGCTTCGCGACGGCGCGCATCACCTCTTGCTGCGCCACCGGCATGATGTCGGCCATGTAGAACTTCATCTTGCCCATGGCCGACTTGCCCTCGGGCTTCTCCATGAAGGCCACAAAGGCCGACAACTCCTGTGCCGTCATGTGCTTGGACATGCTCTCCTTGGCCGCGGTCTCCAGCACATCCACCCGGATCTCCTGGGTCATGAACTGAATGAAGTCCTGACGCTGCTCTGGGGGCAGGTTGTTGGCCATCTCCACCGAAATGTCATTGACCATTTGGGTCAGCGGCACCAGCTTGAAGTACTTGTTGACCAGTTCGGTGCGGGCTTCAGGGGAGTCCTGCACGGGGGCTTCGGTTTTGGCGTTGCAGGCAGCCAGTGCAATGGCCGAAGCGAGCAGGACAGACTTGACGACGAATTTCATGGGTTCCCTTGTTTGAATGTGAAGGATCACCACGCCGTCTCAAGCAGGTCGGATCACGACCGAAGGTGCGCTGCGATGGTGAGGCCCATGGCAGACCGCTTCGATGTTGTTGCCGTCCGGGTCCAGCACAAAGGCAGCGTAGTAGCCCGGATGATAGGCGCGTTCGCCGGGCGGGCCGTTGTCCACGCCGCCTGCGGCCAAGGCAGCCCGATGGAAGGCCTGGACGGTGGCCCGATCAGGCGCCTGGAAGGCCAGGTGCACGCGCGACACTTACTCTCCTGCGGCCTCCACCACCAGTTCGTCGGCATAAAAAAAGTCAGGCCCCTCTTGCACGATGTCGGGCCAGCCCAATGCAGTGAACACCGCTCGGTAGAAGCGCTTGCTCGCCGTCAGGTCGGAGACCCGCAAGTGCACATGATCAAACAGCCTGCCTCGGTGGAATTCCATGGCGCGCTCCTGTCAGACCTCAACACCCCGGCCGGGGCTGGTTCACCCATTCCTGCACGCTGGGGCGCTGCCATTGGGCCTCGGCATACGCGGCCAGTCGGGCGGGCAGCGCATCGCCCGCCACGCGCAGGCGGTTGAGCATCAACGCCAGATCGGTGTCGGCGATGGACCACTGATCGAACAAGGAGGTGCGACCAGGTGGCAGATAGGCCTGCGTGGCCGCGACAAGCTTGCGCAGTGCCGCCTGCGCCTCAGCCGTCAAAGGGGGCAGCGCACCGTGCTTGAGAAAGACCACCTCGGCCGAACGCTCCTGCCGAATGGGCATGAGGTCGCTGCGCAGCCAGGCCTGAATCTCGCGGGCCTTGGCTTTGGATTGGATGTCTGCCGGGTAGAGCGCCGTACCGGGATAACGGTCTTCCAGGTATTCGCAAATGGCCGACGATTCGGACAGGTGGAAGCCATCGTCGCTGAGGGCGGGCACGCGACGGGTGGTGGACACCTCGGCGTACAGCGGGTCGGACTGCTCTTGCCGCCCCAGGTTGACGAGCACCAGCTCAAAGGGGATCTGTTTCTCACGCAGCGCCACGAATGCGGTCATGGCGTAGGGAGACAGGTAGTTGGAATCCACAAACAGCTTCATGGCGCAGCCCCCTGTTGTGTTCATGCCCGCGGCGCAAGGATGGGCGGGCGTGGCTCATTGAACCACAAAGCACCGTGCAGGTGGCCTCAGGCGGAGATGGGCGAGCACAGCTCAACCAACAGGCCGTCCGGACAGCGCACATAAGAAACCACCTGTCCCCACGGCTTGGTGAGAGGGGCGGACAGCTCCGTGGCGCCCGCCTTCACCGCCCTGGCATGGGCGCCGGCCACGTCGCTGGTGACCAGGCCGATTTCAAAACCCAGTGGTTGCGTCGACGTGTGGGCGGCCACGTGCCCGCCTGGGAAGTTGGCATCACCCAACTCGTGGGCGGCAAAGGACAGCGTGGTCTCGCCTGTGTCCAGCTCGCCATACGTGCCCGATTCGTGCAGAAAGCGCCGGGTCAGGCCGAAGGCCTGCTCGCAGAACGCCAGAGAGGCCGCCACGTCTGGGACGTAGATGATGGTGTAGCCAAGCTTCATGGGGCCTCCGTGGCGGACGCTGTGGATGATGGCGAGGTGGGCGCGCGCTTCACTTGCCTGAGAAGGCCGCCTCGAACTTCGCGCGGTCCAGATACTTGACGTAGTTGGAGAACGAGGCGGCGACGGCGGGGTTGGTCGTCAACTCTTGCATGGCCAGCCGACCCAGCGCGTTGAAGGCGAACTCGAAAGACTTTTCACCCTCGGTGGAGAACGCCAGATGGGCCTCGGTGCGGCAGCTCTGGGTGATCAGCTTGGTGGCAATGTTGGCCAGGTTCTTGTCGAGAGATTCCTTGACGGCGTCGCTGGCCTTGGACAGAGGCTTGATTTCAGGGTGGGCCGACATGGCGACGAAAACCCACTTGGCCAAGTCCTTGCGGTCTTTACCAGTGGTGTTGTCGGCCACGCAAGAGGCCAGCGCATCGGTGGCCGGCCCCGCCACACTGACGGCAGGCATGAGGGTGACCGTGAGGGCGATGGCGGAGAGGAGGGGTTTGATCATCTTGAGTGGGCCGAAGCCTTCAGAAGGATTGGAGCAGGGTGGCGCTCATCAGGCTCTTTGTAGCGCAACCCGGCTTTGTTTTGCAAAGGGATGGGCGCGATCAGCGGACATGAGGTGCGCCGTCGCGGCGATGCTGTCGGCCACCAGAACGATCCGCCTGTTGACCAACAAAGGTCAGTACTTGCACTGCTTGGCGGTTGGCCTCTTCATCTCAACCAGCCACATCGGCTCGCCGGATGCGGCAATTTCTCTGGCTTGAAGCGAGCAGTTCCAACGCAGGCCGTCTGGTGCAAAACGGAAGGACACTTCAACGCGCTGCCCCTCTTTCAACTCGACCGATCCCCAGATGCCGCAATAGCCCTGGATGATGCCTGCGCCACGTGTGTCCCAAAACTGATGAAAGGTGACCGGCTGATTGGCTGGAATCGGCACCCAATCCTTCTCGGGTATGGATGCGATTTGGGTGCAGTCGGCATCTTCAAAAAAGTGGACCGCCGACTTGCGACCACCTGTGATGCCGTCTCCCATATTGTCGACAAAGCGAACATACGCGGTAGGCCCACCGGAATAACCTTTGTATGGAAAAGCGCAGCCAGTTACAACGGTGCAGGCGAGGAGGGCGTAAACGAGGCGATTGGGCACTGTGATGCCTTGATTGAAAAGCCGACGAACCAGTTAACCTGCGCCCATAGAGGATGGCGATCCACGTTTGCCTGTTAACCACTGTGATGGAGTATCAGAGTGTGGCAGATGCACCTGCGCGGTTGAATCACCTGAATCGGTGCCGTGCGACCACATGCTGGTCGGCCTGATGTGAACAGTGATCAGGTGTTGTCATTTTTGCCGCTCAGGGCAGAGGCGACCAGTTCAATGACTGTGGACAGAGCAAAGGTGCCCGTTGCGGCCTTTGGATATCCGATCAGCAAAAGAAATGCCGCGATTGCAATGAGCAAAAGTGATGTGAGGTGAACGATTGTCACGAATGTTGTGGAGGTTATGTTAGTGCCGAATGTCCACAAAATTCAGACAAGCTTCCCGTCCACGTTGAACGCACAGTTAGGTATCGCGGATTGACATCCGAAGTGCAACACCTGTTTTTGTAAGGTGGGGAACGGAGATACTGCTGCTTCCTCTTTCCGGCAAGACAGGGGCTGCAACCTTGACGTATCACCAACTCACCCGAGAGGAACGATACTTCATTTCCACGCGTTTGCGCAGTGGCGCGAGTATGAGATTGATCGCGTTGGAAATGG
>JAJUGJ010000027.1 GCA_029268225.1 Burkholderiales bacterium | reverse complement strand
TGGGCAACCAGGGCCTGAAGGCCAAGGACGTGCCGGTGGTCGCCTTCTCGGTGGGTGAAGAAGAGCTGCGCGGCGTGGACACCAAGACTCTGGTCGGCCACCTGGCTGCCTGGAACTACTTCATGTCCATCAAGAACCCGACCAACGACGAGTTCATCAAGAAGTGGTCGGCCTACGCCAAGGCCAAGGGCATTGCCGGCCACAAGGACAAGCCGCTGACCAACGACCCGATGGAGGCCACCTACATCGGCATCAACATGTGGGCGCAAGCGGTCAAGAAGGCCGGCACCACCGATGTGGACAAGGTCATCAAGGCCATGGCCGGCCAGACCTTCCCGGCCCCGGGCGGCTTCATGTCCAAGATGGACGAGAAGAACCACCACCTGCACAAGCCCGTGTTCATCGGCGAAGTGAAGGCCGACGGCCAGTTCAAGGTGGTCTGGAAGACCCCGGGCCCGGTCAAGGCTCAACCTTGGAGCCCCTACATCCCGGGCAACGACAAGAAGAAGGACGAGCCGGAAGCCAAGTAAAGCACCGGTTTGATCCACGAGTGCCCGCCCTCGCGACGGCGGGCTGAGTTTGGAGCAGAGCGGTTGGCCCCGTTCGGGTTGCCCGACGGGGCCATTTTTTCACCGCACACACACGAAACGAGCAGGACATGCCTGTGAACACAAGATCCTGGCTGACAACCCTGGGCCTGGCGCTGAGCCTGAGCCTCGGCGCCTGGGCGCCCGCCTCGCACGCGCTGACCCCCCAAGAGGCCCACGCGCTGGCCGCGGGGGACAACGACGCGCGCATTGACACCCTCAAGAAGCTGTCCGCCAACAACGATCCGGCCTTGACGCCCTTCCTCAAGGCGCTGCTGGACGATGCGGTCAAGGTGAGCGCCGACCGCGCCTACATCATCCAGAACGACGGACAGGCGGTGGACGCCGTCACCGGCCAGGCCGCGACCTTGCCCGATGACGCCGAAGACGTGGTCAACAACAACCGCATGAGCAGCGAAATCGAAGCCGTGCTGGCCGCTGCCAACCTGACCTCCCCCGACCGCGAACTGCGCGCCGAGGCCATCGAGGCCCTGGCCAATGCCGCCGACGAATCTCGACTGCCCCTCATCGACCAGGCCCTGGCCGCAGAAACCGACAAGGCACTGCGCAAGCAACTGCAGATGGCCCGCACCAAGGCCTTGCTGACCGCCAGTACCCCCGCCCGTCGCATGGAAGCCGCCGAGGCGCTGGCCGCCGACGCCAGCCCCGAGTCCCGTGGCCTGCTGATGGAGCGCCTCAACAGCGGCGAAGAAGCCGATCCACAGGTGAAGGCGGCCCTGCAGGCCGCGTTGAGCAAGGTCACCAGCAAGCTGGAGTGGGGGGAGCACGCTGGCGTGGTCTTCACGGGCATCAGCCTGGGCTCCATCCTCCTGCTGGCCGCGCTGGGCCTGGCCATCACCTACGGCCTGATGGGCGTCATCAACATGGCGCACGGCGAGTTGATGATGATCGGCGCCTACGCCACCTTCGTCATCCAGAACCTGTTCCGCCAGTACCTGCCTGAGCTGTTCGACTGGTACCTGCTGCTGGCCGTGCCTGCATCGTTCCTGGCTGCCGCCCTCATGGGCGCCATTCTGGAGCGCAGTGTCTTCCGCTTCCTCTACGGTCGTCCGCTGGAAACCCTGCTGGCCTCCTGGGGGATCAGCCTGGTGTTGATGCAACTGGTGCGCACCGTGTTTGGCGCCCAGAACGTGCAGGTGGAGAACCCCAACTGGATGTCCGGCGGCTTCGACGTGCTCAGCAACCTGACCTTGCCCTACAACCGCCTGGCCATCATCGTGTTCGCCGCTCTGGTGCTCATCGGCATGACCCTGCTGATCGCCAAGACCCGCATGGGCCTGTTCGTGCGCAGCGTCACCCAGAACCGTCCGATGGCTTCGTGCATGGGCGTCAACACCGCACGGGTGGACACCTTGGCTTTCTCGCTGGGTGCAGGTATCGCCGGCCTGGCTGGTTGTGCGCTCTCGCAGATCGGCAACGTGGGGCCTGACCTGGGCCAGAGCTACATCGTCGACTCCTTCATGGTCGTGGTGCTGGGTGGCGTCGGCCAGATCGCCGGCACCGTGTACGCCGCGCTCGGCCTGGGCATGGTCAACAAGTTCCTTGAGGGCTGGACGGGTGCCGTGCTCGCCAAGATCCTGGTGCTGGTCATCGTGGTGATCTTCATCCAGAAGCGTCCTCAGGGCCTCTTCGCGATCAAGGGACGAGAGGCTTGACCTACCGCAGGTTTGTTCACATGAGAACGATGACAACTATGACCAGTTCTGCTTTCTTCCAACCCAAAGGCGGGTTGATGCTGGGCACCAAAGGGTGGGCGGCCGTCATGGCGGCCGTGCTCGCGGTGTTGATCCTGGCGCCCGTGCTCAACCTGCTGGTGCCGGTCGACTCGGCCTTCCACCTGTCCGACTACGCCTTGTCCCTCATCGGCAAGATCATGTGCTACGCCATCTGTGCGCTGGCCATGGACCTGATCTGGGGCTACACCGGTATCCTGTCACTGGGGCACGGCCTGTTCTTCGCGTTGGGCGGTTATGCCATGGGCATGTACCTGATGCGCCAGATCGGCCGCGACGGCAGCTACGGCGCCGACATCCCCGACTTCATGGTCTTCCTCGACTGGAAAGAAGTGCCCTGGCACTGGACCCTGAGCGAGTCCTTCCTCGGTCAGATGGCCCTGGTGGTGCTGGTGCCCGGCCTGATCGCCTTCGTGTTCGGCTACTTCGCCTTCCGCTCGCGCATCAAAGGGGTGTACTTTTCCATCATCACCCAGGCCATGACCTATGCGGCCATGCTGCTCTTCTTCCGCAATGAAACGGGCTTTGGCGGCAACAACGGCTTCACCGACTTCAAGCGCATCCTGGACATCCCCATCGCCCAGCCATCCACCCGCATGGTGCTGTTCGTGCTCACCGGCCTCACGCTGATCGGCTTCTTCCTGATGTCGCGCTGGTTGGTCCACACCAAGTTCGGCCGCGTGCTGCAAGCCATCCGTGATGCCGAAAACCGGGTCATGTTCTGTGGGTACAACCCGCTGGCCTACAAGCTTGGCATCTGGACCCTGTCGGCGGTGATGTGCGGCATCTCCGGCGCCCTGTATGTGCCCCAGGTCGGCATCATTAACCCCAGCGAAATGTCGGCGGCGGCCGGCATCGAGATGGCCATCTGGACGGCGGTGGGCGGTCGCGCCACCCTGATCGGTCCAATCATCGGCGCCTTCTTCGTCAACGGTGCCAAGAGCTGGTTCACCGTGGCCTTCCCCGAGTTCTGGCTCTATTTCCTCGGCGCTCTGTTCATCGCCGTGACCCTGTTCCTGCCCGACGGCATCGTCGGTGGCGTCAAGAAGTTGCTCAACAAGAAGACCGAGGTGAAGGCATGACACCCGAACTCATGGAAGAAGGCGTTGAAAAGCTGGCCCGCGTGAAGTCCCGCGCAGGGCAGGGCGGCGAGTCGGGAGGGCGAGAAGCCGCCTATGGCCGCGTCGTCCAGCCCGGTCAGCTCGACCTCACCCACGGCTCCATCCTCTACCTGGACGACATCGAGGTCAGCTTCGACGGCTTCAAGGCGCTCAACAAGCTGTGCCTGGACATCTCGGTGGGTGAGATGCGCTGCATCATCGGCCCCAACGGTGCCGGCAAGACCACGATGATGGACGTCATCACCGGCAAGACCCGGCCAGATAGCGGCACCGCCTTTTTCGGCTCAACCATCGACCTGCTCAGCCTGCGTGAAAGCGAAATCGCCCAGCGCGGCATCGGTCGCAAGTTCCAAAAGCCCACGGTGTTCGAATACCTCACCGTGTTCGAGAACTTGGAGCTGGCCCTCAAGGCTGACCGCCGTGCACGCGCCTCGGTGTTCTTCAAGCTCAGCGGCGCTGAGCTCGACCGCATCGGCGCCATGCTGGAGCTCATCCACCTCAAGGACCATGCCCAGCGCACCGCCGGTCTGCTGTCGCACGGCCAAAAGCAATGGCTGGAGATCGGCATGCTGCTGATGCAGGACCCCAAGTTGCTGCTGCTCGACGAGCCCGTGGCCGGCATGACCGACGAAGAAACCGAGCGCACCGCCGAGCTGTTCTTGTCGCTGGAAGGCGCGCATTCACTGGTCGTCGTCGAACACGACATGAAGTTCATCCATGAACTCACCACCCAGGGCGCCAACGCCGCCAAAAAGAAGGTCACCGTGCTGCACGAAGGCTCGGTGCTGGCCGAAGGCACGCTGGCCGAAGTGCAGGCCAACGACAAGGTGGTCGAAGTCTATCTGGGTCGTTGAGCGCCACGCCGCTGCCACGACCCACGCGAAGGAACAGTCAGCATGTTGAAGGTTGAAAGCGTCAATCAGTACTACGGGGGCTCGCACATCTTGCGCGGCCTGAGTTTCGAGGCCAAACTCGGTGAGGTCACCGTGGTACTCGGCCGCAATGGCGTGGGCAAAACCACGCTGCTCAAGAGCCTGATGGGGCTGGTTCCCATCAAGTCAGGCGACATCCGCTTGGACGGCCAGTCCATCAACGGTACCAAGCCCTACGAGCGCGTACGCCTGGGCGTGGGCTATGTACCGCAGGGCCGCGAAATCTTCGGTCGCCTCACCGTGGCCGAGAACCTGCAAATGGGCCTGGCGAGCAAGCCCGGCAGCACACCGCTGCCCGAGCAGCTGTTCGAGCTCTTTCCGGTGCTCAAGCAGATGCTGCACCGCCGCGGCGGCGACCTCTCCGGCGGGCAGCAGCAACAGCTGGCCATCGCCCGCGCCCTGGCCGCCGGCCCCAAGCTGCTGATCCTGGACGAGCCTACCGAAGGCATCCAGCCCAGCATCATCAAAGACATCGGCCGCGCCATCCGCAAGCTGGCCGACGAAGGGCTCAATGGCCAGAAGATGGCCGTCGTGCTGGTCGAGCAGTTCTACGACTTCGCGGAAGAGCTGGCCGATCAGTACCTCGTCATGGAGCGCGGCGAGATCATCCAGCAGGGGCGCGGCGAGAACATGGCTGCTGACGGCGTGCGCCAGCTCATGTCGATTTGAGCGCAGACAAATCAGACCCCCAGCAAGGGCATGAGGCCAGAGGTTAGACTCTGGCCTCTTTTTCATTCGCCTCACCTCAGAAAGGACACGCCATGGCTGTCGTCACCACCACCTCCGGTCTGCAATACGAAGACGTTACCGTCGGTAGCGGCGCTGAAGCCAAGGCCGGCAACTACGTGTCCGTGCACTACACCGGCTGGCTGTACCAGAACGGCGTCAAGGGCGCCAAGTTCGACTCCAGCAAGGACCGCAACGACCCCTTCGCCTTCCCCCTGGGCGCCGGTCACGTGATCCGCGGCTGGGACGAAGGCGTGCAAGGCATGAAGGTTGGTGGCACCCGCATCCTGGTGATCCCGGCCGAACTGGGCTACGGTGCCCGCGGTGCTGGCGGCGTCATCCCCGGCAACGCCACCCTGATGTTTGAAGTCGAACTGCTGGGCGTCTGATCCACCATGTTTGCCCCCAGCCAGGAACAGGTTCGTCGTTTCTTCTGTGAGGCCTGGGCCAAGCACCTGGCTGGCCAGCCGCTCACCCCGTTGGAGGCCCAGGCCACCGACTGGATGATCGAGCACCCTGAATACCATCAGGATCTGTCTGACGTGGACGCGGCCATTGCCGCCGTCTACACGGTGGAGGAGGGGCGCACCAACCCCTTCCTGCACCTGTCCATGCACCTGTCCATCACCGAACAGGTCAGCATCGACCAGCCGCGCGGCGTCAAAGCCGCCATCGAGCGGCTGGCACAGCGACTCAACTCCCTGCACGAAGCCCACCACGTCGCCATGGAAGCCCTGGGTGAAATGGTTTGGGAAGCGCAGCGCTCTGGCCGCCCGTTTGACGGCCAAGGCTACATCGACCGCCTGATGATGCGCGCCACCCGCTGAGTCGGGTTATTGCTAGGATCGACTTCTGGGGACACCGGAAAAGCGGGACTTTTCGCACGGCTCGACCCTGTGGTCAGGGGGGGCGTTTCACCCCCTTTTGGCGCGAACTCACCCTAAAGTGACACGTGTTGAACACTCTTGTCACGAGTCGCCCTATGTCGATCCTCGCTGTCTCTGCTGGTATCGTCACCGCCGTTCGGGGTGAGGCCTACATCCGGTCTCCCCAGGGCGATCTGATTGCCGTGAAAGTGGGCGACAAGCTTCCCGATGGCCAACCCATCCTGGGCCCCAACGGGGAGGTGCTGGAAGTGGCGGCTGCGCCCACGACACGCGCCCAGACCGAGATCGATGACGCGATCGCCAACCTTGACACGCCTCAGAGCGAAGAAGAGGCCCCTGCTGCGGGTTTGACAGGAGGCGAGGGCGGTTCGCTCGGCTTGGGACTGCGTGTGGACCGCGTCAGCGAAGCGGTCTCCCCCCAAACCTTCGACTTCGGTACGCCCGACGCGCCGGCGCCTTCAGCGCCACTGCCCGGCGCCTTCACCGACCAACGCTTGCTCACCAATCCTGAGCCCGAGACACCACAGCCCCCCGAGCCACCCGTCAGCCTGCCGTTCCTCACGGTGTTCGGGCAAGACGCCGTCGAGGGCCAAGCGGTTGAGTTCACTGTGGGCCTGACGCAGGCCCCGGTCGGCCCGGTCACCGTTCGGCTCGACCTGTTGCCCGGCACCGATGCGGCCGATGCCGCACAGCCGGGCATCGACACTGCCACAGCACTTGAATACTTCAACACCGCAACCCAGCAATGGACCGCGGTCAGCGGCGACCTGAGCTTTGCGCCTGGGCAGACCGCGATCCGTGTTCGCGTCGCCACTTTGGATGATCAGGATGTCGAAGGCGTGGAGTTCATCCAACTGCGTGCCACGGTCACCAGCGGTGAAACGGTCAACAGCGTGAACTGGAGTGACACGGCCATCACCGACAACGACAAGCCTTTCCTGATCGTTTACGGCCAAGACACCACCGAGGGCGGTTACGCAGGCTTCACGGTCAACCTGACCCAGCCTTCGCCCGAGCCCGTCACGGTGCGCCTGGCTTTGATGGCCGGCTCCGACCCGATGGACGCGGCCGAGCCCGGTGTGGACTCAACGGGCCCGCTTCAATACTTCAACACCAGCAGCCAAGCGTGGGAGACCGTGACCGGCGACCTGACGCTGGCCGCAGGGCAAACCCAGATCCAGGTGCGCGTGGCCACAGTGGACGATGCCGAGGTCGAAGGCCTGGAGTTTCTCCAGTTGCAGGCCACCGTCATCAGTGGTGACACCGCCAATACCGAGTCGCGCAACGACACGGCCATCACCGACAACGACAAGCCTTTCCTGGTTGTTTATGGTCAGGACACCACTGAGGGTGAGCATGCCGGCTTCACGGTCAACCTGACCCAGCCGTCGTCCGAGCCCGTCACGGTGCGCCTGGCTTTGCTGGCCGGCTCCGATCCGGTGGACGCGGCCGAGCCTGGCGTGGACTCGACGGGGCCGCTCGAATACTTCAACACCATCAGCCAGGCGTGGGAAACCGTGACAGGTGACCTGACGTTGGCGCCCGGACAGACCCAGATCCAGGTGCGCGTGGCCACAGTGGACGATGCCGAGATTGAGGGCCTGGAGTTCCTCCAGTTGCAGGCCACTGTCATCAGCGGCGACACCGCCAATACCGAGTCGCGCAACGACACCGCCATCACGGACAACGACAAGCCCTACATGGTTGTCTTCAGCGAGGATGCCATCGAGGGTCAACACGCTCACTACTCCGTCAATCTCACCTCGGTCACGGGCGAAGTGGTGTCGGTGTCCCTGGCATTGCAGGCGGGCGGCACCCCATTGCTCGATGCGGCGCTGCCGGGTGTCGATTCGGCCAACCAATTGGAGTACTTTGACACGTCGGCCCAGGAATGGCTTGCCGTGACCGGCCCGTTGAGTTTTCAGCCGGGAGACACTCGCATCGATGTGCGCGTGCCCACCCTGGACGATGGCGAGGTCGAGCCGGTCGAGTTTCTTCGCCTGCAGGCCACGGTCGTCGAGGGCAATGTGATCAATCCGGTCACCTGGAATGACGTCGCCATCACCGACAACGAGGGGCGGACTGTCGTCGGTACCTCGGACGCTGATGAGGTGTTGGGTCAGGCAGGCGCGGATGTCCTGCAAGGCCGGGCAGGTGACGATCTGCTTTACGGTGGCCAGGGCGATGACCGTCTGAGGGGTGACGAGGGCGGTGATGTGTTTGCCTGGCGTTTGAGCGATGTGGTGACAGGCCGTGCCACGGTCGATCGCATCGAGGATTTCGACCTCGCGCCCCATGGCAACGGTGGTGATGTGCTGGACTTGCGTGACCTTTTGCAGGGTGAGTACAGCGATGGCGGCGTGGGCAATCTGGGCCAGTATCTGCACTTTGACACGAGCGGCTCGGACACACGCATCCAGATCAGCGTGGCCGGTGGCCTGACCGATGGGCAGGGTACGATCACCCAGGAAATCGTGCTGCAAGGGGTCAACCTGCGCACAGCCTTCGGTCTGGAAACAGGCGCAGGAGACGGTGCCATCATTGCGCGGATGCTGGCTGACCAGAAGCTCTGGGTGGATGCGGCCTGACCACGCCGAGCAACCTTGAACATGACAAAGCCCGCCATTTGGCGGGCTTTGTTCATGGGGGCCGGCGGTGGTGCGCCTTGCTTCAGCGCAGACGAGGTTGCGGCACCGTTTTCAGGTCGCCTGGCAGGCTGGCGATATGCTGGGCCAACAACTTCAACTCCTTGGCGTTGAAGGCTTGCACCTGCGCGGCCATGATCGGGTTGCTTCGTCCGATGTTGGGGTTGTTGGCTGTGTGGTACGCCTTCAGGGCCACGAACAGGTAATCCGCATGCTGGCCACCCAGCTTCGGATAGCTTGGATCGATGGGCTTGCTCAGGTTCTCGCCGTGACAGGCCATGCAGTTGCCCTTGGTCAGCAAAGCTTGCACCTCGGAGCTGGCCGTGGCGCCTTTGGCTGGCGTGGGTGGCAGGTCCTGACCATGAGAAGCATAGTAAGCTGCCAGGTCAGCAATGTCCTGATCGCTCAGGGACGTGGCCACGGCCTTCATCGTCGGGTGCTTGCGGTCACCCTTGCGATACCCCATCAAGGCGGCCGCCAGGTAGGCTTCTGATTGCCCCGAGATCTTGGGCACCTTGTGCACCTCGGGGAAACTGGACTGATAGCCGGGGATGCCGTGGCATCCCACACACATGGCGACTTTGCTGCGTGCAGCATTCACATCGCCTGCCTTCACGTCCTGCGCGCAAGCGCCGAACGCCAGCAGTGCCGCGGAGGTCAAAACGCCAAAAGAACGGAGCAGGTGGGGCAGTGTGTTCATGGTGGGCAGTGGAAAATGGCTGCTGAGTGAAACACGGTCGTGCAGCCCATTATTGGGGCTCCGCCTATACTCGAACACAGTAGCAACCCTGTTGAGTCAGCGCATGAAATTCCAAGGTACCGATCAATACGTCGCCACCGATGACTTGAAACTGGCCGTGAACGCCGCCCTCAAGTTGCAGCGGCCCTTGCTGGTCAAGGGCGAGCCAGGCACCGGCAAAACGATGTTGGCCGAGCAGGTTTCCGAAGCACTGGGTATGCCCTTGCTGCAATGGCACATCAAGTCCACCACCAAGGCCCAGCAAGGTCTGTACGAGTACGACGCCGTCAGCCGCCTGCGTGACAGCCAGTTGGGCGACGAAAAGGTGCGCGACATCCACAACTACATCGTCAAAGGCACCCTGTGGCAGGCTTTCGAGGCCGATCAGCAGGTGGCCTTGCTCATCGACGAAATCGACAAGGCCGACATCGAGTTCCCCAACGATCTGTTGCGTGAGCTCGATCGCATGGAGTTCTACTGCTATGAGACCCGTCAGCTGATCCAGGCCAAGCATCGCCCCCTGGTCATCATCACCTCGAACAACGAGAAGGACCTGCCCGACGCCTTCCTGCGCCGCTGCTTCTTCCACTACATCCGCTTCCCCGATGCGTCCACGATGAAGCAGATCGTCGAGGTGCACTTCCCCCACATCAAGCAAGACTTGCTGCAGGCGGCCATGCGTCATTTCTACGAGGTGCGCAACCTGCCGGGCCTCAAGAAGAAGCCCAGCACCTCAGAGCTGATCGACTGGCTCAAGCTGCTGGTGGCCGAGGACATCCCGCTGGAAGTGCTGCAAAACAAGGACGAAAAGGTCAGCGTGCCGCCGCTGGTGGGCGCCTTGCTCAAAAACGAGCAGGACCTCAGCCTGTTCGAGAAGCTGGTCCACATGGCCCGCCACAACCGCTGAACAAGCGGTCGCGCCTCAATGTGGCGCGGCTGCCTCGTTCGGCGTCGGGGCCGACACCACCATGTTGCGGCCCCCTTCCTTGGCTTGGTAAAGGGCCGCATCGGCCCGGCGCAACAGTGATTGCAGCGTCTCTTGCGGGTTGTCCGCGCACACCAGCCCCATGCTGATCGTGACCGGCACGTTCACGGTCCCCCAGGCAATCGGGCGCTCGCAGACACTCTCCCGAAGACGCTCGGCAGCCTGCAAGGCGCCTTCGTGTTCGGTGTGCGGCAGCAGCACGCAGAACTCCTCGCCGCCGTAGCGCGCCACGTGGTCCACCTCCCGTGCCTCGGCCTGCAGGCGGCGCGCAACTTCCATCAGAACCTGATCGCCTGCCGGGTGACCGAGTTGGTCGTTCACATGCTTGAAGTGGTCGATGTCGATCAGCAGGATGGAGAAAGGCTGGTTGAAACGCTCCAGACGCTGCGTTTCACGCGCGAGCATGGCTTCAATGGCGCGGCGGTTGAGCAAGCCCGTCAGGCCGTCATGCAGCGAGAGGTGCTCCAGTCGCCCCACCAGTCGCATGACCACGATGTATCCCAACACGAAGCTGGTGAGGATCGATAGCGTGACGCTCACGAAACTCAGCACGAACTGCCGTGTCTCGAGCGGGCTGTCCAGCCATGGCCACGGCCAGTTGGGGCCCAGCTGGCTCAGGCCTGTCACGATCGCACACAAGGCGATGACACAGAACATGAGGGACGCAGCCCAGGCCGTGCCTCGGTTGAACTCCCGCTTCAGTGGGTGGTAGACCTCGCGAACGCTCAGCAGCATGGCAGCGGCCACCACACCGGCGCTCACGGCCACCCCCGCAGCCTGCCAGCCGAGCGGCACGCACACCAGAATGTTGAATCCCATCAAGGCCATGCTCAGCGCCAGATGGCGTGCTTCGGTGCGAGGCAGTTTGAGGAACACCTGCAAACCTTGCCTCATCCAGATGGCAGCCAGCGCGGCGAGCGAGCAGGCCGTGAGGATGCGCAACTCTGCGGGGCCGCTGCCAGGGAGCAGGATCAGGCACAGGCCCACACCATTGCCCAGGCTGGCGATCAGCCAGTAGCGCGCAGCGCGGCTCGACAGTCCCATCCAGGTGCCGCCCATCCACCACATGCCCGTGGTGAGCGTGTGACTCAGCAGAACGAAGGCCAGCAGCAGGTGGCGAGTTTCCATGTCGGGGGCGGTTTCAGGGCTTCACAGAGGCCCCAGGCTTTCGTTTGGATGGATCCGGGGTGAAAATAGCGCAGAGACTTTCTGGAAAGCCCATGCTGATTGATTTCTTCTTCGCTCTGCGTCAAGCCAAGTTGCCGGTCACGATTCCGGAGTACCTGAGCTTGCTGGAAGCGATCAAGGGGGAGGTCATAGGCCCCTCGGTGGATGAGTTTTACCACCTGGCGCGCATGACCCTGGTGAAGAACGAAGCCCATTTTGACAAATTTGATCGCACGTTTGCCATGTACTTTCAGGGGGCGACCCAGGCCATCGACCTGACGCGGGAGTTGCCGCTGGAGTGGCTGCGCAAAAAGTTCGAGCGCGAACTGAGCCCGGAAGACCGCGCCAAGATCGAGGCCATGGGCTGGGACAAGCTCATGGACCGTCTCAAGGAGCTGCTGGAGGAGCAGAAGGAGCGTCACGAGGGCGGCAACAAGTGGATCGGGACGGGCGGCACTTCGCCGTTCGGGGCCTATGGCTACAACCCCGAAGGCATCCGCATCGGACAGGACCGTTCGCGCCACCGCAGCGCGGTCAAGGTGTGGGACAAGCGCGAGTTCCGCGATTACGACGACACGATCGAGCTCGACACCCGCAACATCAAGGTGGCCCTGCGCCGTCTGCGCAAGTTCGCCCGCCAAGGGGCGGCTGAGGAACTGGATCTGGATCACACCATCCAGGCCACGGCGGCCAATGCCGGCATGCTGGACATCAAGATGGTGCCCGAGCGTCACAACACCGTGAAGGTGCTGCTGCTGATGGACGTGGGCGGCTCGATGGACGACCACATCCACCGGGTGGAGGAGCTGTTCTCGGCCGCCAAGTCCGAGTTCAAGCACCTGGAGTTCTATTACTTCCACAACTGTGTCTATGACTTCATGTGGAAGAACAACCACCGCCGTTTCACCGAGAAGATCCCGACCTGGGACATCATCCGCAAGTACAACAAGGACTACAAGCTCATCTTCGTGGGCGATGCCACGATGAGCCCCTATGAGATCCTGCAGCCCGGCGGCAGTGTGGAATACAACAACGAGGAACCGGGCGCCGAGTGGATCGGGCGGCTGACGAACGCCTTTCCCAACCATGTCTGGATCAACCCGGAGCCGCCTGGGGTGTGGAACTACCGCCAGAGCGTGTCGATCATGCATCAGTTGATTGGGGGGCGCATGTTCCCCATGAGCCTGCAGGGCCTGGAAAGTGCCATGCGTTTGCTGAGCAAATGAGGCTGGCCACGGTGCGTGTGCGCAATTGGTGGCCTGGTTTGGCGCTTGCCTGGGGCCTCTTGCCCGCCGGGGCCTGGGCTCAAACCGCCGCCCCGATGGTGTCGACCTCGCCCGAGGCTCCCGCCAGCCTCGGGGCAGAGGGAGACGAAGCTGTGCCATTGCGTACAGAGTCTGCGGTGCCTGAGACTCAAACGGGTGCCGCAGCAACCGCGCGTCGCCGCGCGTCTGCGCTGGTCTGGCAGTTGAAGGTCGATGCACCTGCGCCGCTGGACGAACTGCTCACCGAGTACCTGGAGTTGGCGCGCTTTCAACGCGAACGGGCCGACAACGACAAGTTACGCATCAGCCGTAATGAGTTGCGGCGTCTGGTCATCTCCGCACCGGATGAGGCGCGCGGCCTGCTGGAGGCCGAGGGCTATTTCGGTGCGCAGATCAGCACCCGTGTGGACGATGAGGTGGATGGCAAGCCCGTGGTGGTCACCCTCAAGGTCGACCCTGGCCAGCGCACGCGCATCAGCAAGGTGCAGATGATTTATGAAGGCGCGTTCGATGTGGCGTTGAGCGACGGCGATGCCCGGGCGCAGGCCTTGGCCGACGGTCTGATGCGTGACTGGGGTCTGCCGGTAGGCGAGGTGTTTCGTCAGGGCCTGTGGTCATCGGCGAAGAATGCGGCCTTGGCCCAGTTGCGGGCCAAGGGTTATCCCACTGCCTCGTGGAGCGGGACCTCGGTGACGGTGGATGCGACCGAGCGCACCGCCAAGATTTTTCTGGTGGCCGACTCGGGGCCAGCCTTTGCGTTTGGGGACATCCGGGTGGAGGGCTTGACGCGCCAGCCCGCGTCGGCGGTGCTGAACCTGGCGCCGTTCAAAAAGGGTGACCCCTACGAAGAAAAGCTGGTGCTGGACTGGCAGGAGCGCATCCAGAAGCTCAACCTGTTCGAGAACATTTTTGTGGCCACCGATTTCGACCCCACGCAGGCCGATGCCACGCCGGTGGTCGTGCAGTTGCGCGAGTTGCCATTGCAGGCTGCCACGGTCGGGGTGGGTGTGAGCAGTGACACCGGGCCGCGCGTGTCCGGCGAACACTTGCACCGGAATCTGTGGGGGCTGGGGTGGCAGGCCAAGACGGCGTTGCAGATTGGCAAGCGCGAGTCGCGTGGTCAGGTGGACCTGACGTCTCATCCGCTGCCTGGTCGCGTGAGGGGCTTGCTCTCGGGGCAGGCTTCGCGCTTGCTGGACAGCGATGATGCCCAGACGACGAGCCAGCGCGTGCGCGTGGGACGCTTGCAGGAGGGGGATGTGCGCGAGCGTACCCAGTACCTGGAGTATCAGCACGCACGCGTGTCCTCGGCGAACGATGTGGTGGTGTCGAATGCCTCGGCGTTGAGTGGCACGGCGCAGTGGATCTGGCGCCATGTCGACAACCAGTTGCTCCCGACTCAGGGGTATACCGGCCTTGCCGAGTTGACGTTGGGCCAGACCTACTCGGCACTGGACAGCACGGGCACATTCACACGCGCCTACGGCCGCATCACGGCCTATCGCCCTCTGCCACTGAATTGGCATCTGACCGCACGGGCCGAGGCCGGACAGGTGTCGGCAGGCGAGGATGTCAGCGTGCCTGACACCTTGCTGTTCCGTGCGGGGGGCGACGATTCCGTGCGCGGTTATGCCTACCGGTCTCTGGGTGTGAAGCGCGAGGGGGTGACCATCGGTGGTCGGGCCATGGCGACCGCCAGTGTGGAGCTTGCGCACCCGATTTTGCAGCGCATGCCCAGCCTGCTGGGGGCGGTGTTTGTGGACGCGGGGGATGCGGCAGAGCGCATGGGGGATTTGCGGCCGAAGGTGAGCTATGGCTTCGGGGTGCGGTGGCGCAGCCCAGTGGGCATGTTGCGTCTGGATCTGGCGCGTGGCTCGGACACAGGCCAGTGGCGCATGCACTTCAGTGTGGGGATCAGTCTGTGAGCGAACGCTCCCCCCACGACGCGGCGTCTGCGACCACCGGTGCGCAGGCTGTGACGTCCTCAGACGCATCGCCGGGGGCCGGAGGCTATCGGCGCGGTGCGGGTTGGCGTCGCTTGCGTTGGCTGGCGGGTGCATTCGCATGGCTGATGGGGGCGTTGTGCCTCGTCGCCGCTGCCGTGTGGGGGGGGCTCCATACCGAGTGGGCGACTCAGCGGCTGCTGGGTGCCTTGACGGGGGTGGGCGTGCGTGTGGCTGCGCCGCAAGGGACCTTGCTGGGTGATTTCCGGGCCGAGCGGGTGGAGGTGGATCTGCCGCGCGGTGGTGCCTTGATTCTGGATGCGCCAGCCTGGCAGGGCCTGACCTTGCAGCCCGACATGGAGGTGGCGTGGTGGCTGGGCGTGCGTGCACAAGGCTTGCAAGCTCGTCGTGTGCGATTGGATTGGGTGGCGGGGCCGAGCTCGCCCAAGCCTTTGGCTGCGCCGCGCGATCTGAGTCTGCCGGTTTCGGTGCACCTTGATCGCGTCCAGGTGGGTGAATTTGTCAGCAATCTGGTGGGGGACCTGCCTTTCAAGGGATTGGATGCCACCCTGGCTTTGCATGATGGTCTGCTGCCGACACGTCACAGTCTCCGATTGAGCCACCTGAGCTGGGGAGATTGGCAAGTGCAAGGCCAAGCCAATGTGGCGGTGCGTGGTCGGATGAAGGTGGAGGCAGCCTTGCAGGCCGTGGGGGCCGTTTCCGCTGACTTGCACGCGCAGGCCAAGCTCCGACTGAGCGGCGCGCTCACGGACATGGGGGTGACCGCACAGGCCCACTTGCAGCGTGGCAAGCAGCCAGCCCAGTCTCTGAGCGCTGATGCGCAGGTGCAGGCGTTTGCGCCTTGGCCTGTGTCGCGCCTGAAAGCGCGCTTTGAGGGCCTCAATCTGGCCGATCTGCAGCCGAGTTTGCCTCGCACCGCGTTGCACGGTGCCTTGGACATGGCACCTCAACGCAAGGGACATGCTGATTTGCACGGTCGTGTGGACTTGCAAAACCGCCTGAGCGGTGCCTGGGATCAGGGGCGCTTGCCGTTGAGGTCCTGGCAAGGAACATGGCAACTGGCAAGGGCCAAGGAGGCCCGGTCTGTGGACGCCGTACTGGCTGCGGTGCAACTCGACTGGCAGTTGGCATTGCCCCGTGTGCGAAGTGGTGACACCGCGCAGGTGACCCTGAAAGGTGGGTGGGGGCAGGGCCGTAGTCTTCGTCTGAGCATGGCGCAACTGGAGCCCCAGGCCCTGCACGGACAGGCGCCGGCATTGCGTTTGCAGGGCGAGATCAGCGTATCGCCTGAGGCCAAGTCAGCTGGGCAGAAGACGGGCTGGCGTGACACAGCCGCCACCCTGTTGGCGCGCATTCAGGGCGAGTACGGTGCGGCGTATGCCCAACCCGAACGTGCGCGCAGCATGGCGGTGGGGGCGCGTCCGGTCGAGGCGAGCCTGGAGGCCCGTTATGCGCCTGGCGTGGTGAGTGTGTCGCGTCTGTTGCTGGCATCGGCTGGCGCAAGTGCAGAGCTGCGTGATGCACGGTGGCAGTGGCCGATCGCCCTTGATGCGACAACAACGCCACCACCGGCGGTGGCTTGGCGGACCAAGGGGCAGTTGGAGGTGAGGGATTTCGATCCACAGCTGTGGTTGCCTTGGCCCGCGGAGGTGAGTGGGCGTAACGCGCTGTCGGCACAGGCCAGCTTCGAGCTCGATGCGACCTGGCGAGGGCAATTGGATGCCCAGTTGGCACCCAGTTGGCTGGCGGGCGTCCCCCTCAAGGGGGCGGTGCAGTGGCAGTCGCCCAGTCAAAAACAGGTCATGGGCCTGAATGTGAACCTGGATGCGGCGGGCAACCTGGCGCAGTTCCGCGCGCAGCTGCCATGGCAGGCCGATGCAGCGGGCCGCCCTCAGTTCGGGGCCAGCGCGCAGTGGCACGCGCAGGTCAATGCCAGTGCGTTGCAGGCCTTGCAACCTCTGGTGGCATTGGCTGGCGCGCGTCAGATCACGGGTGATGTGAGCTTGAGCGCGCAGGGGCAAGGTCTGTGGCCCAGGTTGAGCAGCGAAGGGCTGGCGAGGGTGACGGGCTTGCGCTGGCTACCCAAGGATGGTGAGGGCGTTTCCGTGACTTCGGCGCAGGCGCAATGGGGCGTGGATGCGCGCAACCCTGCATCGGCACTGAAAGCCCAGCTTGATGTGCAGCAAGTGCGTGCAGCGAATGTGGAGCTGAGCCATGCCAGTGTCCGCGTGAGCGGGTCGGTGCAGGCCCACGAGGCGCATGTGAACGCCAGCTTGACGCGGCAAACACCCAGCACCGCCTCCCAGTCGGGTGGCGAGGTGGAGTCGGCCAAGGCGCCAGCCGAGCGATTGACCGCTGATCTGACCCTGCAAGGGGGCTTGCGCTGGGGCGATTCGGCTCACGATTGGCAGGGCCGCATTCAAGACTTGGTGGTGCGCTTGGGTGACGCACCAGGTCGCGAGGCCTTGCGCTTGCAACCCACACCTGTGAGGTGGCAACAGCGTGACCGGAGCGAGAGCGTGACGCTGGGTGCCACCCAGTTGAATGTGATGGGGGCCGTGTTGCATTTGCGTGAGGCAGGCTGGAGCTGGGCTGACCGTGAGCGCGACCCGGTGGGCGTGGCCAAGTTGGATCTGAGTTTGGAGGCATTCAATCTGCCGGAGTTGCTCACACGCTGGCAGCCCAAAGCAGGATGGGGCGGGGATCTGATTTTGGAAGGCGGGTTGAAGCTGACCCACCAACGCAGTGCGCCTTGGTCGGTGGATGCCACGGTGCAACGCAAGTCGGGCGACATCAGCCTGTCCGAGCCCACGATCGAGGGCAACAGTGCCCAGCGACTGGGGATCCGTGATGCGCGCGTGACCTTGCAGGCTCGTCAGGGTATCTGGACCTTGACCCAGGCCTTCGAGGGGCGCTCCTTGGGCAAGCTGACAGGGCGGCAGGTGGTGCAAGCTGCTGATCCCATGGTGGGGCCGCAAGGCACCGACGCGCTGCAAGGCGATCTGGACCTGAGCATCGGCAACCTGCGTCCTTGGGGGACCTGGATACCCGCGGGCTGGCGCATCAGTGGTCAGGTGCAGGCCAAGGCCGCCTTGGCAGGGACCTTGGGTGCACCACGCTACAGCGGTCAGGTGGTGGGAGAAAACCTTGGCGCCGGGCAAGCGCTGATGGGGGTCAACCTCAGCGAAGGCAAGCTGCGCATGTCCCTCATGGGGGACTTGATGGTGTTGGAGCACTTCGAGGCCCGAGGCGGCTCGGCCGGTGGACTCCTGACCGCGCAGGGGCAGGCGACGTTCGGTGATGTGGTCCAGGCCCGCGTGAGCCTGACGGCCGATCGCTTCCCCTTGTTGCAGCGCGTGGACCGTCGCGTGGTGCTCAGCGGCGTGGTCAACGGGGCGCTGGGCACCGAGACCATGGAAGCAGACGGACGAGTGAGGGTCGACGAGGGGTTGATCGACATCAGCAAGTCATCCGCCCCCACTGTGGGTGATGACGTGATGGTGGTGAACCGTCCGGCACATGCTCGGCCGATGAGCGAGACCAATGGCAATGGGGCAACGGGGCCCCGTCAGCGTGAGCCTCAACGTAAATTGATGGCCAATCTGGATGTGGATCTGGGCAAGAGCTTGCGCATCAAAGGCATGGGTCTGGATGCCTTGTTGACGGGCGTGGTGAAGGTGACCACGCCGTCGAACCGCCCCACCTTGAACGGCACCATTCGCGTTGAAAACGGTACGTACGCTGCATATGGCCAGAAACTGGTGGTGGAGCGCGGCACCGTGGCTTTCACGGGCCCGATCGAGAATCCGCGCCTGGACATTCTGGCCATGCGTGCCCAGTCTCCCACTGCGGCCAGCAGCGACGTGAAAGTGGGCGTGGCCATCACCGGGACCGCACAAGACCCTCGCATACGCTTGTATTCCGAGCCGGCCATGTCGGAAACCGAGAAGCTGTCGTGGCTGGTGCTGGGGCGTGCGCCGACAGGGCTGGGCGGTGCCGACATCGGCTTGTTGCAGACGGCCGCGGTGGCCCTGTTGTCAGGGGAAGGGTCCTCGCCTTCCGACAACCTGATCGGGATGTTGGGGCTGGATGAGTTCTCTGTGCGGCAGACCGACGGCGCTGTGCGTGAAACCGTCGTGAACGTTGGCAAACAGGTGTCGCGCTATTGGTATGTGGGTTACGAGCGCAACCTCAACGCCACAGGGGGCAACTGGCAATTGATCTACACCCTGGCGCGTCGCTTCACCTTGCGACTGCAGGCTGGGGTCGACAACGCGGCCGATCTGATCTGGTCCTGGCGCTGGGATTGAGCGCCCGGGCCGTGCCCGTCACACCAGCGTGTTGCTTCAGTGATCGGCGCTGTGGGTGATCTTCTTGTGAATCTGTCGGGTGCCCCACCAGACGCCCAGCAACACCAACGGGATCAGGGCCCCGGCCAGCATTTCCGGATTCAACGGCAGACCGGCAGCTTTGCCCGCCTTGCCCACGTACAGGATGAGGCTCACCACATAGTAGGCGATGGCTGCAATCGACAAGCCTTCCACCGTGGATTGCAGGCGCAGTTGCAGGTCCTGACCCTTGGTGAGTTTTTCCAGCAGCATCTGGTTTTGCGTTTCGGTGGCGATGTCCACACGCGTGCGCAACAGCGCGCTGGCGCGCTCCACCCGCTGCGACAGCGCGCTGAGACGCTGTGAGGTGGCCTGAACGGTGGCGATGGCCGGCGACAGCCGTCGCAGCATGAACTCGCCCACTGTTTGCGTGCCGGGGATGGGGGTCTCACGCAGTTGCTCGATGCGCTGTTCCACCAGGCTGTGATAGGCCATGGTGGCAGAGAAGCGATACATGTGTGTGGCAGTGGCCCGCTCAATGCGCGCGGCCAGACCAATCAGGGTGCCGAGCAACTCCTGGTCGGATGTGTCGGCGTTTTCCATGCGCGCCATGATCTCGGCCAACTGGGCTTCGGACTGGGTGAGCATCGGGCCCAGGTCCTTGGCCACAGGCAGGCCACGCAGGGCCATGAGGCGATAGGTTTCCAACTCCAGCAGCCGCTGGGAGATGCGGCCCACGCGCAACTCGGACGTGTCAGGTGGTGAGATGACCAGCAGGCGCTCGAAGCCACTGGGACGCAGGCGGAAGTCGGTCATCACGCAGGAGCGGCGGATGCCGAGCAGCGAAGCCATGGTCTCGCGCCCTTCGATCCAGGGCTCGCCCAGCCGCTTCATACCGTCCAGATCGTCGACGTCACCATTGACCATGGCCATCATGATGGCCGCCACCGTGCGGCCCGGGATGGCCGCCAGCCACGCCGGGTCCACCACCAGGGCTCGGATCAGCTCGTCATCATTGCCGTGGACGAGGGCGTCTTCTGGCAGGGCCTGCACGATGGAGTAGCGCGTGAACTCCGTGTGCCGCTCCCATTTGAGCGTGTGGTTGGCAAAACGCAGGCGTTGGAAGTTGCCGGAGAGATGGTCCAGCGTGAGGTCTTGCTGCCCAGGGAGCTGGCGCAGGTGTTGCCACTCCATCTCACGGGTGATGCCCTCGTTGAGCACGGCGACGTACACCACCAGGGCCGGCAGGCGGATGCGGGCCGGAGGTCGGGCGTGAACCTCGTTGTGCAGCACGCGGCGTTGGCTGTCGTCTTCGGGCAGGACCCGCAAGGTGGTCATGGAGGATGGAGCAGAAGACGCAGCAGAGGGCATGGTGGACGGGTGGCAGCGAGGGCAACAGATTGGAATTGTCTGCGAATCCGCCAACGGGGCGAGGGGGCGGCCACCCTGCGATTGCAGGGCCGCCACCCTACGGGGTGGTGCAGGCGTCCAGGCCTGCACCTGTCGGGGCGAGCTTGGTCAGTCCAGCGCCACCTGCAGCTTCAACCACCAGGTCCGACCGGGCTCGTTGATGCGGGTGGTGGTGTCGTAGCCGCTCACGTTGGCGCCTCCCCGGCTGATGGCCTCGGCGTAGGTCTTGTCGAACAGGTTGTCGACGCCGGCGCTGAGCTTGACGGCTTTGCTCCAGGCGTAGCCGCCGTGCAGCGAGGCCACGCCAAAGCCACCGGTGCGGCCCAGGTCTTGCCCAACAATGTTGCCCTCATTGACGGCGTAGCGGTGTTGCGAGGCCACCAGGCGCAGCAGGCTGCCAGCCGACCAGGCACCACGCTGCCAGTTCAGGCCCAGGCGGGCTTCCAGCGGTGGGATCTGACCCAGGGCGCGGTCATCGGTGCGGTTGTGGCCGTTGGCATAGGCCAGGCTTCCCAGCGCGGTCCACTGCGGTGTGAGCTTGTAGTGCGCGCCGATCTCGCCACCCCAGGTGCGCGCGTCAACGTTGCGGGCCACGGTGGTGCTCCGCATCCCCTTGACGACGTTCGACTGGATCAGGATGTAATCCTGCACCTGGCTGACGTAGGCCGAGGCAAAGGTGTCCCAGGGGCCTTGCTGGTGGGTCACGCCCACGTCAATCTGGGTGGTTTTTTCTGGGTTGACGCGGTCGAAAGCACTGATGCTGCTCAGCGACTCCTTGCTGAACAACTCCCAGTAGTCGGGCGCGCGCTCGGTGTAGCCCAGGCCGACGTAGCTTTGGGTGTGTTCGCCCAGGTCATGCTCATAGCGCACGAAGCCGCTGTGCAGGGTCTTGTCGCGTGTCTGGTTGGCCGTGGGGTTGGCGCCCAGGTTCATCATGCCGCTGCTGAGGGTGGTGCGGCGGTCGCGTGCCTCCCACTGGTCCTGGCGCAGGCCACCCACCACGCGCTGTTCGTTGCTCAGCACGTGGGTGACCTCTCCAAACAGCCCCAGGTTGTGGAAGCGGGCGTCTTCCACCCGTGTTTGATTGGCGTAGGAGTTCACCAGATCCCCGCCCATGCCGCTCTTGCGCAGGGTGTGGATGTTGGTCTGCTGGTCCACGCCCAGCACGATCTTGTGGACATCGTCAGGGCGCAGGGTCACGGCGATGCGCCCCCCCGTGGTCTCACGATCCGGATTGGACGACATGGGGTTGGGCATCATCATTGAAGGGACAAATGTCCTCAACGTGTAGTTGTCCATCACGTGGTCCACATAGTTGTAGTACAGCTGTGCTTCCACCGCATTGAGCAGACCGGACATATGGGTCTTCTCGAACTTGATCCCCACATTGCTGCGGTCAAACTTGCTGCCGTCCATGCTGCGGTCGGCGTAGGCTGCTTTGGCCCGGCTTTCAATGGCCGACAGTTCAAGGCGGGTGTGCTCGTCCGGAGTCCATCCCACTGACGCGCTCAGGCTGCGGCGACGGTAAGCCGAGTTGACCTGGGTGCCGTCACCATCTTCGTAGTCGCCGGAGGCGGCTTCCGTGGCTTGCACCTGCACATAGCCCAAGGGCGTGCCAGCCTTGGCATCGACATAGGTGTCGTAGCGATTGAAGCTTGCGCCGGTGACGGCAGCCTTGAACTCGGCACCGGGTTGACGGAAGTAGGTGGGCTTGCGCTCGAACAGCACTGTGCCTGCCGAGGCGCCAGGGCCGTGCTCGACCGACTGTGGGCCCTTGATCAAGCTGACCTTGTCAAAGTTGTCGGGGAAAACGTAGGCCGTGGGAGGGTCCATGCGCATGCCACAGCCGCCCAGGATGTGCTCGCCGTCGATGAGGATGTTGAGCCGCGAGGCCGCCATGCCGCGGAACAAGGGGTCGCCATCGGTGCCGCCTTTGCGGATCACGCTCATGCCGGGAATGGTCTTGAGCAAGCTGGCGCCATCGTTGGCGGGCAGAGGCTGCTGCGGGTCACGCGGGTTGAACCGGGTCACCAGCGGGGTCTGCATGGTGGGGGCCGTGATCACCACAGGGGGCAGCACGGCCAACTGTGCGTCAGGCGCGGTGGTGCCGGGCGTGGATGAGCCGGTCAGATCGGCCTGAGCGAGTGCTTGGAGAGGGAATGCGGCAGCGAGGGACAGCGCCAGGACGGTCGGGCGGAATGAGGTCGACATGAAAGGTCTTTCTTCGTGTGCAAACGACGTCCACGCGAGCCAGCCTCAGGCCGACTCGCGCGGGTAACAAAGTCAAAAGCAAATCAAGCGAAGAAAGGTGGGGCGCGGGTGCGCGCGTGCCGCAAGTCGGGGGCACGGGGCAGGATGCCGGCTGAGCTGCTCGGCGGGGTGTCGTGCTGAGGGCGCAGAAGCGCGACAGCCAACGTGGGGGAGGGGGCCAGGGCGGGACCGCTGGCTGCCAAGCAGAAGGGGCAGTGCTGTGCGGCCGAACCCGTGCCGGTGGCAGGGTCCTGGGTGCCACGGGTGCCCCCGGTGGTGGAGCAGATGTCGAGCAGGCTGGGTGCTCCTGCCAGTCGCTGCACCATGTGCCAATTGCTGACACCCCCAGCCAGCAACTGCGCGCACAATGCCAGCAAGCCCAACCAGGCGGTCAGGCGCGTGCGGTGGCGCAGCGTGTGGATCAGGGGTGACATGCGTGCATTCTAGGCAGAGGTGGCTGGGCGCCGAACTGATGTGTGTCAAAAATCCGCCTGTGGTATCTTTGCTTGTATACCCTGCGCCGTATGAGGTCTGTGATGTCAACACCTTCAATCACTCTGTGCCGCCGAGCTTGGCTGGTATGTGCCATGTTCGCGTTGGCAGCCTGTTCGCAGGCCGCTGATCCGGCCGATGCGGTGAGCGTCGCTCAGGCACGCGATGCACATCAGAGCGGGGCGGCGGTGCTCATTGACATTCGCGAGCCACATGAGCACGCGCAAGGCGTGGCGGCGGGGGCGCGTTTGTTGCCGATGAGTCAACTGGCACAGCGCTTGGCCGAGGTGCCGACCGATCCGTCCAAGCCCGTGTACCTGATCTGCGCCACGCAGAATCGCTCGCGTGCCTCCTTGCAGGCCCTGCGCGAGCGGGGTGGCTATGGCCATGTGCGCTTTGTGAGTGGTGGCATGACCGGCTGGGTGCGACAAGGTTTCCCGACGGTGTCGCCTTCGGGCAAGATGTGACCGAGGTTCAGCGCATGTCCACAGGTGAGTTCTGGAATCAAAAGTTTGCGGATGCGGCCTACAAGTATGGTCAGCAGCCGAATGTGTTTCTGGCCGAGCAGGCTGGCTTGATCCCAGCGGGCGCGCAGGTGCTGGTGCCGGGCGATGGCGAAGGCCGTAATGGTGTTTGGCTGGCTCAGCAGGGACACCATGTCACCTCGGTCGATGCCTCCAGCGTGGGTTTGGACAAGACCCGGGCCCTGGCCGCCGAGCGCGGCGTGCAGGTGACCACCGTGCTGGCCGATCTGGCCGAGTGGGCGCCCCAGCCGGATTCGGTGGACGCGGTGGCGGTGGTGTACCTGCACCTGCCGTCCAGCTTGCGCCCCAAGGTGATGGCCGACCTGGCCCGTGCCTTGAGACCCGGCGGTGTGCTGATCCTGGAGGCCTTTCACCCGAACCAGCTTGGCTTGACCAGCGGTGGGCCGAAGGATGTGGACATGCTCTACACCCTGCAAGGGCTGCGTTCCGATCTGGCAGACGCCGGTCTCAAGGGTGAGGAACTGGTGGCGTCGGAGGGGCCGGTCACGCTGGACGAAGGCCCGTTCCACCAGGGACCAGCGCAAGTCACGCGCTGGGTGTGGCGCCGGCAGGCCTGAGCGCGGGGGCGCGGATGCCCCTTGCGGGCTTCACTTCAGTTGAGCGCCTGTGGCATCAAACACCTGAACGGTGATGGGGATGCCTTGACCCACGCTCTGGGTCACGGTGCAGAAAGCTTCGAACTGGCTCAAGACGCGATCCAGATGTTCCAACTGGGCGGCCGGCACACCCAAGTGCAGCGCGGCAGTCATGTTCAGCACGCGCATGCGCCCATCGGCATTGCGGCCGACTTCGGCGGTCACCTCGGTGCGGATGGGTTCGGGCGCTTGCTTGAACTTGCGCAAGGCAAACAACAGCGAGTCTGACAGGCAGTTGCCCACCGCGGCCGACAGCATTTGCACGGGCGAAGGGCCGGTGCCGCCGCCCAGAGGGGCGGGTTCGTCGCTGATGAGGGCAGGCATGTTGCCTTCGAACTCGATGCGGAACTGATAGTCCTGCTGCTGGGTCAGGGTGACGTGGTGAATGCCTTGGGCCATGGTGAAACCTCGTTCAGGAAAGACTCAGAAAACGTTGACGGGCAGCTTCAGGTAGTGGCGGCCATCGGACTCTGCCGGCGGCAGGTGCCCTGCGCGGATGTTGACCTGCACCGAGGGCAGGATCAGATTGGGCATGGCCAGGGTGGCATCGCGGGCCTGGCGCATGGCCACGAATTCGGTCTCGGAGATGCCGTCGCGCACGTGGATGTTGCCTTGGCGCTGATCCGCCACGGTGCACATGGCTTGCGACTCGCGGGTGGCAGGCGGGTAGTCGTGGCACATGAACAGTCGAGTCTGGGGCGGCAAGTCCAGGATCCGGCGCACAGACTGGTAGAGCTGGTGCGCATCGCCGCCGGGAAAGTCGCAGCGGGCCGAGCCGACGTCGGGCATGAACATCGTGTCGCCCACAAAGACGGCATCGCCGACCACAAAGGCCATGTCGGCCGGGGTATGGCCAGGCACGTGCCAGGCGGTGGCGCTCAGATCGCCAATGGTGAAGGTGTCGCCATCGGCGAACAGATGATCGAACTGTGAGCCGTCGGTCGCGAACTCGGGCTCCAGGTGAAACAGGGTTTTGAACACGCTTTGCACGCGCTGGATGGCGCCGCCAATGGCCACCTTGCCACCCACCTGTGCCTTGACGTACGGTGCGGCAGAGAGGTGGTCGGCATGGGCGTGCGTCTCCAGCACCCAGTCCACCGTCAGGTTCTGGGCGCGCACAAAGGTGATGACCTCGTCAGCGCGGGTGTGCGCCGTGCGTCCGCTGCGGGCATCGAAGTCCAGCACCGGGTCCACGATGGCCGCATGCCCGCCGGCACGGTCGTACACCACATGGGTGTAGGTGCTGGTGGCCGGGTCCAGAAAGGATTGAACTTGGGGGAGCAGGGCGGTCATGGCACAAGGTTCTTGCAAAGTGGATGCTTCACTTTATTGACAAACAATATATCTGTCAACATAATGAAAATCATGAAAGTGTCCATCCCTGAAACACCGGTGGCCCAGGCCGTGAGCTTGCCGCCACCCGATCTCGTCGCGCTGCAAGCGTCGGCAGAGAAGGCGTGCGCCTTGTTGAAGGTGATGGCGCACACCGACCGGCTGGTGCTCTTGTGCCGTCTGGCGCAGGGCGAGTTCTGCGTCAGTGCGCTGGAGGCCGATCTGGGCATCCGTCAGCCGACCTTGTCGCAGCAACTGGGTGTGTTGCGACAGGAAGGCCTGGTGGACACGCGTCGCGAGGGCAAGCACATCTACTACCGACTGGTCAGTGCCGATGCGGCGGCTGTCATGCAGGTCTTGCACAGTCGGGTGTGTGGTGCGGCGATGTCAGGCGGCACGTGCTGAGTCTTGCGGTTTCTCTTGTTCGATTTCTTTGTTGCCGTTTCAACTCAATTTGCGGAGAAAGCCATGACCCTGAGTGTTTCAACCCAGCAACTGTGTCCCGAGTTCACCGTGTGTGGACAGATCACGGTGGACGATGTGGCAGTGCTGGCCCGTCAGGGGTATCGCAGCATCATCAACAACCGTCCGGACGGTGAGGGTGGGCCGAGCCAGCCCACCAGCGCCCAGATCGAGGCGGCGGCCAAGGCGGCCGGTATGGCTTACGTGCACTTTCCGGTGGCGACCATGATGGTCACGCCCCAGCAGGTCATGCATTACCAGGCTCTGTGCGCAGATTTGCCGCACCCCATCGTGGCCTTCTGTGCCGCGGGTGGTCGCGCCAATGTGCTGTTCCAGGCCGTGGGTTGTCGCGTGGGGCGCCCTGCGTGAGCCTGTCTCAGTCCAGACCAGACCACCAGGGCGTGCGGCTGAGCAGCGGCGCACCGTGGTCCATGCCGCCCCCTTGGGTGCGCGCGTGGCGGCGTGCATGGCTGGCTCAGGACCTGACGGCGGGCCTCGTGGTCGCCGTGATGCTGGTACCGCAAAGCCTGGCCTACGCCATGCTGGCTGGCTTGCCACCGCATGTGGGCCTGATGGCCAGCCTGCTGCCTTTGTTGGGCTATGCGGTGTTCGGCAGCAGTACAAGCATGTCGGTGGGGCCGGCGGCCATCACGTCCTTGATGATGGTGCAGGCGCTCACGCCGCTGGCTGTGCCGGGCTCTGAGGTGTATGTGGCCCTGGCGGCAGCGCTGGGCCTGGGTTCGGGTCTGCTGATGTCGTTGATGGGCCGCTTGCGCATGGGCTTCCTGTCGCAGTTGCTGGGGCGGCCAGTGGTGCAGGGCTTCACGGTGGCGTCGGCCTTGTTGATCATGGCCGGGCAGGTGGCGCCCATCCTGGGGTGGTCTTCTCTGGGGCAGACGGTACCTGATCTGGTGACCGGTGTGCGCCGGCATGTGGTGGACAGCAGCGGTGCGTGGCGCTGGGATGTGCAGACGGGCAGCGTGCTGATCGGCCTGGGCGCCATGGCCTTGCTGTGGCTGGGGCCGCGGGTGATGGCGCGCATGATGCGGATGGCTGGGGTGCGGGATTCGGCCAGCCAGGTGGCGTCCCGCCTGTGGCCGCTGGTGGTGCTGGTGCTGGCCAGCTTCGCGGCGGCGTGGGTGAACCGTCATACCGAGTGGCATGTGGCCCAGGTGGGGGCGGTGAACGTCGAGCTCGGTGGGGCCGTGCGTGCGCTGTCGTCCTTGAGCGAGGTGCCCGTCACGGCTTTGGCCAACCTGGTCATGCCCATCTTGCTGATCAGCTTGGTGAGTTTTGTCAGCAGCATGTCGGTGGCGCAAACCTTCGCACTCAAGCACACCGAACGCATCGACGCTGACCGCGAGTTGCTCGGTCTGGGCTTGGCCAATGTGGGCAGTGGCCTGGTGGGCGGCATGGCTGTGGCCGGCGGGCTGTCGCGCTCGGTGGTGAATGAGGCCGCAGGGGCTCGCAGCCCTTTGGCGGGTGTGTTCACGGCGCTGTTGCTGGGCACCTTGATGTTGATGTTCCTGCCCTGGCTGGCCTGGTTGCCCAAGGCGGCGCTGGCGGCGGTCATCATCATGGCCGTGTCGGGCCTGGTGCAGTGGCAGGGCCTGCGCGACGCCTGGCGCTACGACCGGGTTGAGGCCTGGGCGTTTCTGAGCACGGCGGCCGGGGTGATGTTGTTGGGCTTCGAGTCAGGCATCTTGTTGGGCATTGCCTGGTCCCTGGGCGCCATGATCTGGCGCCACAGCCAGCCGCACATGGCCGAAGTGGGGCGTCTGCCCGGTACCGAGCATTTCCGCAACGTGCAGCGTTACGACGTGGAGCGCCTGCCGGGTGTGATGGTGGTGCGGGTGGACGAAAGCCTGGACTTCACCAACATCCAGCACGTGGAGATGGGGTTGAGCGACATGCTCAGCCGCCGCCCCCAGGTGCACAGTCTGGTGCTGCTGTTGTCGGCGGTGAACCGCATCGACCACTCGGCGCTCCAGTCGCTGATCGAATTTGATGACGCGCAGACGGCGCAAGGGCGATCGCTTTACCTCGCCGAGGTGAAGGGGCCGGTGATGGACCGTCTGCATCGTGTGTCGCTTGACAAGCGGTTTGCAGGGCGTATCTTCTTGAGTGCACAGCACGCTTGGGATGCACTGCAAACCAGACAGTGAGTTTTCAACCCAGGAGAATGAGCATGAAAGCAAACGTTGGTGGTATCGACCGTGTGGCCCGCATTGAGGCGGGTGTGGTGCTGATCGGCTTGGCCGCAACCGGCACGGTGGGTGTCTGGGGCTGGATCGGCGTAGTGCCCCTGGCCACAGGCTTGAGTGGCTGGTGCCCGGCCTACCTGCCCTTCGGTCTTTCGACCTGCAAGATGAAGAAGTGATGCAAGGCCTGCGGGCCTGGCAACACGCACACACGGGCCCATGCGGCCCGTTTTTCATGTCTTGCCCAGGTCAGCGAGCGGTACCTGGCTTGGCCTGGGCCTGCAAGGCCTTGAGCTTGCGGTACAGCGAGCGTTCGCTGATGCCCAGGCTGGCGGCCAGTTCGGCCCGGCTGCCGCGGTGCGCCTGGGCTGCGTCCCACAGGGCGGCATCCGCGAGGGCCTGACGCTGGGCCTTTGAGACGGCTTCCAGGGGCTGCGTCGCCCCAGGCAACTGAGGGTCCGTGGTCGTGGTGGTGGCAGCCCATGCATCGGCCGCCAGCGCGTGCTCGATGTGAGCCCGTTCGATCACCTCGCCATCGCAGAACAGTGCTGCCCGCTCCATCACATTGCGCAACTCGCGGATGTTGCCGCTGAAGGGGTGGTCCATCAGCCGCTGCTGGCCCGAGGCCGAGATGCTCAGATGCCGTGACGGCGCCACGCGTGCCAGCAAGGTCTCGGCCAACAGGGGGATGTCTTCGCGTCGTTCGCGCAAGGGGGGCAGCCTGATCGGGAAGGTGCTCAGGCGGTGGTAGAGGTCTTCGCGGAACTGCTGCTGGGCGATCATTTCTCGCAAAGGGCGATGCGTGGCCGCGATCACCCGCACATCGGTGTGGCGCAGCTCACTGCTGCCCACGTGACGGAAGGTGCCGGTTTCGAGCAGGCGTAGCAGCTTGACCTGCATGCTCAGCGGGATGTCGCCCACCTCGTCCAGAAACAGGGTGCCGCCGTTGGCCGATTCGGCCAGGCCCACGCGGGCCGAGGTGGCGCCGGTGAACGCCCCCTTCTCATGGCCGAAGAGTTCGCTCTCAAACAGCGTTTCGGTCAGGCTGGCACATTCCACCACCACAAACGGGGCGCTGGCCCGCGGGCTGGCGTCATGGATGGCCTGCGCCACCAGTTCCTTGCCGGTGCCAGACTCGCCCAGCAACAGCACGCTGGACGTGGTGGGGGCCACCCGCATCGCCATTTCCAGGGTGGCCCGGAAGGCAGGTGAGCGCCCCACCATGCCCTGTTGGCGTGTGTTTTGATGCGCCAGGCTCAAGGGCTCCATCTTCTCGATGAAGTAAACCGCTTGCCCTTGCGGATTCTTCAGCGGCACCAGTTCGATGTTGACGTACGCCTCCCCGCAGGGCGTGTGGTGCAGGTGGAGGATGCGCTCGCGTTGGCCGGAATGCAGGGCACGGGTGCGGGGGCAGCTCTCACCTGCCTGGTCACACGGGACATTGAAGTGATGTGAGACCTCGTAGCAGGTACGCCCCTTGACGTCCTGGTTCTGGGCGTACTCGCGCATGTACGCCGTGTTGGCGGCCACGATCCGATAGTCCAGGTCGAACACGATGTGGGGTTCGGGCAGGCCATCCAGGTAGGACACCAGCGCTGGGAGATCGTCGGCCATGGGGAATTCCAGACAGTGAAATCACCGCCAATGTGGCAGTGTGGCGGCCATTTTGGCGGTTTTGGCAGTGATTTGTCGAGCACTTTGGCAGGCAGAACGACCTGGTGTCGGGCTAAGTCCTTGATCCATCTTCAGTTTTTCGATGGCGAGAAAGTGGCACGAAATCTGTATACGTGTCGGGGTATGACACCTTCTGATCGTCGCCTCTTGCGCCATCTCATCACAGCGGTGGTGATCAAGCTCGTGGTGCTGACCGGGCTGTGGTGGATGTTCATCCGCGACGCGCGCGTTCCGGTGGACACCGACCGCATCGGACAGCACCTGGGCGGTGTCACCTCTTCTCAAGGAGCCTCCAAGTGATATCCGAACAACTGGTTGACCTGTCTCGGCTGCAGTTTGCCGCCACAGCGATGTACCACTTCCTGTTCGTGCCGCTGACCCTCGGCATGGTCTGGTTGCTGGTCATCATGGAAAGTGTGTACGTGATGACTGGCAAGGTCATCTGGAAGGACATGACCCGCTTCTGGGGCAAGCTCTTCGGCATCAATTTCGCCCTGGGCGTGACCACCGGCATCACGCTGGAGTTCCAGTTCGGTACCAACTGGGCGTACTACTCGCACTACGTGGGAGATATCTTTGGTGCTCCGCTGGCCATTGAAGGCCTCATGGCTTTCTTCCTGGAGTCCACCTTCATCGGCTTGTTCTTCTTCGGTTGGGACCGCCTGAGCAAGACGCAGCACTTGCTGGTGACCACGCTCATGGCCATCGGCACCAACCTGTCAGCCTTGTGGATCCTGATTGCCAACGGCTGGATGCAGAACCCCGTGGGCGCCAAGTTCAGCTACCAAACCATGCGGATGGAGATGGTCGACTTCTGGGCCGTGGTGTTCAACCCGGATGCCCAGGCCAAGTTTGTTCACACGGTGTCGGCCGGCTATGTGACCGGGGCGATGTTTGTGCTGTCGATCTCGTCGTGGTACCTGCTCAAGGGGCGTGACGTGGAGTTTGCCAAGCGGTCCTTCCGCGTCGCTTCGGCGTTTGGACTGGCCTCGGTGCTGAGCGTGATCGTGCTGGGCGACGAGTCAGGTTACACCGTGGGTGAGGCACAGCAGACCAAGATGGCCGCGCTCGAAGCCATGTGGGAAACCGAACCGGCCCCCGCGGGCCTCAAGTTGATCGCCGGCATCAACGAAGCCGAGCAGAAGAACGACTGGGAGGTTGAGATTCCCTACGTCATGGGTCTGATTGGCACCCGCTCGCTGGACAAGGAGATTCCCGGCATCCACGAGATCAAGGCCAAGAACCGCGACCGTGTGATCCGCGGCATTGAGGCGGTCAAGGCGCTGGAGGCCCTCCGCAAGGACCGCAACGATGAAGGGGCCAAGCAGGTCTTCGAGCAATACAAGGTCGACCTGGGCTTCGGCCTGCTGCTCAAGAAGTACACGACCGACATGGGTGAGGTCAGCACCGAGATGATCGACAAGGCGGTGGACAGCACCGTGCCCCGTGTCACGCCCATGTTCTGGTCGTTCCGCGTGATGGTGGGCCTGGGCTTCGCCATGCTGGCCCTGTTCGCCTTGACCTTCTGGACCTCGTTGAAGGGCAGCTTCACGCAGCGACCCTGGCTGCTGCGTACGGCGCTGTGGATGCTGCCCGCGCCGTGGATTGCCTGTGAGGTGGGCTGGTTCGTGGCCGAGTACGGGCGCCAACCTTGGACGATTTATGGCGTGCTGCCTACGCACCTGAGCGTGTCCACCCTGAGTGTGGAGAGCCTCTATGGCTCGCTGGCCGGCTTCATCGGTTTCTACACCGTGCTGCTCATCGTCGAGATGTACCTGATGGTCAAGTTCGCTCGCATGGGCCCGGGCAGCCTGGGCACAGGCCGTTACGACCGCGAAGCTGAACATCACACCGCTCACGCCTGAGCACATTCGGAGTCACACCATGTTGGATTACCCAACCCTCAAGATCATCTGGTGGTTGCTGGTGGGCGTGCTGCTCATCGGTTTTGCCATCATGGACGGCCATGACATGGGCGTCGGCACCCTGTTGCCTTTCGTCGGCCAGAACGACGTTGAGCGCCGTGTGGTCATCAACACCGTTGGCCCGCACTGGGACGGCAACCAGGTGTGGTTCATCACCGGCGGCGGGGCCATTTTTGCCGCTTGGCCGCTGGTGTATGCCACCGCCTTCAGCGGCTTTTACTGGGCCATGCTGGCGGTGCTGTGGGCCTTATTCTTCCGCCCGGTGGGCTTTGACTACCGGAGCAAGATCCACAACCCTACCTGGCGCAGCGTGTGGGACTGGGGCCTGTTCATCGGTGGTTTCGTGCCCCCGGTGATCTTTGGCGTGGCCTTTGGAAACCTGCTGCAAGGCGTGCCTTTCGGCTTTGACGAGTACCTGATCTCCATCTACACGGGCAGCTTCTGGCAGCTGCTCAACCCCTTCGCCTTGCTCGCCGGGGTGGTCAGCAGTGCCATGATCACGATGCACGGCGGGACCTACCTGGCTCACCGCACCGAAGGCCGTGTTCAGGCCCGGGCCATCCAAGGCGCCACCTGGGCTGCCGTGCTCATGGTGTTGGGCTTTGTCGGGGCGGGCATTTGGCTGCAAGGCATTGACGGCTATCGCATCACCTCGGTGGTGGATCCGTCGGCCTTGCCCGACCCCATGAGCAAGACCGTGGTGCGTGAAGCCGGTGCCTGGATGGCGAACTATGCCGCGCAGCCGCTCCTGTGGCTCTTGCCTGCGCTGGCGGTCGTGGGCGCCCTGGCAGCGGTGGTGCTGCTGCGCTTGCGCCATACGCTGGCCGCCTTCGTGAGCTCGGCGCTGTCCATGGTGGGGGTGATCGGCACCGCGGGCGCCAGCATGTTTCCCTTCGTGATGCCCTCCAGCAGCATGCCCAACGCCAGCCTCACGGTGTGGGACAGCGTGTCCAGTCATCTGACCTTGGGGATCATGTTCTGGGCCACCGTCATCTTCATGCCGCTGATCGTGATGTACACGAGTTGGGCTTACCGCGTGATGCGCGGCAAGGTCACCGAGGCCTACATCCGCGAGAACGACCATGCCGCTTACTGATCGACAAGGAGCACATCATGAGTGATGCCATCAGCCCAGACCCGAGAGATCTGGACAGCCGCCGGAGTTGGCTCAAACTGACCACCGCCGCAGGGGGCGTGGCCGCGGTGGCCACGGCCATCCCTTTCGTGTCCACGCTGGCACCAAGTGAGCGCGCCAAGGCACAAGGCGCCGCCGTCGAGGTGGACATCGCTGACCTGGCCCCTGGTGCCATGAAAACTGTGGAGTGGCGCGGCAAGCCGGTGTGGGTGGTTCGCCGCACGCCGGAGATGCTGGCGCAACTTCAGGGGCACGATCAGAAGTTGGCCGATCCCGCTTCGGAGCAAGCTCAGCAACCCCCTTACGCGCAGAACGCCACGCGCTCGCTCAAACCCGAGGTGTTTCTGGCCGTGGGCATTTGCACCCACCTGGGCTGCTCACCCAGCACCGTCGCAGCGGGCAGCGGTCATCCCAGTGTGGAGGCAGACTGGCCGGGGGGCTACTTCTGCCCCTGCCACGGTAGCACCTTTGATGGGGCAGGGCGGGTCTACAAGAACAAGCCCGCCCCTACCAATCTGGAGATCCCGCCGCATCGGTATGTGTCGGCAACGCGCATCTTGATCGGCGAAGACGACGCCAAAGCTTGAGGAGACAGTCATGTGGTATTTCGCTTGGGTTCTGGGTGTGGGCTTTGCGGTGCTTCTGGCCATCCTCAACGCCATGTGGGGCGAGAACGAGGAAGCGCGCGCCAAGGGGGAGCGCTGACATGGACACGCCCGTCACCGATGTGCCGACCCGCCCCGGGTTTCATTGGCCTGCACTGTGGGTGGCGCTGCTCATCATGGGCGGGGGGGCGCTGTATCCGCCACTGATGTCCGACGCTGCAGGCCGCGCCGATCACAGCCTCGCCATGGCGCTGTTCTGGGCCATGAGCGCCGGCTTCATCCGCGGTGTGGGCTTTGTTCCGAGGTGGTGGCTGTGGCGCGGCTTGTTTTCCGGGTGGTCATGCGCGCTGGGCCTGACCGTTGCCTTTTGCCTCAAGGCCTTGCATTGAGCGGGTCCGTACGTGAGTGCGCTGGCCCCGTCTGATCATGCCTATTTGTCATAACTAACAGCTTACTGTGATCGATAGTGAAATCCTCTATGCCCGCGATGAGGATTCCCGATGATGAAACGGGTGGCAAAAATGCGCATTCCGGCTACATTGAATCACGCACAGACGAGTGCCAGTCTCGCCGCCACAAGCGCGCTTTCGGCTGTCACCGCTTCGTTCAATGACCATCACAAAGGAGATCGACATGGATCAGCAAAACTCTGGCTCGACCGGCAAGTGCCCCGTCATGCATGGCGGCGCCACCTCGGCCAGCAGCACGAACATGAACTGGTGGCCCAAGGCCCTCAACCTCGACATCCTGCACCAGCACGACAGCAAGACCAATCCGCTGGGCCCGAACTTCAACTACCGCGAAGAGGTCAAGAAGCTCGATGTGGACGCCCTGAAAAAGGACCTCAAGGCCCTGATGACCGACAGCCAGGACTGGTGGCCGGCTGACTGGGGTCACTACGGCGGCCTGATGATCCGCATGGCTTGGCACTCGGCCGGCACCTATCGCATTGCCGACGGCCGTGGCGGCGGTGGCACGGGTAACCAGCGCTTTGCCCCACTGAACTCGTGGCCTGACAACGCCAACCTCGACAAGGCGCGTCGCCTGTTGTGGCCGATCAAGAAGAAGTACGGCAACAAGCTCAGCTGGGCCGACCTGATGATCCTGGCCGGCAACATGGCCTACGAGTCGATGGGTTTGAAGACCTTCGGCTTCGCCTTCGGCCGCGAAGACATCTGGCACCCGGAAAAGGACATCTACTGGGGCTCCGAGAAGCAGTGGCTCGCACCCAGCGGCAGCGAAGGCAGCCGTTACTCGGGCGAGCGCGATTTGGAGAACCCACTGGCCGCCGTGATGATGGGCCTGATCTACGTGAACCCGGAAGGGGTGGATGGCAAACCCGACCCGCTCAAGACCGCCAAGGACATGCGTGTGACCTTTGCGCGCATGGCCATGAACGACGAGGAAACTGTGGCCTTGACCGCTGGCGGTCACACCGTGGGCAAGGCACACGGCAATGGCAGCGCGGCCAACCTGGGCCCGGCGCCGGAAGGTGCCGAGCTGGAAGAGCAGGGCATGGGCTGGAACAACCACAAGACCCGTGGTGTGGGCCGTGACACCGTCACCAGCGGCATCGAGGGGGCCTGGACGACGAACCCCACCCAGTGGGACAACGGCTACTTCAAGCTGCTCCTGGGTTACGAGTGGGAGTTGAAGAAGAGCCCGGCTGGTGCGCACCAGTGGGAGCCTGTGAACATCAAGGAAGAAGACAAGCCCGTGGACGTGGAGGATCCGTCGATCCGCTACAACCCCATCATGACCGATGCGGACATGGCGCTGAAAATGGACCCCGAGTACCGCAAGATCTCGGAGCGCTTCGCCAATGATCAGGCCTACTTCTCCGACGTGTTCGCCCGCGCCTGGTTCAAGCTGACTCACCGCGACATGGGGCCGAAGGCCCGCTACATCGGCCCGGATGTCCCGGCTGAAGACCTGATCTGGCAGGACCCCATTCCCGCTGGCAAGTCGAACTACGACGTGGCCGCCGTCAAGGCCAAGATCGCGGCGGCAGGTCTGTCGATCAGCGAGATGGTCAGCACCGCCTGGGACAGCGCTCGCACCTATCGGGGCTCTGACAAGCGCGGTGGCGCCAACGGTGCCCGCATCCGCCTCGCGCCCCAGAAGGACTGGGAAGGCAATGAGCCCGCACGCCTGGCCAAGGTGCTGGCGGTGTACGAAAAGATTGCTGCAGAAACGGGTGCCAGCGTGGCCGACGTGATCGTGCTTGCCGGCAACCTGGGTGTCGAGCGCGCCGCCAAGGCTGCCGGGGTGGACGTGACCGTTCCCTTCGCGCCGGGTCGCGGTGATGCCACGCAGGAGATGACCGACGTCGACTCCTTCGACGTGCTGGAGCCCTTGGCCGACGGGTTCCGCAACTGGCTGAAGAAGGACTACGTGGTGTCGCCGGAAGAGTTGATGCTCGACCGCGCACAACTGCTGCGCCTCACCGCCTGTGAGATGACGGTTCTGGTTGGGGGCATGCGTGTGATGGGTACCAACCACGGTGGCAGCCAACACGGCGTCTTCACTGACCGTATCGGGGCCCTGACGAACGATTTCTTCGTCAATCTGACCGATATGGCCTACACCTGGAAGCCCACGGGCCGCAACAGCTATGCCATCGTCGACCGCAAGTCGGGCGCCATCAAGTGGACGGCCACTCGCGCAGATCTGGTGTTCGGTTCGAACTCGGTGCTGCGGGCTTATGCAGAGGTCTATGCCCAGGACGACAACAAGGCCAAGTTTGTTCAGGACTTCGTGGCAGCCTGGACCAAGGTGATGAACGCGGACCGTTTCGATCTGGCTTGATCGCCTGAGTCCGTGATGTGCGCCCCGGCAGGCTGATGGGCTTGCCGGGGCGTTTCTTTTGGGTCAGTGTCAGGTCAGCATCGGGGTTGTGTTGGTATAAACCCTCTTTGATACCTATGGGGGTATAAACACAATGAGCGTGTGATGTGTTTGGTTTCAAACATCTGACTGCGCTCAGGAGGTTCCCATGGGTGACACACGCAAGCCCCGCGATGGAGGTTCACACACAGCCCTGCCAGGTGAGCCATCGCGTCGCGATCTGCTCGGGCTGGCGGCGACTGCCCCCCTGGTGGCCGCCTTGGCAAGCAGTGCATCACCCGCCAAGGCGGCCAATCTCAGCACCAAGGCGCACATCGTCATCGTGGGTGGCGGTCTGGGTGGCATTGCGATCGCCAACCGCTTGTCCAGCATGCTTGACGGCGCACGGCTGACCCTGATCGACGCCAAGCAGGAGCACAACTACCAGCCGGGCTACACCCTGGTAGGCACTGGGATCTGGCCGGTTGAGAAGGTCATCAACCGCAACGCCGACTATCACCCCAGCGGGCTCAACTGGATTCAGGAGATGGCCGCAGGCTTCGACCCGCAGACCAACACGGTCATCACCGCCGGGGGCCAGAAGGTGCGCTACGACTACCTCGTGGTTGCCACGGGCACCCACCAGGACTGGTCTCTCATCGAGGGCATGGATGTGCAGGCCATCGGCAGCAACGGCCTGGGCAGCGTGTACCCCAGCCCGCAGGCCGCGCTCAACACCTGGAAGGCCATGCAGGCCTTCACGGCCAGGGGCGGTGAGGCGGTGATGACCCTGCCTGCCACGCCGTTGAAGTGCGCAGGCGCGCCCTTGAAGCTGACCTTCATGGTGCGAGATCGTTTGCTGCAGGCCGGCACCTTGGGCAAGTCCAAGGTCACCTTCCATTCCGCCTTGAAAGACAGCATCTTTGGCGTCAAGCCGGTCAATGACAATGTGCTTGAGCGTTGGAGCAAGCTGGGCATCGACGTGGCCTACCAGCATCGGCTCAAAGCCGTGGACATTGGGGCCCGCAAGGCCACGTTTGCCGTGCCAGATGCGCCGGACCTGGTTGTGCCTTACGACTTTCTGCACGCGGTGCCCCCCATGCGCGCGCCCGATGCGGTTCGCCACAGCGATTTGGCCGTCAAGCAGGGGCCCATGGCTGCCGGGGGCTGGCTGGACGTGGACAAGGCCACCTTGCAACACAAACGCTTTCCCAATGTTTTCGGCGTCGGAGACATCAACGGCACGCCCCGTGGCAAAACGGCCGCCACCATCAAGAAGAGCGCCCCCATCGTGGCGCACAACCTGGTGGAAGTCATTGCCGGCCGTCAAGCCAATGAGCAGTTCGACGGGTATACCTCGTGTCCCTTGCTGATCCGCGAGGGCTCCGCGCTGTTGGTGGAGTTCGACTACGAGGGGCGGCTGGTGCCCTCGCTGCCGGGCATCGAGCCTCTGCAAGACAGCTTCCTGGCGTGGCTGATGAAGGTGCGCTTGCTCAAGCCGGCGTATCTGTCCGTGCTCAAGGGCCATGCCTGACGCGGCAGCCGCAGCTTACACAAGGAGTCGATCATGTATGAAATCTGGCTGATGATGAACATCGCCTGGGAGTTGATGCTGCCTGCGATGCCGGTTCTGGTGGTGCTGTTGCTGGCGTGGGTCGCCTTGATGGCCCGTGCGCGATTCAGCGGTGGCGTCAGTTGGCGCGGTGGTCTCGGGCGCGCCATGCTGGTCGGGTTGGTGGTGGCTGTGGTGGCCTTCTTCACCGTGCCCGCCTCTTTGAAGTCCGGACTCTCTGAGATGGGCTATTGGGCAGACTGGGTCACCTTGCTGGGGCTGTCCGGGGCAGCAGGTGCCATCGTGACGGTGCTGCTGTGGCCCATCTTGTCGGTGCGCCGTCCGGCACACTGATGCCATTCTGATCATTTCGACTGAGACAACGTTGTATTCCCTCTCACTCGGGCCGCTGGCACTGCCGGTGGCCCCTTTGCTTTTGATCGTGTCCGTGTGGCTGGGCGCCTGGCTGGCGGGCCGTTGGGCTCATCGGCGTTCAGGCTTGCCAGTCGGTGAGCGTCCGGGCGATGAGCTCGTTCATGCAGCCTGGTGGGGCTTGCTGTGGGCTCGTCTGGTGCATGTGGGGCTGAACGCGGACCTCTACCTGGCTCACCCACTGGCTGTGCTCGATGTTCGAGATGGCGGCTGGCATGGTTGGAGTGGCTGGGCGGCCGGACTCGCGTGGCTGCTGTGGAAGGCATGGCGTCGGCCAGCCTGGCGCCAAGCCAGGGGGGTGGGTGTGGTGGCGGGCAGCTTGGTGTGGGGCACTGCAAGCTGGGCCTTGAGCCCGGATGATGCGCAGCCTCCTTTGCCTGAGGTGCTGGTGCACCATCAATCCGATGGCTCCGTGCAGGCCTTGCCCAACTTGGGCCATGGACAGCTGCGGGTCATCAACCTCTGGGCCTCATGGTGCGGGCCCTGTCGGCAGGAAATGCCCGTCTTTGCGCGCCTGCAGCACACTGAAGCCGATGTGCAGTTTCTGTTCATCAACCAGGGCGAGTCCGCTCAAGACGTGCAGGCCTACCTGCGCAGCAACCAACTGCCCTTGCGAGGTGTGTGGCTCGACTTGTCCTCGGAATTGGGTCCAGCCGTGGGCGTGGCCGGTTTGCCAGCGACCTTGTTTGTCAACTCCGATGGCCGCATCATCGAACGCCATTTCGGGGTGTTGAGTGAACCCGCGCTCCGAGCCCGCTTGCGCGCACTGCGTGAGGCGTTCTGATGCCCGAATGATCTTCTTGCGTGATACCCGATATGTCTCCCTCAGCGAACGCTCCCTTGATCCACAACGAACTGCAAATCTTGTCCGAACTGGTGACGCTGGAGGGACAGCGCATCATCGAGTTGGGGTGCGGCAATGCAAGGCTGGCCCGCCAACTGGTGCAGGCTTACCCCACCAGTCATGTCACGGGGCTGGAGGTGGACGAGCGCCAACACGCCAAGAATCTGGCGGTACCGCAAGAAGGACTGAGCTTCGTGGCCGCAGGCGCGCAAGCGGTGCCTTTCGCGGAGGCGTCCTTCGACCTGGCGCTGATGCTGAAGTCCTTGCACCACGTGCCTCTGCACCTGCTGGATCAGGCCTTGAGCGAAGTGGCACGCGTGCTGCGCCCGGGCGGGCACCTGTATGTCTCGGAGCCGGTGTACGACGGCCCGCTCAACGACATCGTGCGCCTGTTCAATGACGAGGGCGAGGTGCGTGCTGCAGCCCAGGCGGCAGTGGACCGGGCGCTGGTTCACAGCCCTTGGCAGCAGGTCGCCGAGCGCCGCTTCGACATGCCGGTGCACTACGCCGATTTCGACGAGTTCGAGCAACGCATGATGCGGCCCACCTTTGCCGATCACCACCTCACCGGCGAACTGATCGAGCGCGTGGCCCAGGCCTTTGCGCCGCACTGTGGCCCGAACGGGGCCGACTTCACGCGGCCCATGCATGTGCGTTTGCTGCGACGCATCGACCGCGCCGAGGCATCTCGGTGAACCTGCTCAAGGCCCTGGCGCACCGCGCCCTGCTGTGGGGGCTGCGTGCGCCCCATCTGGCTCACCCGGTGATGCCCGAGGGGCTGGCCTTGCCCCCGGAACAGGTGCGACCAGTCTGGATTGAGGGGGAGGGCGGCAGCCGCTTGTTTGGCTGGTTCATTGCCCCGCCTGGGAGCCATGGTTTGCCAGCGCCCGGTGCGGTGCTGATGCACGGCTGGGGTGCCCATGCTGGACTGATGTTGCCGGCGGCGCCCTGGCTGCACGAGGCCGGCTTGGCGCTGCTGGTGCTGGACGCACGCGGGCATGGTTTGAGCAGCGAGGTCGATTTCCAGTCGCTGCCGCGTTTTGCGCAAGACGTGGAGTCTGGCCTGGCGTGGCTGCGTCAGCAGCCCGAGGTCGATGCGTCGCGGCTGGCGCTCATCGGTCACTCGGTGGGGGCGGGGGCGGTGCTCTTGTCGGCCACCCGCCAACCCGATGTGCGCGCGGTCATCAGCCTGAGCGCCTTCGCTCATCCGGCCGAAGTCATGCAGCGCTGGCTGGCGCAAATGCGCATCCCTGCGCGCTGGCCGGGCCGCTGGATCCTGTCGCATGTGCAAGAGGTGATTGGCGCGCGTTTTGATGAGATCGCGCCGCTGCGCAGTGCGGGTGCTGTGGCATGTCCGGTCCTGTTTGTGCATGGTCAGGACGACGAAACCGTGCCCTTCAGCGACGCACTGCGACTGTCCGAAGCCAGTGGCTCAGGGCCGGCCGCTTGCCTGCCCGTACCTGGGGGCCACGATCTGACCCAGGGGCTGAGGCCGGATCATGTTCAGCGCATGGTGGCTTTTTTGCGCTCATCGTTGATGTTGGCGCCCACGTACCGTTCCTCCTGACAGGTGAAACCGTGCCTCACGGCGCATGACTGGCCCGTGGCCGGTACGTGGAGACAGGCTTGACCCGGTGCCTGCTTTCGGTAAGATAGTAATAACTCACTATCTTTTGCAATGAGCACCAAACATCTCCCTGCCGATGAGCGCCGGGCCGCGACCGTGGAAGCCGTGGTGCAACTGGCCGCGCAGCACAACCCCAGCGACATCACCACCACCTGGATTGCGCGGCAGATGGGCGTCACGCAAGGCGCGCTGTTCAAGCACTTTCCCACCAAGGAAGCGATCCTGGAAGCCGTGATGCACTGGGTTGCCGAGCGCTTGTTGGCCCGCGTGGACCAGGCGGCGCAAGGCTGCACGTCTTCGCTCGCGACCCTGCAGGCGATGTTCATGGCCCACATCGATTTTGTGACCGAACACCCCGGCGTGCCCCGGATGCTGTTTGGTGAATTGCAGCGACAGGGCGAGACGCTGCCCAAGAAGATGGTGCAGACCTTGATCCGTCAATACCGGGCGAGGTTGCAGCAGGTGATGGAGCAGGGCAAGGCGAGCGGTGAGCTTGATGCCCTGTTGGATGTCGATGCGGCGACCGTGCTGTTCGTCGGCTCGATTCAAGGTTTGGTGATGCAGTCACTCATCGCAGGTGATGTGGCGCGCTTGCGTGCCGATGCCCCTGGCGTGTGGGCCATTTACCGTCGTGGCATCGGAGGCACGCAATGACTTTCCCTCGTCTTCAACGCCGTACGCTCGCGGTCTTCGCTGTGGTGCTGCCCTTGCTGGCCTTGTTCGTGTACGTCGCCATGCGCTCGGGGCCCTTGGCCCCTGTGGCGGTCACCGTGGTGAAGGTCGAGAGCGCAGCCGTGGCCCCAGCCTTGTCGGGCATCGGCACCGTGCAGGCACGCTACACCCACAAGATCGGTCCGACGGCAGCCGGGCGCTTGCTGCGGCTGGATGTCCATGTGGGCGATGCCGTCCGTGCCGGCCAGGTGCTCGGCGAGATGGACGCCGTGGACCTGAACGAGCGCATCGTCGCGCAACAGGCGGCCATCCAGAGCGCCCAGGCGGCCTTGCGGCAGGCCGAAGCCAAGCGGGCCTTTGCGCAGACTCAGGCCCAGCGCTATGCGCAGTTGCTGCCCGCGCGCGCCGCCACCGAGGAATACGTCGCCACCAAGCAGCAAGACCTGCTGCTGGCCCAGTCCGCGCTGGCGGCAGCCCGTGAAGATGCCCATCGCCTGCAGGCAGAGTTGCAGGCGCTGCAAGCCCAACGCAGCAACCTGAGGCTGATCGCGCCGGTGGCCGGCATCGTCGCCGCGCGAGAGGCGGATCCGGGCTCCACCGTCATCGCGGGCCAGCCGGTCATCGAGGTGTTCGATCCGGCCAGCGTGTGGGTGGAGGCTCGCTTCGATCAGGTCCATGCCAAGGGGCTGGCTGCGGGCCTGCCCGCTCGGGTGACGCTGCGCTCGCGTCGCAGTGAAGCGTTGCCCGCGCGCGTCCTGCGCATCGAACCGCGCGCCGACGCCATCACCGAAGAGACCTTGGCCAAGGTGGTGTTGGACACCCTGCCGTCGCCACTGCCGCCCCTGGGTGAGTTGGCCGAGATCACCGTGCAGTTGCCTGCATTGCCCGCTGCCCCCGTCATTCCCAACGCGGCCATCCGCACCGTCGAGGGCCGGCGTGGCGTGTGGAAATTGCTGGACGAGGACCTCGCCTTCACCCCCATCACCCTGGGCCGCTCCGACCTCGACGGCCGTGTTCAGGTGACGAAGGGCTTGGCGGCAGGGGACCGTGTGGTGCTCTACAGCGAAAAAGCGCTCACCGCACGCAGCCGTATCCACATTGTCGAGCGCCTTCAGGGCGTGGCGCCATGATCAGCCTGGCCGGTCGCGACATCCTGCATGCCTGGGGCAAGTTCATCTTCACCGGCGTGGGCCTGGGGCTGTTGATCGGGGTGACCTTGACCATGGCCGGCGTTTACCGGGGCATGGTCGACGATGGCAAGGTGCTGCTCGACAACAGCGGTGCCGATCTGTGGGTGGTTCAGCAAGACACACTGGGCCCCTATGCCGAGTCTTCCAGCATTCCCGACGACCTGTGGCGCAGCATCCGCACCATGCCCGGTGTGGCGCAGGCCGCCAACGTCACCTACCTGACGATGCAGGTGGGCCGGGGCGATCAGGACGTGCGCGCCATGGTGGTGGGCATCATGGCCGGTGAGCCGGGTACACCGGGCTGGCCTCCCCAACTGATCGCTGGGCGCCAGATCACACGCAGCCACTACGAGGCTGTCGCAGATGTGGCCTCTGGTGCGCAGCTGGGCGATGTGCTCAAAATCCGGCGCAATCACTACACCGTGGTGGGGCTGACCCGGCGCATGGTGTCCTCCAGTGGCGACCCGATGGTCTTCATCCCCTTGAAGGACGCGCAAGAAGCGCAGTTCCTCAAGGACAACGACGCCATCCTGATGCAGCGCCGTCGCACCGAGGCCAACCCCGCCTTCAATCGCCCGAACGTGCCCGGCCTGCTGGACGCCGTGATCGATTCGCAAACGCGCAACAACGCGGTCAACGCGGTGCTGGTGCGCATTCAGCCGGGCTCATCCCCTGACGAGGTGGCCGAGCCGATTCGACGCTGGAAGCGCTTCACCGTGCATGTGCGCGCGCAGATGGAGGGCATCCTGGTGGGCAAGCTCATTGCCACCTCGGCCAAGCAGATCGCCATGTTCCTAGTGATCCTGTCGATGGTCAGTGCGGCCATCGTGGCCTTCATCATCTACACGCTGACGATGGACAAGATCCGCGAAATCGCCGTGC
>JAJUGJ010000026.1 GCA_029268225.1 Burkholderiales bacterium | reverse complement strand
GGTGTCGCCGGCCTTCACCAGCACCTCGATGATCGCCACTTCGTCGAAGTCCCCGATGTCAGGGACCTTCACTTCAATCAATGCCATGTTTGTGCTCCGTCACGGACGAAGAAATTGAATGGATCGTGGACCGGCTGGCGCGAACCTGCCACAGGGCAAGCTCACACACACGGCCGGCATCGGCAGCCCGTGACGGGCTCAGGCGTACAGCGGGTTGACCTTGTCGGCCTTGATTCCGTACTTCTGGATGGCCTCGGCCACCTTGGCCGCGGGCACCTTGCCTTCTTCGGCCAGCGCCTTCAGCGCGGCCACCACGATGTAATGGCGATTGATCTCGAAATGCTCGCGCAGCTTGCTGCGGAAGTCGCTGCGACCGAAGCCGTCCGTGCCCAGCACCTTGTAGCTGCGGCCCTTCGGGATGAAGGGACGGATCTGCTCGGCGTAGTTCTTCATGTAGTCGGTCGAGGCCACCACCGGGCCGTCGAACGGCTGCAGCTGCTGCGTCACGAACGACAGCTTCGGCGTCTCCAGCGGGTGCAGCATGTTGAAGCGCTCCACGTCCTGGCCGTCGCGGGCCAGTTCGTTGAAGCTCGGGCAGCTCCACACGTTGGCCGACAGGCCCCAGTCGGACTCCAGCAGCGCCTTGGCCGCGATCGACTCGCGCAGGATCGTGCCCGAACCCAGCAGGTTCACCGCCGGCTTGCCGGCCTGGCCTTCGTCCAGCAGGTACATGCCCTTGAGGATCTGCTCTTCCGTTCCTTGCTTGAGGCCCGGCATCGCATAGTTCTCGTTGAGCAGCGTCAGGTAGAAGAACACGTTCTCCTGGTTCTCGACCATGCGCTTCAGACCATGGTGCAGGATCACGCCCACTTCATGCGCGAACGACGGGTCGTACGACACGCAGTTCGGGATGGTGCCCGCCAGGATGTGGCTGTGGCCGTCTTCGTGCTGCAGACCTTCGCCGTTCAGCGTGGTCCGGCCCGAGGTGCCGCCCAGCAGGAAGCCGCGCGCCTGCATGTCACCGGCTGCCCAGGCCAAGTCACCGATGCGCTGGAAGCCGAACATCGAGTAGTACACGTAGAACGGGATCATGATCCGGTTCGAGGTGCTGTAGCTCGTGGCCGCCGCAATCCAGCTCGACATGCCGCCGGCTTCGTTGATGCCTTCCTGCAGGATCTGGCCGGCCTTGTCCTCGCGGTAGTACATCACCTGGTCCTTGTCGACCGGGGTGTACTGCTGACCCGCAGGGTTGTAGATGCCGACCTGACGGAACAGGCCTTCCATGCCGAAAGTGCGTGCCTCGTCCACGAGGATGGGCACCACGCGGGGGCCCAGCGCCTGGTCACGCAGCAACTGCGTCAGGAAACGCACATAAGCCTGGGTGGTGGAAATCTCGCGGCCTTCGGCCGTCGGCTCCAGCACCGCCTTGAAGGTTTCCAGCGGCGGGATGGTGAACTGCTCGTCGGCCTTCACACGGCGGTGCGGCAGGTAGCCACCCAGTGCCTTGCGACGCTCGTGCAGGTACTTCATCTCCGGCGAATCTTCCGAAGGCTTGAAGAACGGAATCTTCGGCAGTTCGCTGTCCGGGATCGGCAGATTGAAGCGGTCGCGGAAGTGGCGGATGTCCTCGTCCGTCAGCTTCTTGGTCTGGTGCACGGTGTTCTTGCCTTCACCGGCCTTGCCCATGCCATAGCCCTTGACCGTCTTGACCAGCAACACGGTGGGTTGGCCCTTGTGATTGACCGCACGGTGGAAGGCGGCATACACCTTCTGTGGGTCATGACCACCACGGCGCAGCGAGAAGATCTGCTCATCGGTCATGTTGGCGACCAGGGCTGCCACACGCGGATCACGCTCGAAGAAGTTCTTGCGGACAAAGGCGCCGTCGTTGGCCTTCATGGCCTGGTAGTCGCCGTCCGGGATCTCCATCATGATCTTGCGCATGAGGCCATCCTTGTCCTTGGCCAGCAGCGCGTCCCAGTCACTGCCCCACAGCAGCTTGATCACGTTCCAGCCCGAGCCGCGGAACTCGCCTTCGAGCTCTTGAACGATCTTGCCATTGCCACGCACTGGACCGTCCAGGCGCTGCAGGTTGCAGTTCACCACGAAGATCAGGTTGTCGAGCCCCTCGCGTGCGGCCAGACCGATGGCGCCCAGCGATTCCGGCTCGTCCATCTCACCATCGCCACAGAACACCCACACCTTGCGATTGCTGGTATCGGCGATGCCACGGGCGTGCAGGTACTTCAGGAAACGCGCCTGATAGATCGCCATCAAGGGGCCCAGGCCCATCGACACGGTCGGGAATTGCCAGAACTCCGGCATCAGCTTGGGGTGCGGGTAACTCGACAGTCCCTTGCCGTCCACCTCTTGGCGGAAATTGAGCAGTTGCTCCTCGGTCAGACGACCTTCCAGGAAGGCGCGGGCGTACACACCGGGCGACACATGACCCTGGAAATAAATGCAATCGCCGCCGTGGTTTTCATTTTCTGCGTGCCAGAAATGGTTGAAACCGGCGCCAAACAAGCTGGCCAGCGACGCGAACGAACCGATGTGACCACCCAGGTCACCGCCGTCTTCCGGGTTGTGGCGGTTGGCTTTGACCACCATCGCCATCGCGTTCCAGCGCATGTAAGAGCGCAAACGCTCCTCAATTTCGATATTGCCGGGACAGCGAGCCTCGTCTTCCACCGGAATGGTGTTGACATACGCCGTGTTGGCCGAGAAAGGCATGTCGATCCCTGCCTGGCGGGCATGGTCGAGCACGTTTTCAAGGAGTTGGTGGGCGCGGCCGCGGCCCTCGGTGTCGATGACGGCGGACAGGGCGTCCAGCCACTCGCGGGTTTCTTGGGGATCCTGGTCCTGAGGGGCGGACGCCATGGGATCTTGAGCAGACATGGGTGAAGTCTCCAAATTGTTGATAGCGGCGAGCCACTCATTTAAGGGTGGTCGCCAGGGTTTTGGTCCGTGGGTAAACGGCAAAGCCCCGACACTACGAATCGTTTGCGCAACAGGGTGGCATTGCGAAACTTCCGAAAATATAAGCGATAAGTGCCATCCCTTTGGGCGGTCCGCGCCGACAGATAATCAGCACCATGGCATTTCCGGCACCTCATCACGTCCCGACACCCTCGCCCAGCGCACCGCAGGCCGACACGCCCAACCGCCTTTTCTGGCGCTGGTGGCGCAAACAAAGCCCCAGCCAGCAAGACCGCTACGCCACGCTCGGCCCTCTGGTGTCTGTGCTGCTCTTTCTGGCGGTGATCATTGCCGCCTTCTGGTATCTGCGCAACGAAGAACTGGAGCGCGAACAAGAGTCGGTCAAACGCGACACCGAGGTCGTACAACAACAGCTGCGACTGCGCCTCATCGAGAACCAGGAGCATGTGCAACGCCTGGCACGCGACGTCAATTTCAAGGCCATCTCCGTCGAGCAGTTCATGCTCCAGGCCAGCGACTTTGTGCGCCCTCGTCCCGAGGTGCTGAGCCTGTCTTGGGTGCAAGCCAACGAACAGGTCAAGGCCGTGCGCACCACGCTCACCCTGTCCCTTGAATCCGGACAGCCCATCGACCGCGACCCTCTCGAAAACCAGGCAGACCATTACACCCCGCTGCACAAGGCGCCCGAGACCCGCCAAGCCTTTGCGCAAGCACGTGAGCGCAACCAGCCGACCTACTCCCAGCCCTTCCTCAACACCGCAGGCATCAAGGCGATTCAACTGCATCTGCCCATGATGGACCGACAAGGCTTTGCGGGGGCGCTGATCGCCGAGTACTCCCTGGAAACGCTCATGCGCCACCAGGTGCCGCAAGAGATCCTGCAGCGTCATGCCATGAGCCTGGTTCGAGCCGACGGTGACCTGATCACCAGTTCGGTGGGCGCCGTCACATCCCGATCTGCCAAGCCCAGCTTTGTTCACGACGTCATCGTCACGCCCATCGGCAACGGTTTGCTGCTGCGCGGCATGGGGTTCAAGACCTCTTCCAGCCTGGTGGGGAGCACCTTGTTCTGGATGGTGGTCGCCTTGTCCTTGCTCACCGTCTGGACACTGGTGGGCACCCTGCGCCACATGCGTCGTCGCGCCGAAATCCAGAAGGCCCTGGTGCAGGAAACCAACTTCCGGCGCGCCATGGAAAACTCCATGCTCACCGGCATGCGCACCATCGATCTGGAGGGGCGCATCACCTACGTCAACCCGGCCTTCTGTGCCATGACAGGCTTTGCCGAGCACGAACTCATCGGCGCCCGCCCGCCCTACCCGTACTGGCCACGCGACCGCATCGACGAATTCCACCGCATGTTCCAGCAGGAGTTGCTGGGCCGCAGCCCCACAGGGGGCGTCGAACTCAACATGGAGCGACGCGACGGCAGCCAGTTCGATGCACGCATGTACGTCTCCCCCCTGATCGACGCCGAGGGCAACCAGACCGGCTGGATGACCTCCGTCACCAACATCACCGAAGCCAAGCGGGTGCGCGACCAGCTCACAGCGGCGCACGAGCGCTTCACCACGGTGCTGGAAGGCCTGGACGCGGCGGTGTCCGTGATGTCGGTTCAGCGTGGTGAAATGCTGTTTGCCAACCGCTCCTACCGCATCTGGTTTGGCGGCAACCCAGAGGCCCACGTGCAACTCACCGGCGGTCAGGTCATGCCCGACGAGGTCATCGACGGCGACGAGTCCGTCGACCACTTTGGCGGTCTGCCCACCCAGAAGCTCACCGATGCCGGCAGCGACACGCATGAGGTCTACATGGACAACGTGCAAAAGTGGTTCGACGTGCGCGCCCGCTACGTACAGTGGACGGACGGCAACCTGGCCCAAATGTTGATCGCCACCGACATCAGTGCTCGCAAACAGGCTGAAGAAGCTGCGGCACGCCAGGCCGAGAAGTCGCAGTTCACCAGCCGGCTCATCACCATGGGTGAAATGGCTTCCACGGTGGCGCATGAACTGAACCAGCCTCTGGCTGCCATTTCCAACTACTGCAGCGGCATGATCAGCCGGGTGCAGGCTGGCAACATCGACAACGAACAACTCGTTGGTGCGCTGGAGAAGACATCGCGACAAGCCCAGCGAGCCGGCCAGATCATCCACCGCATCCGCCAGTTCGTGAAACGCAGCGAGCCGCAGCGCCAACCCTCCCGCGTGCGTGACATCACCGACGCTGTGCTGGAGTTGGCCGTGTTCGAGATGAAGCGTCGCCGCGTCACCCTCAACTCGACGGTGGCCAACCGCCTGCCCACGATCATGGCCGACCCCATCCTGATCGAGCAGGTGCTGCTGAACCTCCTGAAAAACGCAGCCGAGGCCATCGACTCGGCGCAAACACCCCAATCGCGCCGCCACATTGATCTGCGGGTGCAACAACGCTATTTCGAAGACCAGGGCGATGTGGTCGAGTTCACCGTCTCCGACGGGGGGCCCGGCATGCGTGAAGACATGCTTGCCCGCCTCTTCGAGGCCTTCCACTCCACCAAGGCCGAGGGCCTGGGCATCGGCCTGAGCTTGTGCCGATCGATCATCGAGTCGCATCACGGCCGGATCAAGGCCGAGAACATCTACAATGGACAGATGGTCATGGGGTGTCGTTTCACGTTCACCCTTCCGATCGACAACTGCGATGAGGCCGACACAGGTCTTCCTTTTCCCACCGATTTACTTGCCGAATAACCATGAGCTTGATCCCGAAAAAAGGCACTGTGTATGTGGTTGATGACGACGAGGCCGTGCGCGACTCGTTGCAATGGCTGCTGGAAGGCAAGGACTACCGTGTTCGCTGTTTCGACTCTGCAGAATCCTTCCTGGCACGCTTCGACCCCCGTGAAGTCGCCTGCCTGATCGCCGACATCCGCATGGATGGCATGAGCGGGCTGGAACTGCAAGACAAGCTGCTGGAGCGCAAGTCGCCCCTGCCCATCGTGTTCATCACCGGCCACGGCGACGTGCCCATGGCCGTGAACACCATGAAAAAGGGCGCGATGGATTTCATCGAGAAGCCCTTCAAGGAAGACGCGCTGGTTGCCCTGGTCGAGCGCATGCTCGACGAGGCCCGCACTGCCTTCTCGCAGTCGCAAGAAGCCGCCAGCCGCGAAGCCCTGCTGTCGCGCCTGACCACCCGCGAAGCCCAAGTGCTGGAGCGCATCGTGGCGGGCCGTCTGAACAAGCAGATCGCCGACGACCTGGGCATCAGCATCAAGACCGTGGAAGCCCACCGCGCCAACGTGATGGAAAAGCTCAACGCCAACACCGTGGCCGACCTGCTGAAGATCGCGCTGGGTGCCAACGCCCCGGCCAACGCGGCCAACGCCAAGTAAGCCCCACTTCCGGAGCCCGGCTTGACCGCCGCCTCCCGCTGAAAGGCCGCCCACACCCTGTGGCGGCCTTTTTCTATTGACCCATTTGCACACCTACCGGAGCAGCCCATGACCGCACAACTCATCGACGGCAACGCCCTGTCCAAACAACTGCGTGGCGAAGTCGCCCAGCGCGCCACCGCCCTCACCGCCAAGGGCACGAAGCCCGGTCTGGCCGTGGTCCTGGTCGGCGATAACCCTGCCAGCCAGGTGTATGTCCGCAACAAGGTCAAGGCCTGTGAAGAAGCAGGCTTCAAGTCCGTGCTGGAAAAGTACGATGCCACGATGACCGAGGCCGAACTGCTGGCCCGCGTCGACGCCCTGAACAACGACCCGTCCATCCACGGCATCCTGGTGCAGTTGCCCCTGCCCAAGCACATCGACGACCACAAGGTGATCGAAGCCATCTCGCCCTTGAAGGACGTGGACGGTTTCCACGTCGCCAGCGCTGGCGCGCTGATGGTCGGTGAAGTCGGCTTCAAGGCTTGCACCCCCTACGGTTGCATGAAGATGCTTGAATCCATCGGCATGAAGGACCTGCGCGGCAAGCACGCCGTGGTCATCGGTCGCTCCAACATCGTCGGCAAGCCCATGGCCATGATGCTGCTGGCGGCCAACGCCACTGTCACCATCACGCACAGCGGCACCGCCGATCTGGCCGCCATGACCCGGCAGGCCGACATCGTGGTCGCCGCCGTGGGCAAGCGCAACGTGCTGACCGCGGACATGATCAAGCCCGGCGCCGTCGTCATCGACGTGGGCATGAACCGCGACGACGAAGGCAAGCTCTGCGGCGACGTCGACTTCAACGGCTGCAAGGAAGTCGCTGGCTACATCACCCCCGTGCCGGGTGGGGTCGGCCCGATGACCATTACCATGCTGCTGGTCAACACCATGGAAGCAGCAGAGCGCACGGCCGGCCAAGCCTGACCGGTTTGCCGCCCGCCCAGAGCCGGTGCACTCACCTGCATCGGCTCAGCGTTTGCCTTGCATTTCCGGGTTGACGCCTCATCTGTTGCACCGTCCACACTTTGCTTGCCCTCACGCGCATCTTCCATGAGCACCAATCCACTGCTTGACACCTCCGGCCTGCCGCTGTTCGATCAGATCAAGCCCGAACACGTGACACCTGCCCTGGACGTGCTGCTGGCCGATGCCGAAGCGGCATTGGCCAAGGTCACCGGTCCGGACGTACCGGCGGACTACGACGCCCTCTCGCTGCTGCTGGACGTGAGCACCGAACGCCTGGGCCGTGCCTGGGGCGCTGTGGGTCACCTCAACAGCGTGGCCGACACGCCCGAGATCCGCGCCGCTTACAACGAGAACCTACCGCGCGTCACCGAGTTCTACACCCGCCTCGGCGCCGACGAGCGTCTGTACGCCAAGTACAAGGCCCTCAATGAAGCGCAAAAGGGCCTGGAGCCGGAACGCCGCCTGAGCCCCGCGCGCCAGCGCGCCCTTGACCTGGCCCTGCGTGGCTTCGTGCTGGGCGGCGCCGAGTTGCAAGGCGATGCCAAGGCCCGCTTTGCCGCCATCCAGGAGGAGCAGGCCGCGAAGTCGCAGGCCTTCTCGGAGCACGTGATGGACGCCACCGATGCGTTCAGCCACTACGCCACCACCGACGAGATGGCGGGCGTGCCAGAAGATGTGCTGAATGCCACCCGTGCCGCGGCCGAAGCCGAGGGCAAGGATGGCCACAAGCTGACCTTGCACATGCCCTGCTACCTGCCGGTCATGCAGTACACCAGTAACCGCGCTCTGCGCGAGACGCTTTACCGCGCCTACGCGACCCGTGCGAGTGAATCTGGCCCAGCCGAGCGTGACAACACCCAATTGATGGCCGACATCCTGGCGCTGCGCCAGGAGGAAGCCCGCCTGCTGGGCTACGCCAACTTCGCCGAAGTGTCGCTGGTGCCCAAGATGGCCGACAACCCCGCGCAGGTGATGCACTTCCTGCGCGACCTGGCCCAGCGCGCCCGCCCCTTCGCCGAGAAGGACATGGCCGAGCTGCGTGAGTTTGCACGTACCGAGTGCGATCTGCCTGATCTGCAGGCCTGGGATGTGGCCTATGTGAGCGAAAAGCTCAAGGAAGCCCGTTACGCCTTCAGCGATCAGGAGGTCAAGCAGTACTTTACCGAGCCCACCGTGCTGAAAGGCCTGTTCGGCTTGATCGAGAAGCTGTTCGAGGTCCAGATCCTCCCCGACACGGCGCCTGTGTGGCACGAATCGGTGCGTTTCTTCCGCATCGAGCGTCAAGGCCAGTTGGTCGGTCAGTTCTACCTGGACCCGTATGCCCGTACCGGCAAGCGCCCTGGCGCCTGGATGGACGATGTGCGCGGCCGCTGGACGCGCCCCGACACCCAGGGCACCCAGACGCCGGTGGCCCATCTGGTCTGCAACTTCGCCAAGGGCGTGGGCGACAAACCTGCCTTGCTGACCCACGACGACGTTACCACCCTGTTCCACGAGTTCGGTCATGGCCTGCACCACATGCTCACGCAAGTGAACGACATTGGGGTGGCAGGCATCAGTGGCGTCGAGTGGGATGCGGTCGAGCTGCCCAGCCAGTTCATGGAGAACTTCTGCTGGGAGTGGGACGTGGTTCAGCAACTCACCAGTCACGTCGACACCGGTGCGCACCTGCCGCGCGAGCTGTTCGACAAGATGGTGGCCGCCAAGAACTTCCAAAGCGGCATGCAGACCGTGCGCCAGATCGAGTTCTCGCTGTTCGACATGCGCCTGCACGCCGAGCCTGGCTCTGAAGCCAACGTGCAAAAAGTGGTGGACGAGGTGCGACAAGAAGTCTCCGTCAACATTCCGCCCGCGTTCAACCGCTTCCAGCACAGCTTTTCACACATCTTTGCGGGCGGCTATGCGGCGGGTTATTACAGCTACAAGTGGGCTGAGGTACTCTCTGCAGATGCGTATGCTGCTTTCGAGGAGGCAGCCACGCCTGAGTCCGGGGTGCTGAACGCCGACATTGGTCGTCGCTACCGTGAAGCCATCCTGGAAGCTGGCGGCAGCCACTCGGCCATGGAGAATTTCAAGGCTTTCCGGGGGCGTGAGCCGAGCATCGACGCCTTGCTGCGTCATCAAGGCATGAGTTGATCGCCCCACGGGGTGAGAGGGAGTGAAAGATGAACCGCATTGTTGTGAGTGCATTGATCGGTGGTCTGGTCTGGGCAGGCGTCACGTCACCAGCCTTCGCGCAGTACAAGGTGGTGGGCCCCGATGGCCGCGTCACCTACACCGATCGACCACCTGTGGATCGTCCGGCTCAGGCCGTCAAGCCAGTCGGTGGTGCCACCACCGGTGATGCGGCACTGCCTTTCGCTTTACGCAATGTGGTGTCGCGTTACCCGGTCACGCTGTACACCAGCTCGAACTGCGCTGCTTGTGACGCTGGCCGCAACCTGCTCAAGGGTCGAGGCGTTCCATTCACCGAGAAAACGGTGAACACCTCGGACGACGCTCGTGCGCTGCAAAGCCGCGAAGGCACCAACCAGGTCCCTGTGATTCGGATTGGCAGCAAGCAAATCGCGGGCTACGAACAGGGTGAATGGACCTCTTACCTGGACGCCGCCGGCTACCCCAGCCAATCGGCCCTGCCACCGACCTATCGCCATCCGGCCGCCACGCCGCTGGCACCAGCGACTGCGGCCCCCAAGGCGGACGAAGGGGCTGCGCCTGCGCAGCCACCCCAGTTCAATTCCGCGCCAGGCAACCCTGCTGGCAATGCTCCCCCCGGTTTCCGCTTCTGACCCTTGAATTCCTCTGACTCTCAGGCTGGCGGTGCCCCCGTCCAGCCCACCGTTGCCATTGTGGGCGGCGGCCCGGCCGGCCTCATGGCTGCCGAAGTCCTGTCGGCCCAAGGCATCGCTGTCGATTTGTACGACAGCATGCCCTCGGTAGGGCGCAAATTTCTCCTGGCCGGGCGCGGTGGGCTGAACCTGACCCATGCCGAGGCCTTACCGCGGTTCATCAGCCGGTTTGCCGAGCGTGAGGCAGCCCTTTCGCCCTTGATCCACGCCTTCACGCCAGAGGACCTGCGCGCCTGGGCTCAGGGCTTGGGCATCGACACCTTCGTCGGCACCTCCAACCGCGTCTTCCCCACCGACATGAAGGCCGCGCCTTTGCTGCGTGCCTGGTTGCACCGCCTGCGTGAGGCAGGTGTGCGCTTTCACATGCGCCACCGCTGGCTGGGCTGGAACGGGGCAGGCGCCATGCGCTTCGACACACCCGAAGGTGAAGTGGCTGTCACACCGCAAGCCACCTTGCTGGCCTTGGGCGGCGGCAGTTGGTCACGACTGGGCTCCAACGGCGCCTGGTATCCCTGGCTGCAGGCACGCGGTGTCGATCTGGCTCCGCTGCAAGCCGCCAACTGTGGCTTCGACGTGGCCCCCATCGGGGCGGGCCGGAGCGGATGGAGTGATTTTCTGCGCCAGAAGTTCGCAGGCCAGCCCATCAAGCCCGTGGCCCTGCAGTTCACGGATCAACACGGTCATACCCGGCGCCAACAAGGCGAGTTCGTGCTCACCGACACCGGCGTGGAAGGCAGTCTGATCTACGCTTTCTCGGCCGCCATCCGTGAGCAGATCAACGCGCAAGGCGCTGCCACCATTCATCTGGATTTGCTGCCCTCGCACACGGCCGACCAGGTGTTAGCCGAAACATCGCGCCCCAAAGGGCCGCGCAGCCTGTCCACACACCTCAAGAGCCGTCTGGGTATTCAAGGACTGAAGATGGCGCTCTTGCACGAGGTACTGAGCGCCGAACAACTGGCCGATGCCGCGCAACTGGCACAAGCCATCAAGGCGCTGCCCATCACACTGAAGGCTCCACGCCCCATGGACGAGGCCATCAGCACGGCCGGTGGCGTGCGCTTTGAAGGCATGACAGAACAGCTGATGCTGAAGAACGCGCCGGGCGTGTTCTGTGCCGGTGAAATGCTGGACTGGGAAGCCCCGACCGGGGGCTACCTGCTCACTGCATCGATGGCGACCGGTCGGCACGCCGCTCAGGGCGTGCTGGCTTACCTGAAGTCCTGATCCAAAGCTTCAGAACGTCAGCGTCTTGACGCCTTGCGCCGTGCCCAGCAGGCACACGCTGGCCTTGTTGCGGGCGAACACGCCCACGGTCACCACGCCGGGGATCTGGTTGATGTCGGACTCGAACTGCGCCGGGGCGGTGATCTGCAAACCGGTCACGTCCACGATGACGTTGCCGTTGTCGGTGGTCACGCCTTCACGCACCTTGCCCGTGCCGCCCAGCTTGCCAAAGGCGCGGATGACCTGCGCGGCAGCCATCGGGATCACCTCGACCGGCAGCGGAAACTTACCCAGGGTGTTGACCAGCTTGGACTCGTCGGCAATGCAGACGAACTGCTCGGCCAGGTCGGCCACGATCTTTTCGCGGGTCAGGGCTGCACCGCCGCCCTTGATCATGTGGCCGCCATGGTCGATCTCGTCGGCACCGTCCACGTACACGCCCAAAGACGTCACGGACTCGGCCGGCAAGACCTGGATGCCCAGGGCTTCGAGGCGTTGGGTGCTGCGCACGGAGCTGGAGACGGCACCGGCCACACGCTTGAGGTCGGCCTTCAGTGCTTCGCCCAGGGCGTCGATGAACTTGTCCACGGTCGAACCCGTGCCCACGCCCACGATGCTGCCGGGCTTCACGTAGTCCAGGGCCGCGCGGCCCACCAGGGTTTTCAGTTCGTCTTGGGTCATGGCCATGTCGGTCTTCTCTTGAGAGGCTTGCGGGTGCACTGCGGCGTGTTCGGCTGTGGGTTCAGCAGGTCACGCGTCGCTCAGAACGCACGGCCTGTCAGCGTCATCCACGCCAACAAACCGCCAATCATCACGGGCTGATGCACCATGTAAAAAGTCAGGCTCCAGCGGCCCAGCAGGCTCAAACCCTGTCTGATGCGCGGCCACGCGAGCACGAAACCAATATTGTCGCCCGAAGCCGCTGCGGGCGACGCCATCCACCCCGGTCGGCGTGACAAGATCCACTGTGTGGCGGCCATGCCCCACCACATCACCCCCAGCCAGGGCAGCACCGGCACATAGTCTTCGGTGATGGGCTTGTGGGTGACCAGGCCCACCCAGTTGGTCAGGCGCGTGTCGAAAAACGGATGCTGGATGAACTGCGGCAGACACACCGCCAGCAAGCCCAGCGGCCACAGCCAGCCCCTCAGCGGCGCGCTCAGGCGGGCCACGATCAGCATCACCGCCATGCCATGCAGCACGCCGAACGAGATGTAGCTGCGCGGGAACATGAACCAGCTGCCCAGGCTCACCAGCAGCGCACAGCCCAGCACCTGGGCCCACCGGCGCCAGAAGCGCGCCCAGCTTTGGCCCTGCGCCGTGGCCACCGCCTGCCCGGCGCCCGCACACAGCAAGAACAGCGACAGGATCAGGGTGCGCTGGGTGGTCCAGAGCGCGTCCTGGTAGAAATTGGCGTCCAGCAGGCGGTAGGTGCTGAGGTCGAAACAGAAGTGAAACACCGCCATCCACACCAGGGCGAAACCGCGCAGGGCGTCCAGCCGGTCAAAGCGGCCTGCCACAGAGCCCGAAGGTGCGCCGGAATCCCGACTGTGAGGGGGTGTTGCCATGGGGATATGTGCTTTTTGGGGGCGCATGGCGATAGTATCGGCGGTTTGCTCTTTGGATCGCGCCACCCATGCTCCTCGCCGCCCGCCACCCCCTTGAATTGCTCGCGCCCGCCAAGACTGCCGACATCGGCATCGAGGCCGTCAACCACGGCGCCGATGCCATCTACATCGGTGGGCCGTCGTTCGGTGCGCGCGCCAATGCCAGCAACTCGGTGCAGGACATTGCGCGCCTGGTGCAGCACGCCCATCGCTACCACGCCAAGGTGTTCGCCACCCTGAACACCATCTTGCGCGACGACGAGCTGGAAGGCGCCCGCAAGCAGATTTGGGAGCTGTACGACGCTGGCGTCGACGCGCTGATCGTGCAGGACATGGGCCTGCTGGAGCTCGACCTGCCCCCGATCCAGCTGCACGCCTCCACCCAGACCGACATCCGCACCGTCGAAAAAGCCAAGTTCCTGCAGGACGTGGGCTTCAGCCAGATCGTGCTGGCGCGCGAACTGAACCTCAAGCAGATCCGCACGATCGCGATCAACACCCACTGCGCCATCGAGTTTTTCATTCATGGCGCCCTGTGCGTGGCCTACAGCGGCCAGTGCTTCATCAGCCACGCCCACACCGGCCGCAGTGCCAACCGGGGTGACTGCTCGCAGGCCTGCCGCCTGCCCTACAACGTGACGGACAACAGCGGCCAGGTCGTGGCGTTCGAGCAGCACGTGCTGTCCATGAAGGACAACGATCAGAGCGCCAACCTCGAGGCCCTGATCGACGCGGGCGTGAGCTCCTTCAAGATCGAAGGTCGCTACAAGGACATGGGCTATGTGAAGAACATCACCGCCCACTACCGCATGCTGCTCGACGAGATCCTGGAAGCACGCCCGGAACTGTCTCGCGCCTCCTCGGGCGAGAACACCTTCTTCTTCCAGCCCGACCCCGAGCGCAACTTCAACCGAGGTAGCACCGACTACTTCGTCACCGGCCGCAAGGAAGACATCGGCGCCTTCGAGAGCCCCAAGCACCTGGGCCTGCCCGTGGGCGAGGTCGCCAAGGTGGGCGACAAGTGGTTTGACGTGGCCATCGACGATGAAGCCGTGCGCGAAGCCGGCGGCATCCACAACGGCGACGGCCTGAACTACCTGACGCTGACCAAGGACATCGTGGGCGTGCAGGTGAACACCGCCGAGCCCGTGGGCAAGGCCGGCCGCCTGTGGCGCGTCTTCCCCAACGAAGACATCGCCACCTTGGCCGACCTGAAGCCCGGCGTGGCCATCAACCGCAACCGCGACCGCGCGTGGGACAACCAGATGTCCAAGAAGTCGGCCGAGCGCCGCATTGGCACCTGGCTGGCTCTGAGCGACACCCCGGACGGCCTGACGCTGACCGTGACTGACGAAGACGGCTGCGTGGGCAGCGCGACGGTGACCTGCGACAAGCAGGCCCCGCAAGACGCGGCCCAGTCCGAAGCCAGCCTGCGCGACAACCTGGGCAAGCTGGGCAACACCATCTTCTCGGTGCACGACGTCAGCCTGGCCACGGCCCAGCCCTGGTTCGTGCCCGCCTCGGTGATCAAGCACCTGCGCCGCGGGGCCATCGAATCGCTGGAAGCCGCCCGCGCTGCCGCTTACGAGCGCCCGCAACGCGCCGCAGCGGTCGAGCCCCCCGTGGCCTACCCTGAAGACACGCTGAGCTACCTGGCCAACGTCTACAACCACAAGGCCCGCGACTTCTACGCCAAGCATGGCGTGAAGGTGATCGAAGCCGCATACGAAAGCCAGGAAGAACTCGGCGAGGTCAGCCTGATGATCACCAAGCACTGCGTACGCTTCTCGCTGAGCCTGTGTCCCAAGCAGGCCAAGGGCGTGCAAGGCGTGCAGGGCACGGTGCGCGCCGAGCCGCTGCAACTCATCAACGGCAAGGAAAAGCTCACCCTGCGCTTTGACTGCAAGCCCTGCGAGATGCACGTGGTGGGCAAGATCAAGAAATCGGTGCTCAACCAGATCCCCGAGTCGCCCATGCAGTTCTACAAGGCCCGCCCCACGGCCTGATCGCGCTGGAGTTCCTGGCCCAAGGGGCCGGGGACCGACGTCACTGCGCCGTCACTGACGCGTCGCGGTGCTGTCACAGAGGGCGCACACCATGGCTCGCATGCGCGCCTGGATCACCGCCCCTCTGCTGCGAGACCTCACCGCCAACGGCCTGGGTGCCGGGCCCAAGGGCTTTCCGCCTGCGAGTTCATCGCAATCGCTGCCCGACAGGCGATACCGTGTTCGGTCGGTGTGGATCTCGGACGTCCACCTGGGCACCCCAGGCTGCCAGGCCCATGCCCTGCTCGACTTCCTGCGCCGCGTCGACTGCGACACGCTCTACCTCGTGGGGGACATCATCGACGGCTGGCAACTGCGCCGTACCTGGTACTGGCCGCAGTCGCACAACGATGTGATCCAGAAGATCCTGCGCAAGGCGCGCAAAGGCACCCGCGTGGTCTACATCCCCGGCAATCACGACGAGTTTGCCCGCACCTACCTCGACCACGCCTTTGGGGGCGTCGAGCTGGCGGAGGAATACCTGCACACCACGGCCGATGGCCGCAAGCTCTGGGTCACCCATGGCGACCTGTACGACGGCGTGATCCAGTGCGCCCGCTGGCTGGCGCTGCTGGGCGACTCTCTCTACGAATTCACGCTCAAGCTCAACCGCTATCTGAACTCGTGGCGCGCGCGCCGTGGCCTGCCCTACTGGTCGCTGTCCAAGTACCTCAAGCTCAAGGTCAAGCGCGCGGTCAGCTATGTGGCCGACTTTGAAGAAGCCCTCGCCCGCGAGGCACACAAGCGCGGTGCGCAGGGGGTGGTGTGCGGCCACATCCACCATGCCGAAATCCGGCCCATCGACGGCATCCTCTACTGCAATGACGGCGACTGGGTGGAAAGCCTCACCGCCCTCGTCGAATTCCCCGACGGTCAGCTCGACATCGTGCACTGGGGACAGGTGATGGCCGGCGATGACGCCATCTTGGCGACATGCCGCACACCTGATCCAACCGAAGCCCCTGCCGCACCGGCACCCGCCCTGACTGCGGCACAATAGCGCCCGTTTTGCGCCGCCCAGCACCGGGTGGCCGCCTTGCTGGAGCACACCATGGCCTTCGCCGACAACCTCAAACAACTCCCCGCCATCAGCCACCTGGCCGCCCTCGAACTGATCGACGCCGCTGGCAACGTGGCCGCCACCATCGAGAACAAGCCGGGCAAGGCTGGCTCGCTCGCCGTGTACGCGGCCCTGGCGGCCAAACATGGCAGCATCAACGTCGCTGCGGCAGAGGAAGGCCTGGTCATCTTCGCCGAGCACACCGAAGACGCCCGCGCCAACCCCGGAAAGCACCCCAACATCGACCGCCTGTTGGACGTCATCGCCTCGGGTCAGAGTTTCACCTGCGAGCTGATCGCAGCCTGAAACACCGTTCCTCATGGGAGTACGATGTCAAAAACGACATCGCTGACTCCCATGACGACTGACGAAGTTCCTGTCACCGCCCCTCCTGCCACGACAGCGGGCTCGCCCGCCGAAGCCGCCACCGGGCTGCTGAGCCTCAAGCGTGTGGCGATCGACACCTACCGCGAAAACGTCGCCTACATGCACCGCGACTGCGCGGTCTACCGGGCCGAAGGTTTTCAGGCCCTGTCCAAGGTCGAAATCACGGCCAACGGCCATCGCATTCTGGCGACGCTCAACGTGGTGGACGACACCTGCATCGTCGACCGTGACCAACTGGGCCTGTCCGAGGACGCCTTCGCCCAACTGGGCCTCAGCGAAGGCCACCCCACCCGCGTCAACCAGGCCGAGCCGCCCTCCTCCATTCCTGCGCTCCACCGCAAGATCGCCGGCGAGCGCCTCAGCCACGAGGACTACCACGACATCGTGCGTGACATCACCGAGCACCGTTACTCGAAGATCGAGTTGACGGCCTTCGTGGTGGCCTGTAACCAGGGCGAACTCGATCGCGAAGAGGTCTACAGCCTCACCGACGCCATGGCCTCCATGGGCCGTCGCCTTGACTGGCACGCCCACCCCGTGGTCGACAAGCATTGCATCGGCGGCATCCCGGGCAACCGCACGTCGATGCTGGTCGTGCCCATCGTGGCCGCCCATGGCATGTTGTGCCCTAAGACCTCATCGCGCGCCATCACCTCGCCCGCCGGCACCGCCGACACCATGGAGGTGCTCGCCAACGTCGAACCCAGCTTCGACCGCCTGAGCGAAATCGTGCGTGAGCACCGCGGCTGCCTGGCCTGGGGCGGCACCTCGGACCTGTCTCCCGCCGACGACGTGCTGATCTCGGTCGAACGGCCGCTGTCCATCGACTCGCCGGGGCAGATGGTTGCCTCCATCCTGTCCAAGAAGGTGGCTGCGGGCTCCACCCACCTGCTGCTCGACATCCCTGTGGGCGCCACCGCCAAGGTCCGCACCATCCCGGATGCGCAACGCCTGCGCAAGCTCTTCGAGTTCGTGGCCAAGCGCATGGGCCTGACCATCGACGTGGTGATCACCGATGGCCGCCAGCCGATTGGCAATGGCATCGGCCCTGTGCTCGAGGCCCGTGACGTGATGTGGGTGCTGGCCAACGACCCACGGGCGCCGCACGACCTGCGCCAGAAATCGCTGCGACTGGCCGGTCGCATCCTGGAGTTCGACCCTGATGTGCGCGGTGGCGACGGCTATGCCATCGCCCGCGACATTCTGGAATCGGGCCGCGCCATGGCCAAAATGCGCGCCATCATCGACGCGCAGGGGCACAAGCCATTTGATCCGGATCACCCAGCCCTGGCGCCGCTGCACTTCGAGGTTTTGGCCAAACGTGACGGCATCGTCTCAGGCATCGACAACCAGCAAGTGGCCCGCTTGGCCCGCCTGGCAGGTGCGCCCAAGGTCCAAGGTGCCGGCGTAGACCTCCTGTGCAAACTGGGCGACACGGTGCAGGAAGGTCAGCCGCTGTACCGCGTCTATGCGGCCTATTCCTCCGATCTCGAATTCGCACGCCAAGCCAGCGAGCGCAACGCTGGCTACTACCTGGGCGAAGCGGGTGCCGAAATCCGTCAGATTGTGGAGTTCTGATGTCTGCCTTGCTACTGTATTTTGAAGATGAGCAGGTGCCCGCCCTGCGCCTGGCCGAGGCCTGCGGCCTGCCGTCCGCCTGCGTCGAACGCCATCGCTTCCCCGACGCCGAGATGCGCCTCAAGCTGCCCGTCGATGCCAGCGGGCAACTGCCTGCACAGCTGGTCATCTACCGCAGTCTGGACAAGCCCAACGACAAGCTGGTCGAGCTGCTGCTGGTGAGCCAGGAAGCCCGCAAGCTGGGTACCCAGAAGATCCTGCTGGTCGCGCCTTACCTCGCCTACATGCGGCAGGACATCGCCTTCCACCCGGGCGAGATCGTCAGCCAGAAGATCATCGGCCGCTTCCTGTCGGAGTTGGTGGACGGTCTGATCACGGTCGACCCCCACCTGCACCGCATCAGCCGCATCGATGAAGCCTTCCCGGGCCCCTATGCCATCGCCTTGTCTGGCGCCCCCATGCTGGCGGAGCTGATCGCCAAGGAACGCCCCCAGGCCATGCTGATGGGCCCGGATGGCGAGTCGGCGCAGTGGATCGCTTCGGCCGCGGCCGTCTGCGGCTTCGACCATGGCGTGTGCACCAAGGTGCGCCACGGCGACCGCGATGTGCGCATCACCCTGCCCACCGGTGTCTCGGTGCAAGACCGTCAGGTCGTGCTGCTCGATGACATGGCCAGCTCCGGCCGCACCCTCGTGGAAGCCAGCAAGCTGCTGAAGGCTGCCGGCGCACGCTCTGTGGATGTGGCCGTGACCCACGCCCTGTTTGCAGCCGATGCCCTGGATGTCATTCGCGCGGCCGGGATCGAGCACGTCTGGAGCACCGACAGCGTGATCCACACCAGCAATGCTGTCGCCTTGGCCCCGATGATGGCCGACAGCGTGCAGCGCTTTCTGCAAGAGACCGTCTGAACGGTCCGCCGAGGCGCCTGGTGCGCCCTCAGCACCGTACCCCACGCTGACCAAGGGATCTTCGTGACAGAAAACTGGTACGACCGGTACATCCTGCCCTACCTGATCGACCTCGCGTGCGGTATCGGTCCGGTCGCGCGCCAGCGTGAAAAGGTGGTGCCGCAGGCCCGCGGCCGCGTGCTGGAGATCGGTCTGGGCACCGGGCGCAACATCCCCTATTACGACCCGAGCCGTGTCAGCCAGATCGTGGGCGTCGATCCGGCCCTGCGCATGCACCACCTGGCCGATCGGCGCATTGCGCGCTCGGGACTGAACGTCGAACTCATCGGTTTGTCAGCCGAGAAGTTGCCTGCGGCAGACGCCAGCTTTGACACCGTGGTGTGCACCTACACCCTCTGCACCATCCCAGACCCGTTGGCGGCCCTGGCTGAAATGAAGCGCGTGCTGGTGCCGGGCGGTCGCTTGCTGTTTTCAGAGCACGGCGTGGCGCCCGACCCGGGGGTTGCCCGCTGGCAGGCCTGCATTCAACCCCTCTGGAAGCCACTGGCTGGTGGTTGTCACCTCGACCGCGACATCCCGGCCTTGCTCAAGGAAGCCGGGTTTCGCACCCAAATGCAGTCTGGCTACATCCCGGGCCCTCGGCTGGTGTCCTACCATTACTGGGGTCAGGCCGAGGCTTGAGGGGTGTCTGAGGCCGCCTCGCTGCCCAGCAGATCCGGCCGCACCCACACAGCCACCGACTGCAGCCTCAGTCGGGCTTCGGCCATGGCGGCTACCGGGTAATACCAACCCAGCGTCAGCACCACCCACAGCCAGTTGCGCGCGCTCAGGCGCAGCAGCGCGGACATGGGCACTTGGCTTTCGAAGTGCAAAGCCTCATGCGCCGTGCTGGACCACAAGCGGTTCTGCAAGCTGGCACCCAGATAGGGATACGGCAACGCCATCATCCAGGCCAGGCCAATGAACAGGCCGGGCAGCAGCACCAGCGCCGTGCGCCAACCCGCCGTGCTGTCCGTCGCGGCACGTGCCAGCAAGGCACGCACCTCCCAACCACTCCAGTCCAGCAAGAGCCAGCTCAAGGGCAGCACCAGCAGCACGCAGGCCAAAGCGGCCAGCAGCCCCACCTTCAGGCTGAGCCCCAGCGACTGGCCGTGGCTCAGGTCTGGCTCATGCTGGTTGCGCACGCTGCCCCACCCGGCATGCCGATGCTGGTAGCGTTTGAACTGCACATACAGCAGCGGCAGGCCCACACAGAAGCCGGTGACGGACAAGCCGCCATACAGCCAGGCCGCGTCACGCTGATCGGCCCGCAGCATCACGAACGCCCACACCGCCAGCACCCCGGAGGCGATGTAGATCAGCGTGGGCACCGCCATGGCGCGCCAGGCATCACGGGGCTGCGCGTCCAGGTGCAGGCGTTGCCCCCGCCAGCTGGTGTGCATCAGCTGGAACGACAGAAAGCCGTGCAACATGAAAGGCAGCGCGGCCGCCATCAGCAACTGCAGGGTCGCCACGCCCATCCACGCATACGCGCCCAACTGTGCAATGCCGTAGTACAGCGCATTGAGCACCACCATGCCCACCAGGTTGCCCAGAAACATCTGCATGGAGTTGGCGTGGTAACCCAGCGCGTGGCCGGCCACCTGGGTGTGCCCGTACAGGTAGCGCAGCTTGCTGGTCAATGCCCAGGGGAACGACAGGCCCAGCGTCAGGCACAGCAGCAGCACATTGCGTCGCCACAGCGGGCGATAGGTTCGGGCTTCACCCGTGAACACGATGGGATGTCGAACAGACTGCATGAGTCCATTCTGAGTGTCTGGCTGCCGGACGAGCTGGCGCCCTGTCGCCAAACACCCCCCGTCAAACCCGGTGCTGCGCCACGGGCAGCGGACGCCACAATGAGGGCACACGCAGTACCCTTTCTTGATGTGCACCATGCCCTCCAGGCCCCTTTCCTGACATGAAGCCCCGCCTGCGAGCCCTCTGGTGGGGTGGCGTGCTTTTGCCGCTGCTCACGCTGCAAGCCGTCCCGGCGCAAACGCCGTCAGTCTCATCCCCCGCGCCATCCGCCACAGCCCAGCCCGCCCCACCGCCCGGAATGGCGCCCGTTACCCAGTGGGTGGACACCCAACTGCCGGCCGCCCGCTTGCTGGTGGCCCCGTCCGGCACACCGGCCACCTCGCGCGCGGTGCAACTCGGTGCCCACGCCTATGTCGAACAAGAGGTCTTCCTGCAGGGCCGGGCCCAGCACTACCGCCCCCAGCCGGGCTGGGGTGAATCGGGCCAGTGGGCCGTCCAGCCTCATGGCCAAGCCCACCCTTACGTCACCCGGCTGCTGGTGCGGCGCCCGGCTGACCCGGCGCGCTTCAATGGCGTGATCGTGGTCGAGTGGCTCAACACCACACCGGGCTTCGACCTGGACGGCGGCTGGGTGCTCACCCGCGAGGAGCTGATGGCCCAGGGCTATGCCTGGGTCGGGGTCAGCAACCAGACCGAAGGCTTGCGTGCGCTGCAGCGCCAGTCACCCCGCTATGCTGCCCTGCGCCTGGCCAGCAACGAAGGCGCCCACGCCGTTTTCGGTCAGGCGGGACACGCCATTCGCGCGAACTGGTCGCAGTTGCTTGGCCTTCCAGCCACCCTCAAGCCGTCCGCCGCGGCCAAGCCCCCTCGCCTGCTGGCCATGGGCTACTCCCAGTCCGGCTTGTACCTGTACACCTACATCAACACCTTCCACCTCGCTCACCAGGTGTTCGATGGTTTCTACCTGCGTGGCCCTGCCCCCCTGGCCCCAGCGGTCGAAAAGGACGGAGATGACGTCTGGGCCCCGGCCTTTCGCAATGACCTGAACCAGCCCATCATGCAGGTGCAGACCGAGGCCGAAGCCATGGTCAGCTGGCCGCTGTCACGTACCCCGGACACGGACCGAGTCCGTTACTGGGAGGTCAGCGGCGCTGCCCACCTAGACGGGCACCTGCAGGCTGAACTGCCCCTCATCACACCACCGAACACACCCAACGCCCCGCACGGGTGCCTGCGTCCTCTCAACGCCCTGCCCGCCTACATGGTGGACCAAGCTGCGCTTCACGCGCTCACGCGTTGGGTGACCGAAGGGGTCGCGCCGCCCATTGCACCGCGCATGGACCGCAACGCCCTGGGATTTATCCGCACCGATGAGGCGGGCCACGCGGCAGGTGGCGTGCGCCTGCCAGACATCCAGGTGCCCACGGCCCACCACGGTCAATACAGCAACTTCAGCACCCACTCGCTGACCGTGCGCAGCCAGTACGCATGCATCGCAGGTGGCAGCACAGTGCCCATGGCGGCCTCGAACCTGCACACACGCTACGCCAGCCGTGCAGCCTATGTGCAGGCCTACCAAGCCGCTGCCGATGTCTTGCTGCGCCAGGGCTTCCTTCGGCCCCGCGATCACCAGGCCTTGCTTGCTCGCTCACAAGCCGCCGCCGCCAGGCTCTGGCCTGGCACTCCCACCCGCCACGCGCCGCAATGACGCCGCGTCAGGCGTGCGGCACACCGAAAGGCTGGCGCCACTCAGGCCCGATCAGGGCTGCCCCGCTCAGCTCGACCGGCCAGCTTGGCGGTGCTGAAACAAGGACACGCCCATCGTGATGACCGTCAGGGGTACCACGAAATACAGCATCGCCGCACTGAAGCGAGGCAAGGCGGCATGCGCCTGGGAAGCCAGGATGAGGTAGGCGGTGTAAGCACCGTAGTAAAGCAGGAAGACCAGGCCTTCCCAACGCGCGATCTCGCGACCTGTGATGAAAATGGGCAGGCAAGCCAGCGCCACAGCCAACATCACCCAGGCATCGAAGTGAATCACCGACTCGGCCACGGCCAGACCCGTGCCAGACAAGATGCCCGACACTCCCAGACAGCCCAGGATGTTGAAGGTGTTGCTGCCCACCACATTGCCCACAGCCATGTCGCGTTGCCCCTTCAGGGCCGCCGTGATCGACGTGGCCACCTCGGGCAGCGAGGTTCCCAGCGCCACGATGGTCAAGGCGATCACCACATCGCTGACACCCAACTGCATGGCGGTGGTCACGGCTGCTTCAACCAGGAAATGGCTGCCGGACACCAAGGCCACCAGCCCCGCCAGAATCAGCCCCAGCTGAACCGCCCAATGGCGATCCCAATGGCTGCTCAGGTCCACCTCGTCCTCGAACTCCGCATCGGCTGAAGCCCCCTGGCGACGCGACTGCCACACCAGAAAGACGGTGTATGTGAGCATGGCGCACAACAGCACGGTCGACTCCCAGGTGGCCAGAATGCCATCCAGCATCATGAGCAACAGGGCCACCGTGGCCGCGATCATGATCGGGACCTCCTGGCGGATCAGCTGAACGTGCACCACCAAGGGCGCGATCAGAGCGGAGGCCCCCAGGATGAACAGCACGTTCAGGATGTTGCTGCCCACCACATTGCCAATGGCAATGTCGACCTTGCCATCCAGCGCCGCACCGGCGGAGACCGCCAACTCTGGCGCACTGGTGCCGAACGCCACCACCGTGAGCCCGACCACCAGAGGCGAGACGCCAAACGACAAGGCGAGTTTCGCGGCACCTCGCACCAGCCAACCAGCCCCGAGCACAAGGGCCACCAACCCGCCGACGAACATCACAACGATGGAGAGTGACATGATTTTTCAGATGTGTTCTGGACAAACAAACGCCCCCAAGAGGGGGCGATCGGGAATGTCAGTTTGCATGGGCGTGAAGTTGCCGCCAAGAGGCGCCTCACAAAACCCACACACATCAAGGGCTCTCGCGGGGCAAAGCGCCCCGCGAGGTCATCAACCCACCCACTTGCGAGCGTTGCGGAACATGCGCAACCAGGGGCTGGCATCGCTCTTGTCGCCGCTGGTCCAGCTCATCTGGATGTTGCGGAACACGCGCTCAGGGTGCGGCATCATGGCCGTGAAGCGGCCATCGGCCGTGGTCACGCCGGTCAAACCGCCGGGCGAGCCGTTCGGGTTGAAGGGATAGACCTCGGTCGCGGCACCGGTGTTGTCCACGTAACGCAAGGCCTGCTGCACCTTGGCGATGTCGCCGCGCTGCGAGAAGTTGGCGAAACCTTCACCGTGCGACACGGCAATCGGCATGCGGCTGCCAGCCATGTCCTTGAAGAACAAGGAGGGGCTTTCCAGCACTTCGACCAGGCTCAGGCGGGCTTCAAAGCGGGTGCTCTGGTTGTGCGTGAACTTGGGCCAATCTTGCGCGCCAGGAATGATCGGGCTCAAAGCCGCCAGCATCTGGCAGCCGTTGCACACGCCCAGCGCGAAGGTGTCCTGACGGCCAAAGAAGGCCAGGAACTGCTCTTCCAGCTTGGGGTTGAACATGATCGAACGCGCCCAGCCTTCACCGGCACCCAAGGTGTCGCCGTAGCTGAAGCCACCGCAGGCAATGAAGCCCTGGAACTGATCCAGGCTGACACGGCCGGCTTGCAGATCGCTCATGTGCACGTCAAAGGTGTCAAAGCCGCCTTGCGCCACGGCATACGACATTTCCACATGCGAGTTCACGCCCTGCTCACGCAAGATCGCGACCTTGGGGCGCGCCTTGTGGATGAACGGTGCGGCCACGTCTTCCAGCGGATCGAAGGTCAGGGCCACGTGCATGCCGGGGTCAGCGGCCTTGCCGATGGCTTCGTGCTCGCTGTTGGCGCAAGCGGGGTTGTCGCGCAGCTGGGCGATGCGCCAGCTCACCTCGTCCCAGGTCTTGTGCAGCTGCTCCACCGGGGCGGCGAACACGGCCTTGGCATCGCGCCACACTTCCAGCGTGTGCTTGGTGCTGGGCTTGCCGATGACGTGGCTGTGCTTGCTCAGGCCATGCTCGCGCAGGGTTTGCAGCACGGCATCGCGGTCAGCCGTGCGCACTTGCAGGACCACGCCCAGCTCTTCGTTGAACAGCGCCTTCAGGGTCAGCTCGTTGCGGCGCTCGCCCACTTGGCCGGCCCAGTTCTTCGAGTCACCGAAGTCGGCACGGCTGTCGTCCACACCGGTGCTTTCGGTCACCAGCATGTCCACGTTCAAGCTCACGCCGGTGTTGCCGGCGAAGGCCATTTCGGCCACGGTCGCCCACAGGCCACCGTCACCACGGTCGTGGTAGGCGAGCAGTTTGCCTTGAGCGCGCAGGGCGTTCACGGCGTTCACGGCCGCCTTCAACATCTCTGGGTTGTCGCAGTCAGGCACTTCGTTGCCGAACTGGTTCAGCACCTGGGCCAGCATCGAGCCACCCATGCGGTTCTTGCCCTCGCCCAGGTCCACCAGGATCAGGCTGGTGTCCAGGGCTTGACCGTTTTCAGCGGTCACCAGTTGCGGGGTCAAGGTGCCGCGCACGTCGGCGATCGAGGCAAACGCCGTCACGATCAGCGACACCGGGGCGGTCACCTGCTTGGTCTGGCCGTTATCGCTCCACTTGGTGCGCATGGACAGCGAGTCCTTGCCCACAGGGATCGAGACGCCCAGTGCCGGGCACAGATCCATGCCCACCGCCTTCACGGTGTCAAACAGGGCCGCGTCTTCACCCGCTTCGCCGCAAGCAGCCATCCAGTTGGCCGACAGCTTCACGCGCGACAACTCAATGGGCGCTGCCAACAGGTTGGTGATGGCTTCTGCCACCGCCATGCGACCGGAGGCCGGCGCGTTGACCGAGGCCAGCGGGGTGCGCTCGCCCATGGCCATGGCTTCACCCGCAAAGCCCTTGAAGTCAGCCAGGGTCACGGCCACATCGGCCACGGGCACTTGCCAGGGTCCCACCATCTGGTCGCGGTGGTTCAAGCCACCCACGGTGCGGTCACCGATGGTGATCAGGAAACGCTTGCTGGCCACGGTGGGGTGACGCAGCACGTCCAACGCCACGGTGTCCAGCGACACGCCGGTCAGGTCCAGCTTGCCGCCATCCCACTGCACGCGCTTCACATCGCGGTGCATCTTGGGCGGCTTGCCCAGCAGCACTTCCATGGGCATGTCCACGGCCTTGTCAGCTTGGGGCTGGGTTGTGTCTTCCAGCACCAGCTCCAGTGCTTCGGTGGCCACGCCGATCACGCCGAAGGGGCAACGCTCGCGGTTGGCCATTTCGGTGAACATGGGCAGCGATTCGGGCGCAATGGCCAGAACGTAACGCTCCTGGCTCTCGTTGCACCAGATTTCCTTCGGGGCCATGCCGGATTCTTCCAGCGGCACCTTGCTCAGATCAAAACGAGCACCCTTGCCTGCGCCGTCCACCAGTTCGGGGAAGGCGTTGGAGATGCCACCGGCACCCACGTCGTGGATCGCCAGAATCGGGTTATTCGCGCCCAGGCCCCAGCAGTGGTTGATCACCTCTTGCGCACGGCGCTCGATTTCAGGGTTGCCACGCTGCACGGAGTCAAAGTCCAATGCGGCCGAGTTGGTGCCCGCCGCCATGGACGAAGCTGCCGCACCGGCCATGCCGATGCGCATGCCAGGGCCACCCAGCTGAATCAGCAGCGTGCCCGCGCCGAACACGATCTTCTTGGTCTGCGTGGCGTCGATGGTGCCCAAGCCACCGGCGATCATGATCGGCTTGTGATAACCGCGGCGAATGGCCTTGTCGCCCTCGCCCACGTTCTGGTCGAACACGCGGAAGTAACCACCCAGGTTGCTGCGGCCGAATTCGTTGTTGAACGCGGCGCCACCCAAGGGGCCTTCGATCATGATCTGCAGCGGGCTGGCAATGTGCTCAGGCTTGCCGATGGGGTTTTGCTCCCAAGGCTCGTTGGTGCCGGGCAGGTGCAGGTTCGACACCGAGAAGCCGGTCAGGCCAGACTTCGGGCGCGAGCCACGGCCAGTCGCACCTTCGTCACGGATTTCACCGCCCGCACCGGTCGATGCGCCAGGGAAAGGCGAAATGGCGGTGGGGTGGTTGTGTGTTTCCACCTTCATCAGCACATGGGCCAGCTCTTCGCGGGCCTTGTACTGAGGCGCGTTGGTATAGCCGTCGGGCATCCAACGCTCAATGGTGTGGCCTTCCATGATGGACGCGTTGTCAGCGTAGGCCACCACGGTGTGCTGCGGGTTCAGCTTTTCGGTGTTGCGGATCATGCCGAACAGCGACAAGTCCTGCTCCTCGCCGTCCACGGTGAACTTGGCGTTGAAGATCTTGTGGCGGCAGTGCTCCGAGTTCGCTTGGGCGAACATCATCAGCTCGACGTCGGTCGGGTTGCGCTTCAGGCCGGTGAAGGCATGGACCAGGTATTCGATTTCATCGTCCGACAAGGCCAGACCAAAGGTCACATTGGCCTCTTCCAGTGCAGCGCGGCCACGGCCCAGCACGTCCACGTGCTCCATCGGAGCGCCTTGCTTTTCATCGAAGAGGTGGCGGGCTTCCTCTCGTGCCAAGAGCACGCTTTCCGTCATGCGGTCGTGCAGCAGCGCGGCGCAGGCTTGCAGGTCCTGGGCCGCCAAGCCCTTGGCACCCCCCATCAAAGCTCCAATCACACCCGACTTCACGGTCAGACGGTACTCGGTCACGCGTTCCACGCGGCGAATCGCCATGCCACAGTTGTGCGCAATGTCGGTGGCCTTCGAGGCCCATGGCGACACGGTGCCCAGACGGGGTGCCACGACGATCAAGTCCCCGTCAGCTGGGCCCTCGTAGGCGTCACCATAGGTCAGCAGGGCCGAGAGCTTGTCCAACTCCGCATGGTCAAGCGACCGATCCATGGCCACCCAGTGCACAAAACGGGCATGAACGCCCGCAATGCGTGGGTTGATGGCTTGCAGCTTGGGCAGCAGGGCCTGGACTTGGTGCGGAGCCAGGGCGTTGCCGCCCTCAAAGTGCATCAGGGTGGACATCACGGGGGTGGTGCGTTCGGTCACGGCGTGGGGGCCTGGGTTGGCCTGCACACACAAGGTGCGCGCAGGCTGTCGTAAGGTAAAACGCGAATTTTACCGGCCCCACGCCCCGAATGCCGACCCAAGGCCTTCAATCTGATGCCCCTGGCGCGACAAGCCGCGCAGGAATTGCGGATAATTCTCAACCATGAGCATCACCATCAAGACCGGCGCCGAGATTGACGCCATGCGCAAGGCTTGCCGTCTGGCCTCCGAGGTCCTCGACTACCTGACCCCTTTCATCAAACCCGGCATCACCACCCTCGAGATCGACAAGCTGTCGCTCGACTACATGGTGAACGTGCAAGGCACGAAGTCGGCCACCATTGGCTACGCCCCTCCCGGGCACATCCCTTACCCGGCCTCCTTGTGCACCTCGGTCAACGATGTGGTGTGTCACGGCATCCCCAACGACACACCGCTCAAGGACGGCGACATCGTCAACCTCGATGTCACCATCATCACGCCTGAGGGCTGGTACGGCGACAACAGCCGCATGTTCGTGATCGGGGAAGGCAAGATCGCCGCCAAGCGTCTGTGCTCGGTCACCTTCGAGGCCATGTGGAAGGGCATTGAAAAGGTCAAACCCGGCGCACGCCTGGGCGACATCGGCCACGCCATCCAGACCTTCGCCGAGAACGCCGGCTACTCGGTAGTGCGTGAATATTGCGGCCACGGTATCGGCCGCAAGTTCCACGAGGACCCGCAGGTGCTGCATTACGGCCGCCCGAACACCGGCGTTGAACTCGTGCCCGGCATGATCTTCACCATCGAGCCCATGATCAATCTGGGCAAGCGCGAGATCAAAGAGGGCCGTAAAGGCAAAGCCCCTTACGACGGCTGGACCATCGTGACCAAGGACCGCTCGCTGTCGGCGCAATGGGAACACACCGTGCTCGTCACCGAAACCGGCTACGAGGTGCTCACACTCTCGGCTGGCAGCCCGCCACCGCCTGACTTCATCCCGGCAGAAAAAGGCACTGCCGCCTGATGCACACCGGCCCTGACGACACTTCTCGTCAGGGCCTTTTTCTTGCTTGCGTCACTGGCCTTGATCCCCTGACCTCTTCGCTCAACATGACCCTGGACATCGCCGCTCTGCGTCAGCAATTTCGCACGGGCAAATCCGAGCTGCTCACCCAGTTCCAGAACAGCCGCCCCACCACCTCCTCAGCCAGCCTGCTCTTGAAGCGCATGGCCCAGTTGGTGGACCAGACCCTCACCACACTGTGGCAAGCGCACGGCCTGCCTGACAATGCGGCCCTGGTGGCCGTGGGTGGCTACGGCCGCGCCGAGCTGTTTCCGCACTCCGACATCGATGTGCTGTTGCTCGTGCAGTCTGCGCCGCAACCCGGCTGCAACGATGCCACCACGTGCGCCATCGAAAGCTTCATCAGTGCCTGCTGGGACACCGGCTTGGAAATTGGCTCCAGCGTGCGCACCGTGAGCGAATGCATCGAAGAGGCTCAACGCGATGTCACCGTCCAGACGTCCTTGCTGGAGGCTCGCTATCTGTGTGGGGACCTCGGCCGCTTTGAAGCATTGCAGCAAGAGGCCATGGCCCACATGGATGTGCGCGCCTTCATGACGGCCAAGATCCTGGAGATGCGCCAGCGGCACACCAAGTACGAGGACACCCCCTACTCGCTGGAGCCCAACTGCAAGGAAAGCCCCGGCGGCCTGCGCGACCTGCAAGTGGTGATCTGGCTGGCGCGTGCCGCAGGACTGGGGAGCAACTGGCAAGACCTGGCCCGCAACGGCCTGCTCACACCGTTTGAAGCCCGCCAGTTGGCGCGCAACGAAGGTGTGCTCAAACTCATCCGCACCCGCCTGCACCAGATCGCCGGCCGCCGCGAGGACCGTCTGGTGTTCGACCTGCAAACTGCCGTGGCCGAATCTTTCGGATACGAGAACACCCGTGCCCTGCGTGCCAGCGAAGTGCTGATGCGCCGCTATTACTGGGCGGCCAAAGCGGTCACGCAGCTCAACCAGATCCTGATCCTCAACATCGAGGAGCGCGTGCATGGCTCTCAGGACGCCCCCATGCGCGTCATCAACGAGCGCTTCCTCGACCGTGGTGGCTTCCTCGAAATCGTCAGCGACGACCTCTACCAGCGCGACCGCCACGCCATCCTGGCCACCTTCCTGACCCTGCAACAAGACAAGAGCCTCAAGGGCCTCTCGGCCCGCACGCTGCGTGCGCTCTACAACGACCGCAAGCTGATGGATGCCTCTTTCCGTCGGGACCCGGTCAACCGCGCCACCTTCATGGCCATGCTGCGCGAAAGCCAGGGCCAGACCCACGTGCTGCGCCTGCTCAACCAGACCTCGGTGCTGGGCCGCTACCTCTGGGTGTTCCGCCGCATCGTCGGTCAGATGCAGCACGACCTGTTCCACGTCTACACGGTCGATCAGCACATCCTCATGGTCGTGCGCAACATGCGCCGCTTCTTCATCCCGGAGCACGCCCACGAATACCCCTTCTGCACCCAGCTGGCCGCTGAATGGGACAAGCCCTGGCTGCTCTACGTCGCCGCCCTCTTCCACGATGTCGCCAAGGGACGTGGCGGGGACCACTCCGATCTGGGGGCCATCGAGGTGCGCCGCTTCTGCAAAGACCACGGCATCACCGGCGAAGACGCCGAGCTGGTGGAGTTCCTGGTGGCCGAGCACCTGACCATGTCGCGCGTCGCCCAGAAGGAAGACCTGTCCGACCCCGACGTCATCCAGGCCTTCGCGCAACGCATGGGCAACGAACGCCGCCTCACGGGCATGTATTTGCTGAGCGTGGCCGACATCCGTGGCACCAGCCCCAAGGTCTGGAACGCCTGGAAGGGCAAACTGCTTGAAGACCTGTACCGCTTGACTTTGCGGGCACTGGGCGGCGCTCGCCCCCACATGGATGCCGAAATTGAAGCGCGCAAGCAGCAGGCCCGACAGGCCCTGGCACTGTATTACCTGCCCGCCGGCATCGAGGCCCCGCTGTGGAAGTCGCTGGACATGAGCTACTTTGCGCGCCACGACGCGGGCGACATTGCCTGGCATGCGCGCATGCTGTTTCGCCACCTGAGCGATGACAAGCCGGTGGTCGCTGCACGCATTTCCTCGGTCGGTGAAGGTTTGCAGGTCCTGGTTTACGCCCCGGATCGCCCCGACGTCTTCGCCCGTATCTGCGGCTATTTCGACCGAGCCAGCTTCAACATCCAGGACGCGCGCATTCACACCACGGCGAGCGGCTATGTGCTCGACACCTTCCAGATCATGGCCAGCGACCCCTTGAAGTTCGAAGGTGTGCACTACCGCGACCTGATCGCATTGGTCGAAAACCAGTTGGCCGAAGCGGTCGCATCTGAGACCCCCCTGCATCAACCAGTGCGCGGCCGACTGTCACGCCGCGTCAAATCATTCCCGGTGCCACCGCGCGTGAGCCTGCGTCCGGATGAGCGAGGCCAGCGGTGGCTGCTCAGCGTGTCAGCGAGCGACCGCTCAGGTTTGCTCTATGTCATCGCCCGCACACTGGCCAAACACCATGTGAACGTACAGTTGGCCAAGGTCAGCACGCTGGGTGAGCGCGTGGAAGACACCTTCCTCGTCACAGGTGACACCCTGAAACTGGACAAGGCACAGCTCGCACTGGAAACCGAGTTGCTCGAAGCGCTGAGTGCGTGAGAATCAGGCGGGCTCTTTCGGATCGAGCAGCAGCTCCAGCCGGGCGATTTCGTCGCGCAACATGAGTCGGCGTTTTTTCAAGCGCCGCAAACTGAGCTCGTCAAAGGGCACCTGGTCGGCAGCCCGGTCAATCAGGTTGTCCAGATCCGCATGCTCCATGCGCAGCTCGATGAGTTGCCGTTGCGGGGAATGCAGATTGGATTGCATGAAGGCGCCGAAGACCCTGATCAGGGGGCATGTGCAAGGGATGATCCTGCCTCGGAGCGACCGGGAGCAGGGCTTTTAGGCATTATAGTTTTCCCCATGACGTCCACTTCCACCAGTTTCCGCCTCGTCGCCACCACAGGCACCCATCGCGGAGACCGGGCCTATCAGCAAGACCAGGTCACCATCCTGCCCCACGCCCGAACCAAGGGCTGCCTGCTCGCCGTAGTGGCCGATGGCATGGGCGGCAAAAGCGGTGGACGCAAAGCGGCCGATCAGGTGATCCTGACCGCCAAGCAGTTGTTCGAGCGTTACTCGGCCACTCACGATCTGCCCGAGCAGTTCCTCAAGCAGCTGGCCGAAGAGGCCCACTTGATGATCAAGCTCACGGCGATCTCCTCCGAGGAAGAGCCGCACAGCACCCTGGCGGCTTTCATCGTCAGCCCAGATCGTTCCGCTTGCATTGCCCACATCGGCGACAGCCGCGTCTACCACTTCAGTGGGGCAGACATGGTGTTTCGCACCACCGACCACTCCTACGTTCAACGCCTCATCAACGAGGGGCAGATCACGGAGGAAGAGGCGAACACCCACCCTCAGTCCAACCTGCTGACAGGGTGCCTGGGCAGCCAGACCGATCCGCCACTGGGCCTGAAGCACATCACCTGCCTGCACCCTGGCGACACCTTGCTGGCCTGCTCGGATGGTCTGTGGCACTACTTCACACCCAAGGAACTGGGAGCGATCGTCCACACGCTGCCTCCGCGTGAAGCGGCAGAAATGCTCGTCGCCAAGGCACGCCATCGCGCCCGCGGCGGTGGCGACAACCTGTCGCTGGCCCTGGTGCGCGTCGAGGACTGAGACCCCGACGCTTGCGCACACGCTCGCTCAGGTCAGCGAGGTGTCCACCAGACGGCGCTCTTCACTCAGGTATTCCTTGGACTGCATCTCGTTGAGACGCGAGACCGTGCGCGGGAACTCGTGAGACATCGGACCTTCGGTGTACAGCTCTTCTGGCGGCACCTCGGCCGAGATCACCAGCTTGACCCGGCGGTCGTACAGCACGTCCACCAGCCACGTGAAACGCCGCGCCTCCGAGGCCAGGCGTACCGGCATGTGGGGCACATCGCTGAGCATGATGGTGTGGAACTGGTTGGCCAACTCCAGATAATCGTTCTGCGAGCGCGGACCACCACACAGCGTGTGGAAGTCGAACCAGACCACGCCCCCGGCCTTGCGGCGAGCTTGCAGCACGCGGTGCTCGATGTGCAACTTCGGGTCTTCGTCGGCTGACTCGGCCAGTTTGTCGAACACCTCGCCCATTTCCCGATCTGTGTCGGCATTGAGCGGCGTGAGGTACAGATTGGCCAGCTCCAAGGTGCGGCGACGGTAGTCGGTGCCGCTGTCCACGTTCACCACTTCCAGCTGGCTCTTGAGCAACTCGATGGCCGGCAGGATGCGGTCACGGTGCAGCCCGTTAGGATACAGCTCATCCGGGTGGAAGTTCGATGTGGTGACGATGCTCATGCGGTGGCGGAACATCGCGTCCAGCAGCCGGTGCAGGATCATCGCGTCCGTCACATCGGCCACGTGAAACTCATCAAAACAAATCAGGCGGTGCTTGCGCGCCATGCGCTTGGCCAATACCTCCAGGGGGTCTTGCACGCCCTTCAACTCATGCAGCTGACGGTGCACCTCGCGCATGAACTCATGAAAGTGCAAGCGCGTCTTGCGCTGCAGCGGCACCGCGTTGAAGAAGCAGTCCATGATGAAGCTCTTGCCGCGCCCCACCCCACCGTACATGTACACACCCTTGGGCAAGGGCGGGTAACGCAGCATCTTGGTCAAGGCGTTGGAGCGCTGGCCTTTGTACACAGACCACTCGTCCTGGCAACGCTGCAAGGCGGCGATCCCCTTGAGCTGCGCGGCATCGGCCTTGTAGCCTCGCTCAGCCAGGCTTTGCTCGTACAGCTTCGTGACAGAAATGGCGGGCTTCGTCATGGATCAATACATCAAAAGACAAGAAAAAGGGGCGGCCAAGCCACCCCTCCCATGATATTGCGAAGGCAAGATCAGAAGTTCAGCGTCCGCTTGTCCACGGCCAGGGCCGCTTCCTTGGTCGCCTCGCTCAGACTCGGGTGAGCGTGGCAGATGCGCGCGATGTCTTCGGCGCTGGCCTTGAACTCCATCGCCACGACGGCCTCGGAGATCAGCTCGCTGGCCATCGGGCCAATGATGTGCACGCCGAGGATTTCATCGGTGGTGGCGTCGGCCAGGAACTTCACGAAACCGGTGGTGTCACCCAGCGCACGGGCACGGCCGTTCGCCAAGAAGGGGAAGGAACCGGCCTTGTAGGCACGGCCCTCCGCTTTCAGCGCCTGCTCGGTCTTGCCGACCCAGGCGATCTCCGGGCTGGTGTAAATCACCCAGGGAATCGTGTTGAAGTTGACGTGGCCATGTTGACCGGCAATGCGCTCGGCCACGGCCACACCTTCTTCTTCAGCCTTGTGTGCCAGCATCGGGCCACGCACCACGTCACCCACCGCCCACACATTGGGCAGGTTGGTTTGGCAGTCGTCGTTGACCACGATGGCACCACGCTCATCGAGTTGCAGGCCCACAGCTTCGGTGTTCAAACCGATGGTGTTGGGCACGCGGCCGATCGAGATGATCAGCTTGTCGCATTCCAGCTTTTGCTCGGCACCCTTGGCGTCCGTGTAAGCCACGGTCACGCCCTTCTTGGCCGCCTTGATGTCGCCAATCTTCACGCCCAATTGCAGGTTCAGGCCCTGCTTGGTGAAGATCTTCTGGGCTTCCTTGGCCACCTGTTCGTCCACGGCACCCAGGAAGGTCGGCATGGCTTCCAACACAGTGACTTCGGCACCCAGACGGCGCCAGACCGAGCCCATTTCCAGGCCGATCACGCCGGAGCCGATCACGCCCAGCTTCTTGGGCACGTCGCCGATGGCCAGTGCGCCGTCGTTCGACAGGATCTGCTTTTCATCGAAAGGCGTACCGGGCAGTGCGCGGGCGTTCGAACCGGTGGCCACGATGATGTGCTTGCCGACCAGGGTCTCGGCCTTTTCGCCAGCGACGGCGATTTCGTAGCCGCCTTCCACAGCCTTCACGAACGAGCCGCGGCCATGGAAGAAGCTGACCTTGTTCTTCTTGAACAGGTACAGGATACCGTCGTTGTTTTGTTTGACGACGTTGTCCTTGCGGGCAATCATCTTGGACACGTCCATCTTCAGATCGCCCACGGTGATACCGTGGTCAGCGAAGTGGTGAGCAGCGTGCTCATAGTGCTCGGACGACTGCAGCAGGGCCTTCGAGGGAATGCAGCCCACGTTGGTGCAGGTGCCACCAGGGGCAGCGCCGCCCTTGGCGTTCTTCCACTCGTCGATACAGGCAACTTTCTTGCCCAGTTGCGCCGCGCGGATGGCTGCAATGTAGCCACCAGGGCCGCCGCCGATGACGATGACGTCGAATTGATTGGACATGATGTGTGGTGTTCAGCAGGTTGAGTCGGGATCATTCGTCCGGGACGAAGATCCACAGCAGGATGTAGAGCAGCAGTCCTGCTCCCCAGAACAGGAACAACAAGGCGAATGCCAGACGCCAGATCCAGGACTCCATCCCGGTCAGACGCGCCACGCCACCACACACGCCGCCCAGCCACCGGTCGTCACGTGAACGCCGCAGGCGATTCACGTTTGACAACACCGGAGCGCCCACAGGTGTGGTGGCGCGCCCTTGGATGACTTGGGTCTTCAGCTGCTGAAACTCTTCTTCATTGATCACACCGCGATCACGCAATGTGGCCAGCCGTTCGAGTTCATCAGCCTGAGACATGGTGTGTTGCTCCTCTGGTCAGATGCAGGTTCCGAGCGGGCCCTTGTGAGGCCCGCCCGGCCGCAAAACTCACAATCAGATGTCGAACAGCAAGCGAGCCGGATCTTCCAGCGCTTCCTTCATGGCCACCAGACCCAGCACGGCTTCGCGGCCGTCGATGATGCGGTGGTCGTAAGACATGGCCAGGTAGTTGATCGGACGGATCACGATCTGACCGTCTTCCACCACCGGACGATCCTTGGTGGCGTGCACACCCAGAATGGCCGACTGAGGCGGGTTGATGATCGGGGTCGACAGCATGGAGCCGAAGGTGCCACCGTTGGAGATCGAGAACGTGCCGCCAGTCAGCTCTTCCAGACCCAGCTTGCCGTCACGGGCCTTTTGACCAAACTCGGCGATCTTCTTTTCGATTTCGGCGAAGGTCATCTGGTCAGCATTGCGCAGCACCGGCACCACCAGACCACGGGGCGAACCCACGGCCACGCCGATGTCGAAGTAGCCGTGATAGACGATGTCGTTGCCGTCCACCGAAGCGTTGATCACCGGGTACTTCTTCAGGGCGTGCACAGCGGCCTTGACGAAGAAGGACATGAAACCCAGCTTGACGCCGTGTTCCTTCTCGAACTTGTCCTGGAACTTCTTGCGCAGCGCCATGACCGGGGCCATGTTCACTTCGTTGAAAGTGGTCAGGATGGCGTTGGTGGCCTGCGACTGCAGCAGACGCTCGGCCACACGGGCACGCAGACGGCTCATCGGCACGCGCTGCTCAGGACGCTCGCCCAGGCTCGGGCCGGTGGACGGGGCCTGCACAGCGGGCAGCGCCTTGGTCGGCACCCCGGTGGGGATTGCGGGCGCGGCAGCAGCAGCCTTGGCACCACCGGCCACAGCGGCGAGCGCATCACCCTTGGTGACGCGGCCATCCTTGCCCGAGCCAGTCACTTGCGAGGCGCTCAGACCAGCCTCGGCCAGCAGCTTGGCTGCAGCGGGCATCGCAACATCACCCTTGTTGCCACCGGTCGCAGCCGGTGCAGCCACAGCAGCGGCCGGAGCCGATGCGGCAGCAGCCGGTGCTGCGGCGGGAGCAGCCACCACGCCAGCAGCCGCTTCGGTGTCAATGCGAGCGATGACTTCGTCGCTGGCAACGGAATCACCGTCGTTGCGCACCAGTTCAACCAACACGCCAGCGCCAGGCGCCGGCACTTCCAGCACGACCTTGTCGGTTTCGATTTCGATCAGGATTTCGTCGGCATCGACAGCTTCGCCAGCCTTCTTCTTCCATTGCAACAGGGTGGCTTCGGCCACCGATTCGGACAACTGAGGAACCTTGACTTCAATGATTGCCATGATGTGTATCTCCTGTTGCGGTCACCCTTGGCGTGCCCTGCCCGTCTGGTGCCCTTCGCGGGCCGACCAACTTGGACGGGGTCGCAGGCACGCCTGGACCGCTTGAACCTTACTTGTTGAGAACGAAGCCCTTGAGCTTGGCGAACGCCTGATCCAGCAAAGCTTTTTGCTGATCCTGGTGCAGGTGGGCATAACCCACCGCGGGCGAAGCGGATGCAGGACGACCTGCATAGCCCAGCTTCTGGCCCTCGGCCATGCTCTCGTGGATGTAGTGCTGCACGAAGAACCAGGCACCCTGGTTCTGAGGCTCGTCCTGGCACCACACCAGTTCAGTCAGGTTGGGATACTTCTTCAGCTCAGCGGCAAATGCCTTGTGCGGGAAGGGGTACAGCTGCTCGATGCGGACGATGGCCGTGTCAAACGCCTTCTTGTCTGCACGCTTCTTGACCAAGTCATAGTAGACCTTGCCGGAGCAGCAGATCATGCGTTTGACCTTGCTCGCATCAATGGCCTCGTCGACTTCGCCAATCACAGTACGGAACTCACCACGGGTGAACTCGGTCAGCGGCGAGGTGGCGTCCTTGTTACGCAGCAACGACTTGGGCGTCATGATGACCAGCGGCTTGCGGAACATGCGCACCATCTGGCGACGCAACACGTGGAAGATCTGGCTGGCCGTGGTCGGCTGCACGATCTGCATGTTGTTGTCGGCAGCCAGCTGCATGAAGCGCTCCAGGCGTGCCGAGCTGTGCTCAGGGCCTTGGCCTTCGTAGCCGTGCGGCAGCATCATCACCAAGCCATTGGCACGACCCCACTTCACTTCGCCGGAGGCGATGAACTGGTCGATCACCACCTGGGCGCCGTTGGCGAAGTCGCCAAACTGGGCTTCCCAGATCACCAGGCTGTTGGGATCCGAACCGGCATAGCCGTATTCGAACGCCAGCACAGCCTCTTCCGAAAGGATGGAGTCGATGACGACGAACGGAGCCTGGTTGTCGGCCACGTTCTGCAGAGGCACATAGGTGCCTTCGTCCCACTTTTCGCGGTTCTGGTCGTGGATGACGGCGTGACGGTGCGTGAACGTGCCACGACCGCAGTCTTCGCCCGACAGGCGCACCGGATAACCCGAGGCCACGAGCGAGGCAAAAGCCATGTGCTCGCCCATGCCCCAGTCCACATTGATCTCGCCGCGGCCCATCGCAGCGCGGTCGGCGTAGACCTTCTTGACCAGTTGGTGCGGCGTGATCGATTCCGGCAGCGTGGTCAGACGCTCGGCCAAACGCTTCCATTCAGCCAGAGGAATGGCCGTGTCGCCACCGTCGGTCCACTTCTTGCCCAGGTAAGGTGACCAGTCCACCGCATGCTTGCGCTGGTAGTTGGTCAACACCGGGTCAATGGTGTGACGGCCTTCGTCCATGGCGGCACGGTAGGCCTTGACCATGTCATCGCCCAGCGTGGCGCCCAGACCTTGCGCGGCCAGCTTGTCGGCGTACAGCTTGCGCGTGCCGGGGTGAGCCGCGATCTTCTTGTACATCAGCGGCTGGGTCAGGCTCGGGGTGTCCTGCTCGTTGTGGCCCAGCTTGCGGAAGCAGATGATGTCGACGACCACGTCCTTGCGGTAGGCCATGCGGTATTCCAAGGCCAACTCGACCGCGAACACCACGGCTTCCGGATCGTCACCGTTGACGTGCAACACCGGCGACTCCACACCCTTGACGATGTCCGTGCAATACAGGGTGGAGCGCAGGTCGCGCGGGTCAGAGGTGGTGAAACCGATCTGGTTGTTGATGATCAGGTGGACCGTGCCGCCGGTGGTGTAACCACGGGTCTGGGCCAGGGCCAGGGTTTCCTGGTTCACGCCTTGGCCGGCAAAGGCCGCGTCACCGTGCACCAGAATCGGCAGCACCTGGTCTGCGCGGGCGTCGCCACGGCGGTCCATGCGGGCACGGACCGAGCCTTCGACCACCGGGTTCACGATCTCCAGGTGAGACGGGTTGAAGGCCAGGGACAAGTGGACTGGGCCGCCACGGGTGGAGACGTCAGAGCTGAAACCCTGGTGGTACTTCACGTCACCAGCAGGCAGATCTTCGGGAGCCGTGTGCTCGAACTCGGAGAACAGTTCCTTGGGCTGCTTGCCCAGGGTGTTGACCAGCACGTTCAGGCGGCCACGGTGGGCCATGCCGATCACGATTTCCTGGATGCCCTTTTCGCCGGCGCCCTGGATCAGTTCGTCCATCGCGGCGATGAAGCTTTCACCACCTTCCAGCGAGAAACGCTTTTGACCGACGTACTTGGTGTGGAGAAAACGCTCCAGACCTTCGGCGGCCGTCAGGCGATCGAGGATGTGCTTTTTCTTCTCGACGGTATAGGTCGGCTTGGAGCGCACGCTCTCCAGCTTTTCCTGCCACCAGCGCTTTTCACCGGGGTCGGTGATGTGCATGAATTCAGCACCAATGCTGCCGCAGTAGGTTTCACGCAGGGCTTGCACGATCTCGCGCAAGGTCATGTGATCGGCCTTGCTGAAGTACGTGTTGGTGGCGCTGAAAGAGATTTCCTTGTCGGACTCGACGAAACCGTAGAAAGCCGGGTCGAGCTCAGGAATGTTCGGACGCTCTTGACGCTTGAGGGGATCGAGATCCGCCCAGCGAGAGCCGAGGAAGCGATAAGCAGCGATCAGGGACTGCACGTCGACCTGCTTGCGGGCCACGGCCAGATCAGCGGAGCTGGTCTTGACCATGAAGGCGTTCGCCTTGGCACGCTGCGCAAAGGACTCAACCACGGGGGCATGGGCCACATCGCGCTGGTCGGTGCCGTCGGCGGCAGGGACGTTCTGGAGGGCGTCGAAGTAGGAGCGCCAGTTATCTGGCACGGAACCGGGGTTGTCGAGATACGCCTCGTACAACTCTTCGACATAGGGGGCGTTACCCCCGAACAGGTACGAGTTCGACCTGAACTGCTGCATCATTTCGCTCACCTCACTCCCAGGTTTCCTGGGACATTGGCTGGTTGATAAAACCTTCCGCGACACGGCTTGACCGGTTGGCGGATTGCGACCCGCCTTGCTGACTGCTTCGAACAAAATCGAGCAAGGGCGACGGGAAGGGCCGTAAAGAACCCGATCAATGTAGCACCGAAGCGGAGTCCGTGCTGCCACGTCGGGCAAAACTTTTCAACCCCCGTCCGCAGGGCGAACAAATTCCACAAAACAAAATAAAAAGCCGGGACAAGCCCGGCTTTGATGCACAAAACGTCTGGAATCAACCGAAGTTCTTGGCAGCGAAGTCCCAGTTCACCAAGCTGTTCAGGAAAGTCTCCACGAACTTCGGGCGGGCATTGCGGTAATCGATGTAGTAGGCATGCTCCCACACGTCGATGGTCAGCAGAGCCGTGTCACCCGTGGTCAGCGGGGTGCCGGCCGGGCCCATATTGACGATGTCCACCGTGCCATCGGCCTTCTTGACCAGGAAGGTCCAGCCGGAACCGAAGTTGCCCACGGCCGACTTGGTGAAGGCTTCCTTGAAAGCGTCGTAGCTACCGAACTTGGCGTTGATGGCGTCAGCCAGCTTGCCGGTCGGAGCGCCGCCACCGTTAGGCTTCATGCAGTTCCAGAAGAAAGTGTGGTTCCACACTTGAGCGGCGTTGTTGTAGATGCCACCGCTGGACTTCTTGACGATCTCTTCCAGAGACAGGCTCTCGAACTCGGTGCCCGGGATCAGGTTGTTCAGGTTCGTGACGTAAGCCTGATGGTGCTTGCCGTAGTGGTACTCGAAAGTCTCGGCGCTGATGTGCGGAGCCAGAGCGTCTTGAGCGTACGGCAGTGGGGGAAGCGTATGTGCCATGGTGCGTTTCCTGATTGGGGTTGATATCGGTCACGATTGTAGGCACAGCCAGCAGCGTCTCTCGCATGCGCCCGCATGGCCCGTCAATGCGCAGGGCTTATCGCCGATTCAGTTTCAACTGGGGCGTCCGCATCGGTGACGCGCAAGTGCAACACGCCATCGGCAAGGACCGCTGACACCGCCTGGTTGGCCTGCGCCTGCCCGACGCTTGTGATCGCATGCCCTGCCTCATCCGCCAACCAGGCGTATCCGCGCTCAAGCACACGCTGCGGGCTCAAAGCCTCCAGCCGCTCACCGCGAGACTCGACACATGCCTGAGCTTGCGTCAGTTGGATGCCCACCGCACGAGACATGCGCGACTGCAGTCCGGGCAGGGTCTGGCCAGCCTCCTGTACGCGCCGCTGCAATGCCGCCAACATACGGTGATCCAACACATGCAAGCGCTGGCCCTGCTGCCCCAGCCGCTGAGACGGCCTCGCCATGCGAAAAGCGAGCTGGTCCAGGCGCTGCGCCTGCCCGTCCAGGCGCTGCCCAACCCGGCGCGAAAGGTGCTGCGCCAAAGCATCCAGCTGCGCGCGCGCATCACCAAGGTCACGCGCCACCATCTCGGCAGCCGCCGTCGGAGTGGGTGCTCGCAAGTCAGCAGCAAAATCCACCAAAGTGACATCGGTCTCATGGCCCACACCGCTGATGACCGGTACCGGACACCCCACCACCGCGCGCACCACCCTCTCATCGTTGAAGGACCACAGGTCCTCCATCGAGCCGCCCCCCCGACACACGATGACAGCATCCAGGGTCAAGCCACCATGGTGAGCCAATGTCAAGGCGGCAAGAGCCTGTACCAACTGTGCCGGAGCCTCCACGCCTTGCACTGCCGCGGGTGCAACCACCACCTCGACGTGAGGCGCCCGACGCGCCAGCGCTGTCAGCACATCATGCAATGCGGCAGCGGCCAAGGACGTCACCACACCAATGCGCCTTGGATAGGCAGATACCGAGCGCTTGCGCGTCGCATCGAACAAACCCTCGGACTCCAGCCGCGCCTTCAGTCGCAGGAACTGCTCGTACAAAGCACCAGCACCGGCACGCTGCAAACCCTCGACCACCAACTGCAACTCGCCTCGCGCCTCATACACCGCGAGATTGCCGCGCGCCTCCACCAGCATCCCTTCCATGGGCTGGAAATCGACCTGCGAGAGAGATCGACGGAACATCGCACACCGCAAAGACGCCTGCCCCCGCTCGTCCTTGAGCGTGAAATATCCGTGTCCGCTGGCCGCGCGCGTGAACCCACTGATTTCACCTCGCACCACACACCCCGCAAAGCGGGTGGCCAGACTGTCACCAATGGCCTGGACCAGCGCCGCCACGCCCCACACCCTCGCCAGGGACTGCTCACCAGGCTCCCCCCATCGGCTCACAAAGCACCCCGATCGAACATCATCCAAGTCACAAGTCCACAGCGGGGCACATACCCCTGCAGGCACCCTCCCCCTACGGGGAAACCGCCCCACAACGTCATAAGTTGTTGATTCATATATGTTTTGCGCTGCTCAAAAATTAAGCAAACCAAGGTTTCGCGCGTATTTTCGGGGCTCTGGCGACACGACACACGGCTTACCCACAAAGTTATCCACAGGATCGGTGGATGACTTCACCTCGCACCCAGGGAAAATCCAGGGGATGAAACAGCGCGTGACCGGAGGGCGACGGGCCAATTTTCCAGCCCATAATCAACGCTTCACCAAGTCCGCCCACGAACGCGTTCACAGGGAGTCTTTCGTTGCTGTCGATCTTACAAGCTGCCGGCTGGCCCATCATCCCACTGGTCCTTTGCTCCATTGTGGGCCTCGCCCTGATCGTCGAGCGCTTCCTGAGCCTGCGCCCCAGTCGCGTCATTCCGCCCAGGCTCGTTGATGAGGTGATCACCGTCACCCGCAGCGGCCTGCCGAACGCAGACACCATTGAGAAGCTCGCAGACAACTCGGTACTGGGGCAACTGCTGGCCGAGGGCTTGAGTGCCGCTTCAGCCGACCCGCGCATCAGCGAAGAGAAATTGCGCATGGCCTTCGAAGTGGGAGGCCGCAAAGCCGTCCATGACATGGAGCGCTACCTGAATGCCATCGGTACCATTGCGAGCGCAGCGCCACTGCTCGGCCTGCTGGGCACCCTGATTGGCATGATCGAGATCTTCGGTGCCTCGGGGGGCGCGAGCGGCGTGGGAGCAGACCCCACAGCGCTGGCGCACGGCATCTCTATCGCCCTCTACAACACCGCCTTCGGTTTGATCGTTGCCATTCCAGCCTTGATCTGCCACCGCCATTTCCGCACCCGGATTGACGGGTATGTCATGGACATGGAGGAGGCGGCCGAGCGCATGCTCCAGCACCTGGTGCGCCTGCCAGGCAAGCGCAACGGCGGTTGAGGCTCACAGCCATGGCGATGCATTTCCGCAAGCGACGCCCTCCGGAGGATCCGGAGATCAACCTGATCCCCTTCATCGACGTGCTCTTGGTCATCCTCATCTTCCTGATGCTGACGACCACCTATTCCAAAGTTTCCGAACTGAAGATCAATCTGCCTACGGCCAATGCGCAGGCCACCAAGGCGCGCCCTGCCGAGATCATCGTGCTTGTGGCTGCTGATGGCCGTTACATGGTCAACCAGCGCATGTTGGCGGGTCGAGGCATTGAGACCCTGGCGGCCAGCCTGGCCCAAGTTGCAGGCAACGCCAAGAACACCGTGGTGATCATCAATGCCGATGCGCAGGCATCCCATCAGAGCGTCATCAACGTGATGGACGCTGCACGGCGTGTGGGACTGACCCAATTGACCTTTGCGACACAAGGTCAGCACGACGGTGCAACCAAGTCTGAGCCTTGATTCGCACCTTGAGTGCGCCCCGGCGCCCCGCCCCGACGTCGCCCCCATGAGCCGCCTCGCAGAGCAACTCCAACGCGCTTGGTTGCGGCGCGGCCCACTGGCGTGCTTGTTGTGGCCGCTGTCCTGCCTCATGGCCGTTCTGGTGTGGGTGCGCCGATTGGCGTACCAACGCGGCTGGCTGGCCTCAACACGCCTGCCCGTGCCTGTGATTGTGGTCGGCAACCGAATTGTGGGGGGGGCCGGCAAGACCCCCACCACCATTGCCCTCTTGCAGCACCTCCAGGCTCGCGGCCTGCGCCCCGGAGTTCTGACCCGCGGCTATAAAGCCCGGCAGGACACGCTACCACACCGCATCCTGGATGAGCGGACCCATGCGCAATTGGAGGCCACCGACACCGGAGATGAGCCTTTGCTGATCTGGCGCCGCACCCATGCCCCCATGGCGATCGCGCGCCATCGTGCCCAAGGTGGGCGGGCACTGCTGGACGCCCACCCCGAGATCGACATTCTGGTGTGTGATGACGGGCTGCAGCATCTGGCACTGCAGCGAGACATCGAGATCATCGTGTTTGATGAGCGTGGCCAAGGCAACGGCTGGCTGCTGCCGGCAGGGCCGCTGCGTGAACCCATCACCACCCCTGACACACCGGGTTTGTGCACACCACCGCTGGTGCTCTACAACGCCGCCACAGCCAGCACACCCTTGAGCGGCTTCACGGCACAGCGCACCGTGGCCCCTCTGCGCAGCCTGAGCCATTGGTGGGCGGCAGATCGTGCCTCGGTCGACAGCAAGCCTCCTCCCCCCGGCGCAACTGTCCTGGCCCTGGCCGGCATTGCCCAGCCTCAGCGCTTTTTTGACGCACTGACCGCGCTCCATTACCGAGTGCAGGGCATCCCTTTGGCCGATCACGCCGACTTTGCCCAATTGCCATGGGACGATGCGGACATCGACTTGATCGTGACCGAAAAAGACGCCATCAAGTTGGACCCCATCCGGCTACAACAGATGCGCCCTCGCACACGAGTCTGGGTGGCGGGGCTAGACTTCTGCCCTGAACAAGCCTTCTGGGCCCAACTGGATGCGGCCCTCAACCGCCTCCCCCTCCGACACTCGCGCGTCAACCCAACGGTGACGCCGCTCACTTGACTGCTCCTGTCATGGACACTCGCCTCATCGAACTGCTGGTTTGCCCGGTCTGCAAAGGCCCCCTTCACCGCCCGCCCCTGGCAGACCACCTGATCTGCCGCGCAGACCGCCTGGCCTTCCCTATCCGTGACGGCATCCCCGTGATGCTTGAAAACGAGGCCTTGGCGCTGGACGAACAAGACCAGCCCATCGACCCAGGTGCCGTGCCGGAGGCCTGATCATGAGCTTCACCATCCTGATCCCCGCGAGGCTGGCATCCACCCGCCTGCCGGACAAGCCTCTGGCAGACATCGCTGGCCTGCCCATGGTGGTGCGCGTTGCACAGCGGGCGGCGCAAAGCCACGCGAGCCAGGTGGTGGTCGCGACCGACAATGAGCGCATCGAGGCGGCTTGCCAAGCGCATGGCGTTGCCTGTGTGATGACCCGTGCCGATCACCCCACCGGCAGCGACCGTCTGGCAGAGGCCTGCGAGTTGCTGGGACTTGACGGTGATGATGCGGTCGTGAACGTGCAAGGCGACGAACCCCTGATCGACCCGCATCTGATCGATGCCTGCGCAGCACAACTGACGCAGCGCCCGGATTGCGTGGTCAGCACTGCAGCACACCCCATCGAAGACCCTGCCCATTTTGGAAACCCCAACGTGGTGAAAGTGGTGACCGATGCACAAGGTAGGGCGCTGTACTTCTCGCGCGCGCCGATTCCTTGGTGGCGCGACGCTCCGATGGCCGGACAACCCGCCGATGGTGCCGACACCCCACTGCGCCACATCGGCATCTACGGATACCGTGCAGGCTTCCTGCGCCGCTTTCCGCAACTTCCTGTCAGCCCGCTGGAGCGACTCGAGTCGCTGGAGCAGTTGCGCGTTCTCTGGCATGGCGAACGCATTGCCGTGCACATCACCCCTCATGCGCCTGGCGCAGGCGTCGACACACCGGAGGATCTGGCCCGCGTTCGCGCCCTTTTTGGTGCATGAACCCGGGAGTCTTGTAGAAGACTGTCGACATGCCCCACCTGAGCGAGGGGGTATGCGTGATATCCTCCGAGCTTGTTAACGCTGCCCGATATCGCTCGGGCGGCAGCTTCATCGGACACCGAGGATTTACATGAGACTGATTCTGTTGGGCGCGCCCGGCGCCGGCAAAGGCACGCAAGCGGCCTTTCTGTGCCAGAAATTTGGCATTCCGCAGATCTCGACGGGTGACATGCTGCGTGCCGCCGTCAAGGCTGGCACCGAGTTGGGTCTCGCCGCCAAGAAGGTCATGGATGCGGGCGGCCTGGTGAGCGATGACATCATCATCGGCTTGGTCAAGGAGCGCATCCAGCAAGCGGACTGCGCCAATGGCTTCCTTTTCGACGGCTTCCCACGCACCATTCCTCAAGCCGAAGCCATGAAGGTGGCTGGCGTCAAGATCGATTACGTGCTGGAAATCGACGTCCCAGACAGCGCCATCATTGAGCGCATGAGCGGTCGCCGTGTCCACGTGGCCTCCGGTCGCACATACCACGTCGTGTTCAACCCGCCCAAGGTCGCTGGCAAGGACGACGTCACCGGTGAAGAGCTCATCCAACGTGACGACGACCAGGAAGAAACCGTGCGCAAGCGCTTGGACGTCTACCATCAGCAAACCCGCCCTCTCGTTGACTACTACGGTCAGTGGGCCGCCACCGGCGATGCCGAGGCACCGCAGTATCGCAAGATCGAAGGTCTGGGCTCCGTTGACGACATCACGGCGCGCGCCCTGGAAGCTCTCACCAAGTAAGCGCCCCCTCAGCCTGCCTGCAGGCTGACCTCAACGGCCCCGCCGCCCTGCTGCGTCGGGGCCGTTGCGTTCTGATCGTCCGTTCGGGTCGTTTTACCCCTCATGTCGCCAGCACCGTGATCCCTCAGTCGTTCATTCAGGATCTGCTTGCCCGCACCGATGTCGCCGACGTCGTGGGCCGCTACGTCACCCTGAAGAAGGCCGGCATCAACTACAAGGGCCTGTGCCCGTTCCACGGCGAAAAAACACCGAGCTTCATTGTCAGCCCTTCGCGGCAGACATATCACTGCTTCGGCTGCGGCGTACATGGCAACGCCCTCGGGTTCCTGATGGAGTATGGAGGCCTGGGCTTCGTCGACGCCGTGAAGGATTTGGCCCAGATGCAGGGCATGCAGGTGCCCGACGAGGACATCAGCCCACAAGAGCGCGAGCGCCAGAAGCAGGTCAAAGAGAAGCAAAACTCCCTGACCGACGTGATGGCCACGGCGGCCCAGCACTGGAAGCAGCAACTCAAGAAAAGCCAACGCGCCATCGACTACCTGAAAGCACGTGGGCTCAGCGGACAGATCGCGGCCCGCTTTGCCCTGGGCTACGCACCGGACAGCTGGCGCGGCCTGGCCAGCGCGTTCTCCAAATACGATGACCCCTTGTTGGTGGAGTCCGGGCTGGTCATCAGCCACGAGGCACAGGACGACGAAGCAGAAGGCAAGCGATACGACCGCTTCCGTGATCGGATCATGTTTCCGATCCGTAATCCGCAAGGTCAGGTCATTGGTTTTGGTGGCCGCGTTCTGGACAAAGGCGAGCCGAAGTACCTGAATTCCCCTGAGACGCCCGTGTTCGTCAAAGGTCGCGAGCTCTACGGTTTGTTCGAGGGTCGCGCGGCCTTGCGCAACAAGGGCTACGCCATTGTCACAGAGGGCTACATGGACGTGGTGGCACTGGCACAGTGGGGTTATGGCAATGCCGTGGCCACACTTGGCACGGCCTGCACGGCCGAGCACGCTCAGAAGCTGTTTCGCTTCACCGATCAAGTGGTTTTCAGCTTCGACGGCGACGCCGCCGGTCGCCGGGCCGCAGGTCGCGCCCTGGAGGCCGTGCTGCCGCACGCCACCGATACCCGACGCATCAGCTTTCTGTTCTTGCCAGCCGAACACGACCCGGACAGCTACATTCGCGAGTTCGGCCCGGAAGCCTTTGAGGCCTGCATCAAGAAGGCTGTCCCCCTGTCCCGCCAGGTACTGGAGCACGCCAGTGCCGACTGCGACCTCGACAGCGCCGAGGGCCGTGCTCGCCTGCTGGTGCAGGCCATACCGCTGATTGCCCAGTTCCCCGACGGCGCACTCAAGGGCTTGATTGCCGACGACCTGGCTCACATGGCCCGCACCTCACCGGAGGAAGTGCGCCGCCGGATCGCGGACCACCAGCCCTCGACACAGAGGCCAGTGCCTGCACAGCGCAGTAGTGGCGACCGCATGCGCAGTCACGACGGCACACCTCCGGCGTTCGATCCTGACGAAGGTGGCTCGACAGGACCACACGACGACCGCCATGTCCCCACCTTCGAACCCGACGGCGGCAATGACGCCTGGGCCGACGTGTATGTCGAGCAGGACGTGCAGCCCTACACCCCGCCCGAACCGGCACGTCGCCGCGATGGCCAACCCTGGAAACCCTGGAAAAACGGCGGCAACTCGCGCTGGCAAAGCCGTGGCAGCCCGGTCGTGCAACGACCCGTGCCACAAGCAGCCACCCCGCTCGACCGCATTGTCTGGGCGCTGATCTCCCACAGCGACTTTTGGGAGCAATTGCCCAGCCCGACGCAAGACCTTCTGTGCGACCAAGCGGCGCCCTACGGCGAGTTCTTCCGATGGCTAGACCAAACCGTGCTCCACCATGGGCCCTTGAGTCGTGACGCGTTGACACACCAAATGACCAACGACCCGGAGGAGGCGCCCACCCAAGCCGAGACGGCGCACTTCAAAGCGCTGGCACGCCGTATCGCGCATTTTCATGAACTGCCAGACGATCAGGACACCGTGACCAGCCTGATCAACCTGATTCGCCCCCTGGAGTTGGTGGCCCTCAGTGAAGAATTGAAGATGCTGCTGCAGTCTGGCGAGGAACTCTCCGAAGCCGCAGAAAACAGAAAAATGGAGCTGATTCGCCTCACCAACCAAATGAAGCTTGAAATCAGCCAGCACCGCCCCATATCAGGGTGAGGACCGCCGGACGCCGCCTGACGCCCCTCGATCTCGCCCCATTTTTGACGCTCTCCATCGCTTGCGCGATAATGGAGGGTTGGACAAGCCCCTGCAATCTCTCCCGAGGAAGCGCATGACCGCGAAAAAAGCCGCGAAATCCGCTGTGACGACAGCCACCCCTGAAACCGACGAGCCAGAGAAGAAAGTCTCCAAAGTGAAGCGCGTCGCCAAGGCCGTGGAAGCCGACACCGTTGAAGCCGCCGCCGCTGAACCCAAAAAGCGTGGTCGCAAGCCCAAGGCTGCGGCAGGTGCCGAGACGCCTGCAGCGAAGAAATCGGCCAAGAAGGCTGCAGCGTTCGATGAGGATGACGTAGGCGATCTGGAGGCCGAACTCGAAGGCGAACTCGACGCCACCGAGGCAGAAGCCGCCGAGGCCACCGCGGGTGACGACAAGCCCAAGGCCAAGCCCTTGCGCATGAAGGTGTCTCGCGCCAAGGAACGCGCACTGATGCGTGAATTCGGCATCGACGACACAGCCCTGTCCGAAGAAGAGGTCAACAAACGCCGTCAGGACCTCAAGACCCTGATCAAACTGGGTAAGACCCGTGGCTTCCTGACGCACCAGGAAATCAACGACCACTTGCCTGAAAAGCTGGTCGAGGCCGAAATCCTCGAAGCCATCATCTCCATGTTGAACGACATGGGCGTGGCGGTGTACGAGCAGGCCCCCGACGCGGCCACGCTGCTGATCTCCAACAGCGCCCAGTCGACGGCCACCGAAGAGGAAGCCGAAGAAGCCGCGGAAGCCGCCCTGTCCACCGTGGACTCGGAATTCGGTCGCACCACCGATCCGGTGCGCATGTACATGCGCGAAATGGGCACGGTCGAGTTGCTGACCCGTGAAGGCGAAATCGAAATCGCCAAGCGCATCGAAGGTGGCCTGCAGGCCATGATGCTCGCCATCTCGGCCTCGCCCACCACCATCGCCGAGATCCTCGAGATGGCGGACAAGATCCGCGCTGGCGAAACCCCCATCACCGAGGTGGTGGACGGTTTCGTGGCTGCTGACGAAGCCGACGACTACGTGGCCGAAGAAGACTTCGACGAGTTCGACGAAGAGGACGACGACGACGGCAACGGCGGCTCCAAAGCGCTGACCAAGAAGCTCGAAGAAATGAAGAACCAGGCCCTGGTCAAGTTCGACGCCCTGCGCGCGAACTTCGACAAGATGGCCAAGGCCTTCGAGAAGGACGGCTACAAGTCGGCCCCGTACAACAAGGCCCAGGAAGCCATCAGCCATGAACTGATGACCATCCGCTTCACGGTCAAGATCATCGAGCGCCTTTGCGGCCTGCTCCGTGGTCAGGTCGATGACGTCCGTCGCTACGAGCGCGAACTGCGCAAGATCGTGGTCGACAAGTGCGGCATGTCGCAAGACCAGTTCATCAAGAGCTTCCCGCCCAACATCCTGAATCTGGAATGGGCGGTCAAGGAATCGCAAGCGGGCAAGCCTTACAGCGCCGTCATGGGACGCAGCCTGCCCGCCATTCAGGAATTGCAGCAAAAGCTGATCGACCTGCAAGCCAAGGCGGTCGTGCCCATTGAGGACCTCAAGCAGATCAACAAGCGCATGAACGAGGGCGAAAAGGCCTCGCGCGATGCCAAGAAGGAAATGATCGAGGCCAACCTGCGTCTGGTGATCTCGATCGCGAAGAAGTACACCAACCGCGGCCTGCAGTTCCTCGACCTGATTCAGGAAGGCAACATCGGTCTGATGAAGGCGGTGGACAAGTT
>JAJUGJ010000025.1 GCA_029268225.1 Burkholderiales bacterium | reverse complement strand
GCTGCTCTGGTGGTTGAATCCCAAAGCAACATTCAGAAAACCCATGATTATAGCAATGAAAACGCCGCCCGTGGGCGGCGCATCACTGAATCGTTCAAGGCGGGACGTCCTCGTCCCGCTTGATGTCTTCAGTTTACTTAGCGGCCAGGCGCTGCCAAGTGTCGATGACGGTGTCGGGGTTCAGCGAAATCGACACAATGCCTTCGGCGGCCAGCCACTCGGCGAAGTCGGGGTGGTCGCTGGGACCTTGGCCACAGATGCCGATGTACTTGCCCTGGGCGCGGCAGGCGGCAATCGCACGCGAGATCATGGCCTTGACGGCCGGATCACGTTCGTCGAAGTCGGCGGCCAGCAACTCCAGGCCTGAGTCGCGGTCCAGACCCAGGGTCAACTGGGTCAGGTCGTTCGATCCGATCGACATGCCGTCGAAGAACTCCAGGAACTGGTCTGCCAAGATCGCGTTGGAAGGCACCTCACACATCATGATGACGCGCAGGCCGTCCTTGCCACCCTTGGATGCGCGCACCAAGCCGTGGTCGGCCAGCATGTTCGTGACACGCTCGGCTTGTTTGAGGGTGCGCACGAAGGGCACCATGATCTCGACGTTGGTCAGGCCCATGTCGTTGCGCACGCGCTTGAGCGCTTCGCATTCCATGGCGAATGCTTCACCGAATTCGGAGCTGATGTAGCGCGAGGCGCCACGGAAGCCCAGCATCGGGTTCTCTTCTTCCGGCTCGTAGCGTGAACCACCGATTAGCTTCTTGTACTCGTTGGACTTGAAGTCCGACAGGCGCACGATGACGGGTTTGGGCCAGAACGCGGCGGCGATGGTGGCGATGCCTTCGGCCAGTTTGTCCACATAGAACGCGCGCGGCGAAGCATGGCCGCGGGCCACCGATTCGACAGCCTTCTTCAGGTCGTTGTCGATGTTCGGGTAGTCGAGAATCGCCTTGGGGTGAACGCCGATGTTGTTGTTGATGATGAACTCAAGGCGAGCCAGACCCACGCCGCTGTTGGGCATCTGGGCAAAGTCGAAGGCCAGTTGGGGGTTGCCCACGTTCATCATGACCTTCAGACCGATGTGCGGCATCTCGCCACGGGTCACTTCGGTGACTTCGGTTTCCAGCAGGCCTTCGTAGATGTAGCCGGTGTCGCCTTCGGAGCAGGCCACGGTCACCAGGGTGCCGTCGGTCAGGCGCTCGGTGGCGTTGCCGCAGCCGACCACGGCGGGGATGCCCAGTTCACGCGCGATGATGGCCGCGTGGCAGGTTCGGCCGCCACGGTTGGTCACGATGGCGCTTGCGCGCTTCATGACGGGTTCCCAGTTGGGGTCGGTCATGTCGGTGACGAGGATATCGCCGGGCTTGACGGTGTCCATCTCCGAGATGCTGTGCACGATGCGCACGGGGCCGGTGCCGATCTTCTGACCAATGGCGCGACCTTCGGCCAGCACGGTGCCGGTGCCCTTGAGCTTGTAGCGCTGCTCGGCCTTGCCTTGCTGCTGGCTCTTCACGGTTTCAGGGCGAGCCTGCAGGATGTAGAGCTTGCCGTCGGTGCCGTCCTTGCCCCATTCGATGTCCATCGGGCGGCCATAGTGCTCTTCGATGATGACGGCGTAGCGTGCCAGTTCGGTCACGTCTTCATTGGTCAGGCTGTAGCGGTTGCGGGCCTCGACGGTGGTGTCAACGGTGCGCACCAGCTTGCCTGTGGCAGCCTTTTCCTCGGTCGAAGCGAACTCCATCTTGATCAGCTTGGAGCCCAGATTGCGGCGGATGACGGCCTGCTTGCCAGACTTCAGGGCGGGCTTGTGCACGTAGAACTCGTCAGGGTTGACGGCGCCTTGCACCACGGTTTCGCCCAGACCGTAGCTGGAGGTGATGAAGACCACGTCCTGGAAGCCGGATTCGGTGTCGATGGTGAACATCACGCCAGCGGCGCCCAGGTCAGAGCGAACCATGCGCTGCACGCCTGCAGACAGGGCCACCACGTCGTGGGCAAAGCCCTTGTGCACGCGGTAGGAAATGGCGCGGTCGTTGTACAGCGAGGCGAACACTTCCTTCATCTTGTGCAGGATGTCTTCGATGCCGACGACGTTCAGGAAGGTTTCCTGCTGACCTGCGAACGAGGCGTCGGGCAGGTCTTCGGCGGTGGCAGACGAGCGCACGGCGAACGAGGCGTCAGGGTTGTCGCCGGCCAGCTTGGCGTAGGCCGTGCGGATGGCCTGTTCCAGATCGGCGGGGAAGGGTTGGGCTTCGACCCAGCCACGGATTTCGGCGCCAGCTTCGGCCAGGGCGCGCACGTCTTCCGTGTCGAGCGCGGCCAGGCGCTGGCTGATGCGCTCGGACAGGCCGTCGTGCTTGAGGAACTCACGGAAGGCGTGGGCCGTGGTGGCGAAACCGGTGGGCACGCGCACGCCGTTGGGCAACTGCGAGATCATCTCGCCGAGGCTGGCGTTCTTGCCGCCGACGACTTCAACGTCCTCGTTGCGCAGTTGTTCGAAAGGGACGACCAAGGCGGTCGGCTCAAATCGGTTGGTCATGAAAACTCCAGGATGGTGAAAAAATCTGGCGTTGCCCTGTCCGATGTCGCACGATGTTGCAAAGAGGCCTGGAGTTCTATTTGTATGGCCTGGGTGCGCAAGAGCTGTGGCAGGGCATCAATGTGCGACATTGTACGGTCAGGCCTATGATCCGGGTTTGTCTGTTTCCTATTCCAGGGCGTGTTACTGGGTGGTGAGCGCGGCGTCCCGCTGGGGCCCCTCATCGTTCAGCGCCCCACCATTTCATGTCCGACCGTACCGTCTTCTTCATTTCCGATGGCACCGGCATCACCGCCGAAACCATGGGCAATTCCATCTTGGCGCAGTTCGCGATCAAGCCGCGCCACATCCGCCGCCCCTTCATCGACTCGGTGGACAAGGCCTACCAGGTGGTGCGGGAGATCAACGCCACCGGGGTGCGCGAGGGCAAGCGTCCCATCGTGTTCATCACGATGGCCAATGATGACGTGATGCCCATTCTCAAGACCTGCGATGGCAAGGTCTTCGACGTGATTCAGACCTTCGTGGCGCCGCTCGAAGAAGAGTTCAACATGAAGTCGAACCACCGTGTGGGGCGCTTCAGCGATCCCAGCCAGGACACGGGGTACAACGAACGCATCGAAGCCATCAACTTCGCGTTGGAGCACGATGACGGACAGTCGTCGCGCAGCCTGGATGCCGCTGACGTGGTGCTGGTTGGGGTGAGTCGGTGCGGCAAGACGCCGACTTCGCTGTACTTGGCCATGCAGCACGGCATCAAGGCAGCGAACGTGCCCTTGATTCCTGAGGATTTCGACCGAGGCTTCTTGCCCACGATGCTCAAGCCCTACAAGAAAAAGTGCTTTGGCTTGACCATCGACCCTCAGCGCCTGAGTCAGATTCGCAACGAGCGGCGTCCGGGGAGCAAATATGCCAGCTTGGAAAACTGCCGTTTCGAGGTCAATCAGGCGGAGGCCATGATGCGCCGTGAAGGCATTGACTGGCTGTCCTCCACCCATAAATCCATTGAGGAGATCGCCACAACGATCTTGCGCGACATTCGCCCTGATCGGTTGGTGTACTGATGAGCGGCCATGTGAAAACCGTGTTGGGCGACGCTGAGTTGCCCTCGCCGATCATTGAGCAGGATGGTCAGTCTGTTGTCATGAGTTTTGATGACACCAGCATCCAGAGTCGCATGCGGTTGGATGATCCGACTGCGCTGGACCTGGATTACAGCCGCGCCATGATGGCGTTTTTGTTGATGCAACCCCAACCTGAGTCGATTTTGATGATCGGGTTGGGGGGCGGGTCTCTGGTGAAGTATTGTCATCGCCACTTGCCGCAGACGCGCATCACCGTGGTTGAAATCAATCCGGAGGTGATCGCGGCGAGGGACGCGTTTCTGGTGCCTCCGGATGATGCAAGACTTTCTGTGGTGTGCGCGAATGGAGCCGATGTGGTGGCTCAGGCCGTGCGCGGCAGTTACGACGTCATTCTGGTTGACGGTTTTGGTCCACAGGGCGAACAGCCGGAGGCTTTGAGCAGTTTGGCGTTTTACAAAGCCTGCCGATCTGCTCTGCGGTCAACTGGGGTGTTGATGGTGAACCTCCAGGACGCTGAACCGCTGTGCAGCCGCTTGATTGGCAGAATCTGGCAGATGTTCGGTGAGCCCGTGGTGCCATTGGAAGTGCCATGTGGCGGCAACTTGGTGGTCCTTGCTGCGGACGAGGCATCTTTTCAGTCGTGTGCAGACCAGGTGCGCCGACGTTGGCGCGAATTGGACAAGGTGCATCAAGAGACTCTGGGCGACGTCATGTTGGGCTTGGAAGAGGAGCTCAAGCCTTGGGTAAAGCCAGCCGGCGTAGCAAAGCCAGCACGTAAGCGCAAGCGTTGACAGAGTGGGCGGTGGGCGGCAGCGCTCGATGCGTGCGATGGAGCATGACACTTGCTGTTACAAGGGGGGCCCTCTTTGGTGGGATCATGCACTGAGTGGAACACGATCGAGTGCATTGAGTGATGCCTCGCGACTGATCGGCCGCAAGGCATCTGTCAATGTGTTCTGGGGTGGCTGTGCCAGGAACAACCGAAGAGCGACGATGAGCCTTGACGCGACGGAACAGAATCCTCAACTGTCGGGATTCCAAGCTCTCGAAGTAGATCCATCACATGACGCAGCCTTGATGCGTCAGATTCACCAGCTGCGGTTTCAGGTTTATTGCCTGGAGCAAGGTTTTTTGGATGCCATTGACTATCCGAAAGGGTATGAGGCTGACGAACACGACCTGCGGTCTTTTCACTTTGCAAGCTGCGGCAGAGACGGTGGTCTGGCCGGTTACGTGCGTTTGGTTTGTGCGGACGCGGCTGGGTCTTTCCCATTTCAAGCGCATTGCGACGCGCTGTACCCAGGCATCGCCTTGCCACCCACCCATCAATCGGTGGAGATCAGCCGGTTGATGGTGAGCGCAACACATCGACGTCAGCCTGACCGGTCCCCCGAGATCTTGTGCAGCATGTTCCGGCAGATGTACATGCGAAGCGTTCGCCAAGGCGTTCGCTATTGGTATGCCGCCATGGAGCGATCCCTGGTGCGCGTGTTGCAGCGCATGTTGGGGGTCGAATTTCGGCAAATTGGCCCGGTGACGGATTACTACGGGCCCGTGGCACCTTACCTGATTGATTTGCACGTCTTGCCGGCTCAACTCAGCGTGGGGCATCCGAGCCTCTTAGAGGCCGTGCTCACCCCAGAGATGTGCTGTTGAAGTAAGTAGTGGTGTATTTCGTGAGAAATTTGCTTTACATTGCTGCTTAAACGTGTTGCACACAACCCGTTACACTTTGGCTGTCGGTCGAGTGGGATGATCGTTTGGACGGGGTGGTTGTCTTGCCTGTTGCAGGCGCCGTCCCTGGGGATCGCCAGTTGCCTGAATGAATTCGCTGGCCACTTCACCTGAAAGATGGTTTGCCATGAGCGCACTCACTGCAGAGCCCGTGAATTTCGCCCCGTTCTTCACCGGACGAGAGGTGAGGCGAGTCGAGGATGCCGGCTTGATGGACAAGGTGTATCAGCTTCGCCATCAGGTCTACTGTGTGGAATGCCATTACCTGGATGTCGATGATTATCCAGACGGTCGTGAACGAGATGATTGTGATGTGCATTCGTCTCACTTCGTCGCGCTGAACCTTCAGGGTGAAATGGCCGGTTACGTGCGTTTGGTACATCCGGATGCCATTCAGACGTTCCCATTTCAGACCCACTGTGTGCAGTTGCTTGAGGGAGTGTCCTTGCCGCCTGCAGACAAGTCTGCCGAAATCAGTCGCCTGATGGTGTCATCTCGCTACCGCCGCCGCCGTGGGGACAAGGTGTCCGGCGTGACGGTGAATGAAGAGCACTTGTCCGATCATGAGCGTCGGGTCAGTTCGCCTCAGATCCTGCTGTGCATGTATCGGCAGATGTATCAGTACAGCCTGCAGCACGACATTCGCTATTGGTACGCCGCGATGGAGCGTTATCTGGCCAATGCCTTGGCAGGTATGAATTTTGGTTTTCAGCAGATTGGTCCTTACACGGACTACTATGGTCCGGTCGCTCCCTTCTTGGGAGATCTGCGTCAACTGGAAGATGGCCTGAGCAACTCGGCGCCCGCCTTGCTGGAATGGTTGCAAAGTCCTGATTGAGCAATGGGCTGGTTATCGTTGCTGCCCGATGGCGCGTTGCGGGGACTCCGTCGACTCATCTTGAAGATGGGGCGGGGAATGGACAGGCAAAAAATGCTGGCTCAATCGCGGCGCAGGGCGATGGGCATGATTCCATTGGCGGCGCAACACAGTGCTGCCTATCGTGTCTTGCTGCGGGAGCATGGGTGTGGTCACACTCCAGCCGAGTCAGCTGAATGGGCTCAATTGCCGGTTCTCACAAAGCAGAACACATTTGGACGTTTTGCACTGAACGAGTTGGCACGTGACGTTCCTGCTCAGGAATTGGCGGACGTGCTCACCAGTTCCGGACGCGGCGGGCGCAGTTTCGGGTTCCGGTTGACTGCGCGTGATCAGCACGAAGAGGGGTGGTTTGACATCGACCTGGGTCTTCAGGATGTTTTCGACGTTGACCGGCGTTCCACGCTGTTGGTGAACTGCTTGCCAATGGGAGTGGTGTTTCGCTCTAAGGCCGTTGCCGTGGCCAATGTGAGTGTCCGGCAGGACATGGCATGCTCGATTCTTCGGGATGTTGGACCGAAGTTTCAGCAAACAGTGCTGTGCACCGATCCACTCTTCATCCGAGCGTTGCTGGAGGAGGCGGAGGTCGCGGGCGTTGACTGGAAGGCGCTCAACACCAGTGTGATCATCGGCGAAGAGATCTTGGTGGAGGCTCAGCGAGATTACATCGCGTCGCGCATGGGCATCGATCTGGACGTCGACGACAGCCGTCTGATTGGCAGTTCGTTCGGCGTGGGGGAGTTGGGGCTGAACCTGCTGTTTGAGACGCGTGAAACCATTCGCATGCGCCGCGCAGCAGTTCGCGATGCTCGTGTCGCGCAGGCGCTAGGGTGTCGCGATGGCATCGCGTCTATTCCGTCCTTGTTTTGCTACAACCCGTTGCGCTCGTTCATTGAGGTGCTCAACCCGGATGAAGACGGGTATGGGGAGATGTGCGTGACCATGCTGGACCAGCAGGCTGTGATTCCTCTGCCGCGTTACACCACAGGTGACATGGCACGCTTGTTGAGCGAGGAGGAGGCTCGTGCACTCGCGATCCAGTCGGGCGGCGCTCCCCCTTGGTTGCCGATGATTGCGGTGAAGGGGCGAATCAAGGATCAGCTCGCTGGATTGCCCTCTGTCGAGGGGGTTAAAGAGTGCTTGTATCGTGACCACGCTGTTGCTGACCGTTTGACGGGGGCCTTCAAGATCTTGATGGACGAACGTGGTCCCATGCGGGTTGTCTTCCAGGCTCGTCCAGACGCCGAGTCCGACTTGGCTTTTCTCTCAAATCGGCTGACCGTGATGCTGCGGGAACGTTGGCAGACACCGCTCCAGGCCGAAGCGTTGGCGGCGACGGCTTTCCCATGGCGCCCCCTGCTAGACCATGAGCGGAAGTTTGCGTACATGGATGCGCCAGCAGGTTGATGTCGATTTTTTTGACATGCCTATGATGCGATCGACCAGGCTGTCAATAAAGTTCAAATAAATCAATGACTTAATCATCGTTTTGGGGTTGGCATGAAGACTGCTTGGTTGTAGGCGTTGGAAGCGTTCAATCACCCAGGAGGTCTCATGATCAAGTCCACAATCAAACACGCATTGACAGCCGTGGCTTTGGCTGCCAGCGCCGTTGGCTCGGCCAATGCGTTTGTCATTTCTGCTGGTGACATCAAAATCACCATCGACAATTACGACGTTGGCAACGTTGGCTATAGCGCGACGACCAGCACGCCTTGCGTGAACGACCCTGCTGCTTGCGATGCTGCTTCGCTGGGCGGTACGGGCGTTGGCAGTTTTGACACTGCTGGTATTTTCTCCGTCGCCCTGATCACGAACACCAGTACTGGTCAAACGATCTTCACCAAGGGTACGGACGGTTATCTGACAGGTGTGTTCGGTGGTTTGCTGGACCAAACTGTGGACACTCAGTGCAGCATCATCACTGGTAGTTGCACCACGACCGCTCTGTCGATCGGTGGTTTTGTCAATCTGTACAAGAACGCCTCGGACTACAACCCTGCGTTGGGCCCCAATGGTGCTGGCGTTGATCTCGTGACGGGCCTGTATCCTGGCATCACTGACAACCCTGCCAACCTGTGGCTCAGTGCAGTGTTTGCGACGGGTGCGGTTCTGGCCGGAAATGCGACGACCAGCTATATGTCCACCTACAACACCTCGACTTTCGCTGGTGCTGGTCAGGCATTTTTGGATGTGACGGGTGGGGCTGCTTATGACAACTTCAACACGAACAAGCTGACTGATGCCAACGGCAACAAGCGCGACCTGTTCCTTGATGTGACCTACAACGACGCCAATGGCGCAGCTTCTAGCTTGGGCTGGACTGTTGCCTCGACTGGCTCGGTCAAGGGCAATGCGATTCCTGAGCCAGGTGCCCTGGCTTTGATCGCCCTGGGTTTGCTCGGTGCCGGTGCTGCGACCCGCCGCAAGGCCTGAAGTATCTGAGTCGTCGGGTCTTGCTCTGAAAAGAGCGTTGAACCCAAGCAAAAGGCCCCTCTCGGGGCCTTTTGTGTTTTGAGCTGGCGGTGGGTTTTGATCAGTTGTAATCACTGACTGGCACGCACGAGCAGAACAGATTGCGATCGCCGTACACGTTGTCGACTCGACCCACCGGCGACCAGTACTTCTGCTTGCGCAGGCTGGCTACCGGGTAGGCGGCCAACTCGCGGCTATACGCATGCGGCCACTCCGCCTTCAGCAGGCTGGCGGCCGTGTGCGGGGCGTTCTTCAGCGGGTTGTCGTCCTGCGGCAGCTTGCCTTGCTCGACCAGGCGAATCTCTTCGCGGATGGCGATCATGGCGTCGCAGAAGCGGTCCAGCTCCGCCTGCGATTCACTCTCGGTGGGCTCGACCATCAAGGTGCCCGCCACCGGGAAGCTCAGTGTGGGGGCGTGGAAGCCGTAGTCGATCAGGCGCTTGGCCACGTCTTCGGCGGAGACGCCGCTGGTTTCCTTCAGAGGACGCAGGTCCAAGATGCACTCGTGGGCCACGCCACCGCCCTTGATGGTGCTGCTGCCGCCGCTGAAGTGGATGTCGTAGTGGTCAGCCAGACGGGCTGCCATGTAGTTGGCGTTGAGGATGGCCACTTCGGTGGCGGTCTTCAAACCCTCGGCGCCCATCATGCGGATGTACATCCAGCTGATGGGCAGCACGGCGGCATTGCCCAAGGGGGCAGCCGACACGGCGCCAACTTGAACATCGCTGCCGACACCGGCCGAGCGGTGGGCGGGCAGGAAGGGGGCCAGGTCTTCGACCACACAGACGGGGCCGACGCCAGGGCCGCCACCGCCGTGCGGGATGCAGAAGGTCTTGTGCAGGTTCAGGTGGCTGACATCACCGCCGAACTGACCGGGAGCAGCCAAGCCCACCAATGCGTTCATGTTGGCGCCGTCGACGTAGACGCGACCGCCATGTTCGTGAACCAGCTTGCACAACTCGGTGACGCGGGTTTCGAACACGCCGTAGGTGGACGGGTAGGTGATCATCACCGCGGCCAAGTTGGCGCTGTGCTGTTCACACTTGGCTTTCAGGTCGTCGAGGTCGACGTTACCTTGCGCGTCGCACTTGGTGACCACCACCTTCATGCCAACCATCTGGGCGCTGGCAGGGTTGGTGCCGTGGGCGGACTCGGGGATCAGGCAGATGTCGCGGTGGCCTTCGCCGCGCGACTCGTGGTAAGCCTTGATGACCAGCAGGCCCGCGTATTCACCTTGCGAGCCGGCGTTGGGTTGCAGGCTGATGCCGGCGTAGCCAGTTGCTTGCGACAGCCAGGCACACAGTTGCTCGTTGAGCAGCTCGTAGCCTTTGAGCTGGTCGCGCGGGGCGAAGGGGTGGATGTGGGCGAATTCCGGCCAGGTGATGGGGATCATCTCGCTGGTGGCATTGAGCTTCATGGTGCACGAGCCCAGCGGGATCATGGTGCGGTCCAGCGCCAGGTCCTTATCGGACAGGGCGCGGATGTAGCGCAGCATTTCCGTTTCGCTGTGGTGGGTGTTGAACACCGGGTGCGTCAGGAAGGTGCTGGTGCGACGCAGGGCAGCGGGCAGGCCCAGGGGCATGCCGTGTTCGAAGGCGGCGAAGGAGGGCAAGGCCTTGTCGCCGGCCAGCACGGTCCACAGGTCGATGATGTCGTTGCGGGTGGTGGTTTCGTCCAGCGAGATGCTGACGCTGTCGGCGCTGGCATCACGCAGGTTGATGCCCATGGCCACGGCCTTGGCCATCACGGCTTCGCGATCCTCGGCCAGCACGTGGACGGTGTCGAAGTAGGTGTCGTGGACCAGCTTGCGGCCGAGTGCCTTCAGGCCTTCGGCCAGGATGGCGGTGTAGGTGGCCACGCGCAGGGCGATGCGCTTCAGGCCTGCCGGGCCGTGGTAGACCGCGTACATGCTGGCAATCACGGCCGGCAGCACCTGGGCGGTACAGATGTTCGAGGTGGCCTTTTCGCGGCGGATGTGCTGTTCGCGGGTCTGCAGGGCCAGGCGGTAGGCGGTGTCGCCGTGGCTGTCGACGCTCACGCCGACCAGACGGCCGGGCATGGAGCGCTTGAACTCGTCCTTGGTGGCCAGATAAGCGGCGTGAGGGCCGCCATTGCCCATGGGCATGCCGAAGCGTTGGGTGGTGCCCAGCGCGATGTCGGCGCCGAGTTCACCGGGCGGGGTCAGCAGGGTGAGGGCCAGCAGGTCGGCGGCGACGATGGCCAGCGCACCCTTGGTATGCAGGGCATCAATGAGGGGGCGCAGGTCACGGATCTGGCCGTTGACGCCGGGGTATTGCAGCAGCGCGGCAAAGCAGTCGTTGGACTCCAGGTGGGCTGCGAGGTTGCTGGCGTGCACCAGGTCCACGGTGATGCCCAGCGGCTTGGCGCGGGTCTGGATCACTTCCAGCGTCTGCGGGAAGACGTCGTGGCAGACGACGAAGCGGGTGGATTTGCTCTTGCCACCACGGGCGGCCAGGGTCATGGCTTCGGCGGCGGCCGTGGCTTCGTCCAGCATGGAGGCGTTGGCAATGGCCATGCCGGTGAGGTCGGTCACCATGGTCTGGAAGTTGACCAGGGCTTCCATGCGGCCTTGCGAGATTTCGGCCTGGTAGGGCGTGTAGGCGGTGTACCAGGCGGGGTTCTCGAGGATGTTGCGCAGGATGACGCCGGGGATGTGGGTGCCGTAGTAGCCTTGGCCAATGAAGTTGCGCATCACCTTGTTTTGCTGCGCGATGGTCTTGAGCTCGGCCAGTGCCTGCGCTTCGGTGACGGGCGAGGGCAGATCCATCGGGGCGGTGCGGCGGATGCTGGCCGGCACGATGCCTTCCATGAGCGCTTCACGCGATGCCACGCCGATGGCGCTGAGCATCTGGGCTTGTTCTTCGTCCCAAGGGCCCAGATGGCGGGCCTGGAATTCGTTCGCGTTCTCAAGTTCGGCGAGGGTGGGCAGGGCGGTGTTCGGCATGGTGGGCAACGGCGTCAAGCAGGGAGTGCGGCCCCGCACGGTTGGGGTGCGGGGCAGAGGCCATCGCAGGGCGCGATGGCGTCAGACGAGGCTCAGGCGTTCTTGAGCAGGTCGTCGTAGGCGGTGGCGTCCATCAGGGCGTCGAGTTCAGCGGGGTTGCTGAGCTTGACCTTGAAGAACCAGCCTGCGCCGGTGGGGTCGCTGTTGGCCAGCGAGGGGTCGTCGCGCAGGGCTTCGTTCACTTCGGTGATTTCGCCGGTGACGGGCATGTAGACGTCGGCGGCAGCCTTCACGGACTCGACCACACCGGCTACGTCCTTGGGGTTGAAGGTGGTGCCCACGGCAGGCAGGTCGACGAACACGACGTCGCCCAGGGCGTCTTGTGCGTGGTGGGTGATGCCGACGATGGCGGTGCCGTCAGCTTCGATTTGCAGCCATTCGTGGTCGGGCGTGTACTTGATGGTCATGGGAGACGTCCTGAAAATGGAAAAAGGTTGGTTTGCCGAACGGGCATGAGTATCTCAGCCCTTCGGCGCGTTTTTGGCGACAGAAGCGCGAACTTGCGGGGATGCGTCGCTCAACCGCGGTAGTAGCGGTTGGGCACGAAGGGCAGGGTGGTCACGGTCATGGCGACGCGCTTGTCGCGCACGACGGCGAACAACTCGGTGCCGACCGCGCTATGGGCTGGGGGCACGTAGGCCAAGGCGATGGGCTGGCCCAGGCTGGGGCTGGGCGAGCCGCTGGTGACCACGCCGATTTCGGTGCCGTCGGCGGTGACGACCTTGGCACCTTCACGCACAGGCATGCGCTCGTTGCTGATGAGGCCGACGCGCTTGCGGGTGGCACCGTTGGCCAGTTGGGTGTCGATAGTCTGGGCGCCAGGGTAGCCACCGGCGCGTGCACCGCCAGCGCGACGCACCTTCTGGATGGCCCAGGTGATACTGCCTTCGACGGGGGTGGTGGTGGGGTCGAGGTCGTGGCCGTAGAGGCACAGGCCGGCCTCGAGACGCAGGGTGTCGCGGGCACCCAGGCCGATGGGCTTGACTTCAGGCTGGGCCAGCAGCACGCGGGCCAGTTGTTCGGCCTTGTCGGCAGGCACCGAGATCTCGAAGCCGTCTTCGCCGGTGTAGCCCGAGCGGGTGACGAAGCAGTCGATGCCGTCCAGCACGACGTGGGCGCCGGTCATGAACACCAGCTTTTGCACGTCGGCATTGAGGCGCGCGAGGGCGGTGACGGCTTGGGGGCCTTGCAGCGCCAGCAAAGCTTGGTCAGGCAGAGGCTGCACGGTGCAGCGGGCGCCGATGTGCTGCTGCATGTGGGCGATGTCCTGGTTCTTGCACGCGGCGTTGACGACCACGAAGAGGTCGTTTTCACGGCGGGTGACCATCAGGTCATCGAGGATGCCGCCTTGCTCGTTGGTGAACAGGGCGTAGCGCTGCTTGAACACCGGCAGATCTACGATGTCGACCGGGACGAGCGATTCGAGTGCCGCGTCAGCGCCATCGCCTTTGAGCAGGACCTGGCCCATGTGGGACACGTCGAACAGGCCGGCGGCGGCGCGGGTGTGCTTGTGTTCGTTGAGGATGCCGGTGGCGTACTGCACGGGCATGTCGTAGCCCCCGAAGGGAACCATCTTGGCGCCTAGTTCGATGTGCAGGGCGTGCAGGGGCGTTTTGAGCAGGTCAGCGGACATGGCGGTGTCTGGCCTGGAAGCCAGTGGAGGGCAATCTGAGTGGATCCGACATGCGCTGCGCTGGCTGGGCCAGTGTGTTGCCGGTCGGTGCTGCCCTCTCTGTCCGCTTTACCTGAGAGATTGACCCCTCGCTGCAACCATGTTGCAGCGTTGTGGGCTTGCCCCTTCGGTGGCCTGGCTCGCTGTCACGTGGTGCCAGCCTCCGGACTCTCTCCAGTGAGGATCATGGGGGCTCGAAAGCCGCCATGCCTGCCAGTCCTTTTGCCTGAGCGTTCGGGCCGTCAACTCGCGTTGTGGGGTCCTGCGCCTTCGGCGGCCTCGCTCGGGGCGTGGCTCTCTCCTGACAGGCGCCCATTGTAGCGTGCGGACAAGCACTGTCTGTGTGACATCAGACCGCCTTTTGGTTCACGCAAGTGGGTGTGAGGTGCCATGGATGGCACGCGCAGTTACATTTGATCGTTCAAATTTGTTGTGCAGATTGAGCGGTCTGATCCGGGTGAACGGGGTGGTCGACGTCAGTCTGTGGGGAATGAAAAAAGATGCGTCACTTTGCAGAGACACGGTGGGGACGTTGGGCATGTGCCCTGTTGATCTTGGTGTGTTTGGCCGGGTGTGGCTCACGCGGCATTGTTCGGTCTGAGCTGGCTGGAGGCAGGTCGGATGCGCCCCGGCGGGTGCTGGTGGTCCCAGCCGATTTCGTGATCACCGAGGTGACCTTCGGCAAGACCGAAGAGCGTGTGGTGTCGGCAGAGAAAAAGGCCGCCAAGGCCCTCGCGGCGCATGTGCAGGATCTTGGGCGTGCTCAGCAGACTTTCCAGCTGGTCAGCTTTGACGACTTGAGCGAAGAAGACCAAGCGTTGGTCTTGCAACACCGAGCCCTGTTCGCCACGATGGTTAGCCAGATGCTGCTGGTCAAGGAAAAGACCGTGGACGCGTGGTCAACCAAGGCAGACTACTTTGACTACACCCTGGGTGCCGGCATGGCCGATGTGGCGCGCAGGCATCAACTGGATACGGCTTTGTTGGTGGTTGGCAAGGACAAGGTTCGCAGCACTTCACGCAAGGTGTTCGATGCGATCACCTCGGTGTTGCCGGTCGGGGAGTCGCTCAGCGCGCAGCCCGCCGCCGTGGTGTTGGGCGTGATCGACGTCGCGACGGGCAATGTCCTGATGTTCGACAGCGACATGGCCAACCGCAAGGCCTTGACCGATGAAGAAGACGTGAAGGAGATGGCCGAAGCGGTGCTGTCAGATTTCCGTCGTTCGCTGAAATCTCGCGAGGGGCGTTGAGCATGGCACGGCCGTGGGCATGGTCTTGGGTGTTCGTCGCAGCCTGGGGCATGAGCGCCCTGTCAGCGCACGCGCTGGTGGGCTATGACCCGTTTCCGGATGCGGCCAGCATTCAGGCTGCTGATGAGCTGGAAGAGCGTTTGTGGGACGAGGCCGAGTTGCTGCGCGGGCAGTTCATTCGCGGCAAGCCGTCGCCAGCCGTGGAGACCATGCAGCGCCTGGTGCGCGGTGTGTTGACGAAGCACTGGCCGGAGTTGTCACGCAAGGTCACTGTGTTTGTGATTGATCAGGCCGATGTGCTCGCGTTCACCAGTGCGAATGGGGACATCTACCTGAGTGCCGGCATGTTGCTCCGTCTCGACTCGGAGGACGAGTTGCAGGTGATTCTGGCTCGTGAGATTGCGCACTTCACACACCGACACACGGTGCGCACAGTGCATGCGGCGCGCATGGGGGCTGGTGCGAAGGTGATCGCCTCTACCGCCTTGGATGCCGCAGACATCGCCTCCAAGATTGCCACCGGGGTGGGTGTGATGGATTTGGCCAAGAGCGTGGCCAGTCTGTCGCAGGAGATGCTGCTCACGAGCGGGCGCGAGATCTTGCAAGACCGGCTGAACCGACTCAGGGAGATTCTGGCGGACAGTTTCTTTCGCAGCATGTCGGTGACTGGGATCGGGATGGTCGTCAAATCCTCGATTTTCGGTTTCAGGGATGCGTTGGAGGAGGAGTCGGATCGGTATGCGATGGCCTTCATCCAGCAGAAGCACGGGTCAACCGAGGTCTACCGGCGCGTGATGCAGCGTCTGTATGACGAGGCCGTGCTGGATGAGAAGAAGTTCTCCGTCTTTTATGCCAATGAAGATCGCTTGTCGGACCGGTTGAAGGCTTTGGCAGAGTTTGAGCGCGAACTTCAGGGGCGAAGCGAGGCGGGTGTGCCCGGCACTCTGCCGGCGACGGTGGCCGCAGTGGATGGGCCTGCTGCAGGCGCTGTTCCGGCGTTGATGGCCTCTCCTCAGACTCTCACCGTCGCCGCAACCGCCCCGATGGTCCCGCAGGCAGCGGGGGGCGTGCCCGGTAATGCCTCTGATGTGCAACCTGAATCGGGTGGGGCGGGCGTCAAGCCCGATGTGGTCGTGGTGTTGTCGTCCAGCAATGTGGTCGCGGTGGTGCCTGATGGATTGGAGCCCGGATTGCCAGAGCTCGCACCTGAGAGGGCGAGTGCCAAGTCGGCTGCGCCTGACGCCTCTGGCACTGAAGAGGTCGCTTATCACCAGGCGATCGTGCCGCTTGTGATGCCTCTGCTGGAGGCCGAGTTGGAGGCGGGGCGATACCGACGATTGATGCGCAACATCGAGCGCCCGCGACAGGCATGGAAGCTGCCTGAGCGTGTACGTGCTTTGCTGGCAGAAGGATACGCGGCGACCAATGACCCTGCCCTGCAGGACAAGGGCTTGGCCTTGGCTCAAGAGTTGTTGGCTCAGCATCCAGAGGACGTTCGGATGTGGAAGCTGCTCGGCAACCTGTCTTATCGACGGGGTCAATGGGCCGAGGCCAAAGAGCATTTGGGCAAAGTCTTGAGGTTTGTGCCCGAAGGGGATGAGCGCGGATTCGTCGAGCAGCATCTGCGACAAATTGACAAGAAACTGAGTGAGGCCTCGAAATGAGCATCAAGACATGGGTGACGCTGCTGGCGATCGCAGTGTTGAGCGCCGGGTGTGCACCCAAATGGCAGAACATCCGCAAAGAAGCGCGCTTTGAAGGGCCCGCACGGGCCTACGTGGCGACCTTGCCCGAAGGTTGGAAGCGCGCGCCCACCGACAGTGATGTGTTGCTGATCACCCGTGATGGCCTTTTCCTGCAGCAGATCAGTGTGACGCACCATGAGCTGGACGAGGCGTTTGCAGGGGTCACACTGAAGCCCGATGCTGCGCCCAGCGAGCTGGCCACACTGCAGTTGCGCGGCTTCCGGGAGAACGAGCTGGACCTCGCTCGTTACCAGGACGAGGAAAAGGAGGGTGTGCTGGCGCTGTTCCCGGTCGATCACGGCAAGCCCTTGCCCGGCACGGTGGAGCGCATCGCCATTCGGCCTGTCACCTTGGATGGCGTGGACGCCTTCAAACTCGAAACGCGCAGCTTCAACAGTTGGGGGCTGGAGTATGTGAGCCAGTCCATCGGCTTCATCCACGAAAACGAGTACTGGCTGGTGCGTTACCTGGCGCCCAAGTTGCATTACGCGCCACTGGATCAGGCAACTTTCAACAAGTTTCTGGCCGATTTCAAGCTGAAACCCAAGTGCCGTTTGTTCTGCGGAGATTGATCTGCGCCCGCCTCGGAATACAGGGGCTTGTGCATGAATTCCTGTCGGGCGCGGCCGATTTGCCGGACAATCTCGCCCCATGAGTTCTGAACACACACCCTCCACGGCTGCGGGCTCGGCCGTGGCGCCCAAGATTGCCTTCGTTTCACTCGGTTGCCCCAAGGCCCTGACCGACTCCGAATTGATCCTCACGCAACTGCGTGCGGAGGGGTATGAAACCAGCAAGACCTATGACGGGGCCGACATGGTCATCGTCAACACCTGCGGTTTCATCGACGATGCGGTCAAGGAAAGCCTGGACACGATTGGTGAGGCGCTGGCCGAGAACGGCAAGGTGATCGTCACCGGCTGCCTGGGGGCCAAGGCGGGTGCAGATGGCGGCAACCTGATCAAGGAAGTGCACCCCAAGGTGCTGGCCGTGACCGGGCCGCACGCCACCCAGGAAGTGATGGACGCGGTGCACATCCATGTGCCCAAGCCCCACGACCCCTTCATTGACCTGGTGCCCGAGGCGCGTGGTGTGGCGGGCATCAAGCTCACGCCCAAGCACTTCGCTTACCTGAAGATCAGCGAGGGATGCAACCACCGCTGTGCCTTCTGCATCATCCCCAGCATGCGGGGCGATCTGGTGTCGCGCCCGATTGGCGATGTGCTGAGTGAGGCCAAGGCCCTGTTCGAGTCGGGCGTGAAGGAGTTGCTGGTCATCAGCCAGGACACCAGTGCCTATGGCGTGGACGTCAAGTACCGCACCGGTTTCTGGGACGGCAAGCCGGTCAAGACTCGCATGTACGACCTGGCCAAACAGTTGGGCGAGATGGCGCGTGAGCACGGTGCCTGGGTACGCCTGCACTATGTCTACCCCTACCCGCACGTGGACGAGATCGTGCCGTTGATGGCCGAAGGTCTGATCCTGCCGTACCTGGATGTGCCGTTCCAGCACGCCCACCCCGATGTGCTCAAGCGCATGAAGCGCCCGGCCAACGGTGAAAAGAACCTCGACCGCCTGCGTCGCTGGCGCGAGATCTGCCCGGAAATCGTCGTGCGCTCGACCTTCATTGCCGGCTTCCCTGGTGAGACGGAAGAGGAGTTCCAGTACCTGCTGGACTTCCTGCGCGAGGCCGAGATCGACCGTGCCGGCTGCTTTGCCTACTCGCCGATCGAAGGCGCGCCGGCCAACGAGTTGGAAGGCGCCTTGCCTGACGAGGTGCGCGAAGAGCGTCGTGCCCGCTTCATGGCCGTGGCCGAAGAGGTGTCGATCGCCAAGCTGCAACGCCGTGTCGGCGCCACCATGCAGGTGCTGGTCGACAGTGCGCCAGCCTTGGGCCGCAAGGGCGGTGTGGGTCGTACCTATGCCGATGCGCCTGAGATCGACGGCACGGTGCGCCTGCTGCCGCCCCAGAAGGCCAGCAAGACGCTGAAGGTGGGTGAGTTCACCAAGGCCCGCATCGTGGCCGTGGAAGGGCATGACCTGATCGGTCAGCCGATCTGATCGGCGCGTTGGGTCCGTACGTTGTCGGCCCAGCCGGGATGGCTTGCGGCCTCTTTCATGCGGCGGGTGCATTAGCATCCCCGCATGAGCACACCTGCCAACGCCTCCCTGTCCTCCCTGCCAACGGGTGATCCGGCCCATCTGAACGATGTGGCCACGGCCCTGATTCACCACCCTTACCAGCCCCCCGGCGGGTTCGAAACGGTGCAACCAGGGGTGCACAAAGCTTCCACGGTGATTTTCGAGAACACCGCTGCCCTGAAGACGCGGCAGTGGAAGGACAAGAGCGGCTACACCTACGGCCTGCACGGCACCCCCACCACCTTCACGCTGGAAGAGCGTCTGGCCACGCTGGAAGGTGGCTTGCAGACCTTGCTGGTCCCCTCCGGCCTGGCGGCCATTGCGCTGGTGGACATGGCGCTGCTGCGTTCAGGCGACGAGGTGCTGATCCCTGACAACGCCTATGGCCCGGGCAAGGATTTTGCGCGCGGTGAACTGGCCCATTGGGGTATCACGCACCGGGTGTACAACCCACAGGATCCGGCGTCGCTGGCGGCACAGATCACCGAGCGAACCAAGCTGGTCTGGCTGGAAGCGGCCGGCAGCGTGACGCTGGAGTTTCCTGATCTGGCCGGTCTGCTGGCGGTCGCCCGTGCCCACCCGCAGGTCGTGACCGTGCTGGACAACACTTGGGGCGCCGGTTTGGCGTTTGACGCGTTCCGATTGGGGCAGACGCCGGAAGGCGAGGCTTTCGGCGTGGATGTGACGATTCACGCGCTGACGAAGTACCCCTCGGGCGGTGGCGATGTGTTGATGGGGGCTGTCGTCACCCGCGATGCGACCTTGCACCACCGCATGAAGATGACCCACATGCGGCTGGGGCTGGGGGTGGGGGCGAACGACGCCGAATTGGTGCTGCGCGGCTTGCCCAGTTTGGCCGTGCGTTACGCAGCCCACGATGCGTCCACGCGTCAGATCGCGAAGTGGCTCATCGAGCGGCCTGAGATCTCGCAGGTGTTGCATCCCGCTTTGCCCGACTCTCCCGGGCATGCGCACTGGTCGCAGACCTGCCGCGCGGCGGGTGGGCTGGTGTCCATGGTGTTCGAGGCGCAGCACTTCACGCAAGACCGCGTCGAGGCATTCGTGGACGCGCTGAAATTGTTCAAGATTGGGTACTCGTGGGGCGGCCCGCTCAGTCTGGTCATGCCTTATGAACTGCAGGGCATGCGCCAGTACGGACCTCTGGCCGGGAAGCAAGGCACGTTGGTGCGTTTGGCCATCGGTTTGGAGCGGGTGGAGGATCTGATCGCAGATCTGGATCAGGCACTGCGCGTTTTGCGCGCCTGATTCCCGTGTGTCAGCCTGGACGGCAGCGTCTCTGCGCTTGGCGTTGTCCGCCTTTCATACGCCCATGATGGGGTGGGCGCTGTCACCGGGCCTCGCTAGACTGCCGGCCAATCATCGTCATAAAAAATGAGAGCGTCCCCATGAACGTGAGACACCGCATTTGGCAACTGGGTTGGCGTGTTGCTGTCGGATTGGGGACGCTCGGGGTGCTGGGGACCTTGCCCGCGCAAGCTGCCTCGGTGCGGCAGATGTCGCCCCAGGGCGAGGTGGCTCAGGTTCGCCAGATTCGCATCACCTTCGCCCAGCCCGTGACGCCGCTCGGGGACCTGCGGCACGATGATCCGTTCACCGTCCAGTGTCAGGGGACGGTGCCGCCAGGAGGAGGGCGATGGGCGACCGACAAGGTCTGGGTGTATGACTTCGCGGAAGACCTGGGTCCTGGGGTGCGCTGTGTGGTGGCCCCCCGTTCAGGGTGGATGCCCAAGTTGAAAGAGGCCGGGGCGCTGCAGCCCACGTCCTACCTGTTCCAGACAGGCGGACCCGCAGTGCGCGACATCGAGCCCAGTGGGGGCGAGATTGAGGAGGACACGCATTTCTTCCTGACCTTGACCGGGGCCGCGGATGAGGCCAGCGTGAGCCAACATGCACACTGCGAGGTGGAGGGGCTGGGCGAGCGATTGCCTGTGGTTGTGGTGCGCGGCGCCCCCTTGGCTGCTGTGGTGCAAGAGCAGGGCATCACGGGGGCTGAGGCTGCAAGCCGTGTGCTGTTGCGCTGTCAGCGCCCCTTGCCCGCCGGCGCTCGCATGAAGCTGGTGTGGGGGCCAGGCATTGCCTCCCGGGGGGCGCCCGGCATCGTCACGCGGCAGCCGCAGGTGTTTGACTTCCAGGTGCGCACTGCCTTCGTGGCCGAATTCAGTTGCGAGCGCGAACGGGCGCAAAGTCCTTGTTTGCCGCTGCGGCCGATGACGGTGAAGCTGTCTGCGCCCGTACGTCGCACGCTGGCACAGCAGATCCGTCTGCAGCCCGCCTCAGGGGCTGCCATTGCGCCTTTTTGGAGCAAGGACGAACGCGACGATACGGTGAGTGAGGTGCGTTTTCAGCCCCCGTTGCCTGAGTCCAGTGCCTTCACGGTGGCGTTGCCCAAGGATTTGCGCGACGAGAGTGGCCGCGCATTGGCCAACGCGGGTGCCTTTCCTTTGAAGGTCGCGACATCGAGCATGCCGCCTCTGGCGAAGTTTGCCGCGGCGCCGTTTGGCGTCATTGAGCTCATGGGGGACCCTGGGCAGCCGCCGCTGGTGCCGGTGACCGTGCGCCATGTCGAGAAATCGCTGACCATCCAAGGGGTCGACGCGTCTTTGGGCGTGCGCACGCAGTCGGTCCACAGCGATGCGGAAATCTTGCGTTGGATGGCCAAGGTGCGTCGCTACCACGAGTCCAGTTTCAGCGCCCAGGAGCTGGGGCGACCCAAGTCTGAATGGATGGAGTGGGTGAGCGAGACCGATGAGGAGGGCAAGCCGCAGCGATACCAGCGGGAGAGGCGCATTGGGACCCGTGAGCTGTCACTGCTCGGCGGCGTGAAAGAGGCCCGCAAGCTGACTGTGCCCGCCGCCGATGCGAAGGACCCACGACCGTTCGAGGTGGTGGGCATCCCCGTGCAGGGGCCTGGCTATCACGTCATCGAGCTCAGCTCGGTTCGACTGGGGACCAGCCTGCTGGCACGCAAGGCCCCCATGTATGTGCGCACCGGGGTGCTGGTGAGCAACATGGGTGTGCACGTCAAGCTCGGGCGTGACGACGCTTCGGTTTGGGTCACCTCCCTCGACAAAGGGAAACCGGTGCCCGATGCCGAGGTGGCGATCAATGACTGTCGCGGGATGGCTTTATGGCGGGGGCGCACCAACTCAGATGGTCTGGCCAAGGTACAGCAGGCTTTCGCCGTCTCGCGCGCGTCAAACTGCCTCGTGTCAGACGGGCTGTTTGTGACCGCCCGCAAGGTCTTGAAAGACGGTCCGTATCAAGGCAAGACCGATCTGGCCTTTGTGTTCACCGATTGGCAAAAAGGGATTGAGCCCTGGCGTTTCCAGCATCCCACGGTCAGTCCGGAGCATGCGTCCGAGGACGACAGCGAGCGAGCCCACACGGTACTGGATCGCACGCTGTTGCGGGCCGGCGAAACCGTGTCCATGAAGCACTTCATGCGTGCAGAAACTGGGACGGGTCTGGGCGCTGTGCCCAAAGAGCACCTGCCTGACACCGTGAAGATCACCCATGTGGGCAGTGGCACGGAATACAGCCAGCCACTGACGTGGCAAGCGCGTCAGCAGGCCCTGTCCAGTTGGAGCATACCGAAGGAGGCCAAGCTGGGGCTGTACGAGGTGAGCCTGGAGGGCCACGCCCGTCATGGTCGGCGCAGCCTGAGCAGCGGTCGCTTCCGGGTGGAAGAGTTCCGCCTGCCTTTGGTGGACGCTCGCTTGAGTGGGCCGAAGGAGGTGCAACTGGCACCGCGGGAAATCACGCTGTCGGCACAGTTGCGCTACCTGTCAGGCGGTGGGGTCTCCCAAGCGCCGGTTCAGGTCACAGCGGTGCTGAAGGAGCGCACCCCACGTTTCACGGGTTACGAGGACTACAGCTTCGAAGCGCCTCAAGAGCCTCAGGCCAGACCGGATCGAAACGCCAACGATGCAGACGAGGGCGATGAGGGGGAAAGTGCCGGTGCCGATCGCGTGGTGGCGGACAAGCTGGCCTTGCTCACCGACCGAGATGGTGCCGCCAAGGTGCTGCTGAAGGACTTGCCGCAACGCGCTCGCCCTGGCCTGCTGCACGCCGAGATGACCTTCACCGACCCCAATGGCGAGGTCCAGACCGTGGCCACCTCGGTGCCCATTTGGCCATCGTCGGTGGTGCTGGGCATCCGCAGCGCCCGTTGGACTGGTACCGGGGGCGATGCCCAAGGTATTACCCGTTTCCAGGTGGTGGCCTTGGACACCCGTGGCCAGCCGCTGAAGGGGCAGAACGTGAGCGTACAAGCTCGCCTCAGCCAAACCTTCAGTACCCGCAAGCGCATCGTCGGGGGCTTTTACGCCTATGACAACCGCACCGAAGTGAAGAACCTGGGCTCGGTGTGCAGCGGCACGACCGACGCTCGTGGGCTGCTGATGTGCGAGACGACTTTGGACGAGGCCGGCGAGATCGAGTTGATTGCGCAGGCGAAGGACAGTACCCAACGCCGTGTGCAGGTGGCCACCACCGTCTGGGTCACGCGCCAAGGCGAGTTGTGGTTCAGTCAGGACAACGACGACCGGATGGACGTGTTGCCGGAGAAGCAGCGTTATGAGCCTGGCGAGACCGCTCGCCTGCAGGTGCGCATGCCATTCCGCGAAGCCACCGTGCTGGTGTCGGTCGAGCGCGAAGGCATCTTGGAGCAACGTGTGATGACCCTGACCGGGAAGGCCCCGGTCATCGAGTTGCCCATTCCGAAAGCCAAGGTGGGCTCGGATGGCGAACTGCAAAGCTGGGCGCCCAATGTGTATGTCAGCGTGATGGCCTTGCGCGGACGCATCCGTGAAGTGCCTTGGTACAGCTTCTTCACGTGGGGTTGGCGTTCTCCCATCGAGTGGGCCAAGGCTTTCTGGTACGAGGGGCGTGAATACCAGGCGCCCACGGCCATGGTCGATTTGTCCAAGCCAGCCTACAAGCTGGGTGTGGCCGCGTTGCGCATCGGGACGGCCGAGCACGAGTTGAAGGTGGACGTCACGCCTGAAAAATTCCAGTATGCTGTTCGTCAGACAGCCAAGGTCAAGGTGCGTGTCACTCATCAGGGGCAACCGGTTCAAGGCGACTTCGCTTTTGCCGCGGTGGACGAGTCCTTGCTGGCGCTGTCCGACAATGATTCCTGGAAGCTTCTCGATGCTGTGTTGCAAGAGCGCGCCTGGGGCGTGGAGACAAGCACCGCTCAGAACGAGATCGTTGGGCGCCGTCACTACGGCCGTAAGGCAGTCGCAGCTGGAGGTGGCGGGGGCACTGGCGCCACACGCGAGCTCTTCGATACGCTTTTGCTTTGGCAAGGCAGTGTCAAACTGGATGCCCGAGGGGAGGGGTTGGTTCAGGTTCCGATCAACGATTCGTTGACCAGCTTCCGCCTGGTGGCTGTGGCCAGTTCCGGACTTTCTCGTTTCGGCACGGGCGCGTCCACCATCCGCATCACCCAGGATCTGCAGATGCTGCCGGGGCTGCCGCCTCTGGTGCGTGAGGGGGATCGCTTCGAAGCCATCTTCACGCTGCGCAACACGACCTCTCAGCCTTTGCGTGTTCAGGCCAAGTTGGCTGCGCAAACTGAGCGTGACGATGCCGCCGGCACCGCGGCTGCAGCTGCCACCCTGAGCTTGCCTTCTCAGGAAGTGGAGCTGCCCGCCGACAGCGCGCGCGAGTTGCGTTGGCCCGTGGACGTGCCCGTCGGCGTTCGACAACTGAACTGGGAAGGCTCAGTCGTGGCCTCCGGCAAGGCGGGCGTGAGTGATCGCGTCAAGCTGATGCAGCAGGTGATGCCTGCGGTGCCCGTGCGGGTGATGCAAGCCACGCTCACCCAATTGACCGGGCCATACAGTTTGCCGGTTGCCCCTCCTGCCGATGCGCTCACCGATGCAGTTGGCACAACTCGCCAAGCGCGCGGCGGCATCCAGCTGGGGTTGCAAGCCACACTGACCAGTGATCTGCCGGGGCTGCGTCGCTATTTTCAGCAGTATCCCTATGTGTGCCTGGAGCAAAAGGTGGCCAAGGCCGTCGGCCTGCATGACGCCACCTTGTGGGCAGACATCACCCGGCAGCTGCCCAGTTACCTGGATGCCGATGGTCTGGCCAGTTATTTTCCGCCCATGGCCGGCATGAGCGGGCAAGGCACCGATTACCTGACGGCGCACATCTTGGCCGTGAGCCATGAAGCCGGGTTTGCACTGCCAGACCAGGCCCGCGAGGCCATGCTGCAGGGCCTGGCTGCCTACGTGCAAGGCCGTGTGCAACGTCAGGTTTGGTCGCCCGCCGGCCCGCGGCGCAGCGTGATGAACGATGTGCGGCGGCTGGCCGCCATCGAGGCCCTGTCTCGTTACGGCCGGGCCGATGCCCGCATGCTGGACACCGTGTCGATTGCGCCTCAGCAGTGGCCCACGGCGGCGCTCATCAACTGGTTCAACATTCTGCAACGTGTGTCCACCGTGCCCGCGCGAGATCAGAGGCTGCTTGAGGCCGAGCAGGTCCTGCGCAGTCGCATGACTTTTGCCGGCACAACGCTGGGTTTCTCCACCGAGGCGGATGACTTCTGGTGGTGGATCATGGACAGTCCGGACGCCAATGCAGCACGCATGATCCTGGCCGTGTTGAACCGACCCGCCTGGCAAGAAGATCTGCCCAGGATGGTGGTCGGCGCGCTGGCGCGGCAGCGTCATGGCGCATGGCTGAGCACACATGCCAACCTGTGGGCTTCGCTGGCGCTGGACAAGTTCGCACAACGGTTCGAGAAGGTGCCGGTCAGCGGCGTGACGCGTGCCAGTCTCGGCGGTCAGACTCGCGCCCATCAATGGGCGAGCGGGCCACACAAGGGCGACCTGAGCCTGCCTTGGGCAGCGGCCGTGGCATCCCGAACTGCCGCTGTTTCGTCCTTGGAGGTCCAGCATGAGGGGGCGGGTCGCCCCTGGCTGACCGTTCAGGCCTTGGCAGCGGTGCCTTTGAAGGCGCCACTGCAGGCAGGCTACGCCATCCGCAAGTCGATCCGCATTCAAGATGTCGGTCCTCAGGCCGCACCAGGCGGCAAGGCATACGGACGAGGCACGGTATTGCGCGTGCGCTTGGAGATCGACGCCCAGTCCGACATGACCTGGGTGGTCGTCAACGACCCTGTTCCGGGTGGCGCCACAGTCCTGGGCAGCGGCTTGGGACGTGACAGTGCATTGGCCGCTGCGGGTGAGCGAGGCGAGGGTGTTTGGCCGACGTACATTGAGCGGGCCTTTGATGGCTATCGCGCCTACTTTGACTACCTGCCCAAGGGGCGGCATGTGGTCGAGTACACGGTTCGTCTGAACAACCCGGGCCGCTTCCAGCTGCCTTCGACACGGGTTGAGGCCATGTACGCCCCCGAAACTTTTGGCGAAATCCCCAATGCCGTGGTGGAGGTTTCTCCTTGATCAAGGCCGCATTTGTGCTGGCGCTGTCGGCCTCGGCCTGGGGCCTCTGCGGCTTCACGGCATCGGCACATGCCTCCCCATTGCCCAGCTTTCAGCAAGTGCGCGCGACCCATCAGTCCAGTGAACTGATGCTGCTCGACCGGCACGGACACGTCTTGCACACCACGCGGCGCGACCTGACGGTGCGCCGACTGCCGTGGGTGAATCTGGCTGATGTGTCCCCTGCCATGCGAACGGCCATCGTGTTGTCGGAAGACCAGCGATTCTGGCAGCACAGTGGCGTGGATTGGCAGGCCGTGGCTGGGAGTGCCTGGGCCAATCTCTGGAACCAACGCACCCGTGGGGCTTCCACCGTCACCATGCAATTGGCTGGACTGCTCAGCGAAGCGCAAACGCTTGGCGCTGCGCGTCGAAGTTGGACCCAGAAGGCCAGTCAGGCTTGGCATGCAAGTCAGCTAGAGCGGCACTGGTACAAGAGCCAGATTCTGGAAGCCTATCTCAACCTGGTGCCCTTCCGAGGCGAGATGGTGGGTCTGTCCGCCATGAGCCAGACCTTGTTTCGCAAGCACCCCAGTGGCCTGGACGCGCAGGAAGCCGCGATCGCCGCGGCGCTGGTTCGCAGCCCGAACGCCCCGGCTGGGGTGGTGGTGCGGCGCGCCTGCCAGGTGCTCACCCTGCAGCAACGTTCTTGCCAGGGCATTGACCTCCTCACCTCGGTCGCCTTGGCGCAAAAGGGCTCAGCCATGTTGGGCGAGCAACTTGCACCACATCTCGCAAGGTTGGCGATCCAGCAAACGCCTTCGGCAACGACCCAATTCGCCACCAGCCTGGATGCCCGGTGGCAGCGTCTTGCGCGTGAGCTGCTGCGTCAGCATCTGACAGAACTGTCCTCGCAGGGCGTCGAAGACGGTGCCGTCATCGTGCTCGATAACCGATCGGGTGAGGTGCTCGCCTGGGTGGGGGGCAGCGGAGAGTTGTCCCAAGCCAGCCATGTCGATGCGGTGCTGGCACGCCGTCAGCCCGGCTCCACCCTGAAGCCCTTTGTGTACGCCCAAGCGTTTGCGCAGCGCTTGCTCACGCCAGCCAGCTTGTTGCACGACGCCCCGGTGCAGTTGCCAACGGGAGCCGGCCTCTACATCCCTCAAAACTACGACCGACGTTTCCGAGGTTGGGTGAGCGTCCGCACGGCCCTGGGTAACAGCCTGAACGTTCCGGCCGTCCGCGCGGGGGCCATGCTGGGCCCCGACCAATTGGCACAGCAGCTGAATGATCTGGGGCTGAACCTGCGCGAGCCCGGCGGCTACTATGGCCCAGGTCTGGCCTTGGGCAGCGCCGAAGTCACCTTGCACGACCTGAGCAATGCGTATCGCGCCCTGGCCAATGGCGGCATCTGGTCACCGACGCGATGGCATGCGTCACCGCCTGCGCAAGACAAGTCAACATCTGCACAGCCCCGTCGTGTTCTGGCGGCTGACGTCGCTTACCTGGTGAGTGACATCCTGGCAGACAACACGGCCCGGGCGTTGACCTTTGGTTTGGACAGTGTTCTGGCGACCCGTGGCTTCGCTGCCGTCAAAACCGGCACCAGCAAGGACATGCGAGACAACTGGTGTGTGGGCTATACCAGTCGTTACACCGTGGGTGTGTGGGTGGGCAATGCCAGCGGCAGCCCCATGCGTAACGTCAGCGGGGTCTCCGGGGCGGCGCCCATCTGGGGCGCTCTGGTGCGTGAGTTGCACCGCACCCAGCCATCCTTGGCGCCTGTCCGTCCGGCCAACGTGGTGCGTCTGCCGATCAGGTTCGATGTCTCCATTAACCCGACGGAGTCGGAAATGGTGGAACCCCCCAGGCACGAAGTGTTCCTCGCCGGAACCGAGCAAGCCATCTGGTCTTTGGCGCAGACTCAGGCAGGGCAGGGGGCCGCGCGTGCCATCCAGTCGCCACCGCCGGGGGCCATCTTTGCTCTGGACCCTGACATGCCCCCGCACGCCCAACGGATCAATTTGCGTACCACGCATCGCGAGGCGCAATGGTGGCTCAACGGCAAACGACTGGGGGCGGCGACCCTCACGCGGTGGCAGCCGTGGCCTGGGCGCCACGTTCTGAGCTTGCGCAATCCGCAAGGCGGTTTGATGGATGAGGTCCGTTTCGAGGTGCGAGGAGCGAGTGTGAAGCCTGGCGCAAAACGCTGAGAGGTCAGTCTCAGTCCTTCGGACTGGATGAGACTTTGTGTCTCATCAAACGGCCCTTTTCACGCTCCCAATCGCGATCCTTGATGGTGTTGCGCTTGTCGTGCTCAGCCTTGCCCTTGGCCAGCGCGATGTCCGCCTTCACGCGTCCACCCTTCCAGTGCAGATTCAGCGGCACCAAGGTATAGCCCTTTTGCTCGGTTTTGCCGATCAGGCGACGGATCTGCTCACGGTGCATCAGCAACTTCTTGATGCGGTCAGCTTCAGGCTTGACATGGGTCGAAGCCGAGCGCAGCGCATTGATGCGCAGTCCGATCAGGAACAACTCGCCATCCTTGATCACGACATAGCCGTCGGTCATCTGCACCTGTCCCTCGCGGATGGCCTTCACTTCCCACCCTTCCAGCACCACACCCGCCTCGAAGCGTTCCTCAATGTGGTAGTTGAAATGGGCTTTTCTGTTTTCTGCGATGGACATGTTGTAGCGCGGCAGCTCGCCAGCGTCTTTAAAATACCGACATTCTATGAAGCACGTTCACAAGTCTGTCTTGCTTTGGTACTCACCCCGTGAAATGTATGGGTTGGTGACCGGCGTTCAAGACTACCCCCAATTTCTTCCTTGGTGCGACCGCGCCGAGGTTGTCGACACTCATGAAGACGGGGTGACCGCCCGTGTGCACATTGCGATTGCCGGTGTGCGCCAGGCCTTCACCACACGCAACGTCAACGACCCTGGTCGCAGCGTGACCATGAACCTGGTGGATGGGCCATTCTCCAAGCTGGAGGGCACTTGGCGCTTCCTGCCGCTTCAGAAGCCCGGCCAATCCGGCGATCCTTCTGCAGATCCTGCTGATGCGCCAGCTTGCAAGGTGGAGTTCTCACTGAGCTACGCTTTTTCGAGCAAGGCGCTGTCGTTGGTGGTCAGCCCGGTGTTCGATCGCATTGCCAACACCTTCGTCGAATCGTTCGTCAAACGCGCCGAGCAGGTCTATGGTCCACGCTGAGTCCGCTCTGCCAGAAGTTTTGTCGGTCGATCGCCCTTTGATCACAGTCGAGGTCGCGGTCAGTGTGGCACCCCGTCACGTGCAGCGGGTGCGATTGCAGGTGAACCAAGGCAGCTCCGTGAGGGATGCCCTGCTGGCCTGTGGGTTGATGTCACAAGTGCCGGGTCTCACGCCTGAAGCGTTGTCAGCAGGACGGTGGGCAGTGGGAGTCTGGGGCCGCAAGGAGCGCTTGGGGCATGTTCTGCGCGATCAGGATCGCATCGAACTGCTTCGCCCCTTGACGGTGGATCCCAAAGAGGCGCGCCGCCTGCGCTATCAAGATCATCTGAAGAAGTGGCCCAAGGGGTCTCAACGTCTCCAGAAGGGTAAGGGCAGCAAAAAGGCCCCGTTCAAAGGGGCCTGATCCGAGCGACTTGCCCGTCGCGCCAAACGAAACGCTGCGTTATTTGCAGTTGGCACGGATGGCGTCTTGCGCACGGCGCATTTCCTCTGCACGCCCTGTGTCGTCCAGAATTTCTCGCTCGCCCTTGGCATTGGTGCGCGAAATGCGGATGCCATCGTTCAAGTTGCGCTGGTAAATCTTGGCACGCTCGCAGTTCTCGGCACGCTCTTTGGCCTGTTTTGCGTCTTCTGCCTGCTGCTTGGCCCTCTGCTCTTCCTCGTCCTTGCGGCGTTTGGCATCCAACTCGTTTTCGCTGGCTTTGCCGGTCTGCAACGACGAGCGACTGCCCGTTGCGGCGGCCGATGAGGATTCCACGGGGGGCGTCACGATGCGTGCAGTGCTCGCGCGCGGCTTGGCCAAGATGGCCGATTCCGGCGTGCCTTGCGGGGGAGGGCGGTCGCTGTACTGAATGGAACCATTGGCGTCACGCCATTTCCACTGCCCGCTGGCCAGGGCCGGTGTGCACAAGACCGCACCGGCGGACAAGATCAGGGCCAGAACGTGGGGGGCGTAGCGCGCAGATTTCATGACGAACAGTTTAGCCAATGGACGAAAGATCATCCACGTGAATGAATGTAAAAGCACCAAGATCTCCACGCTGGCGAACCTGCCGCTGCTCCGCGTATAATCCGCTTTTGCGTCTGGAGCCTGTTCATGCGCCTGCTTGGTAAAGCCCTCACGTTTGACGACGTGTTGTTGGTGCCCGCGTATTCTGAAGTGTTGCCCCGCGACACATCGCTGGCCACCCGTCTCACCCGCAACATTCAGTTGAATTTGCCGCTCGTGTCCGCGGCAATGGACACTGTCACGGAAGCCCGTCTGGCGATCACGATCGCCCAGGAAGGCGGCATCGGGATCATCCACAAAAACATGACGGCCCGTCAGCAGGCTGCCGAAGTCGCGCGCGTCAAGCGCTACGAATCCGGCGTGCTGCGCGATCCGATCACCATTTCGTCGGGCGTCAAGGTCCGCGAAGTGATCGAGTTGTCTCAGCAACACGGCATCTCCGGCTTCCCCGTCGTCGACGAGGGCAAGGTCGTGGGCATCGTGACCGGCCGCGACCTGCGTTTCGAGACCCGTCTCGACGCCCCGGTGCGTGACATCATGACCCCGCGTGAGCGTCTGATCACGGTCAAGGAAGGCACCTCGCAGGCCGAAGCCAAGGCCCTGATGCACCAGCACAAGCTGGAGCGCGTGCTGATGATCAGCGACAACAACGAGTTGCGCGGCGTCTTCACCGTCAAGGACATCACCAAGCAAAACACCTTCCCCAACGCCGCCCGTGATTCGCACGGCAAGCTGCGCGTCGGCGCTGCAGTGGGCGTGGGCGAGGGCACCGAAGAGCGCGTTGAACTGCTGGTCAAAGCCGGCGTGGACGTGCTGGTGGTCGACACCGCCCACGGTCACAGCCGTGGCGTGATCGACCGCGTGCGTTGGGTCAAGCAAAACTTCCCGCAGGTCGACGTCATCGGCGGCAACATCGCCACCGGCGCTGCCGCGCTGGCTCTGGTTGAGGCCGGTGCTGACGCGGTCAAGGTTGGTATCGGCCCTGGCTCCATCTGCACCACGCGCATCGTGGCCGGTGTGGGTGTGCCCCAGATCATGGCCATCGACAATGTCGCCACTGCGCTGCAAGGCACGGGTGTGCCGCTGATCGCTGACGGTGGCATCCGTTATTCGGGTGACATCGCCAAGGCCATCGCCGCTGGCGCCAGCACTGTGATGATGGGCGGCATGTTCGCCGGCACCGAAGAAGCGCCGGGCGAAGTGATCCTGTTCCAGGGCCGCAGCTACAAGAGCTACCGCGGCATGGGCTCGATCGGCGCCATGAAAGACGGCTCGGCCGACCGCTACTTCCAGGAAAACGACGAAGGCGCCAACCCCAACGCCGACAAGCTCGTGCCTGAAGGCATCGAAGGTCGCGTGCCTTACAAGGGTTCGGTCATCACCATCATCTACCAGATGGCCGGTGGCTTGCGCGCGTCCATGGGCTACTGCGGTTGCGGCACCATCGAAGAGATGCGCAGCAAGGCAGAGTTCGTGGAAATCACGGCTGCTGGTATCCGTGAGAGCCACGTCCACGACGTGCAGATCACCAAGGAAGCGCCCAACTACCGCATGGAGTGATGGGCTCTGGCCCTTGCCGGCCGCCTTTCTGAACCACTGACAGGATGCCAATGGGTTCGACAAGCGGCCGCCAGGCGGCCATGCCATTCATCATGGTGACGGTCCTGCTCGACATGATGTCGATCGGGATCATTGCACCGGTGCTGCCCAAGCTGATTGGGTCCTTCATGGACTCTGGGGCGGGCACATCGTTCGCATACGGGGCCGCGCAAGCGGCCTTTGCCATTGCGCAGTTCTTCAGCGCGCCTGTTTTGGGTGCGCTGTCTGATCGCTACGGTCGCCGTCCGGTGCTGTTGCTCGGCTTGGTCGGCATGGCGATCAACTTCTTCGTCACGGCCCTGGCCAGTGCTTTCTGGATGCTGCTGGCGGTGCGCATCATGGGCGGCGCCATGTGCGCCAACATTGCCGTGGCCAACGCCTATGTGGCCGACATCACCGAACCCAAAGACCGTGCCAAGAACTACGGCCTGTTGGGCGCGATGTTCGGCCTGGGCTTCATCCTGGGCCCGGTGATGGGGGGAGTGCTCGGCGACATCGACGTTCACTGGCCCTTCTTCCTGGCAGGTTCCCTGACGCTGCTCAACGCGGTGTACGGCTACTTCGTGCTGCCAGAATCGCTGCCGCTGGAGCGCCGTCGCGAATTCAAGCTCTTGAGCACCAACCCTTTCAGTTCGCTGGCCCGTTTGCGCCAACTGAAGGGTGTGGAACAGCTGATGTGGGTGATGGGGCTGTCGATCCTGGCGCAGTTCTGCCTGCACACCATCTGGTTCCTTTACACCGAGTTCAAATTCGGCTGGACCCCGAAGGACAACGGCTACTCCTTGTTCGTGGTCGGTCTGATGGCGGTCATCGTGCAAGGTGGGCTGCTGCGCCAGTTCCAGAAGCACATCCCGCTGCACCGTTTGGTCAGCATCGGCCTGATCTCGTCCACCCTGTGCTACTTTGCCTACGGTGCGGTGCCCCAGGGCTGGATGATGTACATCATCATCATCGTCAACGTGTTTGGCTACATGGTGCAACCCGGCCTGCAAAGCCTGGTGGCCAACGCCGTGGACCCGAGCCGCCAGGGCGAGAGCATGGGCGCCGTATCGTCGCTCAACAGCATCGCTGCCATGCTGGGCCCCATCTTGGCTGCCCCCTTGCTGGCCGTGGCCTCCAGCTACCCGCAGGGTGACTGGCGCATCGGCATCCCGTTTTACCTGTGTGCGGCCATCCAAGGGGTGGCGGCCGTCATCGGTTTTCGTTATTTCAGCCGGACCCGCCATGCGCATGACGCTGCCCTGGCCGGGCGTGCCCAGGCCTGAAGCCGCGGCCCGTGCACGATCCGCATCCACATTGCGTCAGATTGATTCCCCGAGATTCCACCATGCATGACAAGATCCTGATCCTCGACTTCGGCTCCCAGGTCACCCAGCTGATCGCCCGCCGCGTGCGCGAAGCCCACGTCTACTGCGAGATCCACCCCAACGACGTCTCGGACGAGTTCATCAAGTCCTTCGGCGCCAAGGGCATCATCCTGTCGGGCAGCCACGCCAGCACCTACGAAGACCACCAACTGCGTGCCCCGCAGGCGGTGTGGGACGCCGGCGTGCCCGTGCTGGGCATCTGCTACGGCATGCAGACCATGGCCGTCCAACTGGGCGGTGAAGTGTCGTGGAGCGACACCCGCGAGTTCGGTTACGCTGAAGTACGTGCTCACGGGCATACCCAGCTGCTCGATGGCATCCAGGACTTCGCCACGCCCGAAGGCCACGGCATGCTCAAGGTCTGGATGAGCCACGGTGACAAGGTCACGGCCCTGCCGCCCGGCTTCAAGCTGATGGCTTCGACGCCCAGCTGCCCGATCGCCGGCATGGCCAACGAAGAGAAGCACTACTACGCCGTGCAGTTCCACCCCGAGGTCACGCACACCGTGCAAGGCCACGCCATGCTGACGCGCTTCGTGCGCGAGATCAGCGGCTGCAAGGGTGACTGGATCATGGGCGACTACATCGAAGAAGCCGTCGCCAAGATCCGCGAGCAGGTGGGTGACGAAGAAGTCATCCTGGGCCTGTCGGGTGGCGTGGACTCGTCGGTGGCTGCGGCCCTGATCCACCGCGCCATTGGCGACCAGCTGACCTGCGTCTTCGTCGATCACGGCCTGCTGCGCCTGAACGAAGGCAAGATGGTGATGGAGATGTTCGCCGGCCGTCTGCATGCCAAGGTCGTGCACATCGACGCCGCCGACCAGTTCCTGGGGCACCTCAAGGGCGTGACCGACCCGGAACAAAAGCGCAAGATCATCGGCCGCGAGTTCGTGGAGGTGTTCCAGGCCGAGGCCAAGAAACTGAGCAACGCGAAGTGGCTGGCGCAAGGCACCATTTACCCGGACGTGGTGGAATCGGGCGGCACGCACACCAAGAAGGCCACCATCAAGAGCCACCACAACGTGGGCGGCCTGCCTGAAACGCTGGGCCTGAAGCTGCTGGAGCCGCTGCGCGAGCTGTTCAAGGATGAAGTGCGCGAACTGGGCGTGGCCCTGGGCCTGCCGCACGACATGGTCTACCGTCATCCCTTCCCGGGCCCGGGCTTGGGTGTGCGCATCCTGGGTGAGGTCAAGCCCGAGTTTGCCGACCTGCTCAAGCGTGCCGATGCCATCTTCATCGAAGAGCTGCGCAACTGCATCGACCCCGAAACCGGCAAGAGCTGGTACGACCTGACCAGCCAGGCTTTCACCGTGTTCCTGCCGGTCAAGAGCGTGGGCGTGATGGGCGACGGCCGCACCTACGAGTACGTGGTGTCCCTGCGTGCCGTGCAGACCAGCGACTTCATGACCGCCGACTGGGCCGAACTGCCTTACAGCCTGCTCAAAAAGGTATCCGGCCGCATCATCAATGAAGTGCGCGGCATCAACCGCGTGGCTTATGACGTGTCGAGCAAGCCGCCTGCCACGATCGAGTGGGAATAAGTCAGACTCGGTTTGATTTAAGCTGAGCCGTGCATGCCCTGCTGTGTCAATGACAGAGCAGGGCATTTGTTTTTGTTGGCATCACTTTTGAGGAATCGCACTTGAACTTGCCACACACTGCCGCATCGGATACTGGCAAAGGATTGCTGGCCGCCTTGGCGGTCGTGTTCTTCTGGTCGGGCTTCAACATCGTGTCGCGATTTGGCGCGACCGCTTCGTTCACCCCGTTTGACATTGCTGCCATCCGTTTCGGCGTCTCTGGCGCCATCGCCTTGCCCCTGTTCTTGTGCCTCGTACCACGGCAGGACTGGCTCAAGCATGCGGTGCTCGCCCTGTTTGGCGGTGTGGGATATTGCACGCTCGTCTACACAGGTTTTGCCTATGCTCCCGTGTCACACGCAGGGGTCTTCGTCAACGGCGGGATCGGTTTCTGGACCATTGCCATCATGGCGTTCATGACGGGGTTTCGCATTCCGCGGCAGACGGTGGTGGCGCTCTTGCTGTCAACCAGCGGGCTGCTGCTGATCGGCTACGAGAGCTTGATGCTCAACCGCGGCGGTGACGAATGGATCGGCGACCTCTTGTTCCTCACGGCCGCGCTGACGTGGGCGGTGTTCGGGCTGCTCACCCGGCGCTGGCAGATTCGTCCGCAGTTGAGTGTGCTGGGTATCGCCTTGTTTTCTGCTGTGGTCTATCTGCCGATTTATGCGTGGTGCCTGCCCAGTCAGATCAGCGGTGCCTCATGGGGTGCGATCACCTTGCAAGCGGTGTATCAAGGTGTCGTGATTGCTTTTCTGGGGGCAGGCTTGTACAGCTACGCGGTGCAGAAGATCGGTGCGGGCGAAGCTTCATTGATGCTGGCCTTGGTGCCGGCGGTGTCTGCCGTTGGGGCGCTGCTGATACTGGGTGAGCAACTCGGGATCACAGCGGTGGTGGGGATCGTGGTGGTCTCCATCGGTGCGATGCTCGGCGCCTTGCCACCGGGCAAACTGAATTGGGTTGCCTGGTTCGGAGCGCGTTGACCAGCCGCGCCACCTCTCGCACGTCATGTCAACGAGGTGGCGGGTTCGCGATGCCTCAGGTGCGGCCAGAGCCTGCTGCTTGCCCTGCAACCCACTCCGCATAGGGCGCCCATGCATGCGTCACTGGTATGGCGTAGATGGCAGGGAGTTCATAGGGGTGGTGCTCCCGAATGAAAGCCTCGACCGCCGGATAGCGATCCGAGGTGGTTTTGAGCATCAATCGATGCTCATGGTCATGTTGGATGGCGCCATCCCAGCGGTAAATGCTGTCGATGGCATCCATCTGGGCGCATGCGACGAGCCCCCGTTCCACCAGCATTTGTGCCATGTGACGAGCGGACTCAGCTTCGGGCAGCGTGGTGTACACGACCAGCATCGTCATGGTGTGGGGTGCAAGTGAATGGCCAGCCACAAGGCGCCGTCCGATACCTTTTTCACCGTGTGGGGCGTCTGCGCCGGCAAGAACACATGATCGCCGGCGGTCAGTTGTGCAGTGCGGCCATCGATGTCCAGGGTGGCTTCACCTTGCAACAGCACGACCCACTCGTCTTGAGTCTGGACGTAGCGTTCATGAGCGATGCGGGAGGAGCTGATGATCCGCTCGATCACCAGCCCCTTGTGGCGCAAGAGTTCATCAAAACGCTCACCCTCCTGGGGTGGAGTCAGGTCGTTAAACAGATTGTCCATATGGGAAGGCACTCACCGGGCGCTGAGGCCCAACGGGCCGGCGTGACTCAGGTGCTGTAACGGGCGTCATCGACCTGAACGTCGTGGCCCAGGATCTCGGCACCCAAATGACCTTCCGGCGGGCGGCCAAAGAAAGGTGCACCAGGTTCCTCAAAAAGGTAGACGTCGGCCTGCAAGGCACCGCAATGTCCGCAGTGGTTGGTCAGGCGCAACTCGCCGTCGGCGTCGGGCTCATCCACCCGCAGGTTGGGCGCCAGAAAGCGCAGGGACTGGGTCAACTCTTCTGGCGGGTTGGCAATGCCGTGTACATAGGTGCGAGCTTGGCCTGACTCACCCAGGTCCACCACGTCACTGGCGACCAGCGCGTGCACCTGGGTCAAACCATGGCATTTCCAGCAGGTGGCCGTCGAGGTGCGCAGGTGAAGGGGAGCCACCAGACGCATGCCTTGGTCTGCGTTCGAGGTGGGCGCCGCGCCCTGGCCGATGTTCTTCTGACTGTAGGAGTGAGGCATGCCAACGTCCTTGAAAAAGTGGAGAACACACAAGACCGTGTCAGCGTAGCGCAGAAGTGCCCTCAAGCCTACCCTGATGACCTCAGGCTTTCACCCGGTTGTGTGTCAGCGGTTGATGACACGTTCCATCGCCTGATCGCGCAAACGCGCCTGACCATCGTCGGGCAGCAGGATCTCCCTCGCGTGAGGCAAGCGGCTGCCGGGCGTACCCGATACGCTGGGCAGCTTGGCGGTGGGTGGTGACGGCTGAGCAGGCACCACGGTCACGGCGCCTCCGCTCATGGCGTGTTCACGACTGCCGGCTGGACACGCCTCGTCGGTGTAGATCACCTGGTCACCACGACGGCATTTGCGTATGCCGACTGGTCGCGCCATCTGTGTCGCTTGCGCGGCTGAGAGGCCGGCTGAAGGTGCTCCACTGTCTGGCGCGTCGTTGTCAAAGCGGATGGCCGGTTGGGCTTGCGAGCGATGCGTGGAGGTGAAACTTTGCATCCATTCGCCGTCCCGATTTTTCCAGGCCACGCTCAGCAGCAGCAAGGCTGCTCCCCCTGTGAGAATGGTTTTAATATTCATGATGAGATTGGATCATGAGTCGTGCGTTCTCATGAACCCGGTTGGCGTGTTGAAACGGTCTTGCGTGCCAATTTCGGAGCCAGGCCCAGAGCGCCGCGAGCAAGGGCATCGGCTTCCGCGTTGCGATGGCGAGGTATCCACTTCAGCGCAACGGTGTCAAACCGATTCAGCAGGGTGCGGGCCTCGTTGAACAGGTTGGCCAGGCGTGCAACTGGCCTCGCATCCAGCTGCATCAATTGGCTCACCAGGATGCTGTTGTCGCTGTAGATCACCACATGTCGACACGAGTGCGGCAGGCTGTGCAAGCCGGTCATCACGGCACGCAACTCTGCTTCATTGTTGCAGCCCACCCCTTGTACGGCTTGCGACAGCGTGTGCCGCTCACCATCGGGGGCCCTGATCACCACGCCCAAGCCCATGCGTCCTGGGTTGGGGAGGGCGCTGCCGTCGCAATGCACCACCCAGGTTGGCGGTGCAACGGTCTCACAAGGCGATGTGGACATCAGGTGGCAAGTTTGGAGGTTGAGGGCACAATGCCAACATCAGTGGCCTCTGACCACGTGTTCGTGATCAATCCCTCCCATTTTCCTTGATTGTTGGTGCCGCGCATGAGAAGTCTGAGCCTCTTGTCCCTGGTGGTTGTTCTGCTCATTGTGGCCGTGCTGGTCAAGAAGCAACTGGGTGCTGTGCAGGCCGTGGCGCCAGCCGCTTCCGTGGCCAGCGACACAGTGGCCGTGCCGAGCGTGAGCACGCCGCAACAGGCACGTCAGTTGCCGCAGCAGGTGCAAACCGACGTCAACAGCATGATGCAGAACCGCAGCGACCAGCTTGACCAGGAGTTGGAGCGCAAACAGCCCTGACACCGCATTGAGGAGGGGACTTGCCCCTTCAACGCGATAATGGCGCCCTGTTTTTGGCTTATCTTGTCCCCTCCATGTTCCTGCCTTCCGACGAAGTTGCCATGCGCATTGCCCTCGATCAGGCCCACAACGCCTGGTTGGCAGGTGAGGTGCCGGTGGGGGCGGTCATCATGCGTGAGGGGCAGGTGATTGCCACAGGCTACAACCGCCCGATCACCACGCACGATCCCACGGCGCATGCCGAGATCGTGGCGTTGCGCCATGCCGCTCAGTTGCTCGAAAACTATCGCTTGCCAGATTGCGAGTTGTTCGTCACGCTGGAGCCGTGCGCCATGTGTGCCATGGCGCTGATGCATGCGCGCTTCAAGCGTGTGGTGTTTGCGGCCACCGATCCGAAGACCGGTGTGGCAGGCTCTGTGACGGACCTGTTTGCGTTACGCCAACTCAACCACCACACCCAGATCGTTGGAGGGGTGATGGCTGAAGCCAGCAGTCAACTGCTCAAGCAGTTTTTTGCTGAGCGTCGTGCGCAGATCAAGGCCGAGCGCGATGCGCGACAGGCTGCTGCCTCCCGTCAGGCCATGAATGGGCTGGATGTCATCGAGCCTGATCCTCAGCATGAGCCGATTCCCCTGCCGCAGGTGATCGACGGCGAGACCGACGGCGAGCGGGTGTGAGTTGAGCCTGGCGATGTCGTGAGTCTGATCATCACGCCGAGTCACAGCTTCGCCAGGCGGCTGACATCGGCAAGCCAGCGTTCACGGAGGGCGGGGGTGGAACTGACCACGGGCGCGTACAAGGTGCTGCTCAGCAGCTTGAGCCCACAGAATGCCAGGACGGTGTGTTTCATCTGCCGCCATGCGGGGCGGCCATAAGCAAAGCGGTCGTACCAGCCTGGGGTGTCCTGGGTGACGATGATGCGCGTCGTTCTCCCCTTGAGCAGTCGGTCCCAGCGAAGATGTCCTGGGTGAAACTTGTAGGCGAATCCAGGCAGCAGCACCCGGTCCAGAAAGCCCTTGAGCAGAGCGGGCAGGCCGCCCCACCACACCGGATAGATCCAGACGATCTCTTCGGCCCACAGCATATCGGTCTGTGCGGCCTGCAAGTCCGCTTCCAGCGCCTGTTCGCCTCGATAAGCAGCTTGCAAGATGGGGTCAAAGCGCAAGGCGTGCAGGTCAAGTCGGCGTAGCTCTCTTCCCGCTTCTTGGGCAGCTGTCGCGTACGCATCGGCCAGGGCCGCATTGAAACTGGCGGGGTTGGGGTGTCCCAGAATGAGCAAGGTGCGGATGGTCATGGCGCCTCCGAAGTTGGCATGGTCACATGTTGAACCTTGCCCCCGGAGGGAAGGTCAAGACCCTGTTAACGCTGTCGTCAACATGGCACAGTCCAGTTCGGAAGCAATCAACCCAGGCAGGGTGGCCTGCAGGTCTGCGAGCTCTGCGTCGAGCGTCTGAAGTCGCGCCATTTCCATCGCCACAGATTTTCGCTTCAGGACCAGCGCCTCGACGAAACGGTGCCAATCAGGTGTGCAGCCATCGGTACCCAGCCTTCGCAACTCCGCCAACGTGAATCCCAGGCTCTGCGCTTTGCGGATCAAGCGAATCGCATCGACGTGTTCTGGGCGATAAAGGCGGTAGGTGCCACGGCGCGGCACAGCGGGAATCAGGCCGAGCGATTCATAGTGGCGGATGGCTTTTGCACTCACGCCCGTGTGCTGCGAAACCTGTCCGATGGTGAGATAAGGGAGCTTGCCGTGAGCGGACATGGCGCCCAGCATAGCTCAGTGATGGAGCCCATGAAAAAAGGAGTCCCGAGGGACTCCTTTTGCGTTGGGCTTACATGCCAGCGTAGTTCGGACCACCGCCGCCTTCGGGCGTGACCCAGACGATGTTCTGGGTGGGATCCTTGATGTCGCAGGTCTTGCAATGCACGCAGTTCTGCGCGTTGATGACCAGGCGATCGCTGTTGTCGTCGTTCTTCACGAACTCGTACACACCGGCCGGGCAGTAACGCGACTCCGGGCCGCCGAACTTGGCCAGGTTCACGTTGACGGGCACCGAAGCGTCCTTCAGCGTCAGGTGAGCAGGTTGGTGCTCTTCGTGGTTCGTGTTCGAGATGAACACCGAGCTCAGACGGTCGAAGGTGATCTTGCCATCGGGCTTCGGATACTCGATCTTGGGCATCGAGGCGGCCGGTTGCAGATAGGTGTGATCGGCAGCCGTGCGGTGGATGGTCCAGGGAGGCGACTTGATGCCCAGCTTGGGCAGCAGCCAGTGCTCGATGCCGGTCATCAGCATGCCAACGTACATGCCTTTCTTGAACCACTGCTTGAAGTTCTTGGAGGTGTCCAGCTCTTCCTTGAGCCAGCTCTTCTCGAACGAAGCAGGGTAGGCGCTCAGCTCGTCGTGCTGACGGTCGGCGTTCAGGGCGTCGAAGATGGCGTCGGCGCACAGCATGCCGGTCTTCATGGCGGCATGCGAACCCTTGATGCGGGCGGCGTTCAGGTAGCCGGCGTCACAGCCCACCAGGGCGCCGCCCGGGAACACGGTCTTGGGCAACGACAGGATGCCGCCAGCCGTGATGGCGCGGGCGCCGTAGCTCAGGCGCTTGGCGCCTTCCAGGATGGGCTTGATGCTAGGGTGGGTCTTCCAGCGCTGCATTTCCTCGAAGGGGCTCAGCCAGGGGTTCTTGTAGTCCAGGCCGGTCACAAAGCCGAGGGTGACCTTGTTGTCTTCCAGGTGGTACAGGAAGCCACCGCCGTAGGTCTGGGTGTCCATCGGCCAGCCAGCGGTGTGCACCACCAAGCCAGGCTTGGCCTTGGCAGGGTCGATTTCCCACAGTTCCTTGATACCGATGGCGTAGCTTTGCGGATCCTTGCCTTCGTCCAGTTTGAACTTGGCGATCAGTTGCTTGCCCAGGTGGCCACGTGCACCTTCTGCGAAGATGGTGTACTTGCCCAGCAGTTCCATGCCCAGCTGGAAGTTGTCAGTCGGTTCGCCCGACTTGTCGACGCCCATGTTGCCGGTGGCGACGCCCTTGACCGAGCCGTCGTCGTTGTACAGCACTTCAGCGGCCGCGAAGCCGGGGAAGATTTCCACACCCAGGTTCTCGGCCTGTTGGGCCAACCAGCGGGTGACAGCACCCAGGCTGATCACGTAGTTGCCGTGGTTGTGGAAGTTGTTGGGGATCAGGGCCTGAGGTGTGGCCATGGCGCCGGTTTCGCTCAGCACCAGCACCTGGTCTTCCGTGACAGGCTGGTTCAGCGGAGCGCCGAGTTCCTTCCAGTTCGGGAACAGCTCGTTCATCGAGATCGGGTCCATCACAGCGCCCGACAGGATGTGCGCGCCGGGTTCCGAGCCCTTTTCGAGCACGACGACGTTGACTTCCTTGCCAGCCTTTTCGGCCAGCTGTTTCAAGCGGATGGCGGTGGACAGGCCAGCAGGACCGGCGCCCACGATCACGACGTCATATTCCATCGACTCGCGGGGGCCAAACTGCTCAAGGATTTCCTGGGGCGTCATCGTGATTCCTTCTGTTTCTGACAAACAGCGTTCTGTTGTTATCGATCAAAAGCGCGATTCTATTCTGCGGAAGTGCAAAAATTCCTTGCCAGTTAAGCAAGGCAGCTTTGCATTGTTGCGGTGCAGTCGAGGGGAAACCCGTGGCATGAACCGATTCCGCGCGTGAAGCGGCTGCCCCCTGGTGGTGACGTGCTAAGGTCTGAGCACCCATTGCGAAGGATACGTTTCCATGAGTTACACACTTGACCTTTCTGGCCGTGTGGCCCTGATCACCGGTGCTTCCAGCGGTCTCGGCACCCAGTTTGCTCGCACGCTGGCCGGTGCCGGCGCAGCGGTTGTGTTGGGTGGCCGTCGCATCGAACGGCTCAAGGATTTGCGCTCGGAGATCGAGGCCTCAGGCGGTGATGCCCACGTGGTGTCTCTCGACGTGACACGTGTCGACAGCATCAAATCAGCGGTCGCTCACGCCGAGACCGAAGTCGGGCCCATCGACATCCTCATCAACAACTCCGGGGTGAGCACCACAGAGCGTTTGGTGGATGTCACGGAGGACGGTTACGACCACGTCTTCGGTACCAACACGCGCGGCGCTTTTTTCATGGCCCAAGAGGTGGCCAAGCGCATGCTGGCACGTGCCAAGGGCGCAGCCCCAGGCGTGTTTGCCGGGGGGCGCATCATCAACATCGCCTCTGCAGCCGGTTTACGCATCCTCCCACAAATTGGGGTGTATTGCATGAGCAAGGCGGCTGTCATCCACATGACCAAGGTGATGGCGGCTGAGTGGGGGCGTTTTGGCATCACCACCAATGCGATCTGCCCGGGCTACATCGACACAGAAATCAATCATCACCATTGGGAAACCGAAGGCGGGCAGAAACTGATCAAGATGCTGCCGCGTCAGCGCGTGGGGCATCCCAAGGATCTGGACGCTTTGCTGGTGATGCTGTGTTCAGCTCAAAGTGACTTCATCAACGGTGCCATCATCTCGGCAGATGATGGCATGGCGGCGTCTTGACGCTTGAATTTGGCGGCGCAGTCCGCACTTGCTGCGGGTGGCATTTCTTCACCGGCAGAACTCAAGCGAGCACACACCATGCGATTGGACATCCCTGAACACAAGATCCTGGTCCATGAGACGTTCCTGCCCATTTTGTGGGGGGACATGGACAGCCTCGGCCATGTCAACAACACCGTCTACTTCAGATACATGGAGCAGGCGCGGGTGACGTGGATTGAGGCGATGACCGGCAGCGTCACCGACTCGAAAGAGGGACCGGTGATCGCCAACGCGTTCTTCAACTTTTACCGTCCCTTGGTTTTTCCTGGAGACCTGGTGGTGAAGTTGTATGTCGCTTCACCTGGCCGCACCAGCATCGACACTTTTGTGACGATTGAACGGCGCGACGAGCCGGGAGAGCCCTACGCCGCTGGCGGCGCCACGCTGGTGTGGGTGAGCACCGAGGATGGCCGCCCCGTGCCTTTGCCAGAGCCCATTCGGGCCCTGCAGGGGAAGGCGCCTGCCTTGCCAGGTCAGGACAAACCACCGGCTTTGCCCAGCCACTGAGTCGCTTCGGGCTCAGCCATACATCCCTTGTTTCAGAGGTGCGTGGATACCCGTGTCGTTTTTCGACCGGACGTCTGGTTTTTCATGACGTCCCGGTGTACGCTTTGAATGCTGCGACGCAGCATGAATAATCCCCGTTGCCAAGGAGTGTGTGGATGAACAAGGTCTATCCCGACGCCGCCAGTGCGCTGGCTGGGATCGTCAAAGACGGGCAGTTGCTCGCAGTAGGGGGCTTCGGCCTGTGCGGGATTCCAGAGGCGTTGATCGATGCCTTGCAGGCGTCGGGCGTCAAGGACCTGACGGTGATCTCCAACAACGCTGGGGTGGATGGTTTTGGTTTGGGCAAGTTGCTCAACACCCGCCAGATCAAGAAAATGATCTCCAGTTATGTCGGTGAGAACAAGGAGTTTGAGCGTCAGTACCTTGCTGGCGAGCTTGAACTGGAATTCACTCCGCAGGGCACGCTGGCCGAGAAGTTGCGTGCTGGTGGCGCAGGCATTCCCGCTTTCTTCACCAAGACCGGTGTGGGCACTCTGGTGGCCGAAGGCAAGGAAACCCGTGAGTTTGATGGTGAGCTCTATGTGATGGAGTGTGCGCTGGTGCCCGAAGTGGCGCTGGTGAAAGCCTGGAAGGCCGACAAGTCGGGCAACCTGATCTTCCGTCGCACCGCCCGCAACTTCAACCCGGCCGCAGCCATGGCTGGCAAGGTCACCATTGTCGAAGTGGAAGAAATTGTCGAAACCGGCAGTATCGATCCCGACGCCGTGCACTTGCCGGGCATCTACGTGCACCGCATCGTGCTCAACGCCACGCCCGAGAAGCGCATTGAAAAGCGCACCCTTCGTGAAACTGCTGGAGCCTGACCATGCCCTGGACCCATGATGAAATGGCGGCGCGTGCCGCACAGGAACTGCAAGACGGCTTCTACGTGAACCTGGGCATCGGCTTGCCCACCTTGGTGGCCAACCATGTGTCCCCTGACATCGACGTGTGGCTGCAATCGGAAAACGGCATGCTGGGCATTGGCCCCTTCCCGACCGAAGATGAGGTGGACGCCGACCTGATCAACGCCGGCAAGCAGACGGTGACCGTGCTGCCTGGCTCGTCCATCTTTGGCTCGCATGAGAGTTTCGCGATGATCCGCGGCGGCAAGATCAACCTGTCCATCCTCGGGGCCATGCAGGTGTCCGAGAAGGGCGATCTGGCCAACTGGATGATCCCGGGCAAGATGGTCAAGGGCATGGGCGGCGCGATGGATCTTGTCGCCGGTGTCAAGCGCGTGGTGGTGCTCATGGAGCACAGTGCCAAGAATGGCGAACACAAGCTGCTGCAGCAATGCACATTGCCGCTGACCGGGGTGGGTGTGGTCGACCGCATCATCACCGAGTTGTGCGTGCTGGACGTGACGCCTGACGGTTTCAAGTGCGTGGAGCTGGCTCCGGGGGTGACCCCGGAAGAGGTTCGCACCAAGACCGGTGCGCATGTGCACCTGTCACATCTCGAGGCTTGATCGGCGTAGCCTTGAACGGGCGGCCCCTTTAGGGCGCGCGTTCAGTGAGCGCTGACGGACGACACAAGGCTGCCTGCGGGCAGCTTTTTTTTTTCATGGCAGAGGCTCTGAGACAATCCTCCCATGAACTGGATCATTCTCGCGCTGTTGTTGCTGAATCTGGTGGCGATCTTGTGGCTGGCACTGCGCCCTGTACGTTTCAACGATGAGGCGATCCTCAAACTCGGAATGGATCTCAGCGCGGAATGGCGTCAGCGCTCGGAGCAGTTGAGTCGGGAGTTGCGCGATGAGGTCGCTCGCAGCGCGACCGGAACGCGGCAGGAGCTGGGGGGCACCCTGGCGCAGTTCCAGCAAACGTTGTTGGCGCAGCAGGGCGATACAACGCGAACCCAGAACGAGCTACTCGACAGTTTCCGTGTGCAGTTGGCCCGTTTGCAGCAAGGCCTGGGTGATAGCCTGCGAGATGCCACGCATCAACAGGGACTGCAAGCCACAGCCTTGCGTGAGGCTCAGGCGATCGCTTTGGCACGCTTCAACGAGTCGCAAGAGTCAGCTTTACGTCGCCTGAGTGAGGCTGTGTCCGAGCAATTGCGAGTCTTGTCGGAGTCCAACGACCGTCGTTTGTCCGAAGTGCGTTCAACCGTTGAAACGAGACTGCAGGCCTTGCAGGCGGACAACGAGAGAAAGCTGGAGCAGATGCGTCAGACGGTGGATGAAAAGCTCCACGCCACACTGGAGGCGCGCTTGGGGGAGAGTTTCAAGCAAGTCGCCGAGCGTCTGGAGCAGGTCCATCGCGGCCTGGGCGACATGCAACGTCTCGCCAGCGATGTGGGCTCGCTCAACCGCGTGCTCAACAACGTCAAGACCCGAGGGATCTTTGGTGAAGTGCAACTGGCTGGCCTGTTGGAGCAGGTTTTCACGCCTGAACAATATGCCGTCAACGTCGAGACTGTGCCGGGGAGTGGCGCTCGGGTGGAGTTCGCCATTCGTCTGCCGGGTAAGGGCGGTGCAGGCGATGCACCGCTGTGGTTGCCGGTGGACGCGAAGTTCCCACGTGAGGACTACGAGCGCTTGCTTGAGGCGCAGGACAAAGCTGACGTGGCGGGCGTCGATGCCGCCGCAAAGGCCTTGGAGATGCGCCTGCGTCAGGAAGCAAAAACCATCCGAGACAAGTACTTGGCCCCTCCCCACACCGCAGACTTTGCCATCTTGTTCGTGCCCACAGAGGGCTTGTACGCCGAGGCGTTGCGCCGCCCCGGCCTCGTCGAGTCTCTGCAGCGCGAATGCCGCGTGATGCTGGCCGGGCCCACCACCTTGCTCGCGACGCTCAACAGCCTGCAGATGGGTTTTCGCACGTTGGCACTGGAAAAACGTTCGTCCGAGGTGTGGCAGGTGCTGGGCGCGGTCAAGACCGAGTTCGGCAAGTTTGGCGATGTGTTGGCCAAGACCCGTAAAAAACTGGACGAGGCCAGCCACACGATCTCGTCCGTCGAAACACGTACCCGTGTCATGGGCCGTGCGCTCAAGCAGGTCGAAGCCATGCCGGACGCACAGGCGCAAGAACTGTTACCCGGCGAGCCTGACCTGGGGGAGGTGGCATCGCAGGACTGAGTCAGCACGGTCCCGGCGACAGCGCGAGCTCATTCCTTGGCTCCCGCAGCCAAGGCCCGGTCACGCTGCCGGCTGAGCGCATCGGCGGATGGCAACTGCTCTGCGTGGGTGGGCCATCCTTGCAGGTGCTGCCCGACCAACTGGCTCAGGGCGCGCATCCAGTCGAGTTGATCATTCAGGCAGGGAATGTAATGAAACACCTTGCCGTTGTTGTTCAGGAAGGCGGCCTTGCCTTCCATGGCAATTTCTTCCAGCGTTTCGATGCAGTCAGACACGAAGCCTGGGCAAATCACATCGACGCGTTCCGTGCCTGCCTTGGCCAGAGCCTGCAGTGTGGGCTCGGTATACGGCTCGAGCCACTTTGCCTTGCCAAATCGACTTTGGAACGTCACGACATACTGCTCGCGACCCAACCCGAGCCGCTCTGCCAGCAGGCGACCTGTTTTCAGGCATTCGCAGTGATAGGGGTCACCCAGATCCAACGTGCGACGTGGCATGCCGTGAAAGCTCATCACCAACTTGCCCTTGGTTCCCAGCGGGCCGCTCTCCTGCCAATGGCGGCGCACCGTATTGGCCAGCGCTTCCAGATAGCCGGCGTCATCATGGAACCGGTTGATGTGCCGTAACTCTGGCAAGAGGCGGGTTGAGCGTCCCCATGCGAACACCTCGTCCATGACGCTGGCTGTCGTTGCGCCCGAATATTGCGGATACAAGGGGACAACCAGCACACGGGTCGCGCCTTCAGCCTTGAGTGCGCTCAGGGCCTTGCCAATGGCGGGTTCGCCGTAGCGCATGGCGTGCCTCACCAGCACTTGATGGCCGGACTCTCCCAGAAAGCCTTGTAAGAGCTTGGTTTGCTTCTCGGTCCACACGCGCAAAGGCGAACCCTCTGGTGTCCAGATGCTCGCGTACTTGGCGGCGGACTTGCGCGGACGCACGCGCAGGATGATGCCGTGCAAAATCGGCTTCCACAGCAGGCGCGGAATCTCGACCACACGAGGGTCGCTGAGAAACTGCCCGAGGTAGCGGCGCAGGGCTGCGGTCGCTGGGGCCTCCGGTGTGCCCAGGTTGACCAGCAGCACCCCAGTTCGGGGTGCTTGTCCGTGTCGGAAAGCGGGTTCTGGCTGAGTGCTCATGGCTGCAGGTACTTCTTGTCGGCCAGTTGTGTCAATTCGCTGACGATGAGGCGGATATCGATGGGTTTGGTCCAGTAGCCGGTGAATCCAGCCGATTTGGCTTGGGCGATGTCTTCGGGCATGGCGTCGGCCGAGCACATGTAAGCTGGTACGTTGGCCAGGCATGGCAGCTTGCGCAGCGCGGCCAACAAGGCCAACCCGTCCATGTCTGGCAGATGGGCATCAAGCACCAGTACATCCGGGATGGATTGGCTCACATGCGCGATGGCCGTCTGGCCATCTTCGACCACGGTCACGGCGAGGCGTGTGTGGGGGCGCAAGGCCTCTTCGAACAGCATGGCGTTGATGCGGTTGTCTTCGACGTACAACACGCTCAACGGGGTCTGATCGAGTTGGTCTGGCGTGGTCGGCATGGGTTGTGGCAGAGACCTGTCCGAGGCTGGCTGAGGAGCTGATGGTTCGGTGTCATCGTTTGTGAGTGGAGCCATCGAGCCCCGGTTCAGGATGACGCTCATACGGGTACCAACGCCCGGGTTGCTGCGGACCTGCAACTCGCCCCCCATGGCCTCAATCAATGAGCGAGTGATGATAAGGCCAAGGCCTGACCCTTCAATGTGGGACATTTCTTTGCCCAGTCGCTCAAAGGGTTGAAACAGTCTGGCGAGTTGACTCTCGGTCATGCCAGGGCCGTTGTCTTCGATGTGCAAGGCCCATTGTCCGGTGCTCAAAGGCTCCACTGTGAACCGCACCAAGCCACCGGCGTGGTTGTACTTGATGGCATTGGAGCCCAGGTTCATCACAACCTGGCTGAGTCGTCGACGGTCAGCTTGCACGATGCAGCCCGGCGCAATGTCCGAAAGCAGGTTCACTCCTTGACGCGCTGAAAGGGGCCCCAGCATGCAGATCCCCCGCTGCACGATCTCGGACAGGCTGACCTTCTCGGTGCTGCACGCCAAGTGGCCTGTCTCGATCTTCTGGAGATCCAGTACGTCATTGACCAGGGCGGTCAAATGCTCGCAGGCGTCCAGAATGTGGCGAACGTAGCCCAGGTGTTCTTCCTTGTGTGGTGTGGGCGTCAATTGATGAAGCAGCAATTGAGCGAACCCACTGATCGCATTGAGCGGCGTGCGGATTTCGTGGCTCATGCGCGAGACAAACGCACTCTTGGCCGCGTTGGCTGCTTCAGCAGCCTGTTTGTCGCGCAGTGTCAACTCCGCCTTCTTGATGGGGGTGATGTCGCGCGCCACGAACAGGGTCTGCTTTTTGCCCATGGCCACCAACCGAGCTTCGAAGTGGCGCAAGACGCCATCGTTGGTGCGCAGGTCGTACTCCAGACGCTGGGGCTGGCCACTTTCCCTGAGTCGTTCCAGGGCGGCTTGCTGAAGTTGAGCCACGTCGGTCGGCAGTTCGTAGCCGATGGCGTGTTGCCGCAACTCCTCAATGGGGCGAATCAGCAGCGGGTGAGCTTCATGCCCATCCACATAGTGGTTGTTCTCGTCCAGGACAAACCAGATGTCAGGCAGTGCTTCCAGCACGGCGCTGAGTCGGGCCTCGCTTTCTCGCAACTCTGCCTGCTGGCTGAGCAGTTGCTCCTGGGCGCAGCGCATGGCCATCTCAGTCTGCACTTGGCGCGTCACGTCACGGTTGGAGCCGCGGTAACCCATGAAGTTACCCTGACGATCGAAGACCGGGATACCGCTGATGCTGACGATGACACGTCCACGTGGTGTGTCTCGTTGTCCCAGCACATTGCTGAAAGGCTCGCGCCGCATGCGTGCCTCTTGGAATTGCGCCCACTGCCGTGCGTACTCCGCACCAGGCAGCGGTTGATAAAAGTCCACACCCTTGCTGCCGATCTCGTATTCGGGGTCCAGGCCCAGATGCTGAACCATGCTGCTGGAGACCCAGACCAAGCGGCTTTCTCGGTCTGTCTCCCACAGCCAGTCTTGCCCAGCCAGGCTGGCCGTGCGCACGCGGGCGTCCATCCGCCGTGCGCGTTGCCTGTTCAGTTCGGCCGCCAACAAGGCGCTGGCAGCACAGGCCGCGTCGGCGAGGCCGGCCATTTGATCCGCTTGCCAATGGCGCACTTCCAGATCCATCACACACAGCGCGCCCAATACATGCCCCTCGACGACGAGAGGGAGTCCCGCATATGCGGCCGGCCATGCATCGTCAGGCAGGTGCGGGGGCGGCGTCAGGTCTCTGGTATCTGGGACCAACCAGAGACCGTCACGATGCAGCATCTGGGTGCTCAGGGCGTGTTCTCGGCTCTGCCGTCTTGGCAGGCGACCCACGCCAGCCAGCACCTGCACAGAATGCGCATCAATGAGGTGAATCGCCGCAAATGGGCTGTCGGTTTGCGTGGCCGCCAAGCGCGCCAGTGCTGCAAAAGCTGGAGGCGCTTCAGGCGTTTCCAACAGGCGAGTGGCCTGCAGCAAGGCGACGCGTGCGTGTTCGGGAGAAGTCGGGCCAGACCAACTCATGCCGTGCGGCTCAAGTTCTGGATCTGCACGAAGGGCCGCAGTGGGGCGCGAGTGAAAAGCACGGGTCAGTACTGCGGCAAGGTGTCTGAGAAGCTGAGCACGTCAAATCGAATTTGCGTGCTGCTGGGGTCGTTGGGCGGTGCACCGAGTGCGATCACCCCGCTGCCATGAAGCGTGCACGTGCCGCGTCTCAAGGTCATCACCTGCTCATCGTGATCGAACTTGACGTGGGTGCCGTTGTAGCTCAGATCGCTCAGATAAAGCTGGCCACTGTGGGACTCGATGCGCGCGTGGGAACGCGAGACACGGGCATCGCTGACACAGAAATGGGCTTGCGGACTGCGACCCAGGATCACAGGCATGCTGGCGGTGGAGAACACCCGCTCCGTGCCCATCCAGATCAGGCGGATGCCGTCTGGCATGTCGGATGGGAGGGTGTCAAACACGACAGTGGACATGGTGTCGCCAAAGCGACTGCGCTCCATGCGCACCACCGAGACCGGCTCTTTGCGCCCACGCAAGTAGAGCTTGTCGATGCTGCGGAAGCGATCAAGGTGATCCGAAGGCAGTTGGCGCAGCAGTTCGGCGGTTGTGAGCGTTTCGCTCTCACCGGCCAGATCGAGCAAGCGCGCCGCCACGTTGACCGCATCTCCAAAACAATCGCCGTCGACCTCGACGGTTTCCCCCCAGGCAATCGCGATCTTCAGCTGGACCGGGCCGTCCTTGGAGCTTGCGCCACCGTCACCAGGGGCCACGCGCTCGACGGACTCGTGCAGTGAGGTGGATGCATCCACGGCACGTTCCGCGTTGTCGTAGACGGCCATCAGCCCGTCACCCAGCGTTTTGACCACACGCCCGCCTGCGCGCTCGATGATTTGACCCAGCAAGGCAAGGCTGTGGGTGACGAGGCGAGCGGCTTCCTTGTTGCCCAACTTCAGGTAGAGCGCCGTGCTGCTGCGCAGGTCGGCAAACAGGATGGCTCGTTCCGTCGTATTACCCATGAGGTGTGGTCCCGGTCAAGCTGCTGGCAACAGGTGTGAAGAAAACACGCATTCAGGGGTGAATTTAGCAGCACTCCATGAAAAAACCCGGCACGAGGCCGGGTTTGTGGTGCGCAGGGCACAAGGGCAATTGCCCAGCTTTACAGATTGTCCAAGTAGGTTCTGAGCTTGTCAGACCGTGAGGGATGCTTGAGCTTGCGGATCGCCTTGGCTTCGATCTGGCGGATGCGTTCGCGGGTGACGTCGAACTGCTTGCCGACTTCTTCCAGCGTGTGGTCGGTGGACATTTCGATGCCGAAACGCATGCGCAGCACCTTGGCTTCGCGCGGCGTCAGGCTGTCGAGGATGTCCTTGACCACGTCGCGCAGACCGGCCTGCATCGCCGCCTCGATCGGGGCGGTGTTGTTGGTGTCCTCGATGAAGTCACCCAGGTGGCTGTCATCGTCGTCGCCGATCGGGGTTTCCATGGAGATCGGCTCCTTGGCGATCTTCATGATCTTGCGGACCTTGTCCTCCGGCATTTCCATCTTCTCGGCCAGCGTCGGGGCATCGGGTTCGAAGCCGAACTCCTGCAGGTGCTGACGCGAGATGCGGTTCATCTTGTTGATCGTTTCGATCATGTGAACCGGGATGCGGATGGTGCGGGCCTGGTCGGCGATCGAGCGCGTGATGGCCTGACGGATCCACCACGTCGCGTAGGTCGAGAACTT
>JAJUGJ010000024.1 GCA_029268225.1 Burkholderiales bacterium | reverse complement strand
TATGTGACCGTGGGCAACTAAGCAGAGGCTGATCATGGGACAGAAAATCCACCCAACCGGCTTCCGCCTGGCCGTCACCCGTAACTGGGCATCGCGTTGGTACGCTACCAATCGCAACTTTGCCTCGATGCTGGCTGAAGACCTGGAAGTCCGCGAATTCCTGAAGAAGAAGCTCAAGAACGCGGCTGTGTCGCGCATCTTGATCGAGCGTCCCGCCAAGAGCGCACGCATCACCATCTTCTCGGCTCGTCCGGGCGTGGTGATCGGCAAGAAGGGCGAAGACATCGAAAACCTGAAGCTCGAACTGGCCAAGCGTCTGAATTGCCCGGTCTCGGTGAACATCGAAGAAGTGCGCAAGCCTGAAGTCGATGCTCAACTGATCGCCGATTCGATCACGCAGCAGCTGGAAAAGCGCATCATGTTCCGTCGCGCCATGAAGCGTGCGATGCAGAACGCCATGCGTCTGGGCGCCCAAGGCATCAAGATCATGTCGGCCGGTCGTCTGAACGGCATCGAGATCGCACGTACCGAGTGGTACCGCGAAGGTCGCGTGCCCCTTCACACCCTGAAGGCTGACATCGACTACGGCACCTCCGAAGCTCACACCACCTACGGTGTGATCGGCGTGAAGGTGTGGGTCTACCGCGGTGACCGCCTGGCCAATGGCGAGGCTCCCGTGCTGAAGGGTGACGATCGTGAAGACGACCGTCGCAACCGTCGCGGCCCCCGTAGCGATCGTCCGAACGACCGCCGTGGCCCCCGTGGCGCTGGCCGCCCCCGTGCTGATGGCGCTCCCGCCGACGGCAGCGACAAGCCTGCTGTCGCCGCTGACGCCAAGCGCGTTCGCAAGGCTCCCGTCGCCGAAGCGAAAGGAGAATAAACATGTTGCAACCTAATCGTCGCAAGTTCCGCAAGGAACACAAAGGCCGTAACACGGGTGTTGCCACCCGCGGTGCCGATGTGTCCTTCGGCGATTTCGGCCTGAAGGCCACTGAGCGTGGTCGCATCACGGCTCGTCAGATCGAAGCTGCACGTCGTGCGATTTCCCGTCACGTCAAGCGTGGTGGCCGCATCTTCATCCGCATCTTCCCCGACAAGCCGATCTCGAACAAGCCTGCCGAAGTCCGTATGGGTAACGGTAAGGGTAACGTTGAGTACTACGTGGCTGAAATTCAGCCCGGTAAGGTCCTCTACGAAATCCAGGGCGTGCCCGAGGCACTCGCTCGTGAGGCGTTCACGCTGGCCGCTGCAAAGCTGCCGCTGAGCACCACCTTCGTCGGCCGCCAGTTCGGCATCTAATCAGGCGCTAAGGAGAAAGTTATGGCGAAAGCCTCTGAACTGCGCGCCAAGGATGTGGCCGCACTGGAAACCGAGATCAAGGACCTGCTGAAGTCGCACTTCAACCTGCGCATGCAGCGTGCCACCCAGCAGCTCAATGATCACTCGGCTCTGAAGAAGACCCGTCGCGACATTGCACGTGTCAAGACGATTCTGACCGAGAAGAAAGGAGCCGCCCAATGACGGAAGCTCAAACCAAAGTGACCCGTACCTTCGTGGGTAAGGTGGTCAGCGATGCCCGCGCCAAGACCGTGACGGTGTTGGTCGAGCGTCGTGCCAAGCACGAGCTGTATGGCAAGATCGTGGCCAAGTCGCGCAAGTACCATGCTCACGACGAGAACAATGAGTTCAAGATCGGTGACGTGGTCGAGATCAGCGAAAGCCGCCCTCTGTCCAAGACCAAGAGCTGGGTCGTGACCCGTCTGGTCCAGAAGGCCGAGCTGGTCTGATCTTCGTGATCTGATCGCCACGCCGCCACCGGGGTTTCCGCCCCGGTGTGGCTGCCGAAAACCGGTTGTCCAGTGATACTGGCAGCCGGTTTTTTTATTGTCTGTTGGATTCTCAGGAGAGACGCATGATCAAAGTGGGTGACAAGCTGCCGGGCGGCACGTTGTTCGAGTACATCGATGTGGCGACCGAAGGCTGCAGCCTCGGCCCCAACCCGGTGGACGTCGCCAAGGCGACCGCCGGCAAGACCATCGCCATCTTTGGCGTGCCCGGCGCGTTCACGCCGACGTGCTCGGTGCAGCATGCCCCCGGCTACATCGCGTCGGCCGACGCGTTCAAGGCCGCTGGGGTCGATGAGATCTGGTGCGTGGCGGTGAACGATGCCTTCGTGATGGGCGCCTGGGGCCGTGAGTTGCAAGCCGCCGGCAAGGTGCGCATGCTGGCCGACGGCAGCGCCGAGTTCACCAAGGCCACGGGCCTGGTGCTGGACCTGAGCGCCAAGGGCCTGGGTCTGCGTTCCGGTCGCTTCTCGATGCTGGTCAAGGACGGTGTGGTGACGCAACTCAATGACGAGCAAGGCGGTGGCTATGCCGTGAGCGATGCGGCGACCTTGCTGAAGCAGATCCAGGGTTGATCGATCTGGGGCCGGATGCGCCGGGATGGCGCGTGTGGCCCGGTTCATGCCCCGAGGGCGTGCTGGTGTTGAACACCGGTGCGCCCTTTTTCTTGGGCTTTGCACCGTGGGTGTGCGCTGGCGAGCGACAAAGCGCTGGCACGGTTTAAGCATATGGGTTCTGCACAAACCTGACCATTTGGTCAGGTTGTCGAGCAAGGAGAACCCACCGTGTCCGAGAGTCCCTTCCACGATGTCCAGCCGGGGCGTCTGCCTACAGCGGCGTATGCGCAGCGGCTGCAGGCGGCCGAGACGCCCGCTTTGACGCCCATGCAGGCGGTGATCGAAGCCGAGCGCTGTCTGTATTGTTTCGACGCGCCGTGTCAGACGGCCTGCCCCACCGGCATCGATGTGCCGAGCTTCATCCACCGCATTGCCGATGGGAATGTGCGGGGGGCGGCGCAGGCGATCTTGTCGGCCAACCCGCTGGGTGGCATGTGCGCGCGGGTGTGTCCGACCGAAGAGCTGTGCGAGGCCGTGTGTGTGCGCCAGACGCAGCAAGGCAAGGCGGTGGAGATCGGGCGGCTGCAGCGCCATGCGGTGGACGCGGTGATGCAGGAAGGCGCTGCTCCGGTGTTCACGCGGGCGCCGGACACCGGGCGCAAGGTGGCGGTGGTGGGCGCCGGCCCGGCGGGCCTGGCCTGTGCGCACACCTTGGCGGTGCAAGGCCATGCGGTGACGCTGATCGACGCCCACGACAAGCTGGGTGGCCTCAATGAGTATGGCCTGGCCAGTTACAAGACGGCGGGTGACTTCGCGCAGCGCGAGATCGCGTGGTTGTTGAGCGTGGGCGGCATCACGGTGCAGACAGGGGTGCGCATCGAGACGGTCGCGCAGTTGCAGGCCTTGTCGGAACACCACGATGCCGTGTTCCTGGGCGTGGGCCTGGGGGCCGTCCGTCAACTGGGCCTGGCGGGCGAGGAGAGCCTGGCCGGGGTGGAAGACGCGGTGGACTTCATTGCGCGCCTGCGTCAATCGTCAGATTGGGCCACGCTGCCGATCGGCCGGCGTGTGCTGGTGATTGGCGGCGGCATGACGGCGGTAGACGCCGGGGTGCAGGCCAAGCTGCTGGGCGCCGAGGAGGTGAGCATCGTGTACCGGCGTGGGCCGGAGGCGATGTCGGCGTCACAGGCGGAGCAGGCCTGGGCGCAGACCAACGGCGTGACGATTCGCCATGGCCTGGCGCCGGAAACCTTGCTGGGCGAAAGCGGGGCGGTGTGCGGCGTGCGCTTTGCCTGTCAACAGGACCTGGGCGACGGACGCTGGGGCCCCACCGGGGAGCATGTGACGCTGCCCGCCGACATGGTGCTCAAGGCGATTGGGCAGCGACTGGAGGAGGCGCCCTGGACGACGTCGGGCTTGTTCTTGCGCGATGGCCGGATCGTGGTCGATGCGCAGGGGCGCACGTCGCTGCCGGGCATCTGGGCGGGCGGCGATGCCTGCACGGGCGGGCGCGACCTGACGGTTGAAGCGGTTGAGGCGGGCAAGCAGGCCGCCTTGGGCATCCACGCATCCTTCCAAGCGGAGTCTTGATCATGGCCGATCTGCGCAGCAATTTCGTGGGCATTCACAGCCCCAACCCTTTCTGGCTGGCCTCGGCGCCGCCGACCGACAAGGCCACCAATGTGATCCGCGCGTTCGAGGCGGGCTGGGGCGGCGTGGTGTGGAAGACGCTGGGTGAAGACCCTCCAGTGGTCAACGTGAACGGGCCGCGCTACAGCACGCTGCTGTCGCCGGATCGCAAGGTGCTGGGGTTCAACAACATCGAGCTGATTTCGGACCGGCCTTTGGCGCTCAACCTGGCCGAGATCACGCAGGTGAAGAAGGACTGGCCGGACCGGGCGATGGTGGTGTCGCTGATGGTGCCGTGCAACGAGGCGTCGTGGCGTGCCATCTTGCCGCGGGTGGAGGACACCGGAGCCGATGGCATCGAGCTGAACTTCGGCTGTCCGCATGGCATGAGCGAGCGCGGCATGGGCGCGGCCGTGGGCCAGGTGCCCGAGTACATCGAGATGGTCACGGCATGGTGCAAGCAGTACAGCCGCCTGCCGGTGATCGTGAAGCTGACGCCCAACATCGCCGACATCCGCCAGCCTTCGCAGGCGGCCAAGCGCGGCGGGGCTGATGCGGTGTCGCTGATCAACACGATCAACTCCATCATGGGGGTGGATCCGGCGACCTTGACGATGGTGCCGAGCACGGCGGGCATGGGCTCGCATGGCGGCTACTGCGGGCCGGCGGTCAAGCCGATCGCGTTGAACATGGTGGCGGAGATAGCGCGCACGGCGGAGACCCGCGGGCTGCCGATCTCGGGCATCGGCGGGGTGAGCACGTGGCGTGATGCGCTGGACTTCATCGCGCTGGGCGCGGGCACGGTGCAGGTGTGTACGGCGGCGATGGTGCATGGCTTCAAGATCGTCGAGGACCTGTGCAGTGGCCTGTCGAACTACATGGACGAGATGGGTGTGCAGAAGCTCGACGAGCTGGTGGGGCGCGCGGTGCCGACGGTGACGGACTGGAAGTTCCTCAACCTGAACCATGTGTCCAAGGCGGTGATCGACCAGGACAAGTGCATCAGCTGCGGGCGTTGCCATGTGGTGTGCGAAGACACCTCGCACCAGGCGATCACGGCGATGAAGGACGGCGTGCGCCACTTCGAAGTCAAAGAAGAGGAATGCGTGGGCTGCAATCTGTGCGTGTCAGTGTGCCCCGTCGACGAGTGCATCACTTTGCGGCACCTGGCGCCCGGTGAGGTGGACCTGCGCACCGGTGAGCCGGTGCCGGCCGAGCCGCGCAACTGGCTGGCCCACCCGAACAACCCGATGGCGACCGTTTGAGGCGGCCCCGTCCGCAAGGAGAGTGCGATGACGACAGCAAAGCAGCCGGCGGTGTGGATCCGTGGTGGCACAGTGGTCAATGCCGATGGGGAGCGCACGGCCGATGTGCTGTGTGTGGACGGGGTGATCGCGGCGGTGGGCGAGGACCTGGACGTGCCGGTGGGCGCCGAGGTGGTCGACGCGGGCGGGCAGTATGTGATGCCGGGCGGGATCGACCCGCACACGCACATGCAACTGCCTTTCATGGGCACGGTGACGGCCGATGATTTCTTCACCGGGACCGCCGCCGGGCTGGCGGGGGGCACGACGAGCATCATCGACTTCGTGATTCCCGACCCGAAGCAGCCCTTGATGGACGCTTACCGCACGTGGCGGGGCTGGGCCGAGAAGGCCGCGGCGGACTATGGCTTTCACGTGGCGATCACGTGGTGGGACGAGTCGGTGCGGCGCGACATGGGCGCGCTGGTGCAGGACGAGGGCGTGAACAGCTTCAAGCACTTCATGGCCTACAAGAATGCCATCATGGCCGACGACGAGACGTTGGTGAACAGCTTTCGCCGGGCGCTGGAGCTGGGGGCGATGCCCACGGTGCATGCGGAAAACGGCGAGCTGGTGTTCCTGCTGCAGCAGGAGATGAAGGCGCAGGGCTTGACCGGGCCGGAGGCGCACCCGCTGTCACGTCCGCCCGCGGTGGAGGCTGAGGCGGCGCAGCGCGCGATCGCGATCGCCGATGTGCTCAATGTGCCGATCTATGTGGTGCATGTGTCGTGTGCGGAATCGGCCGAGGCGATTGCCCGGGCGCGGGCGCGCGGTCAGCGCGTGTATGGCGAGGTGCTGGCCGGGCACCTGGTGATCGACGACAGCGTGTACCGGCATCCGGACTTCAACGTGGCGGCGGCGCATGTGATGAGCCCGCCGTTTCGCGCGCCCGAGCACCAGGCGGCGCTGTGGCGCGGCTTGCAGGCGGGGCATCTGCACACGACGGCGACGGACCACTGCACCTTCTGTGCGGCCCAGAAGGCCATGGGGCGGCTGGACTTCAGCAAGATCCCCAATGGCACGGGCGGGGTGGAGGAGCGCCTGAGCGTGATCTGGGATGCCGGGGTCAACACGGGGCGCTTGACGCCGTCGGAGTTCGTGGCGATCACCTCGGCCAATGCGGCCAAGCTGTTCAACCTGTATCCACGCAAGGGTTGCGTGGCAGTGGGCGCGGATGCCGACCTGGTGGTGTGGGACCCGGCGGCCAGCAAGACGCTGTCGGTTGCGACCCAGCACTCGAAGGGCGACTTCAACATCTTTGAGGGGCGCACGGTGCGCGGGGTGCCGACGCACACGCTCAGTGGCGGGCGCCTGGCCTATGTGCGGGGCGATTTGCGCGCCGAGCCCGGCCAGGGGCGCTATGTGAAGCGACCGGCGTTTGGGCCGGTGTTCGATGCCTTGTCGCGCAAGGCGGCGCTGGCGGCACCGCAAGCGGTGGCGCGCACCACGATCTGAACGGGAGTCAGCAAGATGCACAGCATGAACACGGCGACGCACGCGGATGTGAGCCAGGTGCGGGTGAATGGGCCACGCTTGTGGGCCTCGTTGATGCGTCTGGCCGAGATCGGCGCGACGCCCAAGGGCGGCGTGTGCCGGCTGGCCTTGACCGAGCTGGACCGCCAGGGGCGGGATCTGGTGGTGGGCTGGGCCCGCGAGGCCGGCATGACGGTGACGGTGGACCAGATCGGCAATGTCTTCATGCGGCGGGCGGGGCGCAACAACGCCCTGCCCCCGATCATGACGGGCAGCCACATCGACACGCAGCCGACCGGTGGCAAGTTCGATGGCAACTACGGGGTGCTGGCGGGCCTGGAGGTGGTGCGCACGCTCAATGACCTTGGCATCGAGACCGAGGCGCCGATCGAGGTGGCGTTCTGGACCAACGAGGAAGGCTCGCGCTTTGTGCCGGTGATGATGGGCTCGGGCGTGTTCGCCAACGCCTTCTCGCTGGAACATGCCTATGCCGCGCAGGACACCGAAGGCCACACCGTGAAAGACGAGCTGGCCCGCATCGGCTACATCGGCGACGAGGTGCCAGGGCAGCATCCGGTGGGGGCTTACTTCGAGGCCCACATCGAGCAGGGGCCGGTGCTGGAGGACCATGGCATCACCATCGGCGTGGTGGAGGCGGTGCTGGGCATCCGCTGGTACGACTGCACGGTGACGGGCATGGAGGCGCACGCCGGCCCGACCCCAATGGGGCTGCGTCAGGATGCCTTGCAGGTGGCCACGCGCATCATGCAGGAGGTGGTGGCCGTCGCCATGGACCACCAGCCGCACGGCCGCGGCACGGTGGGCATGGTGCAGGTGCACCCCAACAGCCGCAACGTGATCCCGGGGCGGGTGAAGTTTTCGATGGACCTGCGCAATGTCAGCAACGAGCTGCTGGACCAGATGGACGCAGAGATCCGCGCCTTTGCGGCGGCGGTGGCCGAAGAGAGCGGGCTGAAGGTGGAGATCGAGGAGGTCTCGCATTACCCGGCCGTGCCCTTCGAGGCGGGATGCGTGGCGGCGGTGCGGCGGGCGACGCAGGCGCTGGGCTATTCGCACATGCCCTGCGTGTCCGGGGCCGGGCACGATGCGGTGTACGTGGCGCGGCTGGCGCCAGCCGGCATGATCTTTGTGCCCTGCAAGGACGGCATCAGCCACAACGAGATCGAGGATGCCCAGCCGGCCCACCTGGAAGCCGGCTGCAATGTGCTGCTGCACGCGATGCTGGACCGCGCAGGCGTGGTGTGAGCGGAGCCCCTCGGGCTGGTGAGGGGCGTCGCGTAAGCGACCCGCTGCGGCTCAGAGGCCGCAGCCGCGCAGGATCAGGCTGGTGACGTGCGCGGTGGCGCGCGGCGTGTCGGTGGCCGGGTTGGGCTCGGTGCCGAGCACGGCGTGGATCTGCACGCCGAAGTCGGCATAGGTCTGGGTGGCCGCCCAGATGGTGAAGAAGAGGTGGACGCTGTCCACCGGAGCCATGCGCCCGGCGGCGATCCAGCCGTCGATGACGGCGGCTTTGGCCAGCACCTGTTGGCGCAGGTCGGTGCGCAGCAGGTCGAGCACGACGGGCGCACCGTGCAGCAGTTCGTTGGCGAACACGCGGGAGGCGTGGGGGCGCTCGGCGGCCAGGGCCATCTTCAGCTCGATGTAGCGGCACAGCGCCGTGCGTGGATCGGCCTCGGGCGTGATGGCGTCGAGCGGGGCGAGCCAGTCGTGCAGCACCGCGTCGAGCACGGCGCGGTAGAGCGCGCGTTTGGCCCCGAAGTAGTAGTGCAGATTGGCCTTGGGCAGGCCGGCTTCGTCGGCGATGTCGGCCATGGTGGCCCCTTCGAAGCCGGCGCGGGCAAAGACCTGCTCCGCAGCACGCAAGATCACGGACTCGTTGACCTGTCGGGTCTGGCGTCGGGAGGTGGGCGTGCTGCGGTTCATGCCCTTATTTTGCCGCCTGCTCCCACACGAGGTGGGTCATGGCGGCCTTGCCGGGGTCCTTCTTGATGACGGGGGCGCTGCCGCCGGCCATCAGGACCTTGATGGTGCGCTCGTACGCGGCCGGGTCCAGGTAGCCCATCTTCGGGGTGTTGGCGTTGCTGATCAGCTTGGCCACGTTCTCCATCTGGCGGGTCTGCACGGCCAGGCTGGCGCTGCCCGAGGTGTCGTTGGCCACGACGATCTTGGCGGCCTCGGCGGGGTTCTTCACGGCGTCGTTCCAGCCCTTGAAGCTGGCCTTGAGGAACTTGGCCATCTTGGCCACAAAAGCCTTGTCACGCAGGTTGGGGCCGAGCACATACAGGCCGTCTTCCAGCGAGGCCACGCCCTGGTCCTGGTAGAAGAAGGTCACCAGGTCGGACTGTTTCACGCCCGCGTCCACCACCTGCCAGTACTCGTTGTAGATCATGGTGGAGATGCAGGCGGCCTGGTTCTGCAGCAGCGGGTCGACGTTGAAACCCTGCTTGAGCACGGTGATGTCCTTGCCCGGTTGCAGGCCGAGCTTGCTCATCCAGCTCAGGAAGGGGTATTCGTTGCCGCCGTACCAGACGCCCAGGGTCTTGCCCTTGAGGTCCTTGGGGCTGTTGACACCGCTGGCCTTCTTGCAGGTCAGCATCATCCCGGACTTGTCGAAGATCTGCGCGATGTTGACCAGGGGGACGCCGTTTTCACGGGCGGCCAGGGCATCGGGCATCCAGTTGACGATGACGTCGGCGGACTTGCCGGCGAGCACCTGCACGGGCGAGACATCGGTGCCGCCGGGCTTGATGGTCACGTCCAGCCCCGCCTCTTTGTAATAGCCCTTGGCCTGGGCGACGTAGTAGCCCGCAAACTGAGCCTGGGGCACCCACTTGAGCTGCACGGTGACCTTTTCGGCGGCGTGGGCCCCGACACTGAGGGCGGCGGCGGCCGCAACCAGGGCCAGCCGGAACGTGGAAGACAGAGGACGGTTCATCGAGAGCTCCTGTAGGACGAGGGGTGGGACAAAATCAGGCGGAACGCACCGAGGGGTGCCAGAAATTGACGCGTCGCTCCAGGCGGCTCAGGGCGCTGTAGGCGAGCATGCCGACCGCGCTGGCCACGACGATGGTGGCCCAGACCAGAGGCATGTTCATGCGCGAGGCTTCGGTGGAGATGCGAAAGCCCAGACCCTGGGTGGGCGAGCCGAAGAACTCGGCCACGATGGCGCCGATCAGCGCCAGGGTGGCGTTGACCTTGAGCGCGTTGAAGATGAAGGGCAGCGCCACGGGCAGGCGCAGGTCGAGCAGGGTGCGGCGGTAGCTGGCGGCATACGAGTGCATCAGCTCGCGCTCGAGCTTGCCCGCCGCACCCAGGCCGGCCAGGGTGCTGACCAGGGTGGGGAAGAAGGTCATCAGCACGATGACGGCGGCCTTGGAGGGCCAGTCGAAGCCGAACCACATCACCGCGATGGGGGCGATGCCGACCAGCGGGATGGTGCTGGTGAGCGAGGCCACCGGCAGCAGGCCGCGTTGCAGGAAGGGCAGGCGGTCGATGGCGATGCCGGTGAGCACGCCCAGGCCACAGCCCAGCGCATAGCCGATCAGCACGGCTTTGCCGACGGTTTGTACCAGATCGCCCCACAGCGTGGCGGCATGTTCCCACAGGGCCAGCACGACCGCCGAGGGCGGCGGCAGCAGCACGCGGGGCACGGCGAAGGCGGTGACCAGTTGCTCCCACAGCAGCAGCATCCACAGGCCGAACAGACCGGCTGTGAGGGGGGCCAGCCAGCGCGGCAGGGGCAGCGCGGCAACGCGCTGGACGGTGACCACGGCCAGCAGCATCAGGGCCAGCGTGGCCAACCAGTAGGCGTGACCGGGCACACGGCTTTCGTCGGTCGGCGCGAGTGCGATGAGACCGAGGGCACCGGCCAGTGCCAGGGTGGTGAGCACCGCGTTGCGGAGGCGCCCCGGCGTGGGACGCAGGGCCAGCACGGCCGCGGCGAGCAGGCACAGCGCGGTACCGAGTTGCAGCACCTGCGCGGCCACGCTGTCGGCTTGCCACCAGGCCCGGGGCTGCAGCACATAGTCACCCGGATCGACCATCAGGAGTGCGAAGGGGCCGGACAGGCACAGCAGGGCCAGGGCGAACACGGCCAGCAAGGCGCCAGGCGCGGAGGAGGGAGCGGTGGGGCGGATCATGGGGTGAGCTTCAGAGCTTGGGGCCGCGACCGCGCAGGACCGCGCGCTCCAGCAGGCCGACCGCGGCGGTCAGCACCATGCCCAGCACGGCGGCCATCAACAGGGCGGACCAGATCTGCACGGTGTTGCCGTAGTAGGAGCTGGTGAGCAGGCGCGCGCCCAGGCCGGCTTGCGCGCCGGTGGGCAGCTCGGCCACGATGGCGCCCACCAAGCCGGCGGCGATGCCCACGCGCAGCGCCGGGAACAGATAGGGCAAGGCGGCGGGCAGGCGCAGCACCCACAGGGTCTGCATCCGCGTGGCGGCGTAGGTGTGCATCAGCTCCTGATCGAGCGTCTGGGGGGCGCGCAGGCCCTGCACCATGGCCACGGTGACCGGGAAGAAGCACAGGTACATGGCGATCACCGCCTTGGGCAAGACGCCGCTGAAGCCCAGGCTGCCCAGCACCACCAGCACGATGGGGGCGATGGCCAGCACCGGCACGGTCTGCGAGGCCACGATCCAGGGCAGCACGGCGCGCTCCAGCGTGGGCGCGTGCACGATGAGCACCGCCAGCAGCAAGCCCAGGGCCGTGCCCAGCACGAAGCCCAGCAAGGTGGCTTCGGCGGTGACGCGGGTGTGCAGCAGCAGGTTGCGTGGATCGTCCAGCGGCCAGTCCAGCAGGCTGTGCCAGATGTCGAGCGCGATCTGGTGCGGCGCGGGCAGCACGGCACGCTGCTGGTGCCAGGTCGCCCAGATCAGGTCGCGCCAGCCCCAGGCGCCGGCCGGCCCGCCCAGCACCCGTTCGATCACGCCACTGGCATTGAGAGCCACACTCAGCGCGTACCAGCCCAGCAGCAACACGGCCAGCACGACGCCCACGGGCAAGGCGCGCGCGACCGCCTGGCGCCAGCGTGATGGGGCGGTGGACAAGGACGAGGCGAGCGCCATGCCGGGCTCCTCAGTGGTGGCCGTCGGCCAGGGCCTCGCGCACCTCGTGCGCCAGGGCCATGAAGGCGGGGGTGTCGCGCAGGGCCAGCGTGCGCTCGGCCGGCAGCGGCGAGTCGATCACCTTGACGATGCGCCCGGGCCGCGGCGACATCACCACGATGCGGGTCGACAGGTACACCGCCTCGGCGATCGAGTGCGTGACGAAGACGACCGTGCGCTGCTCGCGCTGCCACAGCTGTTGCAGCTGGGCGTTGAGGTCGTCGCGTGTGATCTCATCAAGCGCCCCGAAAGGCTCGTCCATCATCAAGAGCTTGGGCTCGAAGCCGAGGGCACGCGCGATCGACACCCGCTGCTGCATGCCGCCCGACAGCTGCCAGGGGTACTTCTGTTCGAACTGCGCCAGGCCTACGCGGGCCAGCTGGGTGCGGGCGATCTCGCGGGCGACCTCGGGCGGGGTGCCTTGCAGCTCCAGCGGCAGCATCACGTTGGACAGCACCGTGCGCCAGGGCAGCAAGGCCGCGGCCTGGAAGACATAGCCATAGGCGCGCGCCAGGCGGGCATCGTGCGGACTCAGGCCATTGACCCGAACCGTGCCCGAGGTGATGGACTCCAGGTCGGCGATGACGCGCAGCAGCGTGGTCTTGCCGCAGCCCGAGGGCCCGATCAGCGAGATGAACTCGCCCTGACGGATTTCCAGGTCCACCTCGTGCAAGGCCCGCACCGGGGCGTCGGGCGCCGGGTAGACCACGCTGGCCTGCTGGATCTGCACGACGGGTCGGCCGAACACCGGCTGGTTGGCCGGGGGGGCCGTGGAGGCAAGCATCTCGGGCGCGTTCATGGGGCAGTGACCGGGAAGTTGACCGTGTGGTCAGGTTTGGATGCGAGACCTCATGCGAGTTCTGTGCCAGACCCAAGGGCCCGATCTGGCACTGTTTTGGGGCTGATCCGGGCCGATCTCGGCCGAGAGGACCGCACTCAGGGGTGGGGCAACTGACGCGCGGCCCGCTGCAAAAAGGCGCGCAGGCGCGGGTCGTCGGCGTGCGCCACGTTGAAGCGGAACCACGAGGTCGCGCGTGGCTCGAGCAGGAAGTAATCGCCCGGTGCCAGCGCGATGCCCTCGGCCAGCGCCGCCTGGGCCAGCGTGCGCGCCTGGCGGGCGTGGTCGGTGACCGCATGCGGGTCGTCGTCGGCACCGGCGGCTGGCCAGCCCGCGCACACATACAGGCCGCTGTCGGGCAAGGCCAGGGGCTGCAGGCCGATCTCGGACAGGGCATCGACCACGCGCTCGCGGGCGGCGGCCAGCCGGTGGCGGATACGCTCCAGATAGCGGCGGTGGGCCGGGTCGGCCAGCACCCGGGCGGCGGCGCGCTCGTTGATCTCGGACGTGGTCAGCCCGCAGGTCATCTTGATGCGCACCAGCGTCTGCACCAGCGCGGGTGGGCAGGCCACATAACCCACGCGGATCGCTGGTGCGATCGTCTTTGAAAACCCGCCCAGCACCAGCACGCGGTGCAGGCCGTCGAGCCCGGCCAGCGACGGGGCGTGCGGCGCATCCAGGTCCCGAAAGATGTCGTCTTCGATCACCCACAGATCGTGCCGCTCGGCCAGGGCCAGCAGCTGGTGGGCCTGCCGCAGCGACAGCGTGGTCGACAAGGGGTTGTGCCCCACGGTGGTGACGAAGATGGCACGCGGGCGGTGCAGCTCGGCCAGGCGCGCCAGTTCGGCCAGGTCCAGCCCCGCCGCGGTGCGCGGCACACCGATGGGGCGCAGACCGTGGCAGCGCAGCTGCGCATGCAGGTTCCAGTAACCGGGCTCCTCCACCAGCACGGTGTCGCCCGGTTGCAGCAGGCCCATCATCACCAGCTCGAAGCCGTGCGTCACGCCGTGGGTCAGCACGATCTGGTCGGCATTCACCGGTCCCAGGCGCTCGCTCAACTCGCCGGCCAGTTACTGGCGCAGGCCCGCGTAGCCCAGCGGGTGGCCATAGCTGGCGAGGTGTTCTCCGGCGATGCGGGTGGCCTGGCGCAGGGCCGCGTGAAAATCGTTCTCGCCATACCAGCTCAGGGGCAGCCAGCCGCAGCCGGCGGCCAGCAGGTCACGGCCTTGCGCGAACATGTTCAGGCTCAGCCAGTCGTCACTGATGCGCGGTGACAGCGCCAGATCGGGGCTGGGCCGACGGGCGCTCAGGTGCGCCGAGGCCACGTGGTAGCCCGCGCCCCGCCGGGCCGACAGCACCCGCCGCGACACCAGACCGGTGTAGGCCTCGGCCACCGTGAAGGTGCTGATGCCCAGGCGGGCCGCCAGCGCGCGCACCGAGGGCAATCGACTGCCCGCGCGCAACTCGCCCTGCTGAACGGCCTGCTCGATGGCCTGCGTCAGCTGTTGCACCAGGCTGACCCCCGGTGCGGCGCGGGGCCGCTTCGCCTCACCGGAGGCAGGTCGGGCCCCCTGCAAGGTGCGTTGCAAGCCATCCAGCCAGGACGGAGAGGCCACAGAGAGGGTGAGAGAGGCGGACATGACTGTGCAGGCAAAAGGGGCTGTACGGTTGCCTCATCCAAGCAAGTCGTCTGCCAGCTTGCCGCTTCACCGTCTTGCCGCCGGCCCGGGGATGCGCCTACGATGGCTCCATCCCAACCCCCTTTGTGCGGAGTCGTTCATGCTGGTCGGTGTTCCCAAGGAGATCAAGGTGCAGGAGTTCCGCGTCGGCCTGGTGCCCGCGGCGGTGCGTGAGTTGGTGCACCACGGCCACGAGGTCTGGGTGGAGACGGGCGCCGGGTTGGGCATCGGGGCCAGCGACGCCGACTACCAGGCGGCGGGCGCCACCATCGCCCCGGATGCCGACACCGTGTGGGCGCGTGCGCAACTGATCGTCAAGGTCAAGGAGCCGCAGGCCATCGAGCGCCAGCGTCTGCGTGCCGACCAGATCCTGTTCACCTACCTGCATCTGGCCCCGGACCTCGCCCAGACCCAGGACCTGATGGCCAGCGGCGCCACCTGCATCGCTTACGAGACCGTGACCTCACCCACCGGCGGCCTGCCCCTGCTCGCGCCGATGTCCGAGGTGGCGGGGCGCCTGTCGGTGCTGGCCGGAGCGCAGGCCCTGCAACGCCACGCCGGTGGCAGCGGGGTGCTGCTCGGCGGGGTGCCCGGCGTGGCCCCGGCTCAGGTTGTGATCCTGGGCGGCGGCGTGGTCGGCATGCACGCGGCAGCCATGGCCCTGGGCCTGGGCGCGCAGGTCACCGTCATCGACCGCAACCTGGAGGTGCTGCGCCGGCTGTGGACCCAGTTCGGCCACGGCCTGCGCACCGCCTACGCCACCCGCGATGCCATCGAGCAGCACGCGGCCCAGGCCGACCTGCTCATCGGCGGCGTGCTGGTGCCCGGGGCCGCCGCCCCCAAGCTGATCACGCGCCAGACCGTCAGCCAGATGCGCACCGGTTCGGTCATCGTGGACGTGGCCATCGACCAGGGCGGCTGTGCCGAAACCTCGCACCCGACCACCCACGATGCCCCGACCTTCGTGGTCGATGGCGTGGTGCATTACTGCGTGGCCAACATGCCCGGTGCCGTGCCGCGCACCTCGGCCTTTGCGCTGGGCCACGCCACCCTGCCCTTTGTGCTGGCGCTGGCCGACCACGGCCTGCAGGCCCTGCGCGACGACCCGCACCTGCGACAGGGCCTCAATGTGCACCGGGGTCGCCTCACCCACCCCGGGGTGGCGCAGGCGCTGGACCGGGCTTACCTCGACCCGCTCGCCGCCCTGAGCTTGTGACGCCGGCCACGCTGGCCCGAATGGATTCCTTTCTTTTGCTGGACTGTGCCCATGCCCTTTGACCCCGCCACCGAAACCGCCGACCCGGCCACCCTCGAAGGCCTGCCCTCGGCCTGGCTGCCCTTCACGCCCAACCGCTACTTCCAGCAGCACCCCAAGGTCGTCGTGGGCGCGCAAGGCGCCTATTACCAGACCTCGGACGGACGCCAGTTGTTCGACGCGCTCTCGGGCCTGTGGTGCTGCCCGCTGGGCCACGGTCATCCCAAGATCGTCGAAGCCTTGCGCAGCCAGGCCGCCACGCTGGACTACGCCCCTGCTTTCCAGGTGGCCCACCCCGGCTCGTTGAAGCTGGCCGGCCGCATCGCCGAGCTGGCCCCCGCTGGGCTCAACCGCGTTTTCTTCGCCAATTCCGGCTCCGAGTCGGTGGACACCGCCATCAAGATGGCCATCGGCTACCACCGCCTGCGCGGCGAGGGCGGGCGCTATCGCATCATCGGTCGCGAGCGCGGCTACCACGGCGTGGGCTTTGGCGGCATCTCGGCCGGTGGCATGGTCGCCAACCGCAAGATGTTCGGCAGTGTGATGCTGCCTGGCGTGGACCACCTGCCCCACACCTGGTCCCCCGCCCACATGGCCTTCTCCAAAGGCCAGCCGACCTGGGGCGCCCACCTGGCCGACGAGCTGGAGCGTCTGGTGGCCCTGCACGACGCCAGCACCATCGCCGCCGTCATCGTCGAGCCCGTGCAAGGCTCCACCGGCGTGCTCGTGCCCCCGGTGGGTTACCTGCAAAAGCTGCGCGAGATCTGCACCCGCCATGGCATCTTGCTGATCTTCGATGAAGTCATCACCGGCTTCGGCCGCCTGGGCACCCCCTTTGGCGCCCAGCGCTTCGACGTCACGCCCGACCTCATCACCTTTGCCAAGGGCATCACCAATGGAACCGTGCCCATGGGCGGGGTCATCGCCAGCCAGGCCCTGTACGACACCTTCATGGGCGTGAACGCACCGGACTACGCGGTCGAGTTCATGCACGGCTACACCTACTCGGGCCACCCGCTGGCCGCCGCCGTGGGCCATGCCGTGCTCGACATCCTGCAGGCCGATGGCCTGATCGAGCGCGCCGCCAGCCTGGCCACCGTGCTGGAAGACGGCCTGCACAGCTTGAAAGGCGAGCCCGGCATCACCGACATCCGCAACTTCGGCTTCTGCGGTGCCATCGACCTCGCCCCGTGGGAAGGCCAACCTGGCCGCCGCGCCATGACGGTGTTCGAGATGGCCATGCAGCAAGGCCTCCTGCTGCGCTTCACCGGCGACACCCTGGCCATGGGCCCGCCCTTCATCGCCACGCCCGACGAACTGCACCGCATGGTCGATGTGCTGCGCGACGTGGTGCGCCGCACGGCCCAGCCAGGCTGAGCGCCCCTACCCTGACCATGCCCCGTTCCCGCTGCGCTACCCTTTGACGATCCCTTCACCGAGTCTGACCATGTACCCTGTTCACCACCACATCGGCGGCCGCGTGCAGCCCTCCACCTCCGGCCGCACCGCCGACATCTACAACCCCGCCCTGGGTCAGGTGCAAGGCCAGGTGGACCTGGGCACCCCGGCCGAGCTGGACCTCGCCGTCGTGGCCGCGCAGGCGGCGTTCCCGGCCTGGTCGGCTCAGCCGCCGCTGGCCCGCGCCCGCGTGATGTTCAAGTTCCTGGCCATCTTGCAACAGCGCAGCACCGAACTGGCCGAGCTCATCGTGCAAGAGCACGGCAAGACCCTGCCCGACGCGCTAGGTGAAGTCGCCCGCGCCATCGAGGTCGTCGAGTTCGCCACCGGCATCCCGCAGCTGATGAAGGGCGAGTTCACCGACCAGATCGCCCGCGGCATCGACGCCTGGTCCATGCGCCAGCCCCTGGGCGTGGTCGCTGGCATCACGCCCTTCAACTTCCCCGCCATGGTCCCGATGTGGATGTTCCCCATCGCGCTGGCCTGCGGCAACACCTTCATCCTCAAGCCCTCGGAGCGCGACCCGTCGCCGTCCCTGTTGATGGCCGCGTGGCTGAAGGAAGCCGGTCTGCCCGATGGCGTCTTCAACGTGGTGCAAGGGGACAAGGCCATCGTCGATGCCATCCTGGCGCATCCGGTGATCCAGGCGGTCAGCTTCGTCGGCTCGACCCCGGTGGCCGAATACATCTACGCCGAAGGCGCTCGCCACGGCAAGCGTGTGCAGGCCCTGGGCGGTGCCAAGAACCACCTTGTGGTCATGCCGGACGCCGACGTCGGCCAGGCGGTGGACGCGCTGATCGGCGCGGCCTATGGTTCCGCCGGTGAGCGCTGCATGGCGATCTCGGTGGCCGTGGCCGTGGGCGAGGTGGCCGACACCTTGGTGGCGCAACTACGCGAGCGTGTGCAGGCGTTGAAAGTGGGTGAGGGCCACCAGCGTGACGCCGAGATGGGGCCGGTCATCACGCGCATGGCACAGCAACGCATCGAAGGCCTGATCGGCCAGGGCATCGCCGAAGGCGCGCAAGCGGTGGTCGATGGACGCGGCCTGCGCGTGCCCGGCCATGAGAACGGCTTCTTCGTCGGCGGCACCCTGCTCGACCACGTCACGCCCGACATGTGCGTGTACCGCGAAGAGATCTTCGGCCCCGTTCTGTGCGTGGTGCGCGTGCCCGACATCGCGGCCGCCGTGAAGCTCATCAACGACCATGAATACGGCAACGGCGTCGCCGTCTACACCCGCGACGGCGGCATTGCCCGCGAGTTCGTGCGCCACATCCAGGTCGGCATGGTGGGCGTGAACGTGCCCCTGCCCGTGCCCATGGCCTTCAACAGCTTTGGCGGCTGGAAGCGCAGCCTGTTTGGCGACCACCACGCCTATGGCCCCGAAGGCGTGCGTTTCTACACCCGCCACAAGGCCGTGATGCAGCGCTGGCCCGACAGCATCGCGCGCGGGCCCGAGTTCGCGTTCCCGCAGATGACCTAAGGGGGCGGTGGGGCGCCTGGGCCCGAGGCCATCGGCGCACCCCATGGCCGTGATAGCCACGCTTCATCCGGCTTGCTTGTGAGCCCTGGGGGAGCGTGCTACATTTATACGCATGCAGGTCACGTCTCGCTTTTATTTTGGCTACTTTCACCTCCAGCCCCTCACCGGCGCAGGAGTGGACGCCTTTTAAGCGAGCCACACACGACCTGAAAACCGCCGGCTCACCCCGGCGGTTTTTTTTCGACATCTTCTGATCAACCCGCCCCGCAACAGGAAGCCTCATGACAGCCAAATCCAGCGCCGCAGCCGGTTGGGTCGCCCCCGCCGAACGCACCTCTGAAACCGACGATGCCCGCATCACCAAAGTGACCACCCTGCCGCCGCCGGAAGCCCTGATCCGTTTCTTCCCCATCCGCGGCACGCCCGTGGAAAAGCTGGTCAGCGACACCCGCAAGGCCATCCGCAAGATCATCCACGGCAAGGATGACCGCATGCTGGTCATCATCGGCCCCTGCTCCATCCACGACCCGGCCGCCGCCATCGAATACAGCCGCAAGCTGATGGCGCTGCGTGAGAAGTACGCCGACACGCTGGAAGTGGTCATGCGCGTCTACTTCGAGAAGCCCCGCACCACCGTGGGCTGGAAGGGTCTGATCAACGACCCCTACCTGGACGAGTCTTACAAGATCGACGAAGGCCTGCGCATGGCGCGTCAGCTGCTGCTGGAAATCAACCGCATGGGCATGCCCGCGGCCAGCGAGTTCCTCGACGTGATTTCGCCCCAGTACATCGGTGACCTGATCTCCTGGGGTGCCATCGGTGCCCGCACCACCGAAAGCCAGATCCACCGCGAACTGGCTTCGGGCATCAGCGCCCCGATCGGCTTCAAGAACGGCACCGACGGCAACATCAAGATCGCCACCGATGCCATGCAGTCGGCCTCGCGTCCGCACCACTTCCTGTCGGTCGCCAAGAACGGTCAGGTCGCCATCGTTGAAACGGCTGGCAACCCCGATTGCCACGTGATCCTGCGCGGCGGCAAGGCCCCGAACTACGACGCCGACAGCGTGGCCGCCGCCTGCAAGGACCTGGAAGCCGCCAAGCTGCATCCGTCGCTGATGGTGGACTTCTCGCACGCCAACAGCTCCAAGCAGCACGAGCGTCAGGTCGTGGTGGCCAAGGACATCGCCGGCCAGGTCGCCGGGGGCTCCAAGAAGGTCTTCGGCGTCATGGTCGAAAGCCATCTGTGCGCCGGTGCCCAGAAGTTCACACCGGGTAAGGACGATGCGTCCAAGCTGACCTACGGCCAGTCCATCACCGATGCCTGCATCGGCTGGGACGATTCCGAGGAAGTGCTGCAAGTGCTGTCCGACGCGGTCAAGGCCCGTCGCGCCCGCTGAGCGCGGCACTTCTTGGCAGAGGAGCGTCCCCCTGATGGGGGGAAACAGGCCTGTTCGCGAGAGCAGGCCTTTTTTGTGTCGGTGCCGCGGGCGATACTTGATAGCCGTCAAGCGACTCGCTCATGAACCCCTCTGCACCTTGTTTCCTGCTGGTGGACGACCATGCCCTGTTTCGCACCGGGCTGGGCATGATGCTGGCTGAACATTGGCCGCAGGCGGTCTTGCGCCATGCGGCCGACTGGGCCCAGGCTCTGCGCAGCGTCAGCGAGCTCAGGCCCGATCTGGTCTTGCTCGACATCCAGCTGCCCGACGGGCATGGGCTCGACAATCTGGCCCAATTGCAAGCCCTGGTCCCCGGCTGTCCGATCTTGCTGATGTCGGCGCAGGTCGATGCCGAGCGGGCGCGCCAGGCCCAGCAGCAAAGCGCGGCTGGCCTGGTTGCCAAGGTGGCCTCGGCCCGCGAGATCGTCGCGGCCGTGCGTGCCGCCATGTCCGGGCAGCCGACCTTTGCCCAGACCCTGGCGCCCACGCAGCCCATGCCTGCGCGCCCCCACCGCGGGGGAATGGCCTGTCGTGCCAACGAGGCGGTCATCGATGTTCCCGCGCTCCCCGATGGTTTGACCCCGCATCAACAGGCCATCCTGCCCTACCTGGGGCGAGGGACACCGAACAAGGCCATCGCGCGACAGTTGGGCCTCAGCGAGAGCGAGGTCCGCGCCGAGGTCTCCAGCCTGACCGAGCGTCTCAATGCCACCAGCCGGCAGGAAGCCTATGCGGCAGCCCTGGCCCGAGGGTGGGTGAGGCCATGAAGTCGCTGGCCTGGCTGCGCAGCCCGGCCGCCGCCTCCTCGCCGCGTTTGCTGGCAGCGCAGTTGGCGTTGCTCGATGGCAATGTCGGGACGTCCTTGCGCGCGTCGGCCCTGGCCGCCTGGCTCACCGCGGCCGCTTTCCTGTATGCCCTCGACGACCGCAGCGTGATGGCATGGGCCGCGTGGGTCACCTTGCTGTGTGTTCTGGGCTGTGTGCTGCACCAGCGTTTGCCGCGCCCCGATGGCCCCGACGGGGCGAGCACGGCCCACCGCTATCGGTCTGTGATGGGGTGGCTCTGCCTGGGGCTGGGTGGCAGCTGGGGCGTCTTGCCGCTGTGCTTTGTCGATCCGGCGCGGCCGGCGTCTTTGCACATCGTGGTTGGGGTGATGGCCGGGTTGAGTTCGGCGGGGCTGGTGGTGTTTGCGCCGGTGTGGCGCCTGGCGCAGCTGTTCTGGCTCAGTTGCATGCTGCCCTTGATCTGGGCGATGCTGCGTTGGCAAGACCCGGTGATGACCGCGCTGGGCATCGGCGGGATGCTCTACCTTGTGGTGATGGCGCTGTATGCGCGTCACACCGGTGTGGCGGTGACCCGGGCCCTGTCCTTGCGCCTGGACAACGAGGATCTGGTGCGTCGCCTGCAGGAGCAGTCTCAGCAGGCACAGGCCGCGCGTGAGCAGGCAGAGCGGGCTCAGCAAAAGGCCGAAGAGGCGGACCGCGCCAAGACCTTGTTCCTGGCTTCGGCCAGCCATGATCTGCGTCAGCCCCTGCATGCAGCAGGGCTGTTCCTGGGGTCGTTGGAGCGTTCGGGGCTCAACGCACGCCAGGCACTTTTGCTGGAGCATGCCCAGGCGTCGAATGCGGCGGCCAGCGACATGCTCAACACCTTGTTGGACTTCTCCAAGGTGGAAACCGGGATGGTGCAGCCTCAGCCCCGCAGCTTTGCCTTGCAGGCCCTGTTCCACAAGCTGGAGCGGGAACTGGCACCATGGGCGGCCGACAAAGGGCTGAACCTGCGCATGCGGGACACGACCTTGGTGCCCTTTGCCGATCCGGGGCTGGTGGAGCTCATCGTGCGCAACCTGTTGCTCAACGCGATCCGCTACACCGAGCACGGCGGAGTCTTGCTGGCCGCACGACGCCGTGCGGGCCAGGCGGTGATCGAGGTGTGGGACACCGGCATGGGCATCCCGCCCGAGTCGCACGAGCTCATCTTTCGCGCCTTCCAGCAATTGGGTAACCCGCAACGTGACCGTCGCAATGGGCTGGGCTTGGGCTTGGCCATCGTGCGTGGTTTGGCCCAAGCCATGGGCGGCAAGGTGAGCCTGCGTTCACGACCTGGGCGTGGCACGGTCTTCCGTGTGGCGCTCCCCATGGGCCTGAAGCGGCCTCAGGAAGTTGACGCGGTGCCCGTGGCAGCGGCCGATCTGCGGGGCCTGCGGGTTCTGCTCATCGAGGACGACGAGGGCGTGCGACAGGCGATGCACGATCTGATGGGGATCTGGGGCGTGCACTGCGAGGTGGTGGGCTCGATCGAGGCCGCCTTGCAGTGCCTGTCGCAGGCCACCCCGGATGTGGTGCTCGCAGACTATCGTTTACGCCAAGGTCAAACGGGTGTGGAGGCTGTGGCCGCCGTGCGTGCGCAACTGGGGTGGGCGGTGCCTGCCGCGCTGGTGACCGGAGACACCGCGGCCGAACGTCGTCACGACGCCCAGTCGCGGGGGCTGGCGCTGTTGCACAAGCCCGTCCCGGCTGGCTTGCTGCAGAGTTTGCTGCGTGACCTGAGTCAGGCCGGGGCGCGCATCAAGCCTGGCTCGGTGCCCGGCTGAGGACGTTGTTGGCCTCCACCAGGGTGCGCAACATGTCCATGAAGACCAGGCGTTGCTCGGGTGGCAGCGGAGCCAGCATGCGCAACTGCGCCTGGCGCATGCTGGGGTCGATGTCGCGCAGCAAGGTGTGGGCCGCGTCGGTCAGGCTCAGCAGGCGCACCCGGCGGTCGGTGGGGCTGTTGTTGCGCACCACCAGGCCCCGCGCTTCCAGTCGGTCGATCACGCTGCCCAGCGTCGAGGTGTCGAAGCCAATGCGGCCGGCCAGCGTCCGTTGATCGAGTCCGGGCTCGCGCTGGATGGCGGTCAGCGCCGCGAACTGCACGGGCGTGATGCCGAAGTCCTGCGTCTCCTCCAGAAAGATGGCCACGGCGATTTGCTGCAGGCGTCGGATGTAGAAGCCGGGCAGTTCTTCCAGGGCTTGGGCATCGATCGGGGCGGAAGGAGACGACATAGGCAGGCGGTGACGGCGGCGTCCGCACGCGCGGACACGCCAAGTTTATCGGATGGGACGTGCGGGCTCGGTGCGGCGAGCCCTTGGGATCAGTGGGCGTCCACCAGTTGCACGCGGCCCACCTGGGCCATGGTGAACATGGTGATGCCCGCGATCAGACAGGGGATGCCGACGATCAGGAACAGCGTGGGCATGCCCAGACCCGCGGCCATCATCCAGCCCCCGGCCATCGAGCCCAGCACCGAACCGATGCGGCCGATGCCGCTGGCCCAGCTCACGCCCGTGGCACGGCTGGCGGTCGGGTAGAACGCCGCAGCCAGGGCGTTGGCGCCCACCTGTCCGCCCGAGACGGTCACCCCGGCGCCGAACACGGCCAGCACCAGCATGGTGGTGTTGCCGGTGCTCTGGCCGATCAGCCAGGTGCACACGGCGGCCAGGCTGTAGACGACGGCCAGCACACGGGTGGGGGAGAAGCGGTCCATCAGCGGGCCGAGGGCGATGGCACCCAGCGTGCCGCCCACCTGGAACATGGCGGTCACCAGCGAGGCGTCCTTGAGCGACATGCCGGTGCTGCTGATCAGCGTGGGCAACCAGCTCGACAGCAGGTAAATCACCAGCAGGCACATGAAGAAGGTCAGCCACAGCTTGAGCGTGCCGGCCCGCAGCGCGGGCGCAAACAGGTGCTTGACGGGGAAGCCGGTGTGCGCCTGCTCGGCCACCGTGAAGGTGACGTCACGCAGGTCCGCCTGGGGAGCGATGCGTTGCAGGGTCTGGCGCACCTGCTCGGGCTTGTGGGCCTTCATGACCAGGTAGCGCACCGATTCGGGCAGGCCGAAGGCCAGTACGGGCAGCAGGGCCAGCGGCAAGATGCCACCGATCTCCAGCACGGTGCGCCAGCCCCAGGTGGCCACGATGTGGGCCGCGGCGATGCCGCCCAGGGCCGAACCGATCGTGAAGCCGCAGAACATGGTCATCACCAGCATCGAGCGGGCGCGCTCAGGGGCGTATTCGGAGCTGAGGGTCACCGAGTTGGGCATGGCGCCACCCAGACCCAGACCGGTCAGGAAGCGCAGCACGATCAGCATTTCCAGCGAGGTGGAGTAGGCCGAAGCCAGGCTGGCGAGCCCAAAGAAGGCCACGCACACCATCAAGATGGTCTTGCGGCCGAAACGGTCGGCCAGCGGGCCAAAGATGAAGGCGCCGGCCATCAGGCCGCCCAGGCCCGCACCGAACACGGGGGCCAGGGCTTTGGGCGTCAGGCCCCATTCGGCACGGATGGCCGGGGCGATGAAGCCGATGGAAGCCGTGTCAAAACCGTCCACAGCGACGATGAGAAAGCACAGGATCAGGGTGCTGATCTGGGCCCAGGACAGCTTGTGGGCGTTGAGGAATTGTTGAACGTCGAGCGTTCGGGAGGTCGTGGTCATGGCAATGCCTGGTGGCGCGGGGCCTGCTGGGGCGGGCGCCGAGGGTGTCAGCACCCGCCCGAGAATGCAAAGGCACGTGGCCCTTCACGCCTCTTGGGCGAGAAAGACCAGGCAGTGCCGCCTGACCGCACTTGTGGTGGGGTCAGAGGGCGTCGAAATCGAACAATCGAGAAAAACCGGCGGCGTCAGGCCGCGTCGGGTTGCTGGCCGGGGGCGGCCAGACGGAAGGCGTCGAGCTTGGCGCAGGCCGCATCGATGGCGCTGATCAGCGGCCAGCGGCTGAGGTCCACCTTGAAGCGACGGGCGCTTTCCACCTGCGGAATGAGGTACACATCGGCCAGCGTCGGCGTGTGGCCGAAGCTGAACTCGCCGCGCTGGGTGTCGGCGGCGAGGAGGGCCTCATAGGCATCAAAACCAGCGGTGATCCAGGTGCCGCACCAGGCGTTCACGGCGGCCTCATCGGCGCCGAGTTCCTTGCGGAGGTACTCGAGGATGCGACGGTTGTTGATCGGGTGGATGTCACAGCCGACGATGGCGGCCAGGGCACGCACATGGGCACGCTCGGCCGCGTCGGCCGGCAACAGGGCCGGCGTCTGGTGCGTCTCTTCCAGCCACTCGATGATGGCGGGCGACTGGATCAGCACCTGGCCGTCGACTTCCAGCGCGGGCACCAGCCCTTGCGGGTTGATGGCCTTGAACTCGTCCTGGAGGTGCTGCTCGGTGCGCAGGTCCACGGGGACGTACGTCGTGGGCAGTCCCTTGAGGTTCAGGGCAATGCGCAGGCGGTGCGAGGTGCCGCTGCGAAAGAAGTTGTAGAGCTTCATGGGAGGGCTCCTGCCGGCTTATTCGGCTGCGCCCACCGTCAGGGCCACTTCGGCCACGCCTTCGACCTGACCGGTGATCTTGTCGCCAGGCACCACAGCGCCCACGCCTTCCGGCGTGCCGGTGTAGATCAGGTCGCCGGGTTGCAGGTGATAGAACTGCGACAGGTCGGCGATGATTTCGCGGATGTTCCAGATCAGCTTGTCGACGTTGGAGTGCTGCTTGGTGTCGCCGTTGACCTGCAGGGCGATGTCGGCCTTGTCGATGACCACGCCCTCCATCGGCACGATCTCGGTGCAGACGGACGATTGTTCGACGTCCTTGCCCAGGTCCCAGGGGCGGCCCTTGTCGCGGGCGACCAGCTGGATGTCGCGGCGGGTCATGTCCAGACCAGCGGCGTAGCCGTAGATGACCTTGTGGGCATCTTCTTGCGACACGCGGAAGCCTGCGGCGCCGATGGCGACAACCAGTTCCATCTCGAAGTGGTAGTTCTTGGTCTCGGGCGGGTAGGCCACGGTGGCGCCGCTCAGCACCAGGGTGTCGCGCGACTTGGTGAAGTAGAAGGGACGCTCGACCGACTTGTCGACCGGACGGCCCATCTCCACGGCGTGCGCGTGGTAGTTGCGGCCGACGAAGAACAGGCGGTTGATCGGGAGCTGCTCTTGCTTGCCACGGATGGGCAGGGACTGAACGGCGGGCGGGTTGAACAGGTATTGGGTCATGGTGTGCCTTTCATGCATCGACCGGGGTGGCTGTGCAGCGACCCCGGTCCGGTGGTTCAGGTGGCGAAACGCGTGTCGTTTCAGCCGCGGTTTTCGTACACGCCCAGCTTGCGGTGCAGCGGGGCTTCGTCGGCCACGAAGATGAAGGCCGGCGCGCTGGCTGAGCGGTTCTTCAGCGTCACAGCGGTGTAGCCCGGCGCGCAGCAGGTGTCGGCTTCGGCCAGTGTGAACGAGGTGGCTTCGATCTGCACGTCGGCGCTGCCTTCGATCTGGTGGAAAACTTGGGCGGGCGAGCGGGCTGGCAGGCGCAGGGTCTGGCCGGGGCGCAGCATCAGGGCGTAGAAGCCGAGGATGTTTTGCGCGTCCGCACCGGTGACCGGATTCACATAGGTGACCTGCACGCACTCGGTGTTGGGCTCGTTGTCGGCGATCGACACCAGCGCGGCGCGGGCGTCGGCCCAGGGGTAACGCAGCATCGGGTAGGCCTTGTTGCTGCGCTCGAACACGGTGGTGGGGGTCACGCCGCCACGACCATAGGCCTTGACGCCTTCACCTGGCTTGACCGATTGGCTCGGGCCTTCCAGGTGGTAGGACGTTTCCGTGTAATAGACCAGGGGCAGGTCCAGCACGTCCAGCCACACCACGGGCTTGTCGCCGTCATGGCCGTGCTCGTGCCACAGGCCGGTGGGGGTGAGGATCAGGTCACCGCGGCTCATCGGGCACTTCTCGCCGTCGACCAGGGTCCAGGCGCCTTCGCCTTCCACCACCATGCGGATGGCGTTGGGGGTGTGGCGGTGAGCGGGGGCCAGTTCACCGGGCAGCAGCAGCTGCATGCCGAGGTACATGGCGGCGCTGGCCTGCATCTTCTCCAGACCGTGGCCGGGGTTGGCCAGCACGAGCACGCGGCGCTCGGCCTTTTCGATCGGGGTCAACTCGCCCGCCTGGATCAGCAGGGGGCGCAGCGTGGCATACGGCCAGTGGGTGGGCTGGGTCTTGCGGGCCGGCACTTCCGGCGGCAACACGGCGCGCAGGCTGGGCCACAGGGGCACCAGGTTCTGCTGGGTCAGGTTGTCGCGGTAGTCCTGGGGCAGGTCTTCCAGGCGACCCAGGGTGTCAAAACGATCGTGGCTTTGCATGAGGGGTCCTTGTGAAGTTCAGTCCTGGGCCAGGCAGTTGGTGACGTTCCAGCCGTACAGCCACTCGATGGCGTCGTAGAAACGCTCGGGCGTGCGGCCCTTCCACAGGTCGTTGCGGATCAGGCGCTCCACACCCTTGGCGTGATACAGGCGGCCCATCTCACGGCCCGACAGCACGATGCGGCCGGTGCGCGGGATGCGCGAACGCTGGTAGTGGTCCAGGGCGGCGTCCCAGTCCTGGTTGTGCACGCGCAGGGCTTCGCCCAGGGTCACGGCGTCTTCCAGGGCCATGCAGGCGCCTTGGGCCATGTACTGCGTGGTCGGGTGGGCGGCGTCGCCCAGCAGGGTGGCGCGGCCAAAGGTCCATTGCGGGATGGGTTCGCGGTCGGCGGTGGCCCAGCGCTTCCAGGTCTTGGGCAGCTCGATCAGCTGGCGCGCCTTGGGGTCGATCCCCTGGAAGTAGCTTTCCACTTCTTCCTTGCTGCCTTCTTTGACGCCCCACTCTTCCTTTTCACGGCTGTGGAAGGTCACGACGATGTTGTACTGCTCGCCGCCACGCAGGGGGTAGTGCACCAGGTGGCAGTTCGGGCCGGCCCACAGGCTGGCGGCGTTCCACTTCAGCTCGTCGGGGAACTCGCTCTTGTCGACCACAGCGCGGTAGACCACATGGCCGGTCACGCGGGCTGGGTCGTTGACGTACTGGGTGCGCACCACGGACTTGACGCCATCGGCACCGATCAGGGCCGCGCCCTGCCACTGCTTGCCGTTCTGGTCGGTCACGGTCACGCCGTTGGTGTTTTGCTCGACCTTCTCGATGCGGGTGTTGGTGAAGAACTCGACACGGCCCGTTTCCTTGGCGCCTTCCAGCAGCGACAGGTGGATGTCCACGCGGTGGATCACGGCGTAAGGGTTGCCGAAGCGCTTGCGGAAGTTCTCGTCGGTGGGGATCTTGCCGATCAGCTTGGCGTCCACGGCATCGTGCATCACCATGTAGTCGGTGAAGACGGCGCGCGAACGGGCTTTCTCGCCCACACCCAGCGCGTCGAGCGCATGGAAGGCGTTGGGGCCGAGCTGGATGCCGGCGCCGATTTCGCCGATTTCCGGGGCTTGTTCAAACACCTGCACCTGGAAACCCTGGCGCACCAACGCCAGAGCAGCGGCCAAGCCGCCGATGCCACCGCCCGCCACCAGGACGGGGAGATTCGAAACCTTGTCGTTCATGTGCGCTCCTCATGGATCTCACGCTGATCATCAGCACGCTGACAATCAGTATAGTGATTGTGAGATTGTTGCAGATCAAGGAAAACCCTAGGTGCAGACCCTAGGATGACCGATTGGCCTCGCGGCGGCGTGAATATGTCGCGTTGAACGCGTGGTCAGGTGCGGGTGCCCGCACCTCAGCCCTGCGGGCGCGAGCGTCCTTGCAGCCACAGCAGGCTGACCGCCAGCAAGGCCAGCCAGGCGCCTTGCCCAGCCACGCCCACATGGTCAAAGGCCCAGCCACTGATCAGGGGGCCCAGTGAGCCGCCCACGGTGTAGCCCGCGATCATCGCGGAGGTGCCGGCCAGCGCCGAGGAGTCGGCAAAGTCGTGCGCCACGCGGATCATGCTCAGGGTGTAGAGCGCCCCACCCATCGCCCCCCACAAGGTCGCACAGACCCAGATCAACGCGGGCCACTGGGTGGCGAAGGCAAAGGCCACGCCGCTGAGCGCCAGCACGCCCGCCCCGATGGCAAAGAGGCGGCGCGAGGCCACATGGTCGGCCAGCCAGCCCAGCGGGTACTGCAGCGCAAAGCTGCCCATGCCCAGGGCCCCGGCGATCGAGGTGGCGGCCGCCAGGTTCAGCCCGATCTCCGAGCCATAGGCGGTGGTGATGGTGCCCAGGCCCACTTCGAAGACCCCGCCCACCACCGCGGCCCACACCAAGCCGGGCCGAAAACGCCAGGCCGCGATCAGGCCCATGGGCTCCCGGTCCTCGTGCATGGCTTTGAGCTGGCTCACGGCGGGCACCAGGGTCAGGCTCAGACCCAGCGCCAGACCGGCGGCCGCCACCGCATTGGCCTGCAGTGGGCCCAGCCCCAGCAGGCCTGGCAGGAAGGGGCCCAGCGCCATGCCCGCGCCCAAGATGGCCTGGTAAAAACCGGTCAGGCGCCCGCGGTGGGTGGCGGGCACATTGTGCGCAATCAGGGCCTCGGTGGCGTTCCACGCGGCGGCGGCACCCACCCCGCTCATCAGGCCGAGGGCGCACCACAGCGCATAGCTGTCGGTCAGCAGGTAGCCCAGGCAGGCGATCAGCTCCAGCCCCAGGCCCAGACGGTAAGCCCGGCCCACGCCCACCTTGGCGAACAGGTGCGGCACCACCGGGATCAACAGCGCCACGCTCACGAAGGACAGCATCGCAAAGCTGCCAATGGCCGTGCTGCTGACGCCCGCCGTTTGCAGGCGCACGGCCAGCACCGGGTTGAGCAGGCTGAAACTCAGCACCACCAAGGCGGTGCCCATCATCACCCGCCACAGGCCCGCGGGCAGGGGCGGCAGTCCCAGCCGATGCACCTTACTTCAACCAGCCTTTGCGACGGAAGAACCAGAACGGCGTCACGATGGACAGCAACATCAGCCCCAGTGCCAGGGGGTAGCCCCATTTCAGGCTCAGCTCGGGCATGTACTGGAAGTTCATCCCGTAGATGCTCGCGATCAGCGTGGGCGGCAGCAGGGCCACCGAGGCCACCGAGAAGATCTTGATGATCTTGTTCTGGTTGATGTTGATGAAACCGACCGTGGCGTCCATCAGGAAGTTGATCTTGTCGAACAGGAAGGCCGTGTGGCTGTCCAGCGAGTCGATGTCGCGCAGGATCTGGCGGGCTTCCTCGAACTGGTCGGCGTTGAGCATGCGGGCGCGCATCATGAAGCTCACCGCACGGCGCGTGTCCATCACATTGCGGCGGATGCGCCCATTCAAGTCTTCCTGGCGCGCGATCGCGGCCAGCGCCTCACCAGCCGCCTGGTCGTGCACCTCGTCCTTCAGCACCCGACGGCTGACCTTTTCCAGGTCGTCGTAGATGCCTTCTAGCGTGTCGGCCGAGTACTCCGCGTCGGCGTCGTACAGCTTGAGCAGCACGTCCTTGGCGTCTTCGATCAGGGCGGGGATGCGGCGCGCGCGCATGCGCAGCAGGCGGAACACCGGCAGGTCTTCGCGGTGCACCGAAAACAGCACGTTGTCATGCAGGATGAAGGCCACCCGCACGTTGCGCGGGGCTTCGTCATCGTCGATCAAAAAGTCGGAACGGATGTGGATCGCGCCGTCTTCTTCATAGAAACGGGCCGATTCTTCCAGGTCGTCGTCGATGATGTCGGCGGGGATCACCAGGCCGAACTTCACGGCGATCCAGCTCTTTTCTTCCGGCGACGGATCTTCCAGGTCGACCCAGACCGGGCGGGCGGTGGTCAGCCCGTCGAGGCTGTCGATTTCTTCCTGAAACAGCCGGCCGTTGGCCAGCGTGAACACGTTGAGCATGGGAACTCCAGCACAGGGGCGGCACGGCGCTCAAGGGCGTGCACGCTCGCAGGTCGAGGGAAAGGGGGTGTCAAGGTTGCCGCCCCCTCCCGCGAGGTTCGCGCCCGGAGGCTGCCTGAGGCAGTCCGGCGAACCGCACCCGACGCCGCGTCCTGTTCAGGGCAGGGCGGCCAGGTGGCTGGAGTGGGCGGTCACCGATGGGGACTGTCCAAGGTGATTGCTCCAAAGCGCCGATGAAATCGGCCATCGCGCCATTATCGCGCGCCGTTCTGCCTTGCGGGTGTTGCAATGCACCAAAAAAGTCCGGCAAGCGGCCCTTCAGCGATGGGATCGGGCGGTGTAAGGTCACGCCCATGGCCCTTCCCTTCACCCGCCTCGACCTCAACCTGTTCCGCGTCATGGACGCCGTCTACGAGCACGGCGGCATCTCGGGCGCGGCCCGCCACCTCCACCTCAGCCAGCCGGCGGTCAGCCACGCCCTGGCCCGCCTGCGTCGGCTGTGGGGCGACCCGCTCTTCGTGCGCCAGGGCAACAGCATGGTGCCCACCGAGCTGACGCGGCGTGTGATCGGGGAGGTGCAGGCCCACCTGCGTGGCCTGCAGTCCCTGATGGCCCAGGCCGACAGCTTCGAGCCCGCCACGCTGGACATGACCCTGCGTGTGGGCATGCGCGACGTGCTCGAAGCCATTGCCTTGCCCCCCCTGATCGCGCGGCTGGCGCTGGAGGCGCCGCGTGTGAGCCTGACCAGTGTGCGCGTGCCCCGCGACGCGCTGGAGCGCACCCTCACCCTGGGCGAGGTGGACCTGGTGATCGACCGCCAGCGCCGCGTCGGTGCGCGCATCCGCGGCGAGCACCTGGCCGACGAGACCCTGGCCGTGCTGATGCATGCCGACCACCCGCTGGCCGCCGGTCCCGTCAGCCTGGACGACTACTTTGCCTGCCAGCACGTGATGGTGGCCCTGCAACCCGAGCGCCCCGACCCCTTGCAGCCGGTGTGGGCCGGCCTGGGCCGCGGGCCGCGCGAAGTCATCCTGCGCTGCCAGCATTACTTCGCGGCGGCCAACGTCGTCGCCCACAGCAGCGCCTTGCTGACCCTGCCGCGCACCTACGCCGAGGGCCTGACGCGCGGCCTGCCGCTGGTGCTGCGCGAGCTGCAGGCACCCATCCCGCCCATGGGCATCTGGATGTACTGGCATGCCGACCGCGAGGGCGACCCCGTGCACCGCTGGATGCGCACCTGCGTGGGCGAAGCCGCCTGCCAGGCCATGCGCTAGCTGCATGACTTGCGATGAAAATTCATCATTTGATGCACAGCCTGGGCCGGCGTAGCATCGTTTCCCAGACCTCAGGAGACAGCCATGGACTTCCAGCCCAGTGAACGCGCCGCCCAGACCGCCCAACGTGTGCGGTCTTTCATCGACACCCACATCGCGCCCATCGAGGCCGAGCACTGGGCCGGCATCCTCAAGCGCCGCCATGGTGGCGAATGGACCGAATGGCAGATCCCGCCGCGCGTCGAAGCCCTCAAGGCCAAGGCCCGCGAAGAAGGCCTGTGGAACCTCTTCCTGCCCGACGCCGAGTTGGGCGCCGGCCTGAGCGTGCTCGACTACGCTTTCAGCGCCGAGCAGACCGGCCGCTCCATGATGGCGCCCGAGATCTTCAACTGCAACGCGCCCGACTCCGGCAACATGGAGGTGATCTGGAAGTACGGCAACGCCGAGCAGAAGGAAAAGTGGCTCAAGCCCCTGCTGGCCGGTGAGATCCGCTCGGTCTTCTTCATGACCGAGCCCGATGTGGCCTCGTCCGATGCCACCAACATGGCCGCCACCGCCGTGATCGACGGTGACCACATCGTCCTGAACGGCAAGAAGTGGTGGTCGTCCGGCGTGGGTGACCCGCGCTGCAAGATCGGCATTTTCATGGCCCTGACGCCCGACGAGAGCAAGGACCGCCACCACCAGCACTCCATGGTGCTCGTGCCCATGGACACCCCGGGCGTCGAGATCAAGCGCATGCTGCCGGTGTTCGGTGAGTACGACGAGCCCCACGGTCACGGCGAGGTGCACTTCCACAACGTGCGCGTGCCCATCGGCAACTTCATCTCCGGCCCCGGTCGTGGTTTCGAGATCGCCCAGGGCCGCCTCGGCCCCGGCCGCATCCACCACTGTATGCGCTGCATTGGCGCCGCTGAAAAGTCGCTGGAGTTGGCGATCCAGCGCGGCCTGCAGCGCACCGCCTTCCGCAAGCCCCTGATCGACCTGGGCGGCAACCGCGAACGCCTGGCCGAGTGCCGCGTCGCCATCGACCAGGCTCGTCTGCTGACTCTGCAAGCCGCGTGGAAGATCGACACCCTCGGCGTGATGAGCGCGCTGACCGATGTGTCGGCCATCAAGGTGGTTGCACCCACGATGCTGCAAAACGTCGTGGACTTCGCCATCCAGATCCACGGCGGCGCCGGCGTCTCGCACGACACTCCCCTGACGATGTTCTTCAACCAGGCTCGCTCGCTGCGTCTGGCCGACGGCCCCGACGAGGTCCACAAGGGCATGATCGCCCGCCTGGAGCTCAAGAAGTACGGGGTCAAGCACTGAGATGGGCGCCATCTACCTCGTGCGCCACGGCCAGGCCTCGTTTGGCAGTGACAACTACGACGCGCTGTCGCCGCTGGGGCACCAGCAGGCCGGCGTGGTCGGTCGGGCGCTGCAGGCGCGCGGGGTGCAGCCCGATGTCGTGTTCAGCGGCACCATGCAGCGCCACCGCGAAACCGCAGCGGGCGCCCTCGCCGCACTCGGAGCGAGCCTGCCGGTGCAGACCCTGCCTGGCGTCAACGAGTTCGATCACGAGAACGTCATCGAAGTGGCCGAGCCCCGCTACGCCCGCAAGGCCGTGATGATGGCCGACATGGCCGCCAGTGGCGATCCACGCCGGGCTTTCCAGAAGTTCTTTCAGGACGCGGTGAGCCGCTGGGTGGGCGGCAACCACGACGACGAGTACGCCGAGCCCTGGTCCGTCTTCAAGCTGCGCTGCGTCACAGCGCTGGACGAGTTGGTGCAGGCCACGCCGCCGAAAGGCCAGTCTGTGGTCTTCACTTCGGGCGGCACCATCAGCGTCATGTGCGCGCACCTGCTGGGCCTGAGCGACGCCCAGGCCTTCACCATCAACTGGACGCTGGCCAACACCGGCATCACCAAGATCGTCAGCGGTCGCGATGGCCTGCACCTGGTGTCGGTCAACGAGCACGCGCACCTGGAAGGCGGCGAACCGGGTCTCTTGACCTATCGCTGAGCCAATCGCTGAATCGCCCCTGATTCGCGTGGTGCGAGGGCACCGCTCGCCGGTGAGAGGCTGCTCCCGGCGGTGACGCATGCCAAGATGGCCGCTTAACAAAAGGGGAGCGAGGACATGCGTGCAGGCAAGATCGCAGCCGGGGTGCTGCTGGCGCTGGTGGCCGTCACAGGCGTGGGCCTGTCTCTGAGTTGGGCCCCCGATCGTCCGGTCGAGACCCTGACCGCACGCTGGGCCCCACCGCCCTCGCAGTTCGTGTCCTCGCAAGGCATGCAGGTCCACCTGCGCGACGAAGGCCCGCGCACCGACCCACAGCCCATCGTGCTGCTGCACGGCACCTCGGCCAGTTTGCACACGTGGGACGGCTGGGCCGACGCCCTCAAGGGTCAGCGACGCGTCATCCGCATGGACCTGCCTGGCTTCGGCCTCACCGGCCCCATGCCCGATGGCGATTACCGCCTCACCCGCTATGTGGGCTTCGTCATCGCCTTGCTCGACCAGTTGGGCGTGCAGCAGGCTGTGCTGGCGGGCAACTCCTTCGGTGGCAACCTGGCCTGGAAGATCGCGGTGGACCACCCGCAGCGCGTGAGCAAGCTGGTGCTGGTCGATGCGGCCGGCTACCCCTTCGATCCGGCCTCCATGCCCATCGGTTTCAAGATTGCGCAGATCCCGGCCCTGCGGCCCATGATGGAGCACACCCTGCCGCGCAGCATGATCGAGTCGAGCGTCCGCAACGTGTATGGCGATCCGTCCAAGGTCACATCTGAGCTGGTGGACCGTTACCACGAGCTCACTCTGCGTGCCGGCAACCGCAGCGCATTGGTCGAGCGCTTCCGCCAGAGTCCCAGCGGCGAATTCACCGCGCAGATCCGGCAGGTGCGCCAGCCCACGCTCATCCTCTGGGGCGCTCAAGACCGCCTGATCCCGCCCGACAACGCCTTGCGTTTCCAGCGTGACATCGCCGGCAGCCGCCTCGTGATGTTCGACGCGCTGGGGCATGTGCCGCATGAAGAGGACCCGGAGCAGACCGTGGCCGCCGTGCAGGCCTTCCTCGTGCCGTGATCCGCATCAGGCGCATGGCGTGAGCCAGACCGCGTCGGTCAGGCCAACGTGGGCACCATGAGAAACGGCGCCCCGCGGGGCGCCGTGCTCACATCAGAGAGAGGTTCTCGCCTCAGGCGCACCCTCTCCACTCTCCAAGCTCAGTTCCCGCCGTCCTTGCCGTACAGCGGTGACCGAGGTCCGTAAAGCAAGCCATTGGGCATACCCGCCGACAGCAGACGCGAACTGGTGATGCCCGCCACATTGTGGGACGCATCCGTCACGTTGTTCATGATCTGCTTGACGATGGCAGCAACCAGCATGCCGGCCAGGCCGCCGCTGTTGTTGTTGCCTTCGTCGTTGGACGCTGTGGCCCGGCCGCTCCAGAGCAGCGTGCCAGTGGCCAAGTCCACCAGACGAGCCTCGGCACTCACGATCGCAGCGCTACTGAGCACGGTATAGGTGCTGCCGTAGCGTGTCACCTTCATGTAAAGCGCAGCGTCCGCACCGAAGATTTCCTTGAGCTTGGCGGCAGGCACCTCGTGCATGTCGGCAGGCATGGTCAGGCCATTCTGGTGAAACGTCTCGTTCACCAGCGTCACGGGCATCACGTAGTAGCCGCTTTCGGCCAGCGGGTAGGTTGACTGAGCCAGCATGCTGAACGTCGCATTGACATCCGTGCTGTCGTTCAAGGGGGGCAGCACCAGAATCGATGCGGGCTTGGCCGCCCGGAAGGCGCTGTAGTCGGTTTTGACAGGGGCCGCACAGCCGGTCAGCAAGGCGGTTGCGGCAGCGGTTGCGGCCAGCATGGCGCGTTGAAAGGTGGCACCCACGATCAGCTCCGATTCTTCTTCATGTTGTTGATCAGGAAGTCGATGTACTTCGCCGATTCAGGGAACAAGGCCTTCTCCTGATTCCACGCTGCCACGGCCTGATCGGTGCGTCCTGTGTTGAGGTACAGCAAGCCCAGGTGGGCGTGGTAGCCAGGTGGGACCTTGGCGCCTTTCGCGTTCGCCTCCTGAAGGCCCTTCTCCAGATCCAGAATCTGCTCTTCGGGCGACGATTTGCCATCGCTCTTCAGGTGAGCGTACACCTGGGGTTGATAGCCGTTCCAGCTGTAGAGCTGTTTGGGGCCAGCGCAGCCAGCCAGTGTGGCCAGCAGGCAAAGCGCGGCCAGCCCCTTGACGAGGGGTCGTTGCATCATGACCATCCTTTCGCCGTGGCTCAGCGACCAGCGCCAGGTTTGAAGGCGCCGGCATCGATGCCTTCACCCAGGCGATCCACCGCCTCGCGAATGGCCAAGTCCAACACCTTGCCGTTCAGGGTGGAGTCATAGCTGGCGGTCCCGCCGAAACCCACCACTTCGCGGTTCGACAGTTGGTATTCGCCAGCGCCTTGCACCGAGTAAACGACTTCCGACGTACGGGTGTTGACCACATTGAGGGTGACCTTGGCGTACGCCACCTGGGTCTTGCCCTTGCCCAGGATGCCGAACAACTGGTGATCGCCCACTTCCTTGCGACCAAACTCGGTCACATCACCGGTGACCACGAAATCGGCACCCTTGAGTTGCTGTGCGGCGCCTTGAATGCTGGCTTCCTGCTTGATCTCGGCCATGTTGTCGCGGTCCAGCACGTTGAAGCGGTTGGTCTGCTGCAGGTGGCTGATCAGGATGGTCTTGGCCTGGCTGCCGAGGCGGTCCGTGCCGTCCGAGAACACACCACGCATGAAGCTGGAGCGGTTGTCGAACTTGCCGACGGCGATGGGTGCGCGGGCGCCGACATAGACACGCGTGGCTGCTTGGGTTTTCTGCACGACCAGGGCCTGAGACGACTCGGTGGCGCAACCGCTGAGCAACATGGGAGCAGAGATGACAGCAGTGAGTGCTGCCAGGCGGAACGAAGACTTCATGTGATATCCCTAGGTTGATCCATCCCTCAGATGACAAGAGGGGCAAAGCAGGATACTGCATCCGAGGACCTTCAGACACAGTGAGATACCACCAACTTAAACGGCGCCCCGCAGGGCGCCGTTGTCACGTCAGCTCAGGCAGAAAGCTGAGAGATCAGCCCTGTGCCTTCTTCTTCAAGAGCCATGCGTGCAGCAGCGGCTCGGTGTAGCCCGAAGGCTGTTCCTTGCCCTTGAACACCAGGTCCAGCGCAGCCTGGAACGCCGCACCGTTGGGGTTGGCCACCAGCGATTGATACAGCGGGTCACCGGCGTTTTGCTGGTCGACCACGGCAGCCATGCGGGTGAAAGTCTCGCGCACTTGCGCTTCGGTCACCACACCATGGTGCAGCCAGTTGGCCACGTGTTGGCTGGAGATGCGCAGGGTCGCGCGGTCTTCCATCAGGCCCACGTTGTGAATGTCGGGCACCTTCGAGCAGCCCACGCCCTGGTCAATCCAGCGCACCACATAACCCAGGATGCCCTGGATGTTGTTGTCCAGCTCTTGCTGCTTCTCGGCATCCGACCAGTTGGCGGCTGCCACCACGGGGATGGTCAGCAGCTTGTCCAGCAGGGATTGGGGATCTTCACCGTTTTGCTCGATGTCGGCCTGGATCGCGGCCACATTCACCTGGTGGTAGTGGGTGGCGTGCAGGGTCGCAGCGGTCGGCGAAGGCGTCCAGGCGGTGTTGGCGCCAGCCTTGGGGTGAGCGATCTTCTGTTCCAGCATGCCGGCCATCAGGTCGGGCATGGCCCACATGCCCTTGCCGATCTGGGCGCGGCCACGCAGGCCCATCTGCAGGCCGATCAGCACGTTGCGGCGCTCGTACGCAGCAATCCAGGCGCTGTTCTTGATGTCGCCCTTGCGCATCATCGGGCCGGCCAGCATGGCGGTGTGCATTTCGTCGCCGGTGCGGTCCAGGAAGCCGGTGTTGATGAAGGCCACGCGGCTCGAAGCGGCAGCGATACAGGCCTTCAGGTTGGCCGAGGTGCGGCGCTCTTCGTCCATGATGCCCAGCTTCACGGTGCTGTCGGGCAGGCCCAGCAACTGTTCCACGCGGGTGAACAGTTCAGCAGCGAAGGCCACTTCGGCAGGGCCGTGCATCTTGGGCTTGACGATGTAGACCGAGCCCGTGCGCGAGTTGCGGATGGCCTGGCCGTTGATCTTGCCGTGGCCTTGCAGGTCGTGCAGGGCGATGGTGGTGGTGATCACGGCGTCCATGATGCCTTCGGGGATCTCTTTGCCCTCGGCGCCCCACAGGATGGCGGGGTTGGTCATCAGGTGACCCACGTTACGCACGAACATCAGCGAGCGGCCGTGCAGCTTGACTTCGCCGCCGTTGGGGGCGGTGTACACGCGGTCGCCGTTCAGGGTGCGGGTGAAGGTCTTGCCGCCCTTGGCCACTTCTTCAGCCAGGGTGCCCAATTGAATGCCCAGCCAGTTGCTGTAGCCCAGCACCTTGTCTTCGGCGTCCACGGCCGCCACAGAGTCTTCCAGGTCCAGAATGGTGGACACGGCGGCTTCCAGCACCACATCGGCCACGCCTGCGGCGTCGGTCTTGCCGATGTTGGTGTTGCGGTTGATCTGGATGTCCACGTGCATGCCGTTGTTCACCAACAGCACGCTGCTCGGGTTGGCGGCATCACCTTGGTAGCCCACCAGCTGAGCGGGGTTCTTCAGGCCCACGGTCTGGCCGCCCACGGACACAGCCAGTTGGCCGTTGACGATGGCGTAGCCGGTGGAATCCTTGTGCGAAGCCCCTTCCAGAGGCGCTGCGGTGTCCAGGAAGTTGCGGGCCCAGGCGATCACCTTGGCGCCGCGCACTTCGTTGTAGCCGGGGCCCTTGGTTGCGCCGCCGTCTTCAGAGATGGCGTCGGTGCCGTACAGAGCGTCGTACAGGCTGCCCCAGCGGGCGTTGGCGGCGTTCAGGGCATAGCGCGCATTCAGGATGGGCACCACCAGCTGAGGACCGGCTTGCAGCGCCAACTCGGCGTCCACATTGGTCGTGGTGGCCTTCACATCGGCCGGCACGGGCACCAGGTAGCCGATCTTCTCCAGGTGCGCCTGGTAGGCTGCCATGTCCTGGATCGGGCCGGGGTTGGCGGTGTGCCAGGCATCCATTTCAGTCTGGATGCGGTCACGTTCGGCCAGCAAGGCGGCATTCTTGGGGGCCAGGTCGCTGACGATGGCGTCGAAGCCGGCCCAGAACTTGGCGCTGTCCACGCCGGTGCCAGGCAGCACCTTGTCTTCAATGAAACGGTAGAGCTCGGTGGCGACCTGAAGGCCGTGGACAGTGGTGCGTGCGGTCATGCAAACCTCGTCAAGATGGGGAAAAAGGTGATCGGACGGCAAGCGCGCGCCCCGGTTCGCGGGACGCACCCTTTGCAAGAAAGCCAGTTTATTCGATACTCCGCTGACTATTACCGCCCCGAAAAGTGATGGATTCATGACTTGAGTGCATGAATCCGGGGCTGGAGTGCAACGCATGGACCGCTTGAAGCAGATCGAAACCTTCGTGGCCGTGGCCACCAAAGGCAGCCTCACCGCCGCCGCCCAGGGCGAGGGCGTGGCGCCGGCCATCATCGGGCGTCGCATGGACGCCCTGGAGGCCCGCCTGGGGGTCAAGCTCTTGCTGCGCACCACGCGTCGCATCAGTCTGACCCATGAGGGTAGCGCCTTTCTGGAAGATTGTCAGCGTCTGATCACCGACTTCAACAACGCCGAGGCCAGCGTCTCGGCCGGGGGCGTGAAAGCCAGCGGTCACCTGCGCATCACCGCGCCGGCGGGCTTTGGCCGCCGGCACGTCGCCCCCCTGGTGCCCGGCTTCCTCGACCAGCACCCCGACGTCAGCCTCTCGCTCAACCTGTCCGACCGTGTGGTCGACCTCGTCAACGAAGGGTTTGACTGCGCCGTGCGCGTCGGCGACCTGCCCGACTCCAGTTTGGTCAGCGTGCGCCTGGCCGACAACCGGCGCCTGTGCGTGGCCACGCCGGCCTATCTGCAGCGCGCCGGCACCCCGCGTCATCCGTCCGAGTTGATGCGCCACGCCTGCCTCGCCCTCAGTTCTGACGCCAGCCAGACCCGCGGCTGGGCCTTCGTGGTCGACGGCGAAGCCACCTACCTGCGCCCCGGCGCCCGCCTGGACTGCAGCGACGGCCAGGTGTTGCACGCCTGGTGTCTGCAGGGCCTGGGCCTGGCCTGGCGTAGCACCTGGGAGGTCGAACATGACATCGCTGCCGGCCGCCTGGTCAGCGTGCTCGACGAGTTCGCCGCACCGCCCAATGGCATCTATGCGGTCTTTGCCCAACGCAAACACCTGCCCTTGCGCCTGCGCCTGTGGATCGACTTCATCAAGCAGGCCTACGCCGACCCGGGGTATTGGCAGCGCGAGCAGGCGCCCGGGGCATGATGGCTTTAGGCTGATCTCTCTTTCCGCGCCTGAGGCGCATCTCACAGCTTCTTCACCGATGTTGCTCGAATCCCTGCTGGCTTACGCCCACTTTGTCGCCATTCTCAGCGTGGTGGTGTTCATCACCAGTGAAGCAGCCCTGTGTCGGGAGGAATGGCTGAACGCCGCGGTGGTGCGCCGTCTCGCCCGCGTCGACATCATTTACCTGGTGGCCGCCGTGGCCGTGCTGCTCACAGGGGTGGCGCGCACATGGTGGGGCATGAAGGGCGTGGACTGGTACTGGCAGCAGCCGCTGCTGCACCTCAAGCTGACCTTGTTCGTCGTGATCGCGGGCCTGTCGATTTCCCCGACGCTGGCGTTTCGCCGCTGGGTCAAGCAACTCGACACACACGGCACACTGCCCGACGCCACCGAAGTGCGCCGGGTGCGTCGCAGGGTCATGATCCAGGCGCACATCATGGTGCTGATCCCCTTGGCCGGCAGCCTGCTGGCGCGGGGGTTCTGGATGCGCTGAGTCCGTGGTCCGCGACAGAGGGGCGTGATCGCCCCTCCGTGCGTCACGCTGCCTTCACTGTGCGGCGGGCGCGGCAGCGGCGTCCTTTTCGCACTTCTTGACGAAGCTGTTCTTGGCCGCGCCCGCCAGCTTCTTCTCGGCGGCCTTGTTCAGGCAGGCTGCGCTGGCCGAACCGGCCGCATCTTTCTCGCACTTCTTGATGAAGCTGTTCTTGGCGGCGCCCGCCAGCTTCTTCTCAGCCGCCTTGGCTTCGCACGCAGCGTTGCCGGCATGGGCCAGGGTGGACAACAGGGCCAGGGTCACAGAAGCAATCAGGGTACGCATGTCAGGCTCCTCAATGGGGCAGGGTTCACGAACAAGCACTGCCATCGGCGGTGCGGACAATATCCAGCGGCCACGGTGGCAGCTCCGGACGCCACACTGACCCACTGCCAGCCTAACGTCACACCGCGACGCGCGGATGACGCGATGGTCATCACATGATCCGTCGCGGGTGCGCCAGCGCTTCGTGCGCCGCATGCAGACGCCGCACCAGCACCCGGATGAAGGCCTCGTCAAACAGGTGGCGGCAAGCCGGGCTCAACTGCATCATCACGTCTGGCGTGAAGGATATTGTTGTGGCCGGTTCCGTCACCACCACATCGGTGCTGTGGCGTCGCAAATCGGGGCTGGGTGCCAGGTAGGCCATCTCGCCCACCGACGTGCCGGCCCCCAGCAAGGCCACCCGCTTGTTGTCGCGATACACCTCGACCGTGCCCTGCGCCATGATGTGGAAGGTGCGCCCCTCCTCGCCCCGGCGGTACAGCGCGTGGCCAAACGGAAAGCGCTGCCATTTCGCGCGGTGCACGACTTCCCACAGTTCCACGTCGCCGAAGTGGGTGAAAAAATCCAGCGAGCGCAGCAGGTTGAAGCGCTCCGAGTCCAACACCCCTTGCAGGTGGCCACGCGGCACCTGATGGTCGGCGATCAGGCCCGACAGCGCCTGGGCAAACGCATCCCAGTTCGGGTAGCGCTCCTTCGGGTCTTTGGCCAGCGCCTTCAGCACCACCTGGTCGACGGCGGCATTCACCCCCGAGCGCTGCCCCGACAGGGCGACAGGCTCGTGGTTGTAAATCTGGTTCATCAGCACCGCCTGCGACGATGCCTCGAACGGAGGGCGACCGGCGATCAGGTGGTACAGCACGGCACCCAGACCATAGATGTCGGCGCGGCAGTCCGGTACCTCGCCATCCAGCTGCTCCGGCGCCATGTAGGCCAGCGAGCCCACTTGGTGGATCTGGGTGGACTCGGCCGTCAGGTTCAGCACACTACCGAAGTCGCTGATCTTGACGTCGGTCACGGCGCCTGCGTCGTTGACCAGGGCCAGGATATTGGCCGGCTTCACGTCGCGGTGGATCAGTCCCTGGCGGTACACATAGCCCAACGCCATCGCGCACTTGAAGCCGATTTCCACCACCAGTTCCAGCGGCAGCAACTGATCGGGGCGGCAGAAGGTGCGCAGCGTCGTGCCCGGCACGTACTCCATCACCACATAAGGGGACGACGGGTCGGGCACCGCGTCGTAGATGTGCACCACGTTCGGGTGCTGCAGGCGGCCCACCAGGGCGGCCTCGGCCGCAAAGAAGCGCGCGTACACCGGCCCGTCGACCGCATCGCTCAGCGCCGACGAGCGCACACGCTTGATCGCGACATCGCGGTCATGGAAGTCGTCCCGGCACAGGTAGACCTCGCTGGTGGCGCCTTCGCCCAGCTTCTTGATGATCCGGTACTTGCCGATCAAACCGGTGTTGAGGTCAATGTCCAGGTCGCCCATGCTCACCCACTGCTGCCATGTCTGCATCTTTCCACGTTCGGGGCCACTTCACCAGCCGAAAAGACCCGACAGGAGTGTGCAATTGTTCGCACATCATCGCATCCCCGCGGGAAGGCGGTCCGCCCCCGTAGAATTCGCCCATGATCCAAGCCAAGCGTGCCCTTCTTTCTGCCCTGGGTGAAGCCCTGCGCCAGGTGGCGCCCGACGCCGCCGCGTCCTTCACACCGGTTTTCGAGGCCCCCAAGCAGGCCGCCCACGGCGACCTGGCCGTGACCGCGGCCATGCAGCTGGCCAAGCCCCTCAAAAAGAACCCCCGCGAGCTGGCCACCGCCCTGGTCGCCGCGCTGGAAGCTCAGCCGGCTGTCCAGCAGTGGGTGAAGCTCCCCATCGAGATCGCCGGCCCCGGTTTCATCAACCTGCGCCTCAAGCCCGAAGCCAAGCAGGCCATCGTTGCCGATGTGCTCACCGAAGGCGAGAAGTTCGGCTGGCAACCCGCCAACGGCCGCAAGGTGCTCGTCGAGTTCGTCTCGGCCAACCCCACCGGTCCGCTGCACGTGGGCCACGGCCGCCAGGGCGCGCTGGGTGATGCCCTGTGCAACCTGTTCGAGACGCAAGGCCAGTCGGTCACCCGCGAGTTCTATTACAACGACGCCGGCGTGCAGATCAGCACCCTGGCCTGGTCCACCCACGCGCGCATCAAAGGCTACAAACCCGGTGACGAGCACTGGCCCGAGTCGGCCTACAACGGTGACTACATTGCCGACATCGCCGCCGACTTCCTCGCCAAGAAGACCGTCAAGGCCGACGACCGCGAGTTCACCGCCTCGGGTGATCCGGAAGACATCGACGGCATCCGCCAGTTCGCCGTGGCCTACCTGCGCCACGAGCAGGACCTGGATCTCAAGGCTTTCGACGTCCGTTTCGACAACTACTACCTCGAATCCAGCCTCTACACCTCGGGCCGCGTCGAGCAGACCGTCCAGAAGCTGGTCGACGCTGGCAAGACCTTCGAGCAAGACGGCGCCCTGTGGCTGCGCTCGACCGACTACGGTGACGACAAGGACCGCGTGATGCGCAAGTCCGAAGGCGGCTACACCTACTTCGTGCCCGATGTGGCCTATCACATCGCCAAGTGGGAGCGCGGTTTCGAGCAGTGCGTCAACATCCAGGGCTCCGACCACCACGGCACCATCGCCCGCGTACGCGCCGGCCTGCAAGCCGCTGGCGTCGGCATCCCGCAAGGCTGGCCTGACTACGTGCTGCACAAGATGGTCACCGTGATGAAGAACGGCGAGGAGGTCAAGATCTCCAAGCGTGCCGGCTCTTACGTCACCCTGCGCGACCTCATCGAGTGGACCAGCAAGGACGCGGTGCGCTTCTTCCTGATCAGCCGCAAGGCCGACACCGAATTCACTTTTGACGTCGACCTGGCCCTCAAGCAGAACGACGAGAACCCGGTGTTCTACGTCCAGTACGCCCACGCCCGCATCCAGTCGGTGCGCGCGCAGTACGCCGACAAGGGTGGCGACCTGAGCGCCCTGGGCGGTGCCAATCTGGCCCTGCTCACCGCCGACACCGAGCTGGCGCTGATGACCAAGCTGGCCGAGTTCCCCGGCATGCTCACCGCGGCTGCCCAGGGCCTGGCCCCGCACGACGTCGCCTTCTACCTGCGCGACCTGGCCAGCGCCTTCCACAGCTACTACGCGGCGGAACGTTTCCTGGTCGACGAGGTCGAACTCAGCCGTGCCCGCGTGGCCCTGCTGAGCGCGACCGCGCAGGTGCTGCGCAACGGCCTGTCTCTGCTGGGCGTCAGCGCGCCCGACAAGATGTAAATCACCCCGGTGACCCAGAGAGGATCCCAGTCCATGACCACTCCACGTGCCGCGCAGCGCGGCGGTTTTTTCCTCGGCATGATCGTCGGTCTGTTGATCGGGCTGGCGCTGGCGCTGGGGGTGGCCGTCTACATCACCAAGGTGCCGCTGCCTTTCATCGACAAGGTGCCGCAACGCACCCCCGAGCAGGACGCTGCCGAGATGGAGCACAACAAGAGCTGGGACCCCAACAGCCCGCTGTACGGCAAGAACCCCGCCAAGCCGCGTGCGGTGCCAGCAGCCTCGGCCCCGTCCTCGGCTTCGTCGGCCGAGCCGACCGAAGCCCCGGTGGTGTCTGCTGAGCCGGCGTCGGCGCCTGCCGCAACGGCCTCCAAGCCGGCGGCGGCCAAGGCGGCCAGCGCGCCCGCCTCCAGCGCGCGCAATCCGGCAGCCATCCTGTCCGGTGCGGCGCCCGTGTCCACCGCGCCCGCCTCTGATGCGTTGAGCTACCAGGTGCAGGCCGGTGCCTATGCCAGCCAGGCCGAAGCCGAACAGCAACGTGCCAAACTGGCCATCATGGGCTTGGAGTCCCGCATCCAGGAGCGCGAGGTCAATGGCCGCACGATGTTCCGGGTGCGCCTGGGGCCCTACGCGCAAAAGGATGCCGCCGAAGAAGTGCGCATCAAGCTGCAAGGCGCCGGGGTGGAGTCCGCCCTGGTGCGCATCCAGAAGTAAGCTGGGGCCACGGCCCCGTGGAAGGTCTGGGCGTTCGCGCCCAACAGAAAGGACGCTAGATGAATCGCCGCGAGTTTTCGATCCACACCCTGGGCGCACTGGGTTTGAGCGCCGGCTTGCCTGGCCTGGCCGTGGCCCAGGGCGGTCCGGTGGAAGGCACCCATTACGTGCGCCTGCCTCAGGCAGCGCCGGTGTCGGCCCCTGCTGGCAAGGTCGAGGTCGTCGAGTTCTTCTGGTACGGCTGCAACCACTGCTACAACTTCGAGCCGTCGCTGGCCGCCTGGGCCGAGAAACTGCCCGCCGATGTCGTGTTCCGACGCGTGCCGGTGGCCTTCCGTGAGAACCCCTTCGGCAACCACCAGCGCCTGTTTTACGCGCTGGAGGCGATGGGCCTGGTGTCCAGCTTGCATCCCAAGGTCTTCCGTGCCATCCACGCCGAGGGACAACCGCTGGACAAGCCCGAAGCCATCGCCGCTTTCGTTGCTCGCCATGGGGTCGACCAAGCCAAGTTCATGGCCATGTTCAACTCCTTTGCGGTGCAGACCAAGTGCAAGCAGGCCCGCAGCCTGGCCGAGGCCTACAAGATCGACGGTGTGCCCACCCTGGGCATCGCAGGGCGCTATTTCACCTCGGTGTCGCTCAACGGCAACCACGAACGCACCCTGGCGACCACCAACTTCCTGATCAACGCGGCCCGAAAGGGACGCTGAGGCAGTTCCGGAGCGCGCAGGCGCAGGGAAATCGCGTCACTGGCGCGATTTCCCCATGGTTCGTGGCTAAAATCATTGCAAATTCCATGCCGATGATGACGAACCTGTTTTCCCACTCTCTGTCGCCCCGCTTTGCACGCCTCACGGGCGCGCTGGCGCTGGGGTTGGCGACCCTGTGGTCTGCCCCGGCCAAGGCAGAGAAGGCGGACCGTTTTCAGCCGCTTCACTTTGCTGCCGACGCAGCGCGGGTGGAAGACAACCAGCGCCTCAACATCTTGAGCGGCAACGTCGAGATCACCAAGGGCACCATGGTGGTTCGCGCCGATCGCGTGGAAGTGCGTCAGAACCCCGACGGCACCCAGACGGCGACCGCCATCGGTGGCCCCGGGGGGCGCGCCTTCTTCCGCCAAAAGCGTGACGGGGTGGACGAGTCCATCGAAGGCGAAGCCGAGCGCATCGTCTACGACGGCAAGACCGAGATCGTGCGTTTCACCTCGCGCGCCATCATGCGCCGCCTGCAGGGCAACACCATCAACGATCAGGTCAGCGGCCCCGTCATCGTGTACGACAACAAGACCTCGGTCTTCCAGGTCGTTGGTGGGGGCAGCAGTGGCGGCGCCACCGGCCGTGTCCGGGGGGTGATCACCCCTCGCACCACGCCTGAGGGATCCAGCACCGAAGGCACCCGCTGATGAGCGCCTCGTCGGTCACATCTCCTCGCAGTGAACTCCGCGCCGAGCGCCTCAAAAAGCGCTACGGTGCCCGCACCGTGGTGCACGATGTGCATGTGGCCGTGGCCGCCGGTGAGGTCGTCGGCCTGCTGGGGCCCAACGGGGCCGGCAAAACCACCAGCTTCTACATGATCGTGGGCCTGGTGCCCGCCGATGCTGGCGAGATCACCATCGACGGCCAGCGCGTTGAGCGCCTGCCGATCCACCAGCGCGCGCGCTTGGGCCTGAGCTACCTGCCGCAGGAAGCGTCCATCTTCCGCCAGCTCAATGTCGAGGAGAACATCCGCGCGGTGCTGGAGTTGCAGGTGGACGAGCGCGGCAAGCGCCTGAGCAAAGACGTGATCCAGGAGCGCCTTGACGGCCTGCTGCACGAACTCAGCATCGAGAAGCTGCGCACCAACCCTGCGCTGTCCCTCTCGGGCGGCGAGCGCCGCCGCGTCGAAATTGCCCGCGCCCTCGCCACCCAGCCGCGCTTCATCCTGCTCGACGAGCCCTTTGCGGGCGTCGATCCCATCGCCGTCATCGAGATCCAGCGCATCATCAGCTTCCTCAAGGCGCGCGGCATCGGTGTGCTCATCACCGACCACAACGTCCGCGAAACGCTGGGCATCTGCGACCGCGCCTACATCATCAGTGAAGGCAGCGTCCTGGCCGAAGGCAGCCCGGCTGACATCGTGCACAACGCCGAGGTCCGCAAGGTCTATCTCGGCGAGCACTTCCGCATGTGAGTGACCGGCGCCCATGAAGCCCTCCCTGCAGTTTCGGCTTTCGCAACACCTGGCGCTGACCCCTCAGCTGCAGCAGTCCATCCGGCTCCTGCAGCTGTCCACCCTCGAACTGCACCAGGAAATCGAGCAGATGCTCGAACAAAATCCCTTCCTGGAGCCTGAGGACGATTACTCGCCCATCGAGACCGCGGCCTCACTGGAGTTCGAACGCCAGCGCAACGAGCGCAACAGCAGCGAAGACGCCGGCGCCGAACGTGACAGCGCGCCCGCCGAGGCCGACACCAGCGGCATCGACACCGCCGAACTGGGCACCACCGAGCGCGAGGACTGGGAAAACGGCACCGAGCGCGACGACTTCGACGGCATCAGCGAAAGCCCGGCCCGCCAAAGCCAGGGCGACGACGACACCGACCCGCTTGAGCGCAACAGCTTGTCCATCACCCTGCAAGAGCACCTGCGTCAGCAACTGCTGGGCACCCGCTTGAGCGATGAGGACATGGCCGCTGTCGACATGCTCATCGAGTCCCTCAACGAGGACGGCTACCTCGCCGACACGCTCGAAGAGATCGCCGCCAGCCTGCTGCCCGACGAGCCGGACGAAGACACCCTCGACGAACTGATGTCGCGCTTGCGCTGCGCACTGGGCTGGCTGCAAAGCCTGGAGCCGGTGGGCGTGGGCGCGCGCAACCTCTCCGAGTGCCTGCTGCTGCAACTGCGCGGTCTGCCCGCCGAGCCCGCTCGCGAGGTCGCCATGGCCATCTGCCGCGAGCATCTTGAGTTGCTGGCCCGTCGCGACTTCAAGAAGCTCATGGCCGCCACCGGCGCCGACGAGGCGCTGCTGAAAGACGCGCAAAGCCTCATCGTCTCGCTCGAGCCCAAACCCGGCCGGGCCTTCACCCGCGCCGAGGCCAACATCATCATCCCGGACGTCATCGTCCAGAAGTCCGGCCGCGGCTGGAAAGTCGTCCTCAACCCGGACGTCATGCCCAAGCTGCGCATCAACGACTACTACGCGCAGGCCTTGCGCTCCAGCCGGGGCGCACGCGGCAGCACGGCCAGCGAAGGTCACGCCAACCTCAATGCCCGCCTGCAAGAGGCCCGCTGGTTCGTCAAGAACATCATGCAGCGCTTCGACACCATCTTGCGTGTCTCGCAGGCCATCGTCGATCGGCAAAAGAACTTCTTCACCCATGGCGAAATCGCCATGAAGCCCCTGGTCCTGCGCGAAATCGCCGACGAACTCGGGCTGCACGAGTCCACCATCTCGCGCGTGACCACGGCCAAGTACATGAACACGCCGTTTGGCACGTTCGAACTCAAGTATTTCTTCGGCTCCTCGCTCAACACCGAAGCCGGTGGTAACGCCTCCAGCACCGCGGTGCGCGCCCTCATCAAACAGCTGGTCGCGGCCGAAGACCCCAAGAAGCCCTTGTCAGACAGCGCCTTGTCCAGCATGCTGGAAGAGCAAGGCATCCAGGTCGCCCGCCGCACCGTCGCCAAATACCGCGAAGCCCTCAAGATCGCGTCTGCGAACCTGCGCAAGGCCTTGTGAGTGCACGTGATGGGTGGGGGCGCAGGCCGGGCGCTTCGCTGTCGCGATCCTGTCCCGCGCCGCAACGGCCCCTGATTCATTGACCATGCTTTACCGCCTCCAAGACCTTGTCGACCTCTTGCCCTGGCAGGACTGGGCCGCCTTGGCCCTGTTCGTGTTCGGCTGGATCGGCTATGCCCAGTTCGCCAGCCGCCGTGCCCGCGTTGAAAGCACCCTGCTGTCCAGCACCAATCACTACCGTCGCCTGTGGATGATCCAGGTCACCCACCGTGACCAGCGCGTGGTCGATGCCGCCATCACGCAGAACCTCGCCAGCAGTCCTGGCTTCTGGGCCTCCACCACCATCCTGGTGCTCGGCGGCTTGCTCGCCGTGCTCGGCACCACCGAAAAGGCCAGTGAATTCGTCAGCGACCTGCCTTTTGCCGTCCGCACCTCCATGCAGGTTCTCGACATCAAGCTGATCGTTCTGCTGGCCGTCTTCATCTACGCCTTCTTCCGCTTCACCTGGTCCATGCGCGTCTACTCCTTCGGCGCGATCCTGGTCGGTGCGGCGCCCAACGTGGATGTGTTCAACCAAGGCGAGGCCGACCGTCAGGAGTTTGGCGACCGCGCCGGCAAGCTCATGGGCATGGCCGCCGAAAGCTTCGCCGACGGCCTGCGGGCCTACTACATGTCCTTTGCGGTTATCGCTTGGCTGGTCTCTCCGGTCGCCTTTGCCCTCGGCACCCTGGCGGTCCTCTGGATCCTGTATCGGCGAGAATTCCGCTCCGACGTGCTGGCCATCCTGCGCCCCTGACCACGTACCTTTCTGTATTGCGATCCATCATGCCCATCAAGCCCCCCCGCCGCCCCGTCGTCTCCTCGGCCACCGGACGCCCCTCGGGGGACGAGCGCGACCGCACGACGTCGTCCGCCCGCCCATCCCATGGGAGTGACGTGCCGCGGAGTGACGCGCGCGGCAGCGATGCACCAGGGCAGGCCTCCTCCAGCCGTGACCCACGCTCACGTGGATCACAAGGGCGTGACCCGCATGGACGCGACTCGGCCCGCCCTGACGCCGGTCCCGGCTTCCGCCCTGCGTCGCGGTCGGCCTCTGACGCCTGGCATGGCGGCGACGAGCGTCGCTACGGCACGCCCTCCAGCAGTGCAGGTCGCCCCTCTTCGCGTCAGGCACCCGAAGGCTGGCGTGCCAGCGACGATCGCAGCCCCACTGCCGTACCCGGCGGTGCAGGCCGCGGCGCTTCCTCGCGTCCGGCGCCCGCTCGCCCCGGCCCTCGCCCCGACTCGCGCGACTTCGCTCAGCGCCCCGTGCTCGCCGCCGACCGCCCCAGCGCGCTCTACCTGTCCTGCCCCTCCGGCGTCGAATCCCTGCTCGCCACCGAGGCCCGCGGCATCCTGGGCGACGCCGCGCAGATCAGCGAATCCCGCGGCGGCATCGAGGTGATCGCGCCCGCGAGCGCATCCCCCACCGAGCGACAGCACACCCTGCGTGACTACGCCATGCGCCTCAACCTCGAGAGTCGTCTGGCCCAACGCGTACTCTGGCGCGTCGCCTCCCGCGTCTACCGCCACGAAGACGACATCTACGTCCTCGCCCGGCAGGTCAACTGGTCCGACTGGATCACCCCGCAGCACACCCTGCGTGTCGACGTCGTCTCCCGCCGCAGCCACCTGCAAAGCCTCAACTTCGCCGGCCTGCGCGTCAAAGACGCCGTCTGCGACGATCTGCGCGAACGCACCGGTGAGCGCCCCAGCGTCGACACCCGCTTCCCCGACCTCGGCCTGATCCTCTACCTTGACGACCTCGACGCCATCCTCTACGTCGATACCTCCGGCGAGGCTCTGTTCAAGCGCGGCTGGCGTGAAGACACCGGCGAAGCGCCGCTGAAAGAAACCCTGGCCGCCGCCATGCTCGCTGCCGCCGACTGGCAAGGCCGCCCCGAAGACGGCGCCTTGCTCGACCCCTGCTGCGGCGCCGGCACCATCCCCATCGAAGCCGCGCAGATCGCCTGCGGCATCGCCCCGGGACTGCAACGCCGCTTCGCCTTCGAGCGCCTCTTGCCTTTCCGCGCCCACCTGGCCGACTGGCAACGCCTCAAGCAAGCCGCCCGCGACCGCCAGCACCCGCCTCGCGTGCCCATCTACGCCGGCGACGTCGCTTTCCGCATGACCGACTTCGCCACCCGCAATGCCGAGCGCGCTGGCGTGCGCCAGCACATCGAGTTCAAAACCGCCGACGCCCTGCAGCGCCCCGTGCCCTGCGAGCGCGGCGTGCTCATGTTCAACCCGCCCTACGGCGAGCGCATCGACACCAAAGGCTCCGTGCGCAACGCCTACCGTGCCCGCTCCGAAGCCGACGACGAGATGGGTGACGACGCGCCCACGTCTCGCGCCGGCCGCGAGCAATTCCAGGACGACGAAGCCGCCACCTTCTTCCAGCGCCTGTCCTCCCACTGGAAGAAGCAATACCCCGGCTGGACCGCCTGGATCCTCAGCCCGGACATGAAACTGCCCAGCGCCATGCGCCTCAAAGAGAGCCGCCGTGTCGTCATGTTCAACGGCCCCATCGAGTGCCGCCTGTTCCGCTTCGACCTCGTCGCTGGCAGCAACAAGCCTCGCGCGAGCACTTCGACGGACGCGGCGTCACCACCCTCGCAGGCCGACTGACTCGCCCAGCCACCCCTTGACGCACTGGGCATCAAGCGGGCGCTCGCCGGCACACGCGGGCCCTGTGTCTGTGTAGGCGCACGCCGCAGGCCTCTTTGCCATGTGGTGCGCTCGCGTCTGGTGCTTCGGGCATCTTCAAGCAGGTGCGTTCAGCCTTCGAACTGCGCCCCCAGCACACTGAGCATGGCCAGTGGCGCCGTGTCAGCGCGCAGCACCCGCCGACCCAGACTCACAGCCGACCAGCCCAGTGACAACGCCAGCGCCTCTTCCTCGGCGCTCAGCCCCCCCTCCGGCCCACTCAGAAAACACCAATCGCGCGGGACCTTGGCCGCGTCCTGCGGCGCCGCTGTGGCCAGCCATTGCCGCACCGACACGGCGTCTCGCAGACTCAACACCCCACGCATCACCGGCTCCAACTCGGTTCCAGCCTCAGCGGATTGCAGCCAACTGCTCACGCTCCGCACGGGATGCACCTGAGGCACCACCGCCCGGCCACTTTGCTCGCAGGCCGACACGGCCACCGCCTGCCAGTGCGCCACCTTCTTCGCCGCCCGCTCGCCATCCAGTCGCAACACCGATCGCGCGCACACCAGCGGCTGAATGGCATAGACCCCCAACTCCGCCGCTTTCTCTACCAGCGCATCCATCCGGTCATTCGCCGGCATGCCCATCGCCAGCGTCACCCGCACCGGCAACTCCCGAGGTTCGTGCACAGGCTCGCCCAAGGTCACTGTCACCGACTTGCGCCCCATTTCCATCACGGTGGCCAGGCACTCCTGCCCCTGGCCATCAAACAGACGCAGCGCATCGCCCGGCTGCATGCGCAGCACCTGTACATGACGCGCCGCGCCATCGGGCAGCGTCACCTGCGCCCCGGGGCTCATGGGCAAAGACTCAATATGAAAACGCGGCAGCACACACACCTCATCAGTCAGATTGCCCAAGCCAGCCCGGGCCAGCCCCGATTGTCCCGCACCCGTACATGCCTTCCACAGGGCCACGGTCATCGACCCGCCGCCCGCGCCCCCCATGCAGCCCGCCCCCTGACACAGCTTCCAGCCGCAGCCAGCGCCCCTTCAACGCATCTTTTTCAACTTTTTTGCAAAAGCACTTGCGCACTCGTCCAAAACAGTGCCATAATTGCATTCTTCGCTGATCGCAACAACAAAACGCGATCGACACAGCGGACTGATCTTTAAAAATTAGCAGCCGATAAGCGTGGGTGTTTGGATGAAAGAGGCCAAATGCTCACGGTAAGAGAAGTGCGTTAAATCACTTCAATTCCGTTAAGAGCGAGTTTACAGAGATTAAACTGAAGAGTTTGATCCTG
>JAJUGJ010000023.1 GCA_029268225.1 Burkholderiales bacterium | reverse complement strand
GAGGCCTAACGCCCAAGGTAAGCGGCGCCGGAAGGAGCGCAGCGACTGAAGGGCACCAACAAGGGCCAGGACAATGGCGAAGCCATGGCCCTTGTTGGCGTCCCCTTGACCGCCCAGTTAGGCGCTGGATTTTTCGCTTTGGTGTTGCGCTTCATTGTTGAATTCGAGTGATCCGTGGCTTTGTTAGAGCCGGGAACACAAAAGATAGGCAAACGAGCCCGTACACAAGCAGCAGGGTTCTGAGCTTGGTGCGTCTAGCCTGTTTAAGCAGAGATGCCTGTTTAGATGGAGCGACGATTTCTCGACCTGAAACTTCTGCTTTTATGAGCCAGTATTCGCCAAGATAGGAAAAGCGTTGAAGCCACACAGTGGGCCTTGCTGTGGGCTCAGAAGTGAGCAATGCGCACAATGGTTCTGCGTATTGACATCCCGTCCCATATGCCTTGGTAGGCCCAAGGAAAGCCACTGTTTTTGATCCGCCCTTGTCGGCTCCAAGAGAGGCAATGCTGTCAGGGATGTGAACTGCCCCTTGGGTTTGAATTTCGCTGGGGGTGGCAACGAAGTCAAGCGTCATTGCTGCGGCCAACAGCGTCATCGCGCCAAGAATGATTTTTCGTTGCAATGTACTCATAGACTAAGGCGCTACCTATCCCGGTTGTTCAGTGCTGGCCTAACGAACTAGTTAACTGGCGCCCATAAGGCGTATCCGAAGCGATGGGCCGTACCAGCGTCCACGTTGAACTTACAGTTAGGCTGGATAGATGTTGATGGTTCTGGACTACTCATATGTTTGCCCTTGACTTAAGGTGCTGTAGGTACTTTGGATCGTCTGTTGCAAAGACCTCCGGTCCGCTGCCCATGAATGCGCGCATCAACTCATCCGCCGATGCATCCATTTCGCCAAACTCAAAGAGTACTTGCCCTCGCCGCAGGTGCAGGAATGGATTGCCAATACCCCCGGGGCATGTCATTGCGTAATCAAGCGCACGCAGCGCAGGCTCGAAATCCGCAAGATAGAAGCACGAGTCAGCGATCGCAGCCAGAACCCATGTTGAAGCCTCCCACTCATTCTTTGGCGAAGGAATCATCTTCCATGCATGGTTGTACTTTGACAAAGCTTCTCGATGCTGTTCGCGGGCAGCCAGGGCGTCCCCCTGCGAGCAAAGTGTCTGGATCTCGTTGTGCGTCGCTTCATCAAGCGTTGATGGGTTGAGATTCATCTTTTTTTGGGGCACGTTATTGGGCCTAACGAACTAGTTAACTGGCGCCGGAGCCCGAAGGGCGCTGGGTACCAACAGCGGCCAATAAAATGCCGAAGGCATGGCCGGTGTTGGCGTCCACGTTGAACTTACAGTTAGGCTTTGGCGCGAAGGCAGGGAATTGCATTTAACTAAAAAACTGCGCGGTTGAGTGACGCTGGGTTTCGTTGTTGGTATGTTTAATATGTAATTATCTGCCCTCCAGCACATTATTGAAGGTCGGATTCCACAAAAATTCTAGCAGACTCAATCAAATCAATTATTTTCTCTCGCGGAAAAACCTTTTGCGGTAATGGTGTTTTGTTCATTTGCAAATGAATCGTCACTCCGGACCATGTAATCGGAAGAATTCTCTTTTCTTCTGGTGTGAAGTTAAATCGCATGTTGTGGGCAAAGCAATTTCTTATTAAACGCCAAAAAAGGAACCAGGGTTGCGATTTTAGAAGGTGTAGCTGCTGGGTGTCATGGCAATAGCTTTTGGTAAGCTCGAGAAGGTCATTGAGAGCTGCTCTGTATGCTAAATTTAGCAATTCTTCCGTTGCAATTTGCAAGGCAGCTTTGTCATTTACGAAGTTGCTGATGCTGGGGAAGATCTGCAACTTTCGGTCTAACACTCCGTGCAGTTCTTCGAAGAATGCAGGTGTATCTGGATAGCACCAAAGCAGGGTAGATGCATACGCGAGTTGAATTCGATTGAATGCGGTCCTGTAGATGCCGAGTAGTTCCTGTTTGCTCATGTTGCCTAACGAATTAGTTAACTGGCGCCGGAGCCCGTAGGGCGGAGGGTACCAACACTGGCCATAAAAATGGCGAAGCCATGGCCAGTGTTGGCGTCCACGTTGAACGCCCAGTTAGCCCTTTGGTGGTTTAACTTTTGGCATCGGGGGCGCTTTTTGTGGCTCTGGAAGCTTCCGATCCATTGCTGGGGTACGCGCTGGTGATTGATGTGTTGGGGATTGGGGGCCTTGCCCAGTGCGCTTTGTTGTCATAGCTCTTCTCCGTTGATATGAGTCTCAAGATACTTGGTTGCGGTTGCTTCTGCCTTACGCATTAGAGCGGGGTTATCAGGGATGGAGTTGTTCGGGAAGTGCTTTTGAGCGGCGCTTGATGCTTTGATGAGCATGTCGGCCTGCAACTTCCTCATCTCTTTTTCAGTGAGCTCCCCTGCAGCTATCTCTAGCCACTTAATTTCTGTATGAATGGCCAACTCATCGAGTTCTCTTGCCAAAGCTGACAACGCCTTCATGCGCTCTTTGTAAGGCAGGTATGACCGTATTGCATTTATGACTTGTGATGCTGCGATTAATATGCCCCACAGAAGTTGCGCGTCTTTCCACACAGCCCAACCGGCTATGCTGCCGCTAGAAACAAGTGCTAGAAATATCTTTATTGAGCGATCAATGGCCTCAGTTTTTGCAAGCAACAATTCCAAGTAGACCGCGTGGGTCTTCATTCGGTAGAGTTGCTTCCAAATATGTTGTTGGATCATTCTGTGCAATTCTGAAAAGGGCTAACGAACTAGTTAACTGGCGCCGGAGCCCGAAGGGCGCAGGGCACCAACAGCGGCCAATAAAATGCCGAAGGCATGGCCGCTGTTGGCGTCCACGTTGAACTTACAGTTAGGCCGGTGACAGATGCTGACCAATGGAAGTTGCTCATGACTGCTTTTGACTGTGGTGGACTTGTTCAGCAAAACTGGAATTTGGCGAGGCCCTCCAAAGGCCGTCCATCATTCTCGGATAGGTCACTGGACGAAATGACGTGAAGCGGATGTCCCTGACGTGTGTGAAGTCAGACCAAAGCAGCCTGCTGCCTTTGAGCCATCGCGTAGGTCTGACGCGTGCATCAATGAATTGTCGCTCTTGTTCAGTTGCAGGTCTTAGCAAGCTAGCCTCTCCATAGAGACGGAGCCCTGGAGGTGAAGCGAAGTTGCCTCGCCAAAAAGACTTCAACCAAAACATGCGGCTAGTATTGACGGCCATTAGGCAAATTTTCGGATTGCGTTCAATGTTCTCGGCCAGGGCACTGGTGTATTGGTCGAAGTAATAACCTGTGAGGTTGTCGCGCAGAAAGACTGTGCCAACGGGTGTGATGTTGGGCGTTCCGTCTGGCGCGACCGATGCAATCGCGCAGTGAATCGATGACGAGAGCGCCTGCATTACGACTTGTTGAATTTCAGGCCAATGGTCCTTGATATCCATTCGATCCTCACTTGAGACTCTGTCCGCGCAAAAAGCCCAACGCCCAGGTTAACCGGCGCCGGAGCGCGAAGCGCGGAGGGTACCAACACTGGCCATGAAAATGCCGAAGGCATGGCCAGTGTTGGCGTCCGCGTTGAACCGTTAGTTAGGCATCTGTCTTTGTATCTTTATCTACTTTGTGTTCGATCTTTGTAAGGCTTTCAATTCGTTCAAGTCGACGACGACGCATTTGTGCCAATAGTTTGGCCCCAAAGTCGGAAAGGGACCAATATTCTTCTTTGTCCGAAACGGGTTTTCTTCTGCTTGATGGCTCAACGCAACCGAGCGCAGCTAGATCTGCAAGCAATGACCGTATGGTATTGCGAGGGGTTGGCCATGTCGCGCGCAATTCTTTTTGCGGAACGTTTAACGCATTCGTTGCGGTATAGCGTGCGATCTCTGTTAGCGCAAGCTCAACTTGCATTTCTGGAGCTAGAACTTCGAAGAGTTGATAAAGAGTGATCTCTTTTCCATCTTCCCAGTCCGTGGATGTCTTTTTCCAAACGGAAATCTTTGTCTTGTTGCCACGCATGGCGGCAATAGCCTTCTCGATTGCTGTTTCAACATCTGCAGCGATTTCATAGGCGCGAAGGCGTTCTCGGAGTGATGCGTTCTCTGAACTTAGTCGCACGATTTCTTTAGCGGCTGCAGCATCTTGGACCTGCGATGCTCTTACCCAGCCTTCTCTTGGATATGCATTGAAAGCCTTCATTAAGGCTATGGAGCACCTGCCATACAGGTCTTCTCCATTTTTCCAGAAGCTTACTGGTTTTGATTTTACTTTCTCTTTGAATGACCTTATTTTCTTTAAAGTCGAACGGTCCGTGTCTGATTTATCCTTCGGCCATGGAATATCATCTTCTACAATGAACCCCAGTGCTGGTATGCCTTTGGATATTGCGTAGTCGTATTCCTTTTCTGTATAGCTTAATCCGATGGAGTCGCAACTCCCGTAGCGGTGCGCTACGATCACGACGTAATAGTCAGATTGATCTATTTGTTTTTTAATTACATTCCACTGCTCCTCGTCGGCTGCGCTAAACATTTCCATGCCAACAGGAATGTGGCCCATTTCAAGGATCGCCTTGATAACCAAGTCACGCTCATCGGATAAATCCATGAAGGTGGAGCTCACAAATACTTGATATTTTGCTGACATGTTATTTTGTGAATGATTCGGTTGGGGCTTGCGGCTGTGGCGGTGCCGAGATGCCTAACGAATTAGTTAACTGGCGCCCATAAGGCGTGTCCGAAGCGATGGGCCGTATCAGCGTCCACGTTGAACTTACAGTTAGGCTGGGGGTAGACGCTACGTTATTTGCCATGACGCCGCTTCTTCAATGGGCCATCTCCATACTTTTCCCTGACGCTCTCTAAAAACGCTAAGCCAGCAGAGAGCCGCTGTTCTCGAGGAAGCTTTTCTAGGCCGGGCAATAGCGTGCGAGACTTCTTGACTACATCAGTTTCATTGCCAAGCTTTTCTGGGTAGCAGGCGAAGTACCATATTTGGAAAGCTTGCATGAACGAGGTGAGGGGCCCGCCTAGCTCCCCGGCTTCTAGCGTTGCTACAAAGATGACATGATCGTTTTCTTGTTCGTCGAAGCAAAGCTCAGCATTCGGGTCACGATCGGCATGCTTTAGATAGTTTTGCGCACTGTTCAGGGCGGCCAATGCGTCCTTCTTTGACAAGCCAGAGTCTTGAATTAAATGCGAACGCCATGAACCGTTTGGCTCTTTATGTTCGACTAGATCTGCGAACAAGCCATGAGAAGCTGCAGCTAGTGTGCGAATTGCTAGAGGATCATGATCTGCAAACAGCAGCATGATTGCTTCGTCCAACTGACGAAATGCTGCTTCGAACTTTGTGCACTTCACTTGCATACGATGGCCTAACGAACTAGTTAACTGGCGCCCATAAGGCGTATCCGAAGCGATGGGCCGTATCAGCCTCCACGTTGAACTTACAGTTAGGCTGAGGAGCGTAGGAGGGGGCATTGAACCCTAGAGAGGTCTTGGAAATTTCTGCGTGCTCCATTTAACCTGGATCGCGGGCCTTGCAGTCGTTGCCTTGCCATGACCACTTTGTAATTATCCCTTGGGGATCGATAGTGAGGCGTACTACGCATCGCATCTGCAAGTTCTGAACCGGAGTGGCTCTTTGTACATATGTTGTTGATGTGCCAGAATACGTGCCGTATCCATTGCCGCCAGATCCATATGCATTAACGGTGCCAGAGTTGTAAGTGGTCTGAGGGACGGTCGTGGTAAATCCACCAATCTGTATGTTTCGGCTCTCTTCGTACTCAATAACACTTCCGCCTGTTGAAAGCTGAAAAGAACGGTGTGGCGGCCCCCAGCTTGATACCAATTGATCGACGTGACGGCCAACCCATTTGTTTAGCAGCTTTTCGAAGTTTGCAGTGGTGGCGCACCCCGCCAAAAATACCATTCCAATGAATGCGATGGGAAGCTTTCTCATTTAATTAATCCGAGTTGTTGTAAACGGTCAATTCGATCATTGGTTGTGGGCTGGTGACGAATCTACGCGATCTTTGCTTGGTAGAGGCGCCTAACGCCCAAGGTAACCGGCGCCGGAGCCCGTCAGGGCGGAGGGTACAACCAAGGGCCATGAAAATGCCGAAGGCATGGCCCTTGGTTGCGTCCGCGTTGACCTGACAGTTAGGCGGGGGCGCGGAGTGGAAGGTTTTGATAGCACGATAGCCTACATTTTGGGTATTGCACTTAATGCGTGACTAAGCGACGCGAAACTACGCCACAAGCAGATTGCGCATGTCATTCTCATACGCTTCATACGTGCGCCAGCCCATGAGCGCTGTGCAGTTCGATGCATAGCTGACTAGCCCAGTGTTTGTTATGTCAAAGGCAGGATCGCGAAACGGCTGATCAGAGTTAATGCCATGATTTACGGCCAAATGTTCGAACACGGAGATATTTGGCTCCCGCAGTTCGTCGTCGTCGAAGTGCGTATGCTGATTACGCGCAGCAAGTATTACCAAGCCTAACGGTACGCCGCGGATCAATCTGCCGGTACAGAATGGCACAGCTTTTGATCCAACCTTCACTATCGCCGACCAGTTCCCTGGAATATTCGTATTTTTAGAAAAGCATTCGATCGCTTTCGCCGCCACCTGCAGGATGGCCCCACAAAGGGTTGCCTGAGCAAAGCTCTCCGCTATGTATTCACGCTCCGCCGCCAACGACGCGCGAATTAGGCTCTCGTTCGCGCTAGCCCAAGCCTCATATTGGGAGTGGAAGTCCGATTCATTTGTGTATGACGTTGCGAATGCAGCCGTTGGATGCCTTTTCAGAATGCTTATGTATGAATCTATTCCTTCGAATAGCTTCCGGACAGCGCTTTCAGTCTTGTTCAAGTACTCAGTAGCGGTTTGCATATTTGAGGCCTAACGCCTGAATTAAGCCGCGCCGCGAAGCGGCGTCGGCTTGAATGAATTGTTAGGCATCGGCTCGCAATGCGAGATGGCCGAGTGTATTTGTCACTCTGCCGTTGAAATCCTCAACCTGGTTGAACAGTTTTTCAAGTTCTTCTTCTTGCTCCTCCGACCAGTCGGTGAAGTCTTCCTTCTGCTCGTCGGTTTGCGGGAATCCGTCTGGAAAAGCGACATCAATGGCGACAGACAGGATTCTCTGAACGTCCGACAAGCCTAGTTCACCAAGTATCGGTTGAACTTGTTTGATCTCGTCAACAGTTGCCCAGCGGAAGTACTGCTCAAACGAAGCACCGCTATTCACCTCTTGCATCAAGTGCTCGACGAGATAGACGACTCGCTGAGTCGTGCTCATTCTCGAAAGGTCCCCGTCAAAGCCAAGCGCCTCCTCGTAGATGCGGGAAACGATAGCTTCGTTCTCTTGCGTTGATTTCTCCATGAATCTTCCTGATGATGTCTAACGCCGCCAACACAGGCCGAGCGACGGCGAGGTCCAGCCCGCGTTTTTTTGCGGGCGATTGTGCTTGGCCTTGTTAACTGCTGAATATTTCACAAACTGCATCCCAGATTTTTGATTGATAATTTTTAGCGAAGTCTGGAGGAATATGGTAACCATCGTATCCTACGCCTAACTCCTCTTCTTTGTCAGGATCTTCGCCGATAAACGAAGATGCTACATATTCACTTATGGCATCTTCTACCAAAAGCTGCAATGCCTCATAATATTTCTCTGGAATGTTGGCCGATTTACGAACTTGATCAAAAACAAGTGCAAACTTATACCATGAATCTACTTCACTTTCTGGCGAAGAAAATAACTTTGCCCCATCAAGAAATGGCTCACCGAAGTAGAAGCCAAGGACCTCATCAATAAATTTTGATTTATCTTCGATAGTCATAGTTGCCATGTGCAGTTAACGCATTGCTCAGTGGTACAAAAGGTGCCAAGCGTTTTGTGTCCGTTGCAGCAACTTGTTAGGCGGATTTTATGTAACATCTAAACTCTGGTCTTACCTTATCCTTTACATTGTCAATTGTTTTGATGCTATCAAAATAATCAGTAATCGTAGAGCTGATTTGACTAGTGATATTGATCAAGCCCTTGCTAACATTGAAATACGTTGAATTAGGATTATTATCTATTCTATCGTTCCCCGTGGTGCAAGAAGTAATTCTAGTTATATTTTTAGGGTTAAACTCAACATTTTCATCGGCCAATTCTCTATGCCACACGCTTAAGTAAATATACGCAAACAAATTGTTTACTAAAAGCTCAATATCGATGATATCAATAACATCACCTCTTATGCGCCAGTAACCACCCTCAAATTTTTTAAAATTATTTTCTGGCAATAACAGCTTCTGCAAAACTTCAATATCATGGGCATTGGCAATTGAATTTTTAGGGTTGCTGTTGAAATAAGCCAAAGCGATGTTTTTGAGTTGTTTATGCAATGAATTGGCTAATTCCTCTGAAAGGTTCTCTGGCCACCAATATGAGTTTTTCAGCGGACATAAATGAGATAACTCATAGAACGTGTCTTCTTCCGGAACCTCGAAATAGACTGAAAACTCCTTTCCACCTGTAACTCCTTTTCTTAACCCAATTTCTTGGGTCTGGCCATTAAAATCTCTTTTGTATACTGGAATTCCCCTTTTATTTCGCTCAAAACCAAAAGGTAAAAGGGTAGTATCTAACAAATCTTTTAACTTGGTTTCTTGCATCTCAATCTCCCTCGCCTAACGAACTAGTTAACTGGCGCCGGAGCCCGAAGGGCGCAGGGCACCAACAGCGGCCAATAAAATGCCGAAGGCATGGCCGCTGTTGGCGTCCACGTTGAACTTACAGTTAGGTTTTTGACCCTTGGCACGCCCTGGAAACACACGACGGCTGAAGTTGAGGTGAGGGCGGGCCACGGTTGATGCTGAAAGCTGCTGCCAGAATTCCAGAGAGTGTGACAGGCGCACCAGCTTCGTGGAAGCACCCAAACCGGTGATGTTCGATTGAGCCTTGAAGCCGCGCCCGGTGACCGAACTGGTTGCCAGTGAAACGCCAAACCTCAAGATGCGCGCCGCTGACTGAGTGAGCACGGAAGCGGCGATGGCAAACATCAGTGTTCCCGCGTGGGAGTGGCGCAGAAAGGTGCGCAAACCTTGCCATGCAAAGGAAGCAACTTCGGCACGACAAATGATTCTCGCGTGCTGGATGTATGAGCTTGCACAGAATTTGACATTTGGCAAAGCCTTTGCTGCGAGTTACCTGAGCGTGGGTTTAAACAGGACCTAACGAATTAGTTAACTGGCGCCGGAGCCCGGAGGGCGCAGGGCACCAATACTGGCCATGAAAATGGCGAAGCCATGGCCAGTATTGGCGTCCACGTTGAACGCCCAGTTAGGCAAGGTCGAGCTTCTGATCGTCCGCAGCATGATGCTCCTTAATTCGGCCTGATTTTATGAGCTTCAATTTTCTATAAATCCTTTGAACTGCACTTTGGTCGGCGAGGGACTCTCGATTTGACCAGCTAAGATAGTAGTCTGGCCCATCTGACCGCGATTGCATACTTCTTAGGGGCTCTGGCGTTAGCTTTTCAACTGAAATGCTTGAGTTCGGGTAGTGAAGTAGCATGATTGAGTTCTTTGCATGTGGGCGAATACGCCAAAATTGACTCGAAGGATCAAAGGACTCAAGGGCTTTTCTTGTTGACGCTCCAATTTTGACTGGCTGATCTGTGACGGTCCCCGGCATCTGTGGGATTGCTAACGCATGACCAGATAGTGGAGTTCTGTTATTTATCTCGGTGATGAAATAAGAGTCGGTTTTGTTGCGAATTAATAGACAGGGGAGTTGCGTGATGTAAAACTTAGTCCCTTGCTTTCTCTCTCCTTCGGCATAGCTCTTCGCGGAAGGAAGAGTTGCATGCATGCATCCATTGCTATAACGGGCGGCCCAAGTTGAGTGCCATGCATTTCGTCCACTGTGAACGTAATAGATGACACCCTTGGAGAAGCTGCAAATAGGTGCATCTTCTATTTTATTCGCGGTGGCTTGGTGTAGTTGCATCATTGCCTAACTGAAATTAGACAACCCGACTCTAACTTGCACAAGTGGTCTTCCTCCATCGCTCTTAGGAGGGGCGACAACGGCTCCCCCCAGAGGCACCATGTCGTTATGCGTATGTTTTGCCTGCACGCTCACCCTCATTAGCCCGCCTAAATTTCCATGTCAGAGCACATCACCACGTCAGCGCCAGCATACCTGAGCGCGCTTTCAGACCCGGGCGCAATGTCAGACCAGCCCCCCGCAAATCGGGGCCCTAAACTGCTTGATGCTTTGCGCACTCAGTTGCGTGTCATGCATTACGCTATCCGTACCGAGGATGCCTATGTCGACTGGGTACGGCGCTTCATTTTGTTTCACGGAAAGCGGCACCCGCGTGACATGGGCCCCAAAGAAGTGGCCGAGTTTCTCAGTCATTTGGCGGTCGCAAGAAGCGTTTCAGCCTCTACCCAAAATCAAGCCAAAGCGGCGATACTCTTTTTGTACCGTCACGTCTTGGGTACAGAATTGCCCTGGATGGATGACGTGGTCATCGCCAAAGTCCCGCAGCGCTTGCCAGTGGTGCTCACCACGCGCGAAGTACGCAGTTTGTTGCAGTCACTCAGCGGCACATCCGCCCTGATTGCTTCGTTGCTTTACGGCACAGGTATGCGCCTGATGGAAGGGTTGCGGCTCAGGGTCAAGGACATTGATTTTGAACGCCGCGAAATCGTGATCAGGGAAGGCAAGGGCAGCAAGGATCGGGTAACCGTTCTTCCGGAAAACCTGATCGAGCCACTGCAGCAGAGACTGAGGAAAACCCAGAGCTTGCATCAATCAGACCTCGACGAAGGTTTTGGCGAAGTCCATATGCCGGACGCGCTACAGGTCAAATACCCGAAAGCTGGACGAACTTGGGGATGGCAGTATGTGTTTCCCAGCCAAGTTCGCTCGGTCGATCCACGGTCTGGGGTTGTCAGGCGCCACCATTTCGGTGAGCAGGCTGTTCAGCGAGCGATTGCCGGTGCGGCCAGGCAGGCCGGCATTGACAAGCCGTGCTCCCCCCACGTCCTACGTCACAGTTTTGCGACGCACATGCTCCAAGCCGGGTACGACATCCGCACGGTGCAAGAACTCCTCGGGCATGCCAATGTCGCCACCACGCAAATCTACACCCACGTGTTGAACAAAGGGGGGCGAGGCGTACTCAGCCCTCTCGATCAACTGTGAGCCCAGCCCTGACCGAATCGCTCACTCCGCCTTGAGGCTCTGCAGACTGGCGACGAGGCAATCAGCTTGCGCCGCAATCGATGCGGGCATGGACTGGTGGCCCAAAGCCACGGCTTGCACGTATGCGGCAGTCTCCGTGGCGTCGCGGCTACTGGGCAAATCTGGCAACTCGGTCAGCACGCCATCCTCTGGCGCCCGGCTCAACGCCGTAGACGTACGCCCGTGCAAAAACACGTCAAACCGCGGTTGCCGACGAGCATCGGCCACAGGTTCTCCCTCGGTTCCACGCATCAGCAAGGCGTTGGCCTGGGTCAATTGCAGGTAGTCGGTCAGCGACAAAGCGTATTCGGGGTGTGTGTGGTTAACCACCTGAATGCTTTTGACGCCTTGGGAAGCATGCGCTTCAAACGGGTTCAACAACTTGGCCACGGTGTGTCCCGGGTTGCGCAGCCCGATGGTCCAGCGCACCGCTAGCAACTGGGACAAGGGATGGCACAGGTGCCCCAGGTCCATGAAAGCAGGTAGGCCATCGCGCCAGGCGCGCGCCAAGTCGTGGTCGTTGCTGACCACAGGCAAGCCAGCCTGTTCGAACACCTGTGCAGTCGTCACACGCGTCGGATCTTTGGCGAGGCCGTGAACGAGAACCTTCACACCGCGCTGGGCCAGTGCCTGGGCCAGCAAAGCGGTCAGGTTGGGCAATTTGCGAGCACCGTTGTAAGACGGCAGACTCACCACCCCTAGCTCGCTTTGCTGCGCCACCTGGCTGGCCTCCTCCATAGGCAGGCACCGCTCATGAGTGACCTGCACAAAGCCTTGCAACTCTTCTGCGGATTCGCCCTTGATGCGCATGGCGAGGCAAAACGCACCGATCTCCAGATCGGTCACAGTCCGGTCCAGCACCTGGGCGAACAGATCACGCGATTGCTCGGTGTTGAGAGGGCGGGCGCCGTCTTTGCCGCGGCCGATGACCTTGATGTAGGGGGCGATGCTCATGATGTATGGGGACGTTATGTTTTCATTATCCCGTGCATCAGTCCTTTGGCCTCACCTCATGCCACTACGCTCGCCCGTGTGTCCGCCGCGGTGTCCCTGACCAACTTGCGCAAGCTCGGAATGCAGGAGCCGCAATTGGTCCCGCACTTCAGGCTGCTCTGCAGCACAGCCAGCCGTGCGTTGGCATCACCCTCGCACGTTTTCAGCACACTCACGATCTGAGGCTCGGTCACATTGAAGCAGGTGCACACCTGCGCGCCCTGCGACTCGATGGCGACCGGGGGAACCGGACCAGGCGCCAACAGGGCACGCCCGTACCCGTCTGCGAGCATGTCTTCTTGCAGCAAGGGGCGTATCCAGGCTTCAGAGCGGATGTCTCCGGTCATGACAAAGGCACCAAGACGCAAGCCATCGGCACAACGCTCCATGCGCATCAGCCTGCGTTGTGATCGGGCCTTGTCTTGGTAGCGCAGAATGTCTACACCCGTTACACCCATGTGCTCGGTGAGTTGGGTGATGAGGTCATCGCTGACAGGGTCGGCATGCGCGGCACGGAAGAGCAGGCCAACCTTGCCTTCAGCATGTGGCTCGCGACCGAAAGGGACACAGCTGCTGAAGGTGAATTGGCGCATCAGCGGCTTGATGGCTTCACGCACCACCAGTGCCTCCGCCTCGGACAGCCAGGCCACGGCCAGCACTCGCCAGGGCAAGTGTGCCGGGGTGATGCGAACCGCAGCGTGCTTGAGTTCTGGTTGGCGCGAGGTCGGGCACGATGCCGAATTGGTCACAGCGTTCACACCAGAGGTGACTTGCCCCCGGTCATCTTGACCACTCAGAAACTCTTGCCCCCAGTGCATGGCAATGAACGCCTGCATGGGCCTCACTGAGTCCGAGGCCTTGGCGGGAATATGCAGCAGGCCTCGGCGGGAATCCACCCGCACCAGGTCGCCGTCTTGCAGTCCGAGTCGTTGCATGTCTTGCGGGTGCAAATCCATGGCCGGCTCACTCACATGCCCAAACAAACGCCCCAAGGTCCCTGTGCGGCTCATGCCGTGCCATTGGTCGCGCAACCGGCCAGTGTTCAGGCTGAACGGGTACTGCGCATCAACAGGGTCGGCCACCGGTTCACACTGCATTGCGGCGAACTTGGCGCGTCCACTGGCTGTGGGGAATTTGCCGTCGGTGTACAGGCGCGCGGTGCCATGTTGTACGCCTTCCGGCATCGGCCACTGCTGCGGCCCGATCGTTTCAAGGATGCGATAACTCAAGCCGGTGATATCGAGATCGCGTCCGCGAGTGGTTTCACGGTGCTCATTCCAGACCGATTCGGCGCTGTCATAGGGGAACAAGGTGGCTTGCCCGTGCCGATAGGTGGCGGTGCGCTCGGGTAATCGGCGCTCCAGTCGACGCGCAAAATCAGCAAAGATCGCCCAGTCCTGCCTGGCCTCCCCAGGCGGCGTGATCGCAGGTCTCACACGGCTGATGCGTCGCTCGCTGTTGGTGACGGTGCCGTCCTTTTCGCCCCAACTCGCAGCTGGCAGCAGCAGGTCGGCATGTGCGCAGGTTGCCGTGGTGGCGTAGGCCTCTTGCACAACCACGAACTCGCATTGGCTCAGGGCCCGCCGCACGGTGGCCTGGTCGGGCATGGACTGTGCCGGGTTCGTGCATGCAATCCACAGGGCCTTGATTTCGCCACGCGCGGCGGCCTCGAACATCTCCACGGCCGTCAGGCCGGGCTGGGCTGGTACGTCCTGCACGCCCCACAAGGCCGCCACCTCTGCGCGGTCGTGCGCATGACGCAGGTCTCGGTGCGCGCTCAGCAGCGTGGCCATGCCGCCCACTTCGCGACCGCCCATGGCGTTCGGCTGTCCGGTCAGCGAAAAGGGGCCGGAGCCTGGTTTGCCGATCTGGCCTGTGGCCAGATGCAAATTGACCAACGCGGCATTTTTGTCCGTGCCGCGGCTGCTTTGGTTCAAGCCTTGGCAATAGAGGGACAGTGTCGGGGTGTGCCCACCAAACCACCGTGCGGCTTGAATCAGATCAGCTTCGGCAATGCCGCACGTGCGGGCCACCACCTCTGGTGTGTAGGCGCGCACCACATCTTGCAGTGCCTCAAAGCCCTCGGTGTGGCGTGCCACGTAGTCCAGGTCCAGCAGACCCTCGTGCATCAACACATGCAGCATCCCATGAAACAAGGCCACGTCCGTGCCAGGCAGGATGGGTAAGTGCAGGTCTGCCATCTCGGCGGTTTCGGTGCGGCGCGGGTCCACCACCACCAGCTTCATGGATGGGTTGGCCTGGCGTGCATCTTCGATGCGACGGAACAGAATAGGGTGGGCGTAGGCGGTATTGGCGCCTGCGATGAAAATGGTTTGTGCGTGCTGGAAGTCGTCGTAGCACGCGGGGGGCGCATCGCTCCCCAAGGTGGCCTTGTAGCCCGTCACGGCACTGCTCATGCACAGGCGGGAGTTGGTGTCGAGGTTGTTGGTGCCGATCAATCCTTTCACCAGTTTGTTGAGCACGTAGTAGTCCTCGGTCAACAACTGCCCCGAGCCATAAAAGGCCACGGCCTGTGGTCCATGGGCGCGTATGACCTCGGCGAACTTGTCGGCTGCCTCCTCCAAGGCCGTTTCCCAAGCAATCGGGGCGGCATCGCCACCGCGTTGCTCGCGGCGCATGGGCGTGAGCAAACGCACCTGCTGCTGTACGGATGGCGCTGCGGTGAGGTGCAGGGTGCTACCCTTTGTGCACAGTCGACCGAAGTTGGCGGGGTGTTGTGGGTCGCCCTGCACGTTGACGATCCGTCCCTCAGGTGTCGACTCGATCAGCACGCCACACCCGGTTCCGCAATAGCAGCAGGTGGCGCGCGTGGTGTGAAGCGTGGCAGGGCTTGCTGGGCTCATCTCGTACTCGTGGTGATTCATGCGCATTCGGTCAGGCGTTCGATGGTGTGCTCAGCTTGTCCAAGCTGCCCCGACAGGGTGGCCTGCAAGCGCCGCCATAAGGCAAGCCGTCCGGCCTGATCCCGAACGATCTTGTTATGAATATGGGCCAGTCCCACACGCCCGACGTAGCGTGCCGCGTGCTCCTGATACTGCCCCTCCTCCCGATACAGTTGCAAGAAGGCGCCCGCGTAGGCCAGCGCCTCGTCCGCCGTCCTGACCTCGGCCAACAGGGTGCCCATTGCGGCGCGAGGCCCCTCCAGACCGGGTACGTGCAGCGCCCACCCGTTGCGGGAGCGCGCCACTCTGACCTCCTTGGCGCACGCATCGGCGCATTGGCGCATCAATTCCGCCAGATACCCCATCTCATTGGGGGCGGCTGCCTCGTCATCTGCCGTCGGCATCGCGCCTGCGGTGGCTTCATGTGAGGATGCAGGCTCACTCACAGGCTCCGGCGTTGCCGATGCCCCAGCGCCAAACATCAGCATGTCACGGCGATCCCGAATGGACACGCCTTCACGGATCAGCTGGAAGTAGTAGCTGCCATCAGCCGTATCGCCGTACATGCAGGCGCCCACCAGCTTGTCGCCCTTGATGACCAGCTTCTTGTAAACGGCGCCGAAAGGGTCCGACAAGACGATCTCCTCTGTGCCTTCGCCGCCTACAAAGTCCCCAGCCGAGAACAGGTCCACCCCGGTGACCTTCAGCTTGGTCGATGTTTGCGACCCGCTGTACCTGCCAATCCCAAACAGCGCCAGATGGTTCGCGCACACCTTGCCTTGCTCAAACAACGGCGCCACCAGCCCATACGCCACCCCACGGTGGGATGCGCACTCGCCGACAGCGTAAACACGCGGATCGGTGACGGACTGCATGGTGTCTGTCACCACAATGCCTCGGTTGCAGTGAATGCCGATGGCCTCGGCCAGCTCCGTATTGGGGCGCACACCGGCCGCCATCACGACGAGGTCTGCGGGTACCTCGCTCCCGTCCTTGAACCTGACGGCTTTGACCCGGCCATCGGCATTGCCCACCAACTCCTGGGTCTGTCCGCCCATCCGGAACTTCAGGCCACGCTCCTCCAGCGCACGCTGCAGCAGTTGCCCAGCGACCTGATCGAGCTGCCGCTCCATCAACACGCCCGAGATGTGCACAACCGTCACGGACATGCCCCGAATCATCAATCCGTTGGCCGCCTCCAACCCCAACAGACCGCCACCGATCACCACGGCATGCCGGTGAGTGCGGGCGGTCTCGATCATGTAGTTCGTGTCGGCGATGTCGCGGTAAGCAATCACGCCCTCCAGATCCCTGCCCGGCAGAGGAGGGATGAAAGGATTCGAGCCCGTGGCCAGCAAGAGCCGGTCGTACTCTGCCTCGATGCCATCGGCCGTGGTCACCAAGCGGCGCTGGCGATCCACCTGCACCACCTTCTGCCCTGTGTGCAAGGTGATCCCATGATCTCGGTACCAGGACAGAGGATTCAGCACGATCTCGTCCAGCGTCTGCTCGCCGGCCAACACCGGTGAAAGCAAAATCCGGTTGTAGTTCGGATGCGGTTCGGCACCGAACACGGTGATCTCGTACAAGTCCGGCGCAAGCTTTAGCAGCTCTTCGAGCGTGCGGACACCGGCCATGCCGTTGCCGACCATCACCAGCTTCATCTTCTTCATGCGAACACTCCGTCAGCGGATATGGTTCTTGTTGTTCGCGATGAGAAGCATGAACCAGGCCAGCCCAAGGACCTGTCTCTGCACAAAATAGTGCGTCTCGCACAACCGTGGTGCCCAGATGCCACTCGGGGCCTGGTCACAGATCAAGCACAATCACGCCTGTGAACAAGGAGATTGCATGAGCATCAAATCAGACCGCTGGATTCGCCGCATGGCTGAAGAACACGGCATGATCGAGCCCTTCGAGCCCGGCCAGATTCGTCAGTCGGCCGACGGCCAGAAAATCGTCAGTTACGGCACCAGCAGCTACGGTTACGACATCCGCTGCGCCCCCGAATTCAAGGTCTTCACCAATATCCACTCGACAGTGGTCGATCCGAAGAACTTTGACGAGAAGAGTTTTGTGGACATCAACAGCGATGTCTGCATCATCCCGCCCAACAGTTTCGCGCTGGCCCGCACCGTTGAGTACTTCCGCATCCCGCGCAACGTGCTCACCATCTGCCTGGGCAAGAGCACATATGCACGCTGCGGCATCATCGTCAACGTCACCCCCTTCGAGCCCGAGTGGGAAGGTTACGTCACCTTGGAGTTCAGCAACACGACGCCGCTGCCTGCCAAGATTTACGCTGGCGAAGGCTGCGCGCAGGTGTTGTTTTTCGAGAGCGATGAGGTCTGCGAAACGAGTTACCGTGACCGAGGTGGCAAATACCAAGGTCAAACAGGCGTCACGCTGCCGAAGACGTGACATGATCCGCCTCAGACCGGCAGCGCCCGACATGGACGTGGGGTTACCGCCGGTCACCTAGAATCCGACTCGGGATAACCCTTGGTTGCCCCGTCCCGGATCCGCTCGGGCTCATACAAAAAAATTCCAGAAGGAAATCGCACGGGCAGCGCACTCACGGCCGAGCTTTGGGCTCATGGGAGGGGGTGAGCGCGCAAGGATGTCATTTGTTGTACCCCATTTTGCTGAGCACCCCCGATGCGCCGACCGCTCCAATCTCCTGCGTTGATCAACGCTTTTTACGACAGCCTGCGACCCGAACAGCGCGAAACGGCCATGGCCATGCAGCGCGCGATCTTGTCGGCTGCACCCCACCTGCGCCCAGAGGTGAAATGGGGCAACCTGTGCTTCATGAACGAGCACGAGAACGTGATGGCCATTGCCCTGTTCAAGATGAATGCCCACCTGCAGATCTTCAACGGGGTGGCGCTGGTGCCCGAGTTTCCTGAACTGGAAGGGGCGGGCAAGGGCATGCGGCACATCAAGTCGCGCTACCGCCAACCGGTCAACGAACAACTGGTGCGTGAGCTGACCTTGGCCAGCCTGCAAGCCGCCGCGGCTTACGCGCGCCGTGCTTCTCAGCGGTGGGGTTAATGCGGCGAGGTTGCACCCGTGGCAACCACCCTTGCTAGCATCTACCTATGCACAGCCTCAACGCCGACCTCCACTGCCACTCCAATGTGTCGGATGGCACCCTGTCTCCTGAAGCCGTGGCGGCTCGGGCGCATCAAAATGGCGTTGAGCTCTGGTCGCTGACCGATCACGACGAGATCGATGGCCAAGACCGGGCGCGTGATGCTGCTCATCGCCTCGGCATGAGCTACCTCAGCGGGAGCGAGATCTCGGTCACCTTTGCCGGGGAAACCGTGCACATTGTGGGCCTCGGCTTTGACACCCGGCACCCAGATTTGGTGCAAGGGCTCATCGCAACGCGCGGCGGACGTGAGCAGCGTGCTCGCAACATGGCAGCTGATCTGGAGCGCGTAGGGGTCCGAGGCGCCTTCGAAGGTGCTTTGAAGTACGTCGGCAACCCTGACTTGATTTCTCGCACCCACTTCGCGCGCTACATGATCGAGATCGGGCTCTGCAAAGAGCTGCCCGATGTATTCAAACGCTACCTGACGGAAGGCAAGCCCGGGTACGTCAAGCATCAGTGGGCCAAGCTAGGCGATGCCGTGCGCTGGATCACCGAGGCTGGTGGCGTGGCCGTGATCGCTCACCCGGGCCGCTACGACCTGACGCCAAACGAAGAGTACGCGCTGTTCACCGAGTTCAAGGCGCACGGCGGGCAGGGCGTAGAGGTGGTGACCGGTAGCCACACCGTGCCCGAGTACCAAAAATACGCTGACCTGGCATGCGAGCTTGACCTGCTCGCCTCACGCGGTTCCGACTTCCACGACCCCAGCGAGAGCCACACAGACCTGGGCACCTTGCCCCCCTTGCCCAAGCGCGTGACGCCCGTCTGGGAAGCCTTGACGCACCGCATCCAGCGCCCCTGAAGCCGTCACGCGACGGATGCCGGCACTCGTCAGTCGCGCCATAAAGCGTTAGGCTGTACGGCTATGGCTCAATTCTTCGAAGTTCACCCCATTCAACCCCAGGTGCGCCTGCTGAAACAGGCCGCGGACATCGTGTCCAAAGGGGGCGTGGCCGCCATTCCTACCGACTCCAGCTACGCGCTGGTTTGTCGCCTTGATGACAAATCTGCCGTCGATGCGCTTCGCAGAGTCCGCGGGGTGGACGATCGGCACCTGCTGACCTTGCTGTGCCGGGATCTGTCCGAACTGGCCACGTATGCCCGCGTCGACAACCAGCAGTACCGGTTGTTGAAACTGGGCACGCCTGGCCCCTTCACCTTCATCCTGGAGGCCACCAAAGAAGTCCCGAGAAGGGTGTCTCATCCTTCTCGCCGCACGATTGGCCTGCGCGTGCCCGACCATCCCGTCTGCCAAGGGCTGCTGGAGCAAATGGGCGAGCCGTTGTTGGCCACCACCCTGATCCTGCCGGACCACGATGCTGCACTCAACGATGCTGAAGACATCCGTGAAGCACTCGACAAGCGCATTCAGGCCATCGTGGACGCAGGGGCGTGTTCAATGATGCCGACCACGGTGATCGACCTTAGCAAGGGCGGAGAGCCCGAGGTGGTGCGTCAGGGGCGTGGCGACCCCGCGTTGCTGGGTCTGGGCTGACGCGGCTCGGTTTGCAGCGCAAGGGCCAGCCACTGCGCGTCAAAACCCAGTTGCCAATGCCCCTTGACGTGGAGCAGCGGGACACCCGGGGCACCCTGCGCTTCAAAGTTGGCGCGGCAGACGGCATCCTGATCAATGTTGCATTCGCGCCAAGGTATGTCATGCCCATTCAACCATACCCTTGCCTGGGCACAGTAGGGGCAGGTGTTGGTGGTGTACATGGTGATCTGGCCAGGCTGAGCGACAACTCTCACCGCTTCGGCCTGACGCTCCTGTCGCCACCAGGTCCACCCCTGCATCCCACCCACCACCAACACGACCAGAGCGGCCAATCCCATCCAGGATGGACGATTGCCTGCACCTGGTGTCGATGTCATTGAGGTTCGACCGGCGTTGCGGGCTTGGCTTTTTGGCCGAGCTTGCTTTCCTGGCCGGCAAGCAACTTGCGAATATTGGCCTCATGTCGCCAGATCAGCAGGGCGCTCATCACGATCACGCCGATGCTCAGTGGCCCAAAGCCCCAGCCAGCGATCTGCACGATGGGCGCAGCCACGGCGGCGGACAGCGAGGCCAGTGACGAGTAGCGAAACACCACTGCCATGCCCAGCCACACCAGCAGCACAAGCCCCCCCAGTGCCGGCGAGAAGCCCAGCAACACGCCCGCGGCCGTGGCGACACCCTTGCCCCCTTCAAACTTGAAGAACACGGGCCACAAATGCCCCAGGAAGGCGCCCAAGCCCACCAGCGTCACAACGGCTTCGTTGAGGCCCAACTGCAAAGCCAGCACCACCGGCACATAGCCTTTCAAGGCATCGAAGACCAGGGTCAGGATGGCAGCCCCCTTGTTGCCCGAACGCAGCACATTGGTGGCCCCCGGGTTGCCGGACCCGTAACTGCGGGGGTCGGCCAAGCCAAACAGGCGGCTCACGATCACAGCGAACGACAAAGAGCCGATCAGGTAACCGACCACCGCACCAGCGATGCACAGCCAAAGAGGGTCAAAGCTCGACAAATTCATGCTTGAAAGACAAAGATCGCAACAACCCGCCAGTGTAGTGGGTGCATCACCACGCACCGTGGCGCCCCCGAATGTGTGGCGGGTTTATCCCATGCCGACATCGCAAGCCGCTCAGCACAATCGCGCCGAATTCGCACCATTGATCACACACAGTCTTGACGTCATGATTTCCTACGAGCAGCCCAAACTCTGGCAACGCCCCTGGGTCATGGCCCTGACGCTGGGAGGCTTGGTGGCCCTGGTCTCTGCGTGGTGGACAACCGAGGGCGAGTCAGCCCCATCACAGGAAGCCCCCGTTCAGGTCAACACCGTTGTACGCAGCGACATCGGCTTGCCCGATCCAGCCCAAGTCCTGACGGCGCCCCTTCCCAATGACGGCTCACGTCCAGCCGACTTCACTGAGGCCGAGTGGGCAACGCTTCGATCCGCCACGGCAGACGAAGCGCAGCCCGAGCGGGAGCTTGCCCGTCTGGTCAGCTATCTGCGCTTCCAGAAAGGCTTTGCACAATGGCAGCGCCTTCAGGACTCTTCCGATGTGGCCGCGCGGCACCGCTTGGCAGAGCAGTTGCTGACCCAGTTGCCTGAGCGTGTGCGTCAAGGCGAGATGGGGGCGGGCGAGGCCACCTTGCTCCAGCAAGCGCTCATCACTGACCTGGAAGTCGATGAAACGCGCAGGCAGCAACGCTTGAGCTTGGCTCAGACGGAACTGGTCCAGGCCGCGCCCACCGTGGATGCAGCGCAACAGGCTCGCGTAGAGGCGCAACGCAACGAATACAAACGTCGGGAAACCGCCATCGTGGCCGACTACCAATCCAGGCCTGAGGGGCAGCGCAACCCTGCGCAGCTCGAAGCAGCCCTGGAAGAGGCGCGCCGCGCCGTCTACCAGAAGGGTGACGGGGCGTCCAACTGACCCCCCGCACCAAGGGCAATGCGCTCCTTGGGCGTGTCACCGAACGTTGTGCGCGCACCCGGTGTGCGCTGGCAGCAGGGGAGGTCGATAGAATCCCCGCCAGATGAATGCCATTTCACTCCCGTCTTCCGCCCGGTGGCTCTGGGGCTTGGTTGCTGCCGTCCTTGCCGCGCTCGTCTGGTGGCATGCGGCCATCTTGCTGCCGTTTGTGGTGAGCCTGATCCTTGCCTATGTCTTGAGGCCCGCTGTTGATGCCTTGACGGCCCGCCGTTGCCCTCGGGCATTGGCTGCCTCGCTCTGCCTGCTCGGGGTCGTGCTCGCAGGTGTGGTCGTTTTTGTGTTGCTGGTTCCCATCGTCTCCCAGCTTGCGCCCATGTTGAGAACACAACTGCCTGATCTTCTGGTCGGCTGGTGGCTACAGATCGCGCCGCATCTCGTGCAGTTGGGCCTGCCGGTGCCGACCAGCCTGAACGAGGTCAAGGCTGAGTTGATGGACTTGCTGCACAACCACGGCGCCGCCTGGGGTGCAACACTCTGGGAGTCCCTTGTCGTCGGTGGCGGCAACTTGATGAACCTCCTGGGATTGGCGCTGTTGATTCCGATGCTGGCTTTTTACTGGTTGATCGACTGGGAGCGGGTCATGCCCCCTCTGCGTGACCTCGTCCCGCACCGCTGGCACGCTGCAGTCAGTGGGTTCATGGACGAGGCCGACGACCTGTTGGGCCAGTACCTGCGTGGACAGCTTTGGGTGATGCTGATCTTGGCGGCCTACTACAGCGTCGGGCTCATGTTGTTCGGTTTTGACCTTGCGTTGCCCATTGGTGTGTTCACCGGATTGGCGGTCTGCATTCCGTACCTGGGTTTTGGCCTTGGCATGGTGCTGGCCCTGCTGGCGGGCGTGCTTCAGTTCACCGCTGCGGGTGACAACCTTTGGGTGCCACTCATCGGTGTGGCCGTGGTCTACGGGGCAGGGCAGTTGATCGAGAGCTTTTTTCTCACCCCACGACTCGTCGGAGAGCGCATCGGTTTGCATCCGCTGGGCGTCATCTTTGCGCTCATGGTGTTCGGCCAGTGGCTGGGTCTGTGGGGCTTGCTTGTTGCGTTGCCCTGTGCCGCATTGGTCACTGTGCTGGGGCGGCGCCTGCTGCAGGCGTACCGGCAAGGTGCTTTTTTTCTGACCGAATGATGTTGTTTCAGAGTGCGACCCGGCCCGACGAGGGCGCCGGCAGCCCTTCATCTGGGCCCCTCATGCGACAGATCCCTTTGGATCTGGGGCCCTCGGATGTGCTGGGGCTGGACGAGTTCATCGAAGGCCGAAACGCCGAAGCCCTGAGTTGGCTGCGCGCCTGGCCGGAGGTGGAGGGGCCACGCTCGCCGGCATACTTCTGGGGCGGGCAGGGGGCAGGCAAGACGCACCTGCTGCGAGCGATGATCGAGCCAACCCTGGCACGCGGCTGGGGGGTCATCTGGCTCAACGCGCACACCTGCCAGATGTGGGACGCCGTCACGCCTGCCACACCCACGCTGGCCCTCATCGACGAATGCGAGGCGCTCGATGCCCACCATCAGCACCTGGCCTTCAACCTCTTCATCGAGTCGGCATCCTCCCAAGCGGCGCAAGCTGCGCGTGCCCAGGTGCCTCAGTAGACGTCGCTGTTGCCTGAAGCCGAGACAGAGGACGCCGCAGCCGGCCCGCTCTACATCATGGCAGCGGGTGCCACACCGGCGGTGGATTTGCCTGTGCGCGATGACCTGCGCACCCGCCTGGGCTGGGGGCTCACCTTCGCCCTGTCTCCGCTCGACGAAGACGGCCTGCGCGCCGCCTTGCAACGCGAAGCCAGGCGCCGCGGCATGAACCTGGGCGACGATCTGGTGTCCTACCTGCTCACCCGCTACAGCCGCGACCTGGCTTTCCTCATGAACCTGCTTGACCGTCTGGACCGCTATGCCCTGGCCGAGCATCGCGTGTTGACGGTTCCCTTGCTGAAACAAATGCTGGCCGCGGAGACCCCATGAACCTGTGCCTGTTCGACCTTGACCACACCCTGCTGCCGCTCGACTCCGATCACGAGTTCGGTGAGTTCCTGATCCGCCAGGGCCTGGCCGACGGCGACGCCTACCGCCAGACCAACGACGGCTTCTACCAGCAGTACTGCGAAGGCACCCTGGTGCTGGCTGACTACATCCGCTTCACCACCAGCGTGTGGCGACAGATGGACGAAGCCGCCCAGCAGGCGCTGCAGCAGGCCTTCATGGAGGAGGTGATTTACCCGGCCATGCAACCCCAGGCGCTGGAGTTGGTCGAACAGCACCGCGCCCAGGGCGACCTGATCTCCATCGTCACCGCCACCAACGAGTTCGTCACCCGGCCGATCGCCGACGCCTTCAACGTCAGCGACCTGATCGCCGTGCGCCTGGTGCGCGATGGGGCAGGGCGCGTCACCGGTGAAATCGATGGCGTGCCGTCCTTCCGAGAAGGCAAAATCACGCGTGTGGAACAATGGCTGTCCGGCATGGGCCGGCAGCTGAGCGATTTCGATCGCGTCAGCTTCTACAGCGACTCGCCCAACGACCTGCCCCTGCTGGAGCGTGCCAACGATCCGGTGGCCACCAATCCCAGCCCGGCGCTGGAAGAAGTGGCCCGCGAACGCGGCTGGCGCATCCTTAGACTGTTTGCATGATCAAGAGCTTCATAGACAAGATCCTGGGCAAAGACCCGGCCAAAAAGCGCAGCCCCGCATCGGGCGGCCGCGCTGCCAAGGCGCCCCGCATCCCGGTCGGCAAGCGGGTGGACGTCCCGCAAAGCGAGCATGGCATCGACCCCAGCCTGGTCGATGACCGCGCACGCCGCGTCGTTGAAACCCTGCAGGATGCCGGTTACGAGGCCTACATCGTCGGCGGCGCTGTCCGCGACCTGATCCTGGGCCATCGTCCCAAGGACTTCGACGTCGCCACCAACGCCACGCCCGAGCAGGTCAAGAGCCTGTTCCGCCGTGCCTTCATCATCGGCCGGCGCTTCCGCATCGTGCACGTGGTCTACGGCCGTGGGCGCGAAAACGAAGTCATCGAGGTCTCCACCTTCCGCGCCTACCTCGACGCCACCGCCGCCGAGCAGGTCACCGGCAACGAGAAGACCTCGCGCAAGGAACTGGCCGACAAGAGCCACGTCGTGGATGCCAGCGGCCGCGTGCTGCGTGACAACGTCTGGGGCCCGCAAGACCAGGACGCTGCGCGCCGCGACTTCACCGTCAACGCCATGTACTACGACCCACACACCGGCGTCGTGGTCGACTACCACGGCGGCATCAAGGACGCCAAGAAGCGCGTCCTGCGCATGATCGGTGACCCCGAAACCCGCTACCGCGAAGACCCGGTCCGCATCATCCGCGTCGTGCGCTTTGCCGCCAAGCTGGGCTTCGAGATCGAGCCCAAGACGCGCGAGCCGCTGCGTGACATGGCCGAGTTGCTGAGCAATGTGCCGCAGTCGCGTCTGTTCGACGAAATGCTCAAGCTGCTGCAGACCGGGCACGCCTCGGCCTCGCTCGACCAGTTGCGCAAGCAAGGCCTCGACAAGGGTGTCTTCCCGATTCTGGACGCCGTGTTTGACGAGGTGCGTCGCCATCCCGGCCGTGACCAGTTCGTCAAACTGGCCCTGGACGACACCGACCGCCGTGTCGCCGAAGGCAAGTCCGTGGCCCCCAGCTTCCTGCTCGCCTGCCTGCTCTGGCACGACGTGCTGGAGCACTGGAAGCGCAACCAGGCCCAGGGCGAGCCGCCATTCCCGGCACTGCAGTCGGCCACCGATGCGGTCTTCAACGCCCGCATTGGCGACATCTCCGGCCGCGGCAAGCTCGCCGCCGACATGCGCGAAATCTGGACCATGCAGCCGCGCTTCGACCGTCGCGTGGGCAACGGCCCCTTCACCTTGATCGAGCAGCCTCGTTTCCGCGCCGGTTTCGACTTCCTGCGTCTGCGCGCCCAGGCCGGTGAAGCCGACGCGGAATTGGCCCGCTGGTGGGAAGCTTTCTCACTGGCCGATCACGACGAGCGCAAGGACCTGCTCGACGCCGCCCGCAAGCAAGAAGCTGGCAAGCGTCAGGCCCGCGCTTCGGCTCCGGCTGCTGCACGCCGCGCGCCGACCTCGGGCGACGCCGAAGTCAGCCTGGACGATGCCGCGCCCGCCAAGAAGCGCCGCCGTCGCCGCCGCAAGCCGGCCGGGGAGGGCGGTGGTGCGGCAGGTGGTGGAGCCGCCGAGTGAGTGCCGCCGGGGCAGCCTTGCCCCCGGTGACCTCGGTCGCCCGTGACGTCCATGAAGCCGCCCTGTCGGCCGTGCCGCGCTTTCGCGCCTGCATCGGCATGGGGGGCAACCTGGGTGATGTGCGTGCCCATTTGCGTGCGGCCCTGTCGGGTCTGAGCACGCTGCCGGGTACCACCTTGGAGGCCGTGTCCTCGCTCTACCAGACCCGTCCCGTCGACGCGACGGGCCCCGACTATCTCAACGCCGTGGCGGTGCTGCAAACCGCCCTGGGGCCGCGTGAGTTGCTCGGTGCCTTGCACGCTTTGGAAGCCAACCGCGACCGTGAGCGGCCCTACCTGAACGCACCGCGCACTCTGGACCTGGACCTGCTCTGCCATGGCGATGCCCAGCGAAGCACCCCCTTCATCACCCTGCCTCACCCTCGCATGACGGGGCGTGCGTTTGTGCTGGAGCCCCTGCTGGAGGCTCTGGCGACGCTGCAGCCTGATCCTTGCGCGCCTTTGCCACCCTTGCCAGATGCGTCCGAACGCACCACACTGGCACGCAATCAGGGCATCGTTCGCCTGAATGAACGTCTCTGATCGGGTTTTTTCGGGGGTGAAAGGCGGCAATTTGCCAAAACCCTGGAATAACCATCGAATACAGAGTAGAATCTCAGGCTTTGTTGGTGGGGCTTGTTGCATGTTTGCAAAGAAGTCCGCCAGTTGAGCGTGTTCAGCAACGCTGTGCACACCGAGACAGGTCAGCCCGTATCCATCCGCGAATTCCGGACGTGGAACACGGGATCGGGCCCAGACCCTGGTGGCAGCGTGATGCAGATCTCTCCAGATCTTGTGTGGCGTACTGAACAGGCGAGGCTGGTGGCCATGTACTGGCCCTGTTGAATGCATTCATCCTGAAAGTGAATTTGTAATGACGACCATCCGTGTCAAAGAAAACGAGCCGTTTGACGTTGCCCTGCGTCGCTTCAAGCGCACCATCGAAAAGCTGGGTCTGCTGACCGACCTGCGCGCCCGTGAGTTCTACGAGAAGCCCACGGCTGAACGCAAGCGCAAGAAGGCTGCCGCCGTCAAGCGCCACTACAAGCGCGTGCGCAGCATGCAGCTGCCCAAGAAGCTGTACTGATCGCTTCTTGCTAGTCTGACTTTCGCCTCTTGCCTCAACGCAACAGGCATGCAGGTCAAGACCAAAGCCCGCGCGGGGACGCCCATGCGGGCTTTTGCTTTTTCTGACACGGAATTTTGAAACAGGACTTCACCATGAGCCTCAAGCAACGCATCACCGACGACATGAAGGCCGCCATGCGCGCCAAGGAAGCCGAGCGCCTGAACACCATCCGCATGCTGCTCGCTGCCATGAAGCAAAAAGAAGTCGATGAGCGCGTGGAGCTGGACGACCCCATGATCGTCGCCATCGTCGACAAGCTCATCAAGCAGCGCAAGGACGCCGCCCAGCAATACGAAGCGGGCGGTCGCCAGGACCTGGCTGACAAAGAAAAGAGCGAGATTGTGGTGCTGGAGGAGTACTTGCCTCAGCGTTTGAGCGCCGACGAAGTCGCCGCCGCCGTCAAGGCCATCGTGACCGAGTTGGGCGCATCGGGCCCTGGCGACATGGGCAAGGTCATGGGCGCCGTCAAGCAGCGCTTGGCAGGCCAGGCCGACATGGGTGTCGTTTCGGCAGCGGTGAAAGCGGCATTGGCTGGTTGACCCTCAACAGCCACAAAGGCAGGGTCCCTGGGCCCTGCCTGAAGCCAAGCGCTACCTGCACAGCATCAAGCATTGGCTCGAAAAACAAAAAAGTGGTGATATGGGTTTTCTTTCACCCTGTACCGCTTGACCAAAGGGCAGACTTGCTCAAGGTCCTGGCAGACTTTCTCAAGTTCATATCCGATTTTGTTGAGCTCCCAGTGATGCTCCCCATCAAACTGGTGTGCCTTGGGCTGGTAGCTGCGCTTGGTAATCAACCTGTCGAATGCAGCCACCTTCGGGATTTGCACTTGGTATCGGTGTACAGCATGGGCATCGGGCAGACTGATGACCAGATGACCGCGACTCACGCGAGCCATCTCCCGGAACGCTTTGATGGAATCTTCGTACGGTATGTGCTCAAGCATCTGAAACGCGCAGGTGACGTCAAACGTGCGGTCTGAGAATGGCAGGGACGTGGCCGATCCAAGGTGATCTGGTTTCAACTCTGGGTCCAGATCAAGCGTCTCGACATGCACATTGAAAAGCTGGGCGACCTGCTTGAACAGTCCGGGTCCCGGCCCGATTTCAAGCACGCGCTGGGGGTTCAGCCGCGCGATTTCGTCAAGTTGATGCCAGATGCTGTTCCAGCGCCCTTTGTCCATGTAGCGTTGGAAATCGTAATGAGACTTGTCGACCTGCTTCTCTGCTTTCATGCTCTGCCTTCAAGGTTCACGGAACGTGCATTTCCAGATACGAATGCAATTTAAAGGCCTGGATGTGTTGCCACAATGACATCATCCCCTCTGGGGGGCGAGGTGGCGAGTCAAACCCGCGGGGGAGAAGCGCGTGATAATCCGTTCAACAGACACCCTATCCAAGGTTCAAAGATGAGTGATTCCGTGCCCCTGCAAGCCATTGCCGAAGATGTGTACACTGCCCCACAGCTGACCCCGGAAGCCATGGCTTCGGCAGCTGAAGCGGGTTTCAAGGCAGTGCTGAACAACCGCCCGGACTTTGAAGGCGGTCCAGACCAACCGACCAACGCGTCCATCGAAGCGGCAGCCAAAGCGGCAGGCTTGGCCTATGCCCACCTGCCAGTGCAGGGCGGCTATCAGTCGCCCGAAGAAATCGCTCAATGTGCCGAGTTGCTCAAAACGCTGCCGCGCCCCCTGCTGATGTTCTGTCGCAGTGGGGCCCGCTCAACCAAACTGTATCAGCAGGCCATTTCGCTGGATGACTGAGATGTGAGCCGGCGACGGTCAACGCCGACCGGCGTGATCGTCATTCGCCATCGAACCTGACGCCGTGAGGTGATCAATGCGATGGTTCCGGTTCGGTGCGAGTAGCGAGATAGGCACACAGCCCCAATAAGCCCGCACCGATGCCCCAGGTCAATGGCCTGGAGCCCAGCGTGGCAGCTGTGAAGGCGCCGCTGACCGAGATGCCCGCAATGGCGGCCACCTTGCCCCGTCGCGTGATCTGGCGCTGCTCGACCCACAGCCGCAAGCTGCGACCGTAGCGAGGATGGCGCAGCAGGCGTTCGCGCAGAGCGGGATCGCCCTTGCCGTAGGCCCACACACCCATGAGCAAAAACACGGTGGTCGGCAAAACCGGCACAAAGGCGTTGACCAGACCGATCAGCACACACAAGCCGCCCACTGTTCGCCATGTCCGCTGCAGGGCGCGCTCGCTCCAATCTGCCTGAGCCCCGAAAGCGGGCAAAGGGCGGATGCCGTGACCGACCTCGGCCGGCATGCGATGCAAGGAGCGCTGCGCCATGGAATGACCTCCCACAAGGATGGCTGTCACACCATTGTCATTCCGTTATGGCGCCTTGGAAAGCAAAAAAGGGCCATTTCGGCCCTATCTGCGTGATTTGCACGATCAATCGCGTGCGTCGCCGCGCTCAATGCCCGGCGATCTTCATTTTCTCGATCAGCACCGAACCCACCGTCTTGCTGCCGTAGGTGTATGCATCCGCACCGACGGCCACGATCTGCTGGAACATCTCGCCCAGATGTCCGGCAATGGTGATTTCGTGGACAGGGTAGGCGATCTTGCCGTTCTCGACCCAGTAGCCTGCAGCCCCGCGAGAGTAGTCGCCCGTCACGTAATTCACGCCCTGGCCCATCAACTCGGTCACGAACAAGCCGGTGCCCAGCTTCTTCAGCATGGCCTTGAGGTTGTCCTTGGGATCGGTGAGCTTGCTGGTCAGCACCAGGTTTTGCGAGCCACCCGCGTGGCCCGTGGTGCGCATGCCCAGCTTGCGGGCCGAGTAGCTCGACAGGAAGTAGCCCTGCACGACACCGTTCTTCACCACCTTGCGCTTGCGGGTGAGAACACCTTCGTCATCGAAGGGAGCGCTGCCCTTGCCCTTGAGGATGTGCGGATCTTCCAGAATGTCGATGTGCTTGGGGAAGATGGGCTTGCCCAAGCTGTCGACCAGGAAGGTGGCCTTGCGGTAAAGGGCGCCACCGCTGACGGCCTGCACAAAGCCGCCCAGCAAGCCAGCGGCCAGCGTGTTCTCGAACAACACCGGCACCTCGCAGGTGGCAATCTTGCGAGACTTCAATCGCGACAGGGCACGCTCGGCGGCGTAACGGCCCACCGCTTCGGGCTTGGCCATGTCGCGGGCATCGCGCTCGGACGTGTACCAGAAGTCGCGCTGCATGTCGTTGCCACGGCCGGCAATGGGAGAGACCGACAGCGAATGGCGGGAACTGGCGTAGCCGCCACGGAACCCGCGGCTGTTGCCGGCCCAAAAATGCGACTGCTGCGCAGAGACGCCGGCGCCCTCAGAGTTCGTGATGCGCGGATCCACCGACAAAGCCGCCTCTTCGCAGCGGCGCGAGAGCTCCGCGGCCCCTTCGGCGTCGATCGCCCAGGGGTGAAACAGGTCCAGGTCACGCTTGGCCTGGCGCGGCGTGGCCAGGTCTTCGGCATCGGGCAGGCCGGCTGCGGGGTCCTCGGCGGTGTAGCGCGCGATGTCGTAGGCCGCCCGCACGGTTTGCTCCAGCGCCTGCGGTGAAAAGTCCGAGGTGCTGGCGTTGCCACGACGCTGCCCCAGGTAAACGGTCACACCAATCGTCTTGTCACGGTTGCGCTCCACGTTCTCCAGCTTGCCCTTGCGCACGGACACCGACAGGCCCATGCCTTCCGAGACCTCGGCCGCGGCGTCAGAAGCGCCCAGTTTTTTGGCCATGCCCAGCGTATCCTCAATCAGTTGCTGGAATTGTTCGCGGCTGTAAGCGAAGCCATTGGGCTTCTCGGAAGACTTGCTGGATTTGACGGCCATGTTGTGGTTTGTGAATGAGTGCACCCGTATCATAGCGAGGACATGAATTCGAAACATTCCCACTCCTACGACGGGTACGATCCCGAGGACGATCAAGACGACCGTCCGCCCAGCAAAAGCATGCTCAAGCGTGCCAGCCAGGAACTGCAGGCCTTGGGTCAGCAGTTGCTGGACATGCCTGACAGCCGACTGATCGAGATCGACATGCCCGAGCGGCTGCGCGACGCCCTGGCCGCCTACAAGAAGACCCGATCCTTCGAAGGCAAGCGCCGCCAGCTGCAGTTCATCGGCAAGGTGATGCGTGAGGTTGACTCCGAGCCTTTGCGAGAAGCCGTGGCCCAGTATCAGTTGGGGCATGCCCACAACGCCTTGGCCTTGCACCAGGCCGAGCGCTGGCGCGCCGAGCTGATCGCCGATGACAAGGATGCTGTCACCCGCTGGGTCGCGGACTTCCCGGACACCGACGTGCAGCAACTGCGCACCCTGATCCGCAATGCCCGCAAGGATGCCTCGCTGGACCCGGAAAAGCGCAATGGCCGGGCGTTTCGCGAGCTGTTCCAGTTCATCAAGCGCGCCATGGAGTCGCAGGATGACGACAGCGCGCCAGCAGGGCAGGGCAACGACGCATGAGTGACGCTCCCGCCTACGAGTTGGACCTTGTTCGCATTGGCGTCGTCTCCATCAGCGACCGCGCCAGCAGCGGCGTGTATGAAGACAAGGGCCTGCCCGCCTTGCAGGACTGGCTCGCCCGGGCCGTGCGCAACCCGATCGAATGGGTGCCACGCCTGATCGCCGACGAGCGTGAGGTCATCGCCGACACCTTGCGTGACTTGGTCGACAACGCCGGTTGCCAACTGGTGCTGACCACAGGCGGCACGGGCCCCTCACCGCGCGACGTGACGCCCGAAGCCACACTGGACGTGGCTGACAAGGAAATGCCGGGCTTTGGTGAGCAGATGCGCCAGATCAGCCTGCGATTTGTGCCCACAGCCATCTTGTCGCGCCAGACTGCGGTCATCCGCAAACAAGCGCTGATCCTGAACCTGCCCGGTCAGCCCAAGTCGATTGCCGAGACGCTGGAGGGCCTGAAAGATGCGAACGGCCAATCGCTGGTGCCGGGCATCTTTGCGGCCGTCCCTTACTGCATCGATTTGATTGGCGGCCCTTATATCGAGAGCCGCCCGGAGGTGTGTGCAGCATTCCGGCCGAAGTCGGCAATTCGACCGGCTTCCCCCAAAACCTGACCTATCGGGCGCTGCGAGCCCACGCTGACACAAAAAAGGGAGTGAGCAATGAGGTTCATGACACGTGTGGTCCTTTCCATGGGCTTGCCGGCTTTGGCGGTCGTCGCCTGCGGCATCGGTGTGGGAGGCGGCGTGATCGCCTTGAACCGAGGGCTGGAAGGCTACTTTCAGCACGATGACGCCATGGCCGAGGCCGCCGTGGAGATGTACGCGCAAGGTCTCCAGATGGGGCAGGCGCTTCGCAACGTTGTGATCGACCCAAACAACCCTAAGGCAAGAGACAACCTGCAAGCTGCAGACAAGGCGTTCACAGAGGCGCACGGCAAAGCGCGTGCTGCAGCCATGGAGGCCGATCAGGCATCTCTGGAGCAGATCGAGCAGTTGCGCGGCGCTTGGAAGGAGAAGCAGGTGGCGGTTCTTGAGTTGGCTGCGGGAGATCAGTCAGCCGCCATTGCGCTGCTCAAGACCGAAGAAACACCGAAATGGCGGGCCTTGCGGGAGCAATTGCTGGACTTGAAGAAGTCGGCATCGAGCAACAAGGCCGAGGCACGCGAGGCCGCAGAGAAGGCGCTCAACACAGCCAGTGCCATTGCGGTCTCCGTGGCTTTGCTATGTGTACTGGGTTGTGCTTACAGCCTTTGGTCGCTGCGCCGCCGGCTGGAGGCGGAGTTGGGTGGAGACCCGAGCGACGCGCGTCATGCCCTGGCCATGGTGGAATCTGGTGACCTGCTCAGCCAAGTCCCCGTGCGCAGCGGCGACACACAGAGCCTGATGGCCGCCATTGGACGCATGCAAAACGCCATGCGCGGACTGGTCGGTCAGATCAATCAGGCCGCGCACTCCATCGGCACTGCCACCGCCGAGATCGCCGGTGGCAACATGGACCTCTCGTCGCGAACTGAGCGACAGGCCAGCAGCCTCCAACAAATTGCCGCCTCCATGGAGGAGTTGGGCAGTGCCGTTGAGCACAACACAGAGTCTGCAAGGCAGGCAACCAACTTGTCGAGTGACGCCAACAGTACCGCCATCAAGGGAGGCGCGGCCGTGCAGGCTGTGGTGGACACAATGTCGGGCATCAGCGCACAGAGCCAGAAGATTGCCGAGATCACCAACGTCATTGATGGCATCGCGTTCCAGACGAACATCCTGGCGCTGAATGCCGCCGTTGAGGCCGCCCGAGCAGGGGAGCAGGGCCGAGGTTTCGCGGTGGTGGCCAGCGAAGTTCGGTCCCTGGCACAGCGCAGCGCTCAGGCTGCCAAGGAGATCAATGGGCTCATTGGCGAAAACGTCAGCAAAGTTGAGCAGGGTGCGGTCCAGGTTCAGAACGCTGGAGAGACCATGCGAGACGTTGTCGCGCAAATCGGTCGCGTCAGCAGTTTGATCCGTGAGATTGCGAACGCCACGGGCGAGCAGAGCGACGGGCTGAGACAGGTCAGCCAAGCCGTCACGCTGCTGGACGAGGCCACCCAACAAAACGCCGCACTGGTGGAAGAGGCCGGGGCTGCTGCAGAAAGCCTCAACCAACAAGCGCGGCAGATGACCACCCTCGTCAGCACCTTCAAGGTCTGAGCGCGAAGGCCTCAGCGTGACGCGCTCAGTCATTCACCGCAAGAATGGCGTCAGATTCAGATAATTCATTTGATTCATTCGGGGCGGCTTCCTACACTCCGTGATCCAAAGAGGAGACCCCCGCCCATGAGCGACGTCAAGAACGACACACTGATCGACCATGCCGGCCAGGTACGCGCCGGCGAAGAGGTGGACCTGGCGAAAGTCACGGCCTACCTGAAGGCGCAGGGCCTGGACCTGCAGGGCGAGCCCGAACTGCAACAGTTCCCCGGTGGCGCGTCCAACCTGACCTACTTGGTGCGCTATGCCAATCAGGATCTGATCCTGCGACGCCCGCCGTTCGGCCATATCGCCAAGTCCGCCCACGACGTGGTGCGTGAGGCGGTGATCATGCGCCAGCTCAAGCCCGTGTACCCCAAGGTGCCCGAGATCTATGCCATCTGCGAAGACACGGACGTCATCGGTGCACCGTTCTATGTGATGGAGCGCCTGGTGGGCGTCATTCCCCGCCAGAACCTGCAGCCCGAGTTGGGCCTCGACGAAGCCAAGACCCGTCAGCTGTGCCTGAACGTGCTCGACACCCTGATCGACCTGCACAAACTCGACCCCAAGGCCGCCGGGCTGGACAGCCTGGGCAAGGGCGAAGGTTATGTCGCGCGTCAGGTCGAAGGCTGGAGCAAGCGTTACCGTGCCGCTCGCACCGACGATGTCGGTGATTTCGAAGTGGTCATGCAATGGCTGCATGACAAGCAACCCCAACAGGAAGTGGCGATCAGCCTGATCCACAACGACTTCCGCTTCGACAACGTCGTGCTGGACGTGAACGACCCGCTCAAGGTGATTGGCGTGCTGGACTGGGAAATGGCCACGCTGGGCGACCCGCTGATGGACCTGGGCAGCTCGCTGGCCTATTGGGTACAGGCCGATGACGACAAGTTCATGCAGGGGTCGCGCCGCCAGCCGACCAATGCGCCTGGCATGCTGACCCGTGAGGAAGTGATCCGCTACTACGGTGAGAAGACCGGCTTCAGCGTCGCGAATTTCGATTTCTACACGGTGTACGGCCTGTTCCGACTGGCTGGCATTGCGCAGCAGATCTACAAGCGCTTCAAGGAAGGCAATGCCCGCAACCCGGTGTTTGCCACCTTCGGCCCCTTCGTGAAGTACCTGGAACAACGCTGCCTGGGCATCATTGCCAAATCGGCCCTGTGAGCCCTGCGTCTTGCCATTTCATCGCATCCTGAGATTTCCCACATGAGCATCCCCAACACGTTTGATCTGTCCGGCAAGATTGCCTTGGTCACCGGCTCCAGCCGCGGCATCGGTGAGGCCATTGCCCGCCTGCTGGCCGCCCACGGCGCGCACGTCATCATTTCCAGCCGCAAGGCCGAGCCCTGCGAAGCTGTGGCGGCCTCCATCCGCGAAGCCGGTGGCAAGGCCTCGGTGCTGGCGTGCCATGTAGGCGAGATGGAGCAGATCGACGCGACGTTCAAGGCCATCGAACAGCAGTTCGGCCGCCTCGACATCCTCGTCAACAATGCCGCGACCAACCCCTACTTTGGTCACATCACCGACACCGATCTGAGCGCATTCCAAAAGACGGTGGATGTGAACATCCGCGGTTACTTCTTCATGTGCTCGGCCGGTGCCAAGCTGATGCACAAGAACGGGGGGGGATCGATCATCAACATCGCCTCGGTCAACGGCGTGATCCCCGGCATGGCCCAGGGCATCTACTCCATCACCAAGGCTGCGGTGATTTCGATGACACACGCCTTTGCCAAGGAGTGCGCCCCGATGAAGGTGCGTGTGAACGCCATCCTGCCGGGTGCCACGGACACCAAGTTTGCCTCGGCCTTGACCACCAACGATGCCATCTTGAAGATGGTGATGGCGCACACGCCGATGAACCGCGTGGCAGATCCGTCCGAGATGGCCGGCGCTGCGCTGTACCTGGCATCGGATGCGGCAAGCTACACCACGGGCACCTGCCTGAACGTGGACGGCGGCTACCTGCTGGCCTGATCGGCGCAGCGGCGCAACGGAGCCATGGGCAAGCGAGAATTTGCCCGCACCAAACAAAACGGGGTCCGCATGGACCCCGTTGTCGTTGGGCAGCCTGGCCTCGGCCGGGCCGCGCTTTACACCAGCTTGTTGAGCCCGTCTGCGTCAAAGCGCTCGGTCTTTTGCGCATCGTCTGGCATGCAATCGCGCCCGGCCTGGGTTTGGGCACAGTCGGCCAGCTTTTCGATGGCGCGCCACAGTTGGGTGATCTGATGCTCGTGACCAGCAGCGTGGTCGATCAGGCCTCGCAACGCTTGTGATAAGGGGTCGTCACCGCCAGTCATGCCGTAGGCAGAGAAGCCCATGCGGGCGGCAGCGGCCTCACGCTCGGCCTGCTTTTCATCAACCACCGCTTGCTTCACGATGATGCGTGCGGGGTTGCCCACGGCAGTGGCACCGGCGGGCACCTCCTTCGTCACCACTGCATTGGAGCCCACGCGGGCCCCATCGCCGACCGTGAAGCCCCCCAGGACCTGCGCATTGGCCCCCACGATCACGCCCTTGCCCAAGGTGGGGTGGCGCTTGGTGCCTTTGCTCAAGGAGGTGCCGCCCAGGGTCACGCCCTGGTAGATGGTGCAATCGTCCCCCACGATGGCGGTTTCACCCACGACGACGCCCATGCCGTGGTCGATGAACACGCGGCGGCCAATTTGTGCGCCGGGGTGAATCTCAATGCCTGTGAAAAAACGTGACCAGTGAGAAATCCAGCGGCCGAGCCACTTCAAACCGTGGGTCCAGCACCAGTGCGCGCCACGGTGGAAGGTGAGGGCGTGCAAGCCGGGATAGCAGGTCAGCACCTCCCAGGCGGTGCGTGCCGCAGGGTCACGTTCCAGGATACAGGTGACGTCTTCTCGCAATCTGGCGAAGAGCATGGGGTGGCTTATTTGTTTTTCGTATCAGGTCTGCCAGTGTAGCGGGCGGCAGAAAACCCGCATGGCGAGCGGGCGGCCGTAGCGCGGGTCCTTGCTGCGCATCCACATGCAGCCCCAGGACACGGTCCATGCGTCACTTTGGGCACCGGTCCAGAACGGCCTTGGCGATGCCACGCAGCACATGGATCTCCTCCACGCGCAGCGCTGCTCGGTTGAGCAACTGGTTCAGGCGGGGCATGAGCTTCTTGGGCGCCTTCGGGTCGAGAAAGTCCAACGCGACCAAGGCCTGTTCCCAGTGCTGCAAAGCACCCTGAACGGCCTTGCCGTCGGCCAGGTCCGGACTGGGTGTGCGCGCCTGCACCGGAAAGCCACCCAGAGCCTGACGCCACTCGTAGGACAGCAGCTGCACGGCCTGCGACAGGTTCAAGGAGCCGTAATCCGGGTTGGTGGGGATGCTCAACACCGCATGGCAGCGGTACACGTCTTCATTGGCCATGCCATAGCGCTCACTCCCAAACACGAAACCCACGCGCTGTGCGGGCTCCTGTTTGGCCAGTGCTGCGAGACCTTCGCGCGGCGTGAGGGTAGGGGGGCCGAAGTCGCGCGGCGTCATCGCCGTGCCAATTGCATACGTCACGCCGTCCAGCGCTTCAGCCAGGGTGTCAACGATGCGGGCGCGCACCAAGATATCGGCCGCACCGCTAGCCATGGCCACAGTCTCTTCCTGACTCAGCACATCGGCAAAGCGAGGCCGCACCAGCACCAGGTCAGAAAAGCCCATCACCTTCATCGCTCGCGCGGTGGCGCCCACATTGCCCGGATGGCTGGTGCCGATCAGGATGAAGCGGGTGGGGTCTGTGGTGGATTCGGTCATGGTGCAGGGGAGTCCGTGAAAAAGGGGATGCAAAAAATACGGGCCTTCTATAGAATTATCGTTTCCCCTCGCTCTTTGATCACCGCTGCGCCCCTTCCCGCTTGCGAACAGTTCGTCTGTGCGCGGTGGTCAACTGCTTACCCGGTCCGTTTGTCGGCCCGGTTTCCAAGGTCAAACCATGTCGCAAACCCTGCATCCCATGCTCAACATCGCCATCAAAGCTGCCCGTGCAGCCGGGGCGATCATCAACCGGGCATCGCTCGACATCGAGCGCCTCCAAGTGGTGGCCAAGTCGCACAACGACTTCGTGACCGAGGTGGACAAGGCTGCAGAAGACGTGATCATCGCCACCTTGCTTGAGGCCTATCCTGGCCACGGCATCCTGGCTGAAGAATCGGGGCGCGCCCACGGTGCCAAAGACAGCGACTTCGTCTGGATCATCGATCCGCTCGACGGCACCACCAACTTCATCCACGGCCTGCCCGTTTACGCAGTCTCCATCGCCTTGGCCTTCCGCGGTCAGGTGCAGCAGGCTGTTGTGTATGACCCCAGCCGCAACGACCTGTTCTATGCCTCGCGTGGCAAGGGCGCCTACCTGAACGACCGTCGCATCCGTGTGTCCAAGCGCACACGCATGCTCGAAGCCCTGATCAGCACTGGCTTCCCCTTCCGCAAGGGCGACAACTTCCAGCGCTACATGAAGATGTTCGAGGACGTCATGGTGCAGTGTGCCGGCCTGCGTCGCCCGGGTGCGGCTTCGCTGGACCTCTGCTACGTCGCCGCCGGCTACTACGACGGTTTCTTCGAAACCGGCTTGAGCCCCTGGGACATCGCTGCGGGTTCGCTGATCATCACCGAAGCCGGTGGCCTGGTCGGCAACTTCACCGGTGAGCCCGACTTCATGTACCAGCGCGAAATCGTGGCAGGTACGCCGCGCATCTACGGCCAGCTCGTCAAGACGCTGGCACAGTACACCCGCGTCATCCCTGAAGAAGTCAGCCCGCTGGACGGCGCCGGTGAGGAAGAGGGCGAAAGCGATCCGGAAGACGACGCTCTGATCGCCTCGCTGCAGGAAGCCGAAGACGCCGCCCAGGCCGCCAAGCTGGCCGCCAATGGTGAAGACAAGCCCAAGCGCACCCGCATCACGGCCGCGGCCAAGGCCGCCGAAGATCGTGGTGACAAGGACGCCGCGCCTTTCTGAGCGCGACAACCGCCGTCGTCATGAAGGGCCGCAAGGCCCTTTTTTCTTGCCCATCGCCGGGTGACAGCCCTGACATACACTTTCGGCCCAGGCGCATTGGCGCGCCTTTGATCGCCCCATGGACCAAGCACGCACCGTTTCTCCCGCGCAGGACTTTTCTGGCCACACGCCCATGATGCAGCAGTACCTGCGCATCAAGGCCGAGCACCCGGATACTCTGGTTTTCTACCGCATGGGTGACTTCTATGAGCTGTTCTACGACGATGCCCGCAAGGTCAACCGCCTGATCGACATCACGCTGACGGTGCGCGGCCAGTCAGCCGGAGAACCCATCGTGATGGCGGGGGTGCCTTTCCACGCGCTCGACACTTACCTGTCCAAGCTGATCAAGCTGGGGGAGTCGGTGGCCATTGCCGAGCAGGTCGGTGAGGTGGGGGCGAGCAAAGGCCCGGTCGAGCGCAAAGTGGTGCGGGTCGTCACGCCCGGTACGCTCACCGATACCGAACTGCTCAGCGAGCGCGCGGATGCGCTCTTGCTGGCCGTGGTCATGAGCAAGCGCGGCCGCCATGCCGAGCACGCCGTGCCCTGCGGCCTGGCCTGGCTGGGCCTGTCCAGCGGCAAGCTGGGCGCCACCGAATGCACCGAGCGCGAACTTGCTAGCTGGTTGGCGCGCCTACAGCCCGCCGAAATCCTGTTTGACCGCGAGCGTGTGCCCGCCACACTCCAGCCCCTGCTGACCCAAAGCACCCGCAGCGTGGCCATGACCAGCCGGCCCACCTGGCAGTTCGACAGCGGTTTGGGCCTGCGCAAGTTGTGCGAGCAGCTGCAAGTCAGCACCCTGCAGGGCTACGGCGCGCAAGACCTCACCCTAGCGCACGCCGCCGCCGCGGCGCTGCTGAGTTATGCCGAGCACACGCAGGGCAGGGCGCTGTCTCACGTGAGCTCGCTGGAGGTGCCGCGCAGCTCCGAGTTGCTCGACCTGCCGCCTGCCACCTTGCGCAACCTGGAGCTGACCCAGACCCTGCGCGGCGAAGACTCGCCCACCTTGCTGTCGCTGCTGGACACCTGCCGCACCGGCATGGGCAGCCGCGCCCTGCGCCAGTGGCTCACCCAACCTCAGCGCGACCGCGCCACGGCCACGGCACGGCACGACGCCATTGCCTGCCTGCTGTCGCCCGCCCAGCACGACCAGGGTTACGACGCCCTGCGCGAAGCGCTGCGCCAGATGAGCGATGTGGAGCGCATCACCGCCCGCATCGCCCTGCGCCAGGTGCGCCCGCGCGAACTGGCCGGCCTGCGCGACACCCTGATGGGTCTGCCCGTGCTGCGTGAGCGCGTGCCGGACGGCTCGCCCTTGCTGGCACAACTGCACACCGCCTTGCAGCCCGACGCGGCCATTGCCGAGCGCCTGCAAGCCATGCTCATGGAGACCCCGGCGGTGCTGGTTCGCGACGGCGGCGTCATCGCCACCGGCTTCGACCCCGATCTGGACGAACTGCGCGCCATCTCCGAGAACTGCGACGCCTTCCTGCTCGAATTGGAGACCCGCGAACGCGCCCGCACCGGCATCCCGAACCTGCGGGTGCAGTTCAACAAGGTGCACGGCTTCTACATCGAGGTCACCCAGGGCCAGGTCGACAAGGTGCCGTTGGACTACCAACGCCGCCAGACGCTCAAGAATGCCGAGCGCTTCATCACCCCGGAGCTCAAGGCCTTCGAAGACAAGGCCTTGTCGGCGCAAGAGCGCGCACTGGCGCGCGAGAAGTTCCTGTTCGAGCAGCTGATCGACTTTCTGCAAGCCCACATCGCCCCCCTGGGTGCTTTGGGCCGTGCGCTGTCCTCGCTGGACGCCTTGGCCGCCTTGGCTGAACGCGCCGCCACCCTGGGCTGGACTCGCCCCGAGTTCAGCATCCATCCTGGCATCGAGATCGAGAAGGGTCGCCACCCGGTGGTCGAAGCCCGTCTGATGGAAACCGGCGGCGCCGCCTTCATCCCCAATGACTGCCGCTTTGACGTCAACCGCCGCATGATGATCGTGACCGGCCCCAACATGGGCGGTAAATCGACCTTCATGCGCCAGGTCGCCTTGATCGTGCTGCTGGCGGCAGTGGGCTCCTACGTGCCGGCCGCGTCGTGCCGCCTAGGCCCCATCGACGCCATCCACACCCGCATCGGTGCGGCCGACGATCTGGCGAACGCCCAGTCCACCTTCATGGTGGAGATGACCGAAGCTGCGGCCATCGTGCACGCCGCCACAGAACAGTCCCTGGTGCTGATGGACGAGGTGGGACGCGGCACCTCCACCTTCGACGGCTTGGCCTTGGCCGGCGCCATCGCGAGCCACCTCCACGACAAGAACAAGTCGTTCACGCTGTTTGCCACCCACTATTTCGAGCTGACCACCTTGCCGGAGAAGCTGCCGCGCGCCCTGAACATGCACGTGGGCGTGGCGGAGGCGGGCGACGACATCATCTTCCTGCACGAGTTGCAACATGGCCCGGCCAGTCGCAGCTATGGCGTCCAAGTGGCCCGCCTGGCCGGCATGCCCCATTCGGTGATCCGCCAAGCCCGCTCCACACTCGAATCACTGGAAGCCCACCAGCGACAATCCGATGACCAGATCGACTTGTTTGCCCAGGTGGAGGCCCCCGGCCTCGATCTGGACGCCTTGGCGGCACAAGGTGGCCCACTCCTTGCTGACAACGCGGGAGAGGCGATGACGCCGGCCGAGGCGCAGACCTTGTCCCTGCTGGCCAGCATCGACCCGGACGCCTTGACCCCCCGTGAAGCACTGGATGCCCTCTACAAACTCAAATCGGTGATTTCGTCATGACCTACTGCGTGGCCATGCGGCTCAATGCCGGCCTTGTCTTCCTGTCCGATTCGCGCACCAATGCGGGGCTCGACCAGATCAGCACCTTTCGCAAAATGACCATTTACGAGCGCGAGGGCGACCGCGTGCTCGTGCTGCTCTCTGCCGGCAACCTGGCCATCACCCAGGCGGTGAAACAGGTGCTGGGCAGCGAAACGATCGAAGGCCCACAGGGTGAGGCGATCACCATCTGGAACGCCAAAAGCATGTTCGATGTCGCGCGCATCGTCGGCAGCGCCGTGCGCAAGGTGTACGCACGCGATGCCGACGCACTCAAAAAGCACGGCATCGACTTCAACTGCAACCTGATCATCGGCGGACAGATCCATGGCGAGACCATGCGCCTGTTCAACGTCTACGCGGCCGGCAACTTCGTCGAGGCCGGCATCGATGGCGTCTGCTACTTCCAGATCGGTGAATCCAAGTACGGCAAGCCGGTGATCGACCGTGTCGTCACCCCCGATACGCCCCTGCAGGAAGCGGCCAAATGCGCGCTGATCTCCATGGACTCCACACTGAAGTCCAACTTGTCGGTGGGACTGCCGCTGGACCTGATGGTCTACGAGGCCAACTCCCTTCAGGCCAACCAGGTCATCAACATCGACGAGTCCAACGCCTACTTCCGCATGATCCGCTCCAGCTGGGGGCAACGTCTGCGCGATGTGTTCGACTCCATCCCTGACCCGACCTGGGACAAAGACGCCAACGGCGTACAGACACCAGCTGTGGCGCAGCAATCTCAGGCGATGAATCCGCTCAACAAGATTGCCGGCCCCAACGGCTGACGACGTGAGCCACTGACGCTCAGCGTTTCGTGGTGCCGGCCTCTCGGTCTAACTCATCGATACAGGCTGCCATGCGGGCGTGGCAGTCGGCCAGAAGCTTCGGAACATCATCGACGCTCAGGCCTGTCGTTGGGATCGGTGACAAGGAGCGGATGATGATGTTGCCGCTGTGCCAGCGATTCAGTTTCATCCCACGCACATAGTTGTTGCTGCAAATCGGGATGATGGGCACGCCGGCGTTGATGGCCATCAGGAAAGCACCTTTCTTGAAAGGCTGCAGGCCCTTGCCATGCCCCCGAGTGCCTTCGGCAAACACCCACAGCGACATGTCCTTGTGTTGCAAGGTGTCGGTGGTGGTGAGCATGGCTTTCTTGGCCTGGACGGCGTTGCCGCGGTCGACCAGCACGTTGCCAGCCAACCAATAAAGCTGGCCAAACAGCGGGATCCATTTCAGGCTTTTCTTGCCCAGGCTGACGGTGCGGCGAGGCACGGTCAAGCCAAACACCATCAGGTCGTAGTTGGAAATGTGATTGGCCACGATCACGGCCGAGCGGACGTGATCGCGAACGGTGTCATCTTCCAGCTTGACCCGCAGCCCCAGAATCCACATGGCGGGGACCGCATACACCCTGGCGCACAGCCTGCTGTTATCTGGGTTGAAAGGACGACACAGCCCAATCACCAAACCGATGACACTGGCGATGACAAAGTGCACGGCCAACAACAACATTCGCAAGAACGACAACACGGACTCTCCTGACTGGAGCCAGGAGGGCTCCGCGATCTGGCGCGGATTATGCGCCGACGCATGTGCCCCACGCGGACAGATTCCGTGCACCAATCCACGTCGGACGACGGGCCAATGCACCTATAATGCCTCTTTACCACCGCAGCGTTCCTCGTCAAGACGAACGCTTATGCGCACATGACCAAGTTTGTCTTCGTCACCGGCGGTGTGGTGTCCTCACTCGGTAAGGGCATCGCCGCTGCGTCACTGGCCGCCATCCTCGAATCCCGTGGCCTCAAAGTCACCCTGATCAAGCTGGATCCGTACATCAACGTCGATCCGGGCACGATGTCGCCGTTTCAACACGGTGAAGTCTTCGTGACCGAAGACGGCGCTGAAACCGACCTCGATCTGGGTCACTACGAGCGCTTCATCACCACGCGGATGAAGAAGGCCAATAACTTCACCACCGGTCAGATCTACATGAGCGTTCTCGAAAAAGAACGCCGTGGTGATTACCTGGGCAAGACCGTGCAGGTCATCCCTCACATCACCAACGAGATCCAGGACTACGTCCGCCGCGGCGCCGGCGTCGGCACGCCCGATGCGGTCGACGTGGCCATCGTTGAAATCGGTGGCACCGTGGGCGACATCGAGTCGCTGCCGTTCATGGAAGCGGCCCGTCAGCTGAGCCTGAAGGTCGGCCCGAGCAACGCCGCTTTCGTGCACCTGACTTACGTGCCCTTCATCGCGGCCGCTGGCGAGCTGAAAACCAAGCCCACTCAGCACACCGTGCAGAAGATGCGCGAAATCGGCATCCAGCCCGATGCGCTGCTGTGCCGTGCCGACCGCGCCATCCCGGCCGATGAGCGCGAAAAGATCTCGCTGTTCACCAACGTGCCCGAGTCCGGTGTGATCTCGGTGTGGGACGCCGACACCATCTACAAGGTGCCGCGTATGCTGCACGAGCAGGGCCTGGACAACCTGATCTGCGCCAAGCTGCAACTGCAGACCAAGCCCGCCGACCTGTCCCGTTGGGACAAGCTGGTGCACGAAGTTGAGCACCCGCAAGGCACCGTCACCATCGCCATGTGCGGCAAGTACACCGACCTGTCGGACTCGTACAAGTCGCTCAACGAGGCGTTGCGTCACGCTGGCATCCACAACCACGTGCGCGTCCAGATCGAATACGTCGATTCGGAAACGCTCAACCCCGACACCGTCAGCGCCCTGGCTCAATACGATGCCATCCTGGTGCCCGGCGGCTTCGGCAAGCGTGGCGTGGAAGGCAAGATCTGTGCAGCCCAGTTTGCGCGTGAAAACGGCATCCCTTACCTGGGCATCTGCCTGGGCATGCAAGTGGCCACCATCGAGTACGCCCGCCACAAGGCCGGCCTGACCGATGCCAACTCCACCGAGTTCGAGCCCAACACCCCGCACCCCGTCATCGCCCTGATCGACGAGTGGCTGGATGCGGACGGCACCGTGCAAAAGCGCGATGCCTCGTCCGACCTGGGCGGCACCATGCGCTTGGGCGCACAGGCCTCCGACGTAGCCCCCGGCACCATCGCTCACGAGATCTACGGACCCGTGGTGAGCGAGCGTCACCGCCACCGCTATGAAGCCAACGAGCGTTACCTCGACAAGCTGCGCGAAGCCGGTCTGGTCATTTCGGCCATCACCCAGCGCGAGAAGCTGACCGAGATGATCGAGTTGCCCAAGACGGTCCACCCTTGGTACGTCGGCGTGCAGTTCCACCCCGAGTTCAAGTCGACCCCATGGGACGGCCACCCTCTGTTCATCGCCTATATCAAGGCCGCCCTGAACCACCAGGCCGCCGCCAAGAAGGCCTGATCGGCCCGCACTGCTGAAGGAATACGACCATGAAACTCTGCGGCTTTGACGTTGGCCTGAACCACCCCTTCTTCCTGATTGCCGGCCCCTGCGTGGTCGAGTCCGAGCAATTGCAGATGGACACTGCCGGCACACTCAAGGAAATCACCTCCGAGTTGGGCATCCCGTTCATCTTCAAGTCGAGCTACGACAAGGCCAACCGCTCCAGCGGCACGTCTTTCCGTGGACCGGGCATGGAGAAGGGCCTGGAGATCTTGGCCAAGGTCAAGCGCGAGCTGAATGTGCCGATCCTGACCGACGTGCACAGCGAAGCCGAGATCCCGGCCGTGGCCGCCGTGGTCGATGTGCTGCAGACCCCGGCCTTCCTGTGCCGCCAGACCGATTTCATCCATGCAGTCGCTCAGTGCGGCAAGCCGGTGAACATCAAGAAGGGCCAGTTCCTGGCCCCGGGCGACATGAAGAACGTCATCGACAAGGCCCGTGCCGCTGCGCGTGCGGCCGGTCTGAACGACGACAACTTCATGGCCTGCGAGCGTGGCGCCAGCTTCGGCTACAACAATCTGGTGTCCGACATGCGCTCGCTGGCCATCATGCGCGAGACCAACGCCCCCGTGGTGTTCGACGTGACCCACTCGGTGCAATTGCCGGGCGGGCAGGGCACCTCTTCGGGCGGTCAGCGTGAGTTCGTGCCGGTGCTGGCACGTGCCGGCGTGGCCGTCGGCGTGGCGGGCCTGTTCATGGAAACGCACCCCGATCCAGCCTGCGCGATGTCTGACGGCCCCAACGCCGTCCCGCTCAAGCACATGAAGGCGCTGCTCTCGACCCTGGTCGAGCTGGACCGCGTCACCAAGAAGAACGGCTTCCTGGAAGCCAACTTCAACTGACCCCATAAAATCGGCGGTTTGCCCAGCGCAAGCCGCCTTTTCGCTTTTCAAACTATCTATCTTTTGAGGAACCCCAGATGAGCGCCATCGTTGACATCATCGGCCGCGAAGTGATCGACAGCCGCGGTAACCCCACCGTCGAATGCGACGTCCTGCTGGAAAGCGGCGTCATGGGCCGTGCGGCCGTGCCGTCGGGCGCTTCCACCGGTTCGCGCGAAGCGATCGAGCTGCGTGATGGCGACAAGAGCCGTTACCTGGGCAAGGGCGTGCTGAAGGCCGTTGAGCATATCAACACCGAGATCGCCGAAGCCGTGCTGGGCCTGGACGCTTCCGAGCAAGCCTTCCTGGACAAGACCCTGATCGACCTCGACGGCACCGAAAACAAGGGCCGCCTGGGCGCCAACGCCATGCTGGCCGTGTCGATGGCCGTGGCCCGCGCCGCTGCTGAAGAAGCTGGTCTGCCGCTGTACCGCTACTTCGGCGGCTCGGGCGCCATGCAAATGCCCGTGCCGATGATGAACGTCATCAACGGTGGCGCACACGCCAACAACAACCTCGACCTGCAGGAATTCATGATCCTGCCGGTGGGCGCTCCCACGTTCCGTGAAGCCCTGCGTTACGGCGCCGAAGTGTTCCACGCGCTCAAGAAGATCCTGCACGACAAGCACATCAGCACCGCGGTGGGCGACGAAGGCGGTTTCGCGCCTTCCGTGGCCAGCCACGAAGAAGCCATCCAGCTGATCCTGCAAGCCATCGAAGCCGCCGGCTACACCGCTGGCGAACAGATCGCCCTGGGCCTGGACTGCGCTGCCTCCGAGTTCTACAAGGACGGCAAGTACCACCTGGAAGGCGAGGGCCTGACCCTGACCGCCGAACAGTGGACCGACATGCTGGCCACCTGGTGCGACAAGTACCCCATCATCTCGATCGAAGATGCCATGGCCGAAGGCGACTGGGATGGCTGGAAGCACCTGACCGAGCGTCTGGGCAAGAAGGTTCAGCTGGTGGGTGACGACCTGTTCGTGACCAACACCAAGATCCTGAAGGAAGGCATCGAGAAGGACATCGCCAACTCGATCCTCATCAAGATCAACCAGATCGGCACCCTGACTGAAACGTTCGCTGCCATCGAAATGGCCAAGCGCGCCGGCTACACCGCCGTGATCTCGCACCGCTCGGGCGAAACCGAAGACAACACGATCTCCGACATCGCTGTAGGCCTCAACGCCGGCCAGATCAAGACCGGTTCGATGAGCCGCTCCGACCGCATGAGCAAGTACAACCAACTGCTGCGCATCGAAGAAGACCTGGGCGATGTGGCCGTATACCCTGGCCGCAGCGCCTTCTACAACCTGCGCTGATCTTGGTTCGCGCCGCCTGAGCCTCCCAGCAGAGGTACAGCACTCACCAACGGGGCCCTCGGGCCCCGTTTTTCATGCTCAGCTGCATGGATAATGTGAACATGCGTGTCGCAACCCTGATCCTCTTGGCTTTGCTTGCCGTGGTGCATGCCGAACTTTGGTTCGGCAAGGGTGGGGTGCCGCGTGTCATGACCCTGCGCACGGAGCTCGAAGCACAGCAAAAGGCCAACGCGGTGGCACAGACCCGTAATCAGCAACTTGCCGCCGAAGTGCGTGATTTGCAAGAGGGTCTGGAAATGGTGGAAGAAAAGGCCCGCACCGAATTGGGTATGGTCAAGCCTGACGAGATCTACGTCCAGATGACCAGCCAGTTGCCGCAAGTGTCGCCAGTCCCGGCAGCCTCCAAACCCTGATGCTGACCTCCGACATTTTGAGCGGGTGGATTGCCTGGGCGCAGCCCTTGCTGCAGCCTTGGTGGACTGCCTGGGGCGTCCCGGTCAGCTACCTGGAAGCCGTCGCTTTTGTCATGTCTCTGTGGATGGTCGCTTGCAACTTGCGCGTGAACCCACTGGGCTGGCCGTTGGCCATCGGTAGTTCCGTGTTGTACGGTATCTTGTTTGCGCATTACGGCTTGTATGGCGAGGCAGGCCTCCAAGGTGTGTTTGTGGCCATGGCTTTTTGGGGCTGGTGGCAGTGGTTGCGAGGCGTCGACGCCCAGAACCAAACACTGAAGGTTCGATCGCTCTCCATGCGTGGACGCTGGGCAGGTTTGCTGGCACTGCTGATCTTGTGGCCATTGCTGGGTTGGCTGCTTGATCACATCACCGACTCGACGGTACCTTACGGAGATGCCTTGCCAACGGCCGGCAGTCTGATTGGTCAGTGGTTACTCGGCCGCAAATGGGTGGAGAACTGGCCCTGCTGGCTTGCCGTCAACCTGGTCAGCATGGCATTGTTTGCGTACAAGGAGCTTTGGCTCACGGTCATCTTGTATGGCATCTTTGCCGCCTTGTCGTTATTGGGATGGCGGCAGTGGCTGAGCCTGGCGGCCCATGGCAAGGCCCGCGCATGAGCTCCCATGTGATCGCCCTGGTTGGTGCGGAAAGCACCGGCAAGACAACGGTGGCGCGAGAAGTCACGCGGGTCCTCACTGGTCGCGGCATCGACGCCGTGATGGTTCCAGAAGCCCTGCGTGACTTTTGCATTCAGCACGGGCGCACGCCGCTGCAGCACGAGCAGGCAGGCATCGCCGCGGAACAGTCACGCCGCATCCACGACGCGGCCCAACGCCACAGCGTGGTATTGGCCGACACCACGGCGTTGATCACGGCCATTTACAGCGACTACGTCTTCAACGACCGCAGCCTGTATGAGGTTGCGCTACGCGATCATGCTCTGGCTGACCTGACCTTGCTGACGTCGCTGGACCTGGGATGGACCGCCGACGGCACCATCCGTGACGGCCCACATGCTCAGGAGCCGGTTGATCAGCTGATCCGACAGGCCTTGCAGCAACATCAGTTTCCCTACAACGTGGTGGCAGGGCGGGGAGTCGCGCGAGTACAGCATGCGCTTTCAGCCATTGAGCACCTGATGGATGCACCTCAACGCCAGTTGCGCGCCGCCAGCAGTCCCCGTTGGCGCTGGTATTGCGACAACTGCGACGACGGTGAGTGCGAGCAGCATGGCCTGGGCGATGGCAGACCTTGACACACCCCATACCGTGACGAACGGGCCGCTGCACATCCTATGGCGCGATGATCGCTTGGTGGCGGTGCACAAGCCAGCTGGTTGGCTGGTCCACCGTACTTGGCTGGACGCTCATGAAACCCGCTTTGTCATGCAAACCTTGCGCGACCAACTGGGCCAGCATGTGTATCCCGTTCATCGTCTGGACAAAGGGACCTCGGGCGTGCTGTTGATGGCCCTGGATCCCGAGGCTGCACGTGCCGTGACAGCCATGTTCGAGACACGTCTGCCGCGCAAGAGCTACGTGGCGATGGTTCGTGGTTGGCCTCCGGCACATGTGAGAGTCGACCACGCCCTGAAACCAGATGACGCACCGCAGGACACCGAGCCCCAGCAAGCCGTGACATGCTTTCAGCGTCTGGCTGTGATGCAAATCGACGTGCCAGTGGATCGCTACCCCAGCACCCGTGTCGCGTTGGTCAAGGCCCACCCGGAAACGGGCCGTCGCCATCAGATTCGGCGTCACCTCAAGCATTTGGCACATCCCATCATCGGTGATGCGACGCACGGCAAAGGCGCGCACAACCGATGGTGGGCGACACAACTGCAACAACAGCGGCTGTGGCTACACGCACAGCAGTTGAGCCTGCCTCACCCCGTCACGGGTGAATGGCTGCATCTGGTCTCTGATTGTCAGGACCTCAGGCTGAATGCCGACTGGTGCCAGTTGCTGAACGGCTGGCCTTGGCAATGGGATGAGGCCACGATCATCGGCCCTCCCTGAACGATCACTGCAGCCGCGTCGAACCCGGTGGGGTGTCAGCGGCGTCGGTGAACAACTCTCCAGCGTCGATCGGGTCAAAGTGGTAATGCTCGCCACAGAAGTCACACCCAATTTCAACTTGGCCCTGTTCGGCAATGATGGACTCGACCTCTTCCTGCCCCAGGCTGCGCAGCATGCCGGCCACTCGCTCGCGAGAGCAGGTGCACGCAAACCGAGGCCCACTGGCGCCTTGCTGAGGTTCGAAACGGCGCACGTCTTCTTCCCAGAACAGCCTGCGAAGAATGGTGTCTGCATCGAGCGTGAGCAATTCTTCCTGCTTCAGCGTGGACGCCAAGTGTGCAATGCGCGTGAAGGCATCGTCCAACTCCAGGTCCTCAGCGCTGCGAGCCCCCTGCGCGAGGTTGGCCTCACCTTCCACAGGTAGCCGCTGGATGAGCAATCCGGCCGCCACCTCGTCGTTGGCCGCCAGCACCAGCTTGGAGTCCAGTTGCTCAGACTGACGCATGTAATGCTCCAGCACCTCACTGAGGTCGTGCAAAGGATGGTTGCGCTCGTCATTGAGCGGGACCACACCCTGGTACGGACTCTGTCCTGGCAGGCGATCTTTCGGGTCGAGTGTGATGGCGCAGCGCCCACGGCCGTTCACATTCACCATGACCTCCAGGGGCAGGCGTCCGGTGTCGGTTGCAGGAAGGTCACCCACCAGCTTGGCCGTGGTTCTGAAAGCCAAATCAGGCTGCACCTCGGTGACAGCCAACTTGACCGGGCCTTCGCCGAACACCTGCAGCACGACCGCGCCGTTGAACTTGATGTTGGATTGCAGCAGCACGCCCGCTGCGCTCATTTCGCCCAAGAGGCGACGCAGCGGCGCTTCGAAAGACCCCGCCGATTCGCGCCGACGCAGCACTTCCTGCCAACCGTCGGTCAGGCGCACCAGCATGCCGCGCACCGGCAGGCCTTCGAACAGAAACTTGTGCAATTCACTCATGAAAACTCATTCTTTCGGCGCGTCGATTCGCACCATGTCGGTTCGATATTGGGCCGATTTGGTCACATACAAGGCCGTGCCCATCTGCATGCGCGTGATGTCAGCCTCGCTCAGGGGGCGAACGGCCTTGGCGGGCGAGCCCATGATCAGCATGCCGTCTTCAAACACCTTGCCTTCGGTCACCAGCGCACCGGCCGCCACCAGGCAGTTCTTGCCAATGACGGCGCCGTTGAGCACGACAGCCTGGATGCCGATCAGCGAACCATCGCCAATGGTGCAGCCGTGCAGCATGGCCTGATGGCCGACGGTGACATTGGCACCAATGCTGAGCGGAAAACCGAAATCGGTGTGCAGCACAGACGACTCTTGCACGTTGGAGTTCGTGCCGACCACGATGGGCTCGTTGTCACCGCGCAAGGTCACGTGCGACCACACACTGCTGCCCTCGGCCAGGAACACCTCACCGATCACGTCTGCCGATTCGGCAACATAGGCACTGGGATGAATCTGGGGTGCCTTGTCCTTGATGCGATAAATGGCCATCTTGATCACGAGCCCAAGGCCCGCCTGTCGGCAGTGGAGAAGTCCCGATTTTATGTGGGCTGACGTCTTTTGTGCGGTTCACTGCCTTTGCCAGTACGCGGCCATGCCGCAAGCAGGGCAGGCGACAACGTGACGAAGGCGTTTATGTCATAGTGACCACGGTTGTGCCACTTTTTGACCCATTGTTGCCAAGATGCTGTTCCTGCTGTCCCCGGCCAAGAGCCTCGATTACGACACCCCGGCCACCACCGATCGCCACACGTTGCCGCAGTTCATTGACGAATCTGCGGCCTTGATCGAGGTGCTGCAACCCTACACGCCAGCCCAGATCGCTTCCTTGATGGATCTGAGTGATGCGCTGGCCACGCTGAATGTGGCCCGCTACGGTGCATGGAGCCGCACCTTCAGTGCCGACAACAGCAAGCAGGCGGTGCTGGCTTTCAACGGTGATGTGTACGAAGGTCTGGATGCGGGCAGCCTCTCACAGGCCGACCTGGATTGGGCTCAGACCCATGTAGGCATCCTCAGCGGGCTGTACGGCATCCTGCGCCCGCTGGACTGGATGCAGCCTTATCGCCTGGAAATGGGAACCAAATTGCCCAACCCGCGCGGCAAGGACCTGTACGCCTGGTGGGGCGACACACTGGCGGAGTACTTGAACCAGCAACTGGCAGAGCAAGGTGACAACGTGATCGTCAACTTGGCGTCGCAGGAGTATTTCAAGTCGGTCAAGCGCAAGGCGCTCAAGGCCCGGGTCGTCGAATGCGTGTTCGAGGACTGGAAGGCGGGCAAGTGGAAGATCATCAGCTTCCATGCCAAGCGCGCCCGCGGCCTGATGGCCCGCTACGCAATCACGCACCGCGCCAAGAAGCCGGCCGACCTGCTGGGTTTCGATCTGGAAGGCTATGCCTACGATGCAGCGGTGTCCGAGCCTGATCGCCTGGTGTTCCGCCGCCGCTTGGAGGCGTAAAGCGCTCGCCCTGGCAGGGTCGACGTGAGGTGCTCGGCCACCCAAAAGCAAATCGGCCCCCGAGGGGGCCGTTTTTTCATGGGCGAGGGCGCTGAACACGCCCCATCGCATCAGCGGCTGCGCGGACGCGAAGAGCCGCCAGAGCGGCCACCCGCGCCACCGCCGCTGCGCTGGCCCGAGCCCTGACCGCTGCGGCCACCAGCCGAGCGCTGACCACTGCCGCCACCGGGGCGACCAGAGCCACCCGGGCGGCCCGAGCCACCTGAGCGACCGCCGCCCGAACGTGCGCCGGGCGCGCCACCAATGGTGCGACGGCCCAAGAGGATCGGCTCAGGCCGCTCATTGGGGTCTGGCTCGAAGCCCGGAACCACTTCGCGCTGAATGCTGCGCTTGATCAGTTTCTCGATGTCGGCCAGGAAGCTGTTTTCGTCCACGCACACCAGGAAACGGCTTCGCCTTCGGCGCCGGCACGACCAGTGCGACCAATTCGGTGCACGTAATCTTCGGGCACATTGGGCAACTCAAAGTTCACAACGTGGGGCAACTGGTCGATGTCGATGCCGCGCGCGGCAATGTCGGTCGCCACCAGCACCTGCAATTCGCCAGTCTTGAACTCGCTCAAGGCACGGGTGCGGGCACTCTGGCTCTTGTTGCCGTGGATGGCCATGGCGGTGATGCCTTCCTTCTCCAGGAACTCCACCAGGCGGTTGGCGCCGTGCTTCATGCGCGTGAACACCAGCACCTGGTGCCAGTTGTTCTCCTTGATCAGGTGCGCCAGCAGATCCTTCTTCTTGTCGCGACCGACCGGGTGCACTTTTTGGGCGATGGTCTCGGCGGTGGTGTTGCGACGGGCCACCTCAATCACCTGCGGCGAATTCAGCAAACGCTCGGCCAGGGCCTTGATCTCATCCGAAAAGGTGGCCGAGAACAGCAGGCTCTGCTTCTTCGCTGGCAAGATGGCCAGCACCTTCTTGATGTCATGGATGAAGCCCATGTCCAGCATGCGGTCGGCTTCGTCGAGCACGAAGAACTCGATTTTGCTCAGATCGAGGTTGCCTTGCTGATGGTGATCCAGCAGGCGACCCGGCGTGGCCACCAGCACGTCGATGCCATTGCGCAGGCCTGACAGCTGCGGGCCCATGCCCACACCACCGAACATGACCATGGACTTGATCGGCAGGTACTTGCCGTAGACGCGCACACTCTCTTCGACCTGAGCGGCCAGCTCACGCGGGGGGGTGAGGATGAGCGCACGGATGGCGCGTTTGCCCTGCGTGACGGGGGGCGGTGTGGTGCTCAGCTTGTGCAGCAGGGGCAGGGTGAAACCAGCGGTTTTGCCGGTGCCGGTCTGGGCGCCAGCCAGCAGATCGCCGCCAGCGATGACAGCCGGAATGGCCTGCTTCTGAATGGGGGTAGGAGTGGTGTAGCCAGTTTCGGCAACAGCTTTCAACAGAGGCTCGATGAGCCCCAGGCTTTCAAACGACATGAGATCTTTGCCCTCGGGAGGGTGAGAAGGTGACTGCACTCGCGGGGTTCGGGCCAGAACGTTGCGAGTCAAGCAAGTGGCAATGTGGTGGGGGAGTCAAACGCCGCGGTGCGGGGACAAGACCACCGCTAGCCGGCAGAAGCAGGTTGGAGCCAGCACAACGCGTGGCGGTAAACGAACGGAACGGTTGGAGGGAGTGGCCGAAACACCGGTGCCGGTATCCCACTCGAAGTCCACCGAGTTCGAGTTG
>JAJUGJ010000022.1 GCA_029268225.1 Burkholderiales bacterium | reverse complement strand
GGGGGCTTACACGCCGCGCTGGCGATCGGCGCGGAAGGTCTCGCGGAAGGCCTGGAAACGGCCCGCATCAAGCGACTCGCGCACCTCGCGCATCAGGTTCAGGTAGTAGTGCAGGTTGTGGAGGCTGGTGAGCATGGGGCCGAGCATCTCGCCGCAGCGGTCGAGGTGGTGCAGGTAGGCGCGGCTGAAGTTCTGACAGGTGTAGCAGGTGCAGGTCTCGTCGATCGGGCGCTCGTCGGACTTGTTGCGGGCGTTGCGCAGACGCAGGTCACCAAATCGCGTGAACAGATGGCCGTTGCGCGCATTGCGGGTGGGCATGACGCAGTCGAACATGTCGACACCCGCCGCCACGCCGGCCACCAGGTCTTCCGGCGTGCCCACGCCCATCAGGTAACGCGGCTTGTGGGCCGGCAGTTTGGGCGAGATGTGGTTCATCACGCGCATCATCTCGTCCTTGGGCTCGCCCACGCTGACGCCGCCGATGGCGTAGCCGGGCAGGTCGAGTTCCACCAGGCCGGCCAGCGACTCTTCGCGCAGGTGCTCGAACATGCCGCCCTGCACGATGCCGAACAGCGCGTTGGGGTTCTCCAGGCGCTGGAACTCGGTGATGCACCGTTTGGCCCAGCGCAGACTGAGTTCCATCGAGGCGCGGGCTTCCTTCTCGGTGGTGATGTGGCCGAGTGACTTGTCGCCCTTCCAGTAAGGCGTGCACTCGTCGAACTGCATGACGATGTCCGAGTTCAGGATGGTCTGGATCTGCATGCTGATCTCGGGCGTGAGGAAGAGCTTGTCGCCGTTGACCGGCGAGGCAAAGCGCACGCCTTCTTCGCTGATCTTGCGCATCTCGCCCAGCGACCAGACCTGAAAGCCGCCCGAGTCGGTGAGGATGGGCTTGTTCCAGGACTCGAATTTGTGCAGGCCACCGAACTGCTTCATGATGTCCAAGCCGGGGCGCATCCACAGGTGGAAGGTGTTGCCCAGGATGATCTGTGCGCCCATTTCTTCGAGTGAGCGGGGCATCACGCCCTTGACCGTGCCGTAGGTGCCCACTGGCATGAAGATGGGGGTTTGGACAACGCCGTGGTTCAGGGTGAGGCGGCCGCGGCGGGCTTCGCCTTCGGTCTTGAGCAGTTCAAAGTTCAGCATGGGTTGGGTCTCAAGGGGCGTGCGAGGGGCACTCAGGCTTTGACAAGCGCCGGACGACGGGCGTGCAGGTGCTCCAGCAGGCGCTCGCTGCGGAAGGGTTTGGCCAGCACAGCCAGGCCGGACTCGTCGAAGCGGGCCAGTTCGGCCGGGTTGGTGTCGCCGGAAATGATGAGGGTCTGCAAGGGCTTGGACGGCTCGTCCTGCGCGCGCAGTTGCAGGCTCACGTGCTGAGCCAGCTGAAGTCCGTCGATGCCGGGCAGTCGGTAGTCGGTGATCAGGGTGTCGGGCAGTTGCTCGGGGTCGACATGGGTCAGCAGGTGAGGCAGTTCGTCGAGCAGGGCTTCGCCATCAGACCAGGTGCGCACATGGGCCCCCCAGCTATGGAGCATCTCGCCCAGGGCGCGTCGCAGCAGCACATCGTCTTCCACCAGCCAGATCACCCGGTCGGACAGGGGGTGGGCTTCGGCTTCCTTGACCGGCGCCTGGGCCTTGGGAGCGAGGTTGAGGGGCAACTCCATGGCAAAGCAGGAGCCCTTGCCAGGAACCGAGCGCAGGGTGATCTGCTCGCCCAGGATGGACGCTGTGCGGCGCACGATGGCCAGCCCCAGGCCGATGCCGCGGGTGCGGTCGCGAGCCGCGTTGCCTACCTGATAGAACTCGTCGAAGATGCGCTCTTGCTGTTCGGGGGCGATGCCGATGCCGGTGTCCCACACCTCGATGCGCAGTCGGTGCTTGCCACGGCGTCGCGCGGCGACCAGCACCCCGCCGCGTTCCGTGTAGCGGATGGCGTTGGCGACCAGGTTGCGCAAGACGCTGTGCAGCAGCATGGGGTCGGTCAGCACCATCAGCTGCTTGCCGTCGCTGCGCTTGGGCAAGCGGAAGCGCAAGTCCAGCCCCTTGGCGGCTGCGGCGCTTTCCTCGTGCACCTTCACAGCCTGGAAGACATCGCTCATGCTCACCGACTGGAATTCGGGTTTCACCGCGCCTGCATCCAGACGTGAAATGTCCAGCAGGCCCACCAAAAGCGACTCCATGGACGTCACCGCTTCGTCGAGCATGTTGGTCAATTCCTTGACCTCGGGCTCGGTGGCCTGCTTGCGCAGCAGGCTCACCAACAGCCCGATGGCGGCAGTGGGCTGGCGCAGGTCGTGACTCGCGGCGGCCAGGAAGCGGGTCTTCGATTGGTTGGCGACTTCCAGCGCACGGGTCCGGTCGGCCACGCGCTCTTCCAGCGTGATGTTCATGCGCTCGGCCAGGTTCATGGCCTCGATGAACTTGCTCATCAAGGTCAGCGCGAAGCCCAGGAAGATGATGGGGGCAAAGTAGGGGGTCCAGTAGAGGTCGGTGACGTCGAGGTAGGGCGTCAGGAACAGGTAGTCGTGGGCCATGCTGACCAGGGTGCCCAATGGGCCCAGCGTCATGGCCGAGGCCTCCATCCAGTGGCGGGTCCAGGCCGTCTGAATGATTTTGTAGACCACCAGCACGCCGCCGGCCATCATCAGCGGGTAAGCGATGAGGCGGAGCACGTCCAGATACGGCGTGCCCATGGCAAACAGGCCCATCAGCGGCACGCCAAAGCCCACCATGCGCAGCGGGTTGATCAGACTCTTGATGCGGGTGTTGGAGTAAGCCAGTCCGAACATGACCTGAAAGTAGGTCGTCACGGAGTGGGTGGCAAAGAACAGCCAGTCCACCACGGGCGTGGGCCAGCTGATGGTTTCGATGAAGTACAGGCCATTGCGACCGCACATGATCAGCATCATCCAGCCGAAGTAGGCAAAGATGACGTCACGAGGGCGCGAGCGCCAGGCAAAGAGCACGAACAGCGCCATGCCGGCCACACTCATGTTGAGCATCTGCGGCAATTCAACCGTCAGCAACACGGTGCGGTCGAAGTCGTCGCGCATCTCACTGAGGATGCCCACCTCCATCGGGGCAATGCCCGGCTTGCGGAAGGGGTTCATGCGCACATCGATGGCGATGTCGTTGTGCCCATCGCGCAGCACGTTGACCGGCAACTCCGTCAGGTAGGGCAGCGGTGCCATGCTGGTGATCTGGTCACCTTGCATGTGGCGCGTGGACAAGGGGTGTCCATTGACGGTGATGCGGTGGTTGCCCGGTAGACGGTCAATGCGCAGGGCCCAGGGCTCTTGCGGTTTGGCGGGCAGGATCAGCTGGGCGCGGTAACAGTACACGGCCGGCGGGTGGATGCCGAGTTGCCGCCAGTCATCGGGCAAGGTCACGCCGCGGCCGAGGCGCTGTTCCGCGCAGGTGCCCGGCGCCAGCGTGGCCGTGTCGATGACCAGTTTGGGCGCGGCCATCACCGTGCCTGCCAGCCACAGCAGGCACCAGCAGGCCAGGCGCAGCAGCGTGTTCATGGTGCGCGACGCTCGATCAGCATGGCGTCGCCATAGCTGAAGAAACGGTAGCCCTGCGCGATCGCATGCTGGTAGAGCGCGCGGATGTGCTCGTAGCCCGCCAGGGCGCTCACCAGCATCATCAAGGTGCTCTTGGGCAGGTGGAAGTTGGTGATCAACAGGTCCACCACCTTGAACTGGAAGCCCGGGGTGATGAAGATGTCGGTGTCGCGGCTGCCGGCTTGCAGGATCTGGCCAGCGGGGGCGTGCAGGGCGGCGGATTCCAGCGCGCGCAGGGTGGTGGTGCCCACCGAGATGACGCGACCGCCCGCCGCCTTGGTGGCCTCGATGGCGGCCACGGTGCTGGCCGGTACCTCGAACCATTCGCTGTGCATCTTGTGCTCGGCCAGGTTGTCGGTGCGCACGGGCTGGAAGGTGCCGGCGCCCACGTGCAGGGTCACCTCGGCGGTGCGGATGCCGTGCTCGCGCAAAGCAGCCAGCAGAGCATCATCAAAGTGCAGGGCCGCGGTGGGGGCGGCCACGGCGCCGGGGGCCTTGGCGAACACCGTCTGGTAGCGGCGCACGTCGTCGGCATCGTCGGCGTGGGTGATGTAGGGCGGCAGCGGCACATGGCCGTGCTGTTCGAGCAACTCGAACGGATCGCCCGAGAGCTTGAGGTGGAACAGGCCGCCGTCGGGGCCGCCACGGCCCAGCACCTCGGCGTCGAAGGCGTCGGCAAAGCGCACGACGCTGCCCGGCTTGGGCGACTTGCTGGCGCGCATATGGGCCAGCACCTCGTGGTTGGGCAGCACGCGCTCGACCAGGGCCTCGACGGCGCCGCCGGACTGCTTGGCGCCGTACAGGCGCGCCTTGATGACGCGCGTGTTGTTGAACACCAGCAGATCCCCCGGCTGCAGCAACGAGGGCAGGTCGCGGAACACGCGGTCCACGGGCGTGGGGCCCCGGCCATCGAGCAGGCGCGAGGCGCTGCGCTCGGCAGCGGGGTGTTGGGCGATCAGTTCGGGCGGGAGCTCGAAGTCGAAATCGCTGAGGGTGTAGCCGGAAGCAGAAGCGGTCATGCCATTGAGGGACGGACGGGTCCCGTGCCAAGGAAACCCGCTATTGTCCTTCATCTGCCCCGCCCTGGGGTGACCCGGCAGGGCGCAGGCCCGCTCAGACGCGGGGGCGAGCGGGCAGTTGCCCGGGCACAATGGCGATTGCTCTCATCCATTCAACGAATTCAGCGTGGCGCACGAGGCAGCAGGCCCCTCTCCGACATCTTCTGCACGTGGCAAGGCGCGCACGGGCCAGGCTGCGGCCGCCGACAAGCGTTCACCGCCGCAGAAAGCGATGGAGCGCCTGGGCCTGACGCGCGACATCGACCTGGCCCTGCACCTGCCGCTGCGCTATGAGGACGAGACCCGCCTGACCCTGCTGCGCGACGCCCGCGACGGCCAGACCGTGCAAGTGGAAGGCGTGGTGCGTGACAACCGGATCGAAGCCCGCGGGCGGCGCCAACTCATCGTGCGCCTGCACGATGGCTCGGGCGAGGTGCTGCTGCGCTTCCTGAACTTCTACGGCTCGCAGCAAAAGAGCTGGGGCGCGGGCGTGCGTTTGCGCGTGCGGGGCGAGTTGCGCAGCGGCTTTTTCGGTCGCGAGATGGTGCACCCGCAGGTGCGCATCGTGCAAGAAGGCGCCCCCTTGGCCCAGGCGCTCACCCCCGTTTACCCCACCACCGCGGGCCTGCCGCAAGCCTACCTGCGCAAGGCGGTGGCAGCGGGTCTGGCGCGGGCACCCTTGGACGAGCTGATCCCGCCGGCCCTGTTGCCCCCACGACTGCCCAGCCTGCGCGAATCGCTGCACTTTTTGCATCACCCCAGCCCCGACACCTCGCTGGCCGCGCTGGAGGATCACAGCCACCCGGCCTGGCAGCGCCTCAAATTTGAGGAACTGCTGGCGCAACAGGTCTCGCAGATGCAGGCGCGCGCCGAGCGTTCGCACCTGAAGGCGCCTGTGTTGAAAGCCCACGCCCAAGGGCTGCCCGAGCGCCTGTTGGCGGTGCTGCCTTTCCAGCTGACGGGCGCGCAGCAGCGCGTCTGCGCCGAGATCGCGGCCGACCTGGCCCGCCCCGTGCCCATGCACCGCCTGCTGCAGGGTGATGTGGGCTCGGGCAAGACGGTGGTGGCCGCCCTGGCGGCCGCGGTGGCCATGGATGTGGGCTGGCAGTGCGCCCTGATGGCGCCCACCGAGATCCTGGCCGAGCAGCACTTTCGCAAGCTGGTGGACTGGCTGGAACCCCTGGGTATCAAGGTCGCCTGGCTCACGGGCAGCCTCAAGGCCAAGGTCAAGCGTGAGCAACTGGCTGCTGTCGCGTCGGGCGAGGCGCAGCTCGTGGTCGGTACGCACGCGGTCATCCAGGACCAGGTCGAGTTTGCGAAACTGGGGCTGGCGCTGATCGACGAGCAGCATCGCTTCGGCGTGGCCCAGCGCCTGCAGTTGCGCAGCAAGCTGCAAAGCCGCGAGCTGGAGCCGCACCTGCTGATGATGAGTGCAACGCCCATCCCGCGCACCCTGGCGATGACCTACCTGGCCGACCTGGAGGTCAGCACCATCGACGAATTGCCGCCGGGTCGCACACCCATCGTCACCCGCGTCTTCGCCGACAGCCGCCGTGAGGAGGTCATCGAGCGCATCCGTGACGAGGTGGCCAAGGGCAGCCAGGTGTACTGGGTCTGCCCCCTGATCGACGAAACCGAAGACAGCGACCAGGCGGCCGATGAGGTGGCCGGGCGCGACAGCGCCAAGCGCCCGCCGCTGGACTTGAGCAACGTCACCCAGACCCATCAGGACCTGAGTGAAGCCTTGCCAGGCTTCGGGGTGGGGCTGCTGCATGGTCGCCTGCCGGCGGCCCAGAAGGCCGAGGTGATGGCGAAGTTCTCGTCGGGCGAGCTGTCGGTGCTGGTGGCCACCACCGTGATCGAAGTCGGGGTGGACGTGCCCAACGCCAGCCTGATGGTGATCGAGCACGCCGAGCGTTTCGGCTTGAGTCAGCTGCACCAGTTGCGCGGGCGGGTGGGGCGTGGCGCCGTGGCCAGCGTGTGCGTGCTGCTGTACGCCTCGCCGCTGTCTGACTCCGGCAAACAGCGCCTCAAGGCCATGGCCGAAACCACCGATGGTTTCGAGATCGCGCGTCGCGATCTGGAAATCCGTGGCCCGGGCGAGTTCATGGGCGCGCGGCAGTCGGGCGCGGCCATGCTGCGCTTTGCCGACCTGCACGAAGACGAGGCCCTGGTGGCACGGGCGCGGCAGGTGGCCGAGGTCTTGCTGCGCGACCATCCGGGGGCGGCCCAGCGCCATGTCGGGCGTTGGCTGGGGCACAAGTCCGAGTACCTGAAGGCTTGATCTTGGTGGGCGATCCCGTCCGTGTGCTGGCGAGAACCGTGATGACCTGTGGTGCGGGGTGTGCGGGATGCCGCACAATGTGCGCACCATGACCCTGACCGAACTTCGCTACATCGTTGCCGTCGCCCGCGAGCGTCATTTCGGGCGCGCTGCCGAAGCATGCTTTGTTTCCCAGCCCACTCTGTCGGTGGCGGTGAAGAAGCTGGAAGACGAGCTCGACGTCAAGCTGTTCGAGCGTGGCAGCGCCGAGATAACCGTCACGCCCTTGGGCGAGGAGATCGTGCGCCAGGCCCAGGCCGTGCTGGAGCAGGCGCAGGCCATCAAGGAAATCGCCAAGCGCGGCAAGGACCCGCTGGCCGGCCCGCTGCGCCTGGGCGTCATCTACACCATCGGGCCCTACCTGTTGCCCGAGCTCGTGCGCTCGGCCATCAGTCGGGTGCCGCAGATGCCTTTGATGCTGCAGGAAAATTTCACCGCCAAGCTGCTGGAAATGCTGCGCGCGGGCGAGCTGGACTGCGCCATCCTGGCCGAGCCTTTCCCGGACACCAACCTGGCTGTCGCGCCGCTGTACGACGAGCCTTTCCTCGTGGCCGTGCCGCGCAGCCATCCGCTGGCGCAGCGCGAATCCATCGGGGCCGAAGAGCTCAAGCGCGAGACCATGCTCCTGCTCGGGGCCGGCCACTGCTTCCGTGACCATGTGCTGGAGGTCTGCCCGGAGTTCGCGCGCTTTTCCAGCGCCACTGAGGGCATCCGCAAGAGCTTCGAGGGGTCCTCCCTGGAAACCATCAAGCACATGGTGGCCGCTGGCATGGGGGTGACCGTGGTGCCGCGTCTGTCGGTGCCGGTCGAGCCGCATCCGCATGTGGTGTTCGTGCCCTTCGAGGGCGAGCCGCCCACGCGTCGCGTGGTGTTGGCCTGGCGCCGCAGCTTCACCCGCTACGAGGCGATTGCCGCCCTGCGCAACGCCATCTATGCCTGTGAGTTGGAGGGCGTGACGCGCCTGACGGATTGATCAGGCGTTCACGCGAGCCGGTGGTGACGCGTCAGGCGTCGGTGTGCGGCTCGGCATCAAGAGGGGGCGTGCCCGTGTCTGCCGATGACTCGAAGCAGTCCACCACGGTGAAGTACAGCGAGGCGTAGAACGCGGAAGCCACCCACAGCCCGGCCGAAATGGCCAGGATGTTGCCCAGCATGGGGACGGGCAGTTGGCTGAGCAGGAAGCGGTCGAGCAGGCCGAGGGCCAGCACCACCACAAACCACCCCAAGCCATAGACCGCGAAGGCGCCCAGATTGCGCCAGCAGGCCACGATGCTGAAAAACAGTGCCTTGCTCACCGGCAGTCGCGCCCACAGGATCAGGGCTGGGGCATGCCAGAACAGCAGCGAGACCGGCAGTGTCAGCAGCACACGCCAAAGGATGTCCTGTTGCACCAATGGGTTGTTCACCAGTTCGGCCGCGGTTTCTGCGGTTTCAAACACGGCGGCCACCTCATCGGCACCCGGACCCAGCCATTGCGCCAGTTGCATGATCAGCAAGGTGGCCATGACATAGCCCCCGGCCAATTGAGCCAGGATGCGGCGCGGGCTGTGCGCGCCCTTGAAGGCTTCGAACAAAATGCCCGGCGTGAAACGCTCACCTTGCAGCACCTTGCGCGTGGCCAGCATGAAGCCCAGCCACATCAGCGGCATGCAGCCCACCACCAGCAAGGGGCCGACCACTGGCAGGCCGATCAGCAACAGGGCGAAGGACAGGCACAGGCCCAGCAGTCCGACGAAGTGGAAGGGCTGACGGCGGCTGACCAGCAATCCTTGCCTGAGCCAGACATAGCCCTGTGCGGGCTTGACGATGCGGAGCTTCATGCGGACGGGGCCTGGCGCGTGTAAGACCAGGGCTGTTGTCGACGCAGGGTGAGCACACGCTCGAAATGCGTCGGGTCGTGCGGCTTGAGCATGGCTGCATCGCGTGGCAGGTAGAAGTCCCACAGACGCGAGGTCCAGAAACGCAGGGCGGCGGCGCGCAGCATGGCTGGCAGCAGACTCAGCTCGGCGTCGGTCAGGTTGCGTTCGGCGTCATACGCGGCCACGAAAGCCTGCGCCCGTGCCGGGTCCAGCGCGCCCGTGGCCAGGTCAATGCACCAGTCGTTCAGGCACACGGCAATGTCGAAGGCGAAGGTGTCGCAGCCGGCAAAGTAGAAGTCGAAAAAGCCCGACAGCGTGGGGCCGTCGAACATCACGTTGTCCCGGAACAGGTCGGCGTGGATGGGGCCTTGTGGCAGCAACCGGTAGGCCTCGGTGGTGGCCAGGTCCTGCTGGAAGGCCAACTCGGACTCGATCAGCGCCGCTTGCTCGGCATTCAGGTGGGGGCGGACCACGGGGATGGTTTCCGTCCACCATGCCAAGCCGCGCAGGTTGGGCTGCTGCTGCGGATAGTCGGTGCCGGCCTGGTGCATGCGCGCCAGCATCGCGCCCACCTGAGCGCAGTCGGCCTCCTGCGGATCAAGCTGGTTGCGACCCTTCAGGCGCGTCACCACGGCGGCCGGCTTGCCCTTGAGCGTGTGCAAGATCTCGCCTTGGGCATTGGCCTGCGGCGCGGGCACCGGGATGCCGCGTTCGGCGAGGTGGCGCATCAGGTTCAGGTAGAAGGGGAGTTGCTCAAAGCTCAGGCGTTCGAACAGGGTCAGCACGTACTCGCCCTGATCCGTGCTGACGAAGTAATTGGTGTTCTCGATGCCGGAGGGTGTGCCGCGCATGGACTGCAAGGTGCCCAGACCCAGGTTGGACAGCAGGCCAGCTGCTTCCGGTGGGGAGACTTCGGTGAAAACGGCCATGAGATGGAAGGAGCAAAAAAGGGGTGAAGTCGCGCCTGGGGCACACGTTTAGGGGAAAGCCCGGGCCGCAGGGGGGCACCTGAGAGCCAAGTTGGCCCGAAACCCCCCGGGCTGCAGGGGTGTCGGAAGCCGTGATTGTAGAAGTCTGCGCATGTCGATCTGGCAGACTTTTCAACATTGTGAAGACATCCCCGCGCTTGAGCGTGAGGGCTGTCCATCCAACCTTCCTGAGGAACCGGTCCCGCATCATGAGCACCATCGCATCGCGCAAGATCTCCCGCACTCTGTCCACCCTCGCTGTGGCCGCCTTGTCGGTGTTTGGCAGTTCGGCCATGGCAGACACGGAGTTGCAGCCTCAGTCACGTCCTTGGGGCATCTATGCCGGTGGCAACCTGGGGGTGGGTGCGGCTCAGTGGGATTGCGATGTGTCCTGCGACCGCGCACGTTTGAGTGGCAAGGTCTTTGGCGGCAAGCGCCTGACGCCGGGTCTCGCGGCTGAGTTGAATTACATGATCTTCGGTGGCATGAACCGTGCCAACGGCACCGCCCAATCCATGGCCACCAACATCGCCACGGAGCGTCGCAGCACGCGCGTCCTGACGGCCGGCATCAACTGGGAGGTGGAGTTGCTCGAAGGCTTCACCAACCAGATCCGTGTGGGTTGGGCCCTCAAGCGTGTGGAAAACGAGCAGGTCCTGGTGGGCGGTGCTGAGCGCACGGTGCGCGACTATCGTCAGGCTCCGTATGTGGGGGTGGGTCTGGCCATGAACATCAGCCGCAACATTCGACTGCTGCAGAGTTTCGACTACATCATCGACGGCCAGGAAAGTCTCTACCTGTTCTCGGTGGGTGCATCCGCCGAATTCTGACCTGGCCAGTCTGAAGGCCCCACAATCCGGGGCATGAACACCCCGGATATGCCTTCCTCTTCTGTCGACGCCGCTGACGCCGCCCGTCCGACCCTGCTGCTGGTCGACGGCTCCAGCTACCTGTACCGCGCCTTCCACGCCATGCCCGACCTGCGTGGGCCGCAAGGTGAGCCCACGGGCGCGATGCACGGCATGGTCAACATGCTGCGTCGCCTGCGCGACGAGGTGCCCTGTGAGCACGCTGTGTGCGTGTTCGACGCCAAGGGCCCGACCTTCCGCGACGAGTGGTACCCCGAGTACAAGGGACACCGCCCGCCCATGCCCGATGACCTGCGGGCGCAGATCGAACCCATCCACGAAGTGGTGCGCCTGCTGGGCTGGCCCATCCTGGAAGTCCCTGGCATCGAGGCCGATGACGCCATTGGCACGCTCGCCAAAGTGGGCGCCGAGGCCGGCCATCGTGTGGTGGTCTCCACGGGCGACAAGGACATGGCCCAGTTGGTGACCGCGCACGTCACGCTGGTCAACACCATGACCAACGAGAAGCTCGACGGCGAGGGCGTGCTGGCCAAGTTCGGCGTGCCGCCGCACCTCATCATCGATTACCTCACCCTGATCGGCGACACCGTGGACAACGTGCCCGGCGTCGAGAAGGTGGGGCCCAAGACCGCGGTCAAGTGGATCACCGAGCATGGCTCGCTCGATGGCGTGATGGCCGCGGCGGGTTCGATCAAGGGCGTGGCGGGGGAGAACCTGCGCAAGGCGCTGGACTGGCTGCCCCAGGGGCGTCGCCTCATCACCATCAAGACCGATTGTGACCTGAGTGCCCATGTGCCGCAGTGGCCCGAGCTGGAGGCGCTGGCTTTGCGCGAGCCTGACAACACCGCCTTGCTCGATTTCTTCACACGCTTCGGCTTCCGGACTGAAGCGGCCAAGCTGCGTGGCGGTGCCGCCCCGGCGCCTGCGTCGGCACCGTCGGCCAGGCCCAAGGCCAAGTCGAGTCCCACCGGCGACTTGTTCGACCTGGGGGCATCGACCGACAGCGACGTCACCGCGGAGGTCGCCCCGGTCGCCGTCACCGCCACCCAGTACGACACCGTGCTCGACTGGCCCAGTTTCGACCGATGGCTGGCTCGCCTGCAGGCGGCCGATCTGGTGGCCTTCGACACCGAGACCGACTCCCTGGACGCGATGCAGGCGCGCATCGTGGGCTTGTCGTTCAGCGACCAGGTGGGCGAGGCCTGCTACATCCCGCTGCGTCACGAGGGCGTGGATGTGCCGACTCAGCTGCCTTTGGACGAGGTGCTGGCTCGCCTCAAGCCCTGGCTGGAAGACGCCAGCCGGCCCAAGCTGGGGCAGCACATCAAGTACGACACCCATGTGCTGGCCAACCATGGCATCACGGTGCGCGGCTATGCGCACGACACCATGCTGGAGAGCTATGTGCTCGAGGCGCACCGCAAGCACAACCTGGCCGACCTGGCGCAGCGCCATGTGCACCGCAGTGGCCTGAACTATGAAGACGTGGCCGGCAAGGGCGCGCAGCAGATCCCGTTTGCGCAGGTGGCGGTGGACAAGGCCGCGCAGTATTCGTGTGAAGACAGCGACCTGACGCTGCACGTGCACCAGACCTTGTGGCCGCGCCTGCAGGCCGAGCCCGCCTTGCGTGACATCTACGAGCGCTTCGAGCTGCCCACCTCGCGGGTGCTGCAGCGCATCGAGCGCAACGGCGTACTGATCGACAAGGCCTTGCTGCAGCAGCAAAGCCATGAGCTGGGCCAGCGCATCATGGAGCTGGAAAAAGAGGCGCACGCGCTGGCCGGTCAGCCTTTCAACCTCGGCTCGCCCAAGCAGATCGGCGAGATCCTGTTCAACCAGCTCAAGCTGCCCGTCATCAAGAAGACCGCCACCGGCGCGCCGTCCACCAACGAAGAGGTGCTGGAAAAGCTCGCCGAGGACTACCCGCTGCCGGCCCGCATCCTCGAATACCGCGGCATGGCCAAGCTCAAGTCCACTTACACGGACAAGCTGCCCCTGATGATCAATCCGGCCACCGGCCGCGTGCACACCAACTACGCGCAGGCCGTGGCGGTGACCGGGCGTTTGTCCAGCAACGAGCCGAACCTGCAGAACATCCCCGTGCGCACAGCCGAGGGCCGCCGCATCCGCGAGGCCTTCATCGCGCCGCCGGGCCATGTCATCGTCAGCGCCGACTACTCGCAGATCGAGTTGCGCATCATGGCGCACATCTCGCAAGACGAGAACCTGCTGCGCGCCTTCGCCGAAGGTCTGGACGTGCACCGTGCCACCGCCAGCGAGATCTTCGGCGTGAGCCCGGACGAGGTCAGCAGCGAGCAGCGCCGCTATGCCAAGGTCATCAACTTTGGCCTGATTTATGGCATGAGCGCCTTTGGCTTGGCGTCGAACCTGGGCATCGAGCGCAGCGCGGCGACCGCCTACATCGACCGCTATTTCATGCGCTACCCCGGCGTGAAGCGCTACATGGACGAGACCCGTGCCCAGGCCAAGGCCCAGGGCTACGTCGAGACGGTGTTCGGTCGTCGCTTGTGGCTGCCCGAGATCAACAGCCCCAACGGCCCGAGCCGTGCCGGTGCCGAGCGCGCGGCCATCAACGCGCCCATGCAGGGCACGGCAGCCGACCTGATCAAGCTGTCGATGGTGGCCGTGCAGGACGCGCTGGACGCCCAGGGCAAGCAGACCCTGATGATCATGCAGGTACACGACGAACTGGTGTTCCAGGTGCCCGAGGCCGAGCGCGACTGGGTCAAGACCGAGGTGCCACGCCTCATGGCCTCGGTGGCCGACCTGCGCGTGCCTCTGCTCGCCGAGGTGGGGGAAGGCCCTAACTGGGAAGCGGCGCACTGACACAAATCTGTCATCAAAATCAGTGCATGCTTGTTCTAGACTGAAAGCGCCCGCGCCATTCCTGTCTCAGGAGTGGCGCGGTGTCTCTTGGTGAGGGTGAGTGCAGAGAGGTCGGTGTCAGGTGTCAGAGAACACACGTTTGAAGTTGTTGAGTCGAGAGCAAGCCATCCTGGCGTTCAACCGTCGGGTTCTGGCGCAAGCCCAGCGCAGCGATGTGCCCCTGCTGGAGCGCCTGCGCTACATCTGCATCGTTTCGTCCAACCTCGACGAGTTCTTTGAGGTGCGCTACGCCGACGTGCTGGAAGCCTCGCGCGCGGGGGCCGGCGACATCGACCGGCAGTACATCGCCGAGGTGGTCAAACAGTCTCATGCCCTGGTCGACGAGCAGTACCAGATCTTCAATGAGGAGGTCGGTCCGGCCCTGCGCCAGGCCGGCATCCTCATCCTCAACCACGCCGACCGCAATGCGGAGCAGCGTGAGTGGGTGGCGGGTTTCTTTCGCAAGCAGGTGCAGCCGCTGCTGGTGCCGATCGGGCTGGACCCGTCGCACCCATTCCCGCAGGTGGCCAACAAGACGCTGAACTTCATCGTGCGCCTGGGCGGCCGCGATGCCTTCGGGCGCGACAACGACATCGCCATCGTGCGCATCCCGCGCGTGCTGCCGCGTGTCATCAAGCTGCCCGCGCACCTGGTGGAGCCGGGCACACAGGGTTTCGTGCTGCTGTCCAGCGTGATCCGGGCGCACCTCGACGAGCTGTTCCCCGGTCGCGAGATCCAGGCCTTCTCGCAGTTCCGACTCACGCGGGACTCCGATCTCGACGTGGACGAGGACGATGTCACCGACCTGCGCCTGGCTTTGCGCTCGAAGATGAGCACGCGTCAGTTCGGGCAGGCCATCCGCCTGGAGGTGGTGCGCAGCTGTCATGAAGACCTGTCGGACTTCTTGCTGGAGCAGTTCGGGCTGAACCGGCAGGCCTTGTTTCAGGTCAATGGCCCTGTCAACCTGGTGCGCCTGACGCAGCTGATCGATCAGGCCGATGGGGACGAGCTGCGCTTTCCCAATTACCAGCCCGGCTGGCCGGACAGCCTGCCGCGCGGTGGCAGCATGTTCGAGCATCTGCGTCACCACGATTGCCTGCTGCACCATCCATTTGAATCGTTCGATGCGGTGGTGCAGTTCCTGCGCGAGGCGGTGTACGACCCCGATGTGCTGGCGATCAAGCAGACCATCTACCGAACCGGCAGCGAATCGGTGCTGATGGAGTTGCTGCTGGAGGCGGTGCGCCGTGGCAAGGAAGTGCTGGCCGTGGTGGAGCTCAAGGCCCGTTTTGACGAAGAGGCCAACATCAACTGGGCCGAACGTCTGGAGGCGCTGGGCGCGCAGGTGGTGTACGGCATCGTGGGCCTCAAGACCCACGGCAAGATGATGCTGGTGACACGCCGCGAGGGTGGACGTCTGCGTCGCTACGCCCACCTGTCCACCGGCAACTACAACCCCAAGACCGCGCGGCTGTACACCGACGTGGGCTACCTGACCAGCCAGCCTGACCTGACGGCCGATGTGGACCGCGTGTTCCAGCAGCTGTCCAGCCTGACGCAGATGCGCTCCAGTCGCCAGCTCTTGCTGGCGCCGTCGAGCATGCACAGCCAGATGCTGCGTTGCATCGAGCGCGTGGCCGAATCGGCCCGTGCGGGTGGGCCCGCGCGCATCGTGGTCAAGGTGAACTCGCTGACCGACGAGCCGCTGGTGCGTGCCCTGATCGCGGCGGGACAGGCGGGCGCCCGGATCGACCTGATCGTGCGGGGCGCCTGTATCCTGCCGCCCGGCTTGCCAGGCCAGACGGAGAACATCCGGGTGCGCTCGGTGGTGGGTCGCATGCTCGAGCACACGCGGGTGTTGTACTTCCGCTGGGGCGAAGCCGAGCACGACGAGGTGCTCTACCTGTCGAGCGCCGACTGGATGAACCGCAACATGACGCGGCGCATCGAGGTGGCCTGGCCGGTGCGCGATCCGGCGCTGCGCCAGCGCGTGATCGACGAGTGTCTGGTGCCCTATCTGCTCGATGGCAAGGACGCCTGGATCCAGTTCAGCGACGGCCATTACGAGCGCGTGCCACAGACCGGTCACAGCGCCCAGCAGGCCTTGATGGCCTTGCACGGCGCTGTCATCTGATCGACGCAGGCGGGCGGCATGATGGTCGCCCAGGCAGCACACCATGAAGCCGAAGGAGGGACCATGGATCTGATCTTGTGGCGACACGCGCAGGCCGAAGACCTGCCTTTGGACGATGAGCAGGTGTTGGCCCAGCGCGCCGCGGGTGCCCCCATCGAGGTGCACATCGACTTTCAGGCCGACCTGGCGCGGCGCTTGACCAGCAAGGGCGAGCGTCAGGCCGAGCGCATGGCCGTGTGGCTCAATCAGCGTCTGCCCGAATCGACGCGGGTGCTGGTGAGCCCGGCGCAGCGCACGCAGCAGACGGCGCAGGCCCTGGGGCGCCCGTTCAAGACCGTGGCCACCATCGACCCGCAGGCTTCGGTGGACGATCTGCTGGCTGCAGCCCGCTGGCCTCATGCCAAGGAGGCGGTGTTGATCGTGGGGCACCAGCCCACCCTGGGCATGCTGGCCGCCCGGTTGCTGACCGGGCACGATCTGGCCTGGTCGGTCAAGAAGGGGGGCGTGTGGTGGCTGCGCTCGCGCGAGCGCCATGGCGAAACCCAGGTGACCTTGCACGCGGTGCAGGCGCCGGACTTCCTGTGAGGCGCCGGTCGGGTTTGGCCTGAGGCGCGATAATGCGCGTCTATGAGCGTTTCTCCTGTCTCGTCTGCGCCCCCTGTGGTGCCTGCTGAAGTGTCCGTGGAGCCGAGCCGCTACCATCACTGCCACCCGGTGCGTGTGTACTGGGAGGACACCGATGCCGGGGGCATCGTGTTTTATGGCAACTACCTCAAGTTCATGGAGCGGGCGCGCACCGAGTGGCTCTCGACCCTGGGCTTCGGGCAAGAAAGCATGCGACGTGCTGGCGAGGGCATGTTCATCGTGGCCGAAACGCAGCTGCGCTACCTCAAGCCTGCTCGCCTGGACGATCAGCTGACGGTGACCGTGGCCGTGACCGAGGTCGGACGTGCCAGCGTGACGTTCGCGCAAGAGGTCTGGCGTGGTGATGCCCTCTTGACACAGGGCATGGTGCGCATTGGCTGGGTGCAGCCGGTGGCGTCCCGTGGGGCCCCGACCGATGACCCGGCCAGCGAAGACAGCTTCCGCCCTGGCCGCATTCCCGCACGCATCCTCGCGATCCTGCCCACCCCGATTTCTGCTTCCAAAGGTTGATTCATGAACCAAGACATGTCCATCTTGACCCTCGTGCTGGAAGCCAGCATGGTGGTGCAGGTCGTGATGTTGCTGCTCTTGCTGGTGTCCGTCGCAAGCTGGAGCGTGATCTTCAGCAAGGTGAGCAGCCTCAAGCGCGTGCGCCAGGACAACGACGAGTTCGACCGCGAATTCTGGGCCGGACGCACCTTGCAGGAGCTCTACCAGGATGCGACCCGTGACCAGCAAGGACCCCGTTCCCCGCAGGAGCGCATTTTTGCCTCGGGCATGCGCGAGTTCATGAAGCTGCGCGAGCGCCGGGTGGCCGATGTCGGCACGCTGCTCGACGGTGCACGCCGCGCCATGCGGGCCAGCTTCCAGCGTGAGATGGATGCCATCGAGTCCCGCCTCGACTTCTTGGGTTCTGTGGGCTCGGTGTCGCCCTACATTGGCCTGTTTGGCACGGTCTGGGGGATCATGCACGCCTTCACGGGCTTGTCCAACGTGCAGCAGGTGTCGCTGGCCACGGTGGCACCGGGTATTGCCGAAGCCCTTGTGGCCACGGCCATCGGTCTGTTCGCCGCCATTCCGGCGGTGCTGGCCTACAACCGCTTTGCCCGTGACATTGACCGGGTGGCGATCCAGATGGAGTCCTTCATCGAGGAGTTCTCCAACATCCTGGCGCGCAATGCCGCGCCGGTGACACCGGGCGCCGCCGAGGCCAGCCGCAGCACGATGGGACGCTGACCGTGGCCGAACTCAACGCCCGAGGCGGACGCCGCCGTCGCACCCGCAACGAGATGAACATGGTGCCCTTCATCGATGTGATGTTGGTGCTGCTCATCATCTTCATGGTCAGCGCGCCCCTGATGCCCACGGGTGTGGTCGACCTGCCCAGCATGGGCAAGGCCCGTCAGGCGCCCGAAAAGGTGATCGAGGTGGTGGTGCAGGAAGACGAGCGGGTGCGCCTGCGTGTCAACAGCCAGGATGCGGACACCTTGGCGGTGGACGAGTTGGCCGAGCGCGTCAAGGCGCTGCAGGGCGACGCAGAGGGTGGGGCCAGCGCCGTCCCGGTCATCATCAGCGCCCGCAAGGATGTCCGCTACGAAGAGGTCGTGCGCATCATGGACGTGCTGCAGAAGGCCGGCGTGGCACGCGTGGGCCTGTCCGTGCGCACCACCGGAGGTTGAGGGGTGAGCGCGCCGTCGGGCATGGTCATTGGCTCGCCAGTCGGGTGGCGTCCGTACGAGTCGGAGCGCTGGCGTGGTCCGGGCTTGTGGCTGGCGCTCGGGGCGCATGGCTTGCTGCTGCTCGGGCTGGCGCTCAGTGTGAACTGGAAGATGAGCGACCCGGCGCCGGTGGAGGCCGAGGTCTGGTCCGAGATTCCCCGCGTGGCAGGGGGGGCGGTGCCGCCGCCTCCACCGCAGCCGGCTGTGCGCGAGCGTCCCCTGGTTCGTCCCGAGCCGGTCAAGGCCGTGGACCCCGAGCCCGAACCCCAGCGGCCGCCTGACCTGGTCATTGCCAAGACACCGCCCAAACCCGTGGCCAAGCCCCAGCCCAGGAAGGTGGAGCCGCCGGAGCCCAAGCCTGAGCCGGTGAAGAAGTCCGAGCCCAGGCAGGCGGAGCCCAAGAAGCCTGAGCCGAAAAAAGCGGACACGCCCAAGCCGGAGAAGCCCGTCAAGCCAGCGCCGGTGACCGATCCGAAAAGCCGTAGTCTGAGTGCCGCCGAACTGGAGGCGCAACGCCAGGCCAATCTGCAGCGCATGATGTCGTCGCTGGGTGGGGGCGCAGCCGGCCCCGGCTCGGCGGCCCGTTCAAGCGGCCCCTCGGCGGGCTATGCGGGACGCATCATTGCGCGCATCAAGCCCAACATCGTTTTCACCGAAACCATCCAGGGCAACCCGCAGGCTGTGGTGGAGGTGCGTTGTGCCCCCGACGGGCGCATCATTTCGCGCCGGCTGGTGACGTCATCCGGGGTGACGCCCTGGGATGATGCGGTGTTGCGCGCACTCGACCGCACCGAGGTTTTGCCGGCTGATGTGGATGGCCGGGTGCCATCCCTGATGCAATTGAGCTTCAAACCGCGCGATTTCTGAGTGTGAACCCGCAGGAAGATGCCCCGGTTGCACGATTTGCCGTGTTTTTTTTATAGCATGACGTGGGCCTGTGCATCAGGCTGAGTTGCGGTAACCGCCTGACTGCTGACTGGATTGACATGCCTGATTCCGACCTGAGCTTTTCTCCGACGCAGACGCCCCCTGAGGACGAACTGAGCCTGGCACCGCTGGAGTTGGCGGGCGAAGAAGGAGACGAAGCCAGCGGGCCGGACAACGGTGTGTTCCGCTGGCCGATGCCGCCTTTCTCGGTGTACCCGGCGGCGATGCCGCAAACCGAGTCGGAGCCCTGCGAGATCGAGGGGCTCAATGGGCGAGTCATGAAGGGCCGGCTGAGCTTCTTCGTGCCACAGGAGGGGGTGGCCCACGTCCAGGTGCCACCTGCGCGCACCACGATGCCCCTGCGCTTCGGCCAGTTTCGCAGCCTGCGCCTGACACGGCCGGTGATGCCGACGGTGACCAAGGCGGCGGAGGGGGGGATGGACCCTCTTGATGCATGCCAGGTGACGCCATACCGGGTGGCGATCCAAGGCGGTGCACACCTGGAAGGTGTGACGGTGGGGCATACCGAGACCGGCTACGGGGTGTTTTTGTTTCCGCCGGATGGCGTGGAAGGCGCGGTCACTCGTCTCTTCGTGCCCCGTGACGTGCTGGCCGATGCCGACTTTGGCCTCCCGCGTGGACCGGGTTTCATCGACACCGAGGTGCTGACCGAAGAGCAGATGGCCCGCGAGGTGCAAGAGCAGGCGATCTTGCGCAAGGAAAAGCTGAGCGAGGTCTTGCAGTCGCAATTGGTGGTCACGCGGGAGCAGCTGCTTGCGGCAATCGACAAGCAGAGCAGCATGCCCATGGTGCGCATCGGCGAGGCGCTGATCGCCATGGGGCTGATCAACGACGATCAGTTGGACAGCGCGCTGGAGCGTCAACGGCAGGACCGTTCGGTGCCGCTGGGTGAATTGCTGGTGCAGATGGGGCTGGTCACCTACGAGCAGCTCCTGCTGGCGCTGGCGCGCAAGATGGGCTACCCCCTGGTGGACCTGAGCAAATTTCCGATCGACCCCGGGGCGCTGACCAAACTGGCCTACAACGTGGCCAATCGGCTGAAGGTCGTCCCCCTGATGCTCAGCAATGGGGCATTGATCGTGGCCATCGATGACCCGAGCAAGCGGCTGGTGTTGTCCGAGATCGAGTTCATCGCCCAGTGCAAGGTGGTGCCGGTGCTGGCCCAGGCCACGCAGCTGGACACCATGATCAAGGAGTCGTATCACCGACTCGGCGCCGATGTCTGGGACCTCCCGTTCACGCCGCCCACCGACTCCGGTGCGATCGAGTTGGACAAGATGAGTTCGGGCAAGCTCATCGAGGATCTGGAGAAAGAGGGCAGCGAGCGCACCCAGCAGGATGAGGACCGCCCCATCGAGCAAAGCGACAACTCGCTGGTGCGTCTGATCAACACCATGATCATCGAGGCCTACAGCCAGGGCGTCTCTGATATCCACATCGAGAGCTACCCAGGCCGCGAGAAGATCAAGATCCGCTTCCGCAAGGATGGGGTGCTGATTCCCTATCTGGAGTTGCCGCACAACTACCGCTCGGCCATGATCGCGCGCGTCAAGATCATGTGTGATCTGGACATTTCCGAGCGGCGGCGTCCCCAGGATGGCAAGATCAATTTCGCCCGCTTCGTGCCGCAGTACCGCATCGAGTTGCGGGTGGCCACGGTGCCCACCAACAACGGGCTGGAAGACGTGGTGATGCGGATCCTGAGTTCGGCGCGGCCTTTGCCCCTTGACCAGATCGGCCTGAGCCCGCACAACCTGGGGCGCCTCACGGAGGCGATGGAGCGTCCTTACGGCATGATGCTGTGCGTGGGGCCCACCGGTTCGGGCAAGACGACCACGCTGCACTCGGCGCTGAGTTTCATCAACGTGCCCGAGCGCAAGATCTGGACGGCCGAGGACCCGGTGGAAATCACCCAGCCGGGCCTGCGTCAGGTGCAGGTCAATCCCAAGATCGACTGGACGTTTGCCAAGGCCTTGCGTGCCTTCTTGCGTGCCGATCCCGACGTGATCATGGTGGGTGAAATGCGCGATGTGGAGACGGCCGGCATGGCGGTGGAAGCCTCGCTGACGGGGCACCTGGTGCTGTCGACCCTGCACACCAACAGCGCCCCTGAAACCGTGACCCGCTTGCTGGACATGGGCATGGACCCGTTCAACTTTGCCGATTCGCTGCTGGTGGTGTTGGCGCAGCGTCTGGTGCGACGCCTGTGCACGCACTGCCGCGTGGCCGAACCGGCCAGCGAGACCTATCTGGACGAACTGGCGCGCGACTACCTCCATGCCTTTGGCAAGGACAGCACCGTGATGACGCTGGAGCAGGTGAGGGCGGACTGGCAGGAGCGCTTTGCCGAGTCGGGGGTGGTTCAGACGTACCACAGCCCTGGCTGTGAGCACTGCAACCAGACGGGCTATCACGGGCGCGCGGGCATCCACGAGTTGATGAGCATCAGTCGTGAGTTGCGTCGCCTGATCCAGACCGGGGCGCGGGCCGAGGAACTTCAGCGGCAGGCCATGATCGAAGGGATGCGGACCCTGCGCCAGGATGGCATTGAAAAGGTGCTTGCCGGCATCACCAGTCTGGAAGAGGTGCGCGCGACCAGCAATGTCTGAGATGTTGTGCACTTTGCCGCACACGGATTTTGAAAAAGGTGCAAGATAGTCAGCAAGTAGTGAGTGGCAAGCCCTGAGGTTTGCGTGATCTTTGGTGTTGAGGCGATGCCTGACATGGCGCGCCGGGTCATCATGGTGGTCCGTCCCGTCTGCAGGCATCGATGGCGTGAGTCGATGTTCGGAGGTCTGCATGGACGTGATCAGTCACTTCGCCGCTCGTTACGAGCGCACCCGCGAGGAAGAGTATTCGCTGGAGGAATACCTCGACCTGTGCAAACGAGATCCGATGGCTTACGCCACGGCGGCCGAGCGCATGCTCAAGGCCATTGGCGAACCCCAGATGCTCGACACGCGACATGACCCGCGTTTGTCGCGTATCTTCGCCAACAAGGTCATCAAGCTCTATCCGGCTTTCGAAGAGTTCTACGGCATGGAGGAGGCCATCGAGCAGGTGGTGTCCTACTTCCGGCACGCCGCACAGGGCCTGGAGGAAAAGAAACAGATCCTCTACCTGCTGGGCCCGGTAGGGGGGGGCAAGTCGTCGATCGCCGAGCGCCTGAAGCAGTTGGCCGAGCATGTGCCTTTCTTTGCCTTGAAGGGCTCGCCGGTGAACGAGTCGCCGCTGGGGCTGTTCGACCCGGTGGAAGACGGGCCGATCCTGGAGCAGGAGTACGGCATCCCGAGGCGCTACCTGCAACGGGTATTGAGCCCCTGGGCCGTCAAGCGCCTGGAGGAGTTCGGTGGCGACATCCGTCAGTTCCGCGTGGTCAAGCGCTACCCCAGCATCCTCAAGCAGGTGGGCATTGCCAAGACCGAGCCGGGCGACGAGAACAACCAGGACATCTCGTCGCTGGTGGGCAAGGTGGACATCCGCAAGCTCGAGACCTACGCACAAGACGACCCGGATGCCTACAGCTACTCCGGTGGGCTGTGCCTGGCCAACCAGGGCCTGCTGGAGTTCGTCGAGATGTTCAAGGCGCCCATCAAGGTGCTGCACCCGCTGCTGACGGCCACGCAAGAAGGCAACTTCAAGGGCACGGAAGGCTTTGGCGCCATCCCGTTTGACGGGGTGGTGCTGGCGCACTCGAACGAGAGCGAGTGGAAGGCGTTTCGCAACAACAAGAACAACGAGGCCTTTCTCGATCGCATCTACATCGTGAAGGTGCCGTACTGTCTGCGCGCCAGCGAGGAGGTCAAGATCTACGAGAAGCTGTTGCGCGGCTCGTCGCTGGCCCATGCGCCCTGTGCGCCGGGCACCTTGCGCATGTTGTCGAAGTTCGCTGTGCTGACCCGCTTGAAGGAGCCGGAGAACAGCAGCATCTTCAGCAAGATGCTGGTGTACGACGGCGAGAGCCTGAAGGATACCGATCCGAAGGCCAAGTCGATTCAGGAGTACCGCGACTACGCCGGGGTCGATGAGGGCATGAGCGGCATCTCGACGCGCTTTGCCTTCAAGATCCTCTCCAAGGTGTTCAATTTCGACTCTGCCGAGGTGGCGGCCAATCCGGTGCATCTGATGTATGTGCTGGAGCAGCAGATCGAGCGCGAGCAGTTCCCGGCCGAGACAGAGCAGAAGTACATCAGCTACATCAAGGAGATGCTGGCGCCGCGCTATGCGGAGTTCATCGGCAAGGAGATCCAGACGGCCTACCTGGAGAGCTATTCCGAGTACGGCCAGAACATCTTCGACCGCTATGTGACCTACGCGGACTACTGGATCCAGGATCAGGAGTACCGAGACACCGACACGGGCGAGATCTTCGACCGCGGCTCGCTCAATGCCGAGCTCGAGAAGATCGAGAAGCCGGCGGGCATTGCCAATCCGAAGGACTTCCGCAACGAGATCGTCAACTTCGTGCTGCGTGCGCGGGCCAACAACGGCGGCAAGAACCCACTGTGGACCAGCTACGAGAAGCTGCGTACCGTGATCGAGAAGAAGATGTTCAGCAACACCGAAGAGCTGTTGCCCGTCATCAGCTTCAACGCCAAGGCCAGTGCCGATGAGTTGAAGAAGCACGAGGACTTCGTCAACCGCATGGTGCAGAAGGGCTACACGCCCAAGCAGGTGCGCCTGCTGTGCGAGTGGTATCTGCGCGTCCGGAAATCGTCATGATCTTGATGGACCACCCCCGAGCGCCGGTCGGCGCTCCCCCTCCAGGGGGCGCCACTGACGGCCCGGCGAAGCCGGCTCCGTGGTGGCAGCTTGGTTAAAACGGCGGACTGCCCACATGACACGTCAACACATCATCGACAGGCGGCTGGCGGGCAAGAACAAGTCGGTCGGCAACCGTGAGCGCTTCCTGCGTCGCTACAAGACGCAGGTGCGTGAGGCGGTGCAGCGCGCCATCAATGGGCGCAGCATTCGCGACATGGAAAAGAGCGAGGACATCAGCATCCCGAAGCGTGACCTGTCCGAGCCGGTGTTTGGTCATGGTGAGGGCGGCAACCGCGAGGTCGTGCACCCCGGCAACCGCGAGTACGTGCGCGGCGACCGCATCGAGAAGCCGCAGGGTGGACAGGGGCAGGGCCGTGGGCAAGGCGATGCGAGCGACAGCGGGGAGGGCGAGGACGATTTCGTTTTCACCCTGAGCAAGGAAGAGTTCATGCAGGTCTTCTTCGAGGACCTGGCCTTGCCCAATCTGGTGCGCACCGCGCTGGCCGAGGTGCCGGAGTGGAAGAGCCAACGGGCCGGCTATTCCAGCGAGGGCACGCCGAACAACCTGCATGTGGTGCGCTCGATGCGCGGGGCGCTGGGGCGGCGCATCGCGCTGGGGGCATCGTCACGCCGCGAGCTGCACGAACTGGAGGCGCAACTCGCCACCTTGCGCGCCACGGCGCCGCGCGATGCCACCTTGGCGCACGCGCACGAGGCCGAGATCGCCCAGTTGGAAGCGCGCATCGCGCACCTCAAGGGCCGCATTCAGGCGATTCCCTATCTGGACCCGATCGACCTGCGCTACCGCAGCCGCATCAAGGTGCCGGTACCCACGACCCAGGCGGTGATGTTCTGCGTGATGGACGTCTCTGGCTCGATGGACGAGCAGCGCAAGGAACTGTCCAAGCGCTTCTTCATCCTGCTCTACCTGTTCCTGACCCGGCATTACGAGAAGATCGACCTGGTCTTCATCCGCCACCACACCCAGGCTCAGGAAGTGAGCGAGCAGGATTTCTTCCACGCGACCGAGACCGGGGGCACCGTGGTGTCGAGCGCGCTGGTGCTGCTGGACCAGATCATCGAGGCCCGGTACCCCAGCAGCGAGTGGAACATCTATGTGGCTCAGGCCAGCGATGGCGACAACTGGCACCACGACTCCAGCCGTTGCAGCGAACTCCTGGCCCAGAAGATCCTGCCCAAGGTGCGCTACTTCGCCTATGTGCAGGTGGCGCAGACCGAACAAAACCTCTGGGATGAGTACCTGGCCCTCAGTGAGACGCACCCTCACTTTGCGATGCGCAAGGTGCTCGAGGCCTCAGAGATTTATCCCGTCTTCCGGGAGCTGTTCAAGAAGGAAGGGGTGGCCGCATGAGTCTGTCGACATTGTCCAAGCCCCTGCCCGGCGTGGCCGATTGGTCGTTCGAGCTGATCGAGGATTACCACGAGGTCATCCGGGCCACGGCCGAGCGTTTCCACCTCGATACCTACCCGAATCAGCTGGAGATCATCACCGCCGAGCAGATGATGGACGCCTACGCCAGCGTGGGCATGCCGGTGAACTACCGGCACTGGTCGTACGGCAAGGAGTTCATCGCCACGGAGAAGAACTACCGGCGTGGCTTCATGGGCCTGGCCTATGAGATCGTCATCAACTCGAATCCCTGCATCAGCTACCTGATGGAGGAGAACACGATGGCGATGCAGGCGCTCGTCATCGCGCACGCGGCCTACGGGCACAACAGCTTTTTCAAGGGCAACTACCTGTTCCGGATGTGGACGGATGCGGGCTCGATCATCGACTACCTCGTCTACGCCAAGAACTATGTGGCGCAGTGCGAGGAGCGTCACGGCGTGGACGCGGTCGAGGCCCTGCTGGACTCGTGTCATGCCCTGATGAACCACGGGGTGGACCGCTACCGGCGGCCGGGCAAGCTGTCGCTGGACAAGGAGCTGGCCCGCCGCGAAGAGCGTGAGGCCTATCTGCAGCAGCAGGTCAACGACCTGTGGCGGACCTTGCCGCGTCGTGCCGACAAGGCTGAAGAGGAAGCGGTCAAACGCTTCCCGGCCGAGCCACAGGAGAACCTGCTGTACTTCATCGAGAAGCACGCACCGCTGCTGGAGCCCTGGCAGCGCGAGATCGTGCGCATCGTGCGCAAGGTCGCGCAGTACTTTTACCCGCAGCGCCAGACCCAGGTGATGAACGAGGGCTGGGCCACGTTCTGGCACTACACCTTGCTCAACACCATGTACGACGACGGCTGGCTCAGCGACGGGGTCATGATGGAGTGGCTGCAGTCGCACACCAACGTGGTCTACCAGCCTCCGGTGGGACACCGGGCGTACAGCGGACTCAATCCCTATGCGCTGGGCTTTGCGATGTACACGGATTTGAAGCGCATCTGCGAGCAGCCGACGCCGGAGGACCGCGCCTGGTTTCCGGACTTTGCGGGATCGGCCGAGGGGCAGCCGAAAGAGGCCCACGCCTGGCTCAAGACCCTGGACTACGCCATGCGCAACTTCAAGGACGAGAGCTTCATCGGCCAGTTCCTGAGTCCGAAGGTGATGCGCGATTTTCGCTTGTTTGCCATCCGTGATGAGGAGGCTGCGAGCGAATACGAGGTCAGTGCCATCCACGACGACAGTGGTTATCGTGCCTTGCGAGAGGCGTTGTCACGTCAGTATGACCTCGGTTCGCGCGAGCCCAACATCCAGGTCTGGAGCGTGAACCTGCGCGGCGATCGTGCACTCACCCTGCGGCATGCCCGGCACAATGACCGGCCCTTGGGGGAGGGCACTCGTGAGGTGCTCAAGCATGTGGCCCGCCTGTGGGGCTTTCCGGTGCACCTGCACAGCCTCAACCCGGCAGGCGATGTGCGTCAGCAGTGGACCGTGGCGCCGGCCGACGCAGCCTGACTCAGTCGCCGAGATCGCCCATCAGGCTGTCGGCGGCGCGCTGCACCAGGCTGCGCTGCTGCACCTCGGTCACCAGGCCCTGCTCGCGCAGGTTGCACAGCACCTGACGAGGCAGGGTGTGGATGTCGTCGGTCTGACGACCGGTGAACATGAAAAAGCGCTGGTTGCGACTCACCCAGATCAGACGCGAGTTGACCCATTCTCCCTGGATCGACAGTTTGAACCAGGTGCCCGGATGCAGGCCTTCCACCCAGGCCTCAGCGGCCTCAGGCCCGGATGGGGTGTCCTCGGCCGCCGACAGGCCCATGGGCACCGTGGGCAAGGCACCGACATGCACTTTGGGCTCGGGGTCGGGGTTGAGCTGCTCCCACACCGAGTCAATGTGCTCCGAGCGCATCTGCGAGACGATTTCGTGCGGTGTCAGTTCGCGCGGGGGCTCGCTCGGCGTGGCGGGCGCTGGCGGGCTGCGCAGGTAACGTGCGTGAACAACCATCAGCTGTTCCATCAGGTCGCCACGCAGCTTGGGGGGCCAGTTGATGAGGGCCATGCCCTTGCGCAGCCGCTCGGTGAGCGAAGGCAGCATCGCACGCAGGCGGTCGCGCTCGTCCAGGGTGGTCGGACGCTGCAAGCTGGTCACCAGCTCTTCCACGACGTTGATCAGGCCATGGCTTTCTTGCTCGTCCATGTCTCCCTGGGTCATCACGTGGACCATGACGTCGACCCAGGGCCCCCGCAGGAAGTCACTGACGACGATCGGGACCGTGTGCCCTTCCAGATGCTGCTCCACTTGCTGGTGGAGCAGGCCTTTGAGGGTTTCCAGATGGTCTGCCTCTTCCAGGGCTTTGAGCGTGGCTTCGCGGCTGGCCAGCAACTCCGCGCTCTGCGCGTCGATCGCTTCCTGGATGGCCTGACGTGCCTGCACGAAGTCGTCAGCCTGGGGGCTGGTGTTGCTCACCAACTGGTCAATGATGGGGCGGATCTGTTCGATGAAGGCGTGCTGCTCAGCCGCCTCATCATGTCGGAACCCACCCACATAGGACACCAGATCGTTGATGAGCTGCCAACTCGGGTGCTGCAGGTTTTCCACCAGCTGTGGCTCCTGCAGGGCCAGACGGATCATGCTGGTCTGCAGGTCCTGCACCACCGGCTGCACGGCGGGGACGGAGCCGCTTTCCTTGACCATGCGTTCCAGCAACTGACTCAGACTCTGGATGGCGTGCGGGTCGTCAACCTGGGCGCCGAGTTGGTTGAGCGGCAGTTGTTGCAGTGCGCGGTCGAGTGCGGCCGTCACCACAGACGGACTCATCTGCAGGGCCGCGGGCAGCCGTTGCAGCAGGGCATCCAGTGCCCCAGGGCGGTTCACGTCCAGTGCCGCGGCCGCCGGTGCGTGCGGGTTGATCACGGCCTTGTACTCAACCGGGATCACACCTTCCTGATGCAGTTGCAGGTTGGCATCGCCATAAAAGCGATGCAGCAGTCGGGCCAGCTCCTTGCCGGCCACGCGCAGTAGCAGCTGTCGTTCGGCGCCAGGCAGTTGCAGCACGGACACCGCGTCACTCAAGGCACGGGCGAAAGCGGCCGGACTGAATGGGTTGGCCTCGGCGTGGATGTCGGGATCGCCACGCAAGGCGGCCGTGTAGGACTGGAACTCGCGCAGCGACCACTCGGTGACCAAGTCAATGAGCTGGACCGTGCGTGCCACCTCGATCGTGGTCTCTGCGGCGGACTCGTCCACCAGACTGAGTTCGTCGAGTTTGAGTCCGGGTGACTTGCGCGCTTCCGAGTGAGTCTGCCTGGACTGGCGCGCCATGGCGATCTCGGATTGAAAGCGGTGCGTCAGGGCTTCTTGGAAGCGCAACTGGTGCTGCTGCAGGAGGCTGGCAAGCCCGAAGATCAACTGCCGATCCTGCGCCACGGCCAAGTCTCCCTTGGGCGCACGCAGGGCTTCGAGTGTGCGGCGGATCACACTGTTGGCCAGTTCGGGCAGCAGCCCGATCAGGCGCTCGCAGTGGGCTTGGAACTGGGGGGTCTCGGAGGTCATCGACGCGGCAGGATGGGGTTGGCGGGCCTGAGCCTGATTCGGACGTTTGGGGCAGTGTGACGGATTGGGGGCGCCGTCAACTGCCAATGAAGCCTCATTTTGCAGGCAATTGTCACATTTGTGATGTGTCCGGGGGGGCGCATGGTCGCCCAACGGGTGTCGGGTGCGGGGAAAAGGGGGTGGGTGGCCCTGCTTATCTCGCTCAAGTTTGGGCGGGGCTGACCAACAATCCTGTTCCAGCAGGAGTGTTTTCTCACCATGTCCGACGACAGCGCACAAGACAAGCAGTTACCCGCCACCGCGCGGAAGCTGCAGAAAGCCAAGGACGAAGGCCAGGTGGTCCGCTCGAAGGACCTGGGTCACTTTCTGGTCGTGCTCGTCGCCACCGGCGTGCTGATGGGGCTCACGCCGGTGTGGATGAACCACATGCAGAAGCTCTTGAATGCCGGCCTGCGCTTCGACGCACGCACCGTGGCCGCACCCGAGATGATGGTTCAGCGCCTGAGTGCGTGGGCCTTGGAGGGGCTGATCGTCGTGATTCCCTTTGCGATCGGCATCGCATTCGCTTCGGTGGCGGCCAGCGTCTTGGCTGGTGGCTGGGTGATGTCCTTCAAGGTGCTGCAACCCAAGTTCAGCACACTCAATCCCATCAGCGGCATTGGCCGCGTGTTTTCCAAGCAGCAGCTCATCGACGCTCTCAAGGCCAGCTTGCTGGGGCTGATCCTGGGAGTGGCGGGGGTCATGTTCCTGTACAAGGCTTGGCCCCGCATGGTCGACCTGCTGGCGATGCCACTGCCGGCGGCCATCGCGACCTTGGGCTCCACTTTGGCCGAGGTGATGGGTTCGATGCTGCTGGTGATCGCGGCTTTCGCCTTGCTGGACTGGCCGTTGCAGAAGTTCTTGTTTGCCCAGCGCATGCGCATGAGCCATCAGGACGTCAAGGAAGAGTTCAAGCAGCAGGAAGGCAACCAGGAGGTCAAGGGCCGCATCAAGCAGCTGATGCGCGAGCAGGCTCGCAAGCGCATGCTGGCCGCTGTGCCCACGGCCGATCTGGTCGTGATGAACCCGACCCACTACGCTGTGGCGCTGAAGTACGAAGAGGCCAGCATGGGCGCGCCGCGTGTGGTGGCCAAGGGTCTGGACCTGGTCGCGCTCAAGATCCGTGACATCGCCACCGAGCACCGTGTCCCTGTGCTCGAAGCGCCGCCACTGGCCCGTGCCCTGTATGCCAACACCGAGCTGGAGCAGGAAGTGCCGGTGGCCCTGTACACGGCTGTCGCTCAGGTGATGGCCTATGTGTTCCAGCTGCGTCAGGCCCTGACCGGCCAGGCCCCGATGCCGGGCAACCTGCCCGATCTGGAGGTGCCGCGCGAGCTCGATCCCCAGCAGTCCGACAAGGCGAAGGCCCGCGCCGCCGCCATGCAAGCAGAGGCTGAAGCATGAACCCGATGTTGCTCAAACTCCAGGCCCTGACGGGCGGTGACCCCAAGCGCTTCCAGGCCATGGCCGCCCCCATCGTGGTGGTGGCCGTGCTGGCGCTGATGGTGCTGCCGCTGCCGCCCTTCCTGCTGGATCTGTTCTTCACGTTCAACATCGCCACCGCCCTGATGGTGATGATGGTGGCTGCCACCATGCTGCGGCCGCTGGACTTTGCGGCCTTCCCGGCTGTGCTGCTGCTGACCACCTTGCTGCGCCTGGCACTGAACGTGGCCTCGACCCGGGTCGTGCTGATGGAAGGCCACACCGGCACCGGCGCTGCGGGCGCAGTGATCGAGTCCTTCGGTCACTTCCTGATCGGTGGCAACTTTGCGGTCGGCCTGATCGTGTTCGCCATCCTCGTCGTGATCAACTTCGTCGTGATCACCAAGGGTGCCGAGCGGATCGCCGAAGTCGGCGCACGCTTTGCCCTGGACGCGATGCCCGGCAAGCAAATGGCCATTGACGCCGACATGAATGCCGGCCTCATCGACGAGCCCGAGGCCAAGCGCCGTCGCCGTGAGGTGCAGGAAGAGGCCGAGTTCCATGGCTCCATGGACGGTGCCTCCAAGTTCGTGCGTGGCGACGCCATCGCCGGCATCCTGATCCTGTTCATCAACATCATTGGTGGCTTCATCATCGGCGTCGTGCAGCACGGTCTGTCGGCTTCTGAGGCCGCCAGCTCCTACATCCTGCTGGCCGTGGGTGATGCCCTGGTCGCACAGATCCCGGCCCTGCTGATCTCGGTGGCCGCCGCCATGGTGGTGTCCCGCGTGGGCAAGGAGCAGGACGTTGGCACCCAGATCATGGGTCAGATGCTGGCCAATCCCAAGGTGCTGGGTGTGGCCGCTGGCATCATCTTCCTGCTGGGCGTGATCCCGGGCATGCCCTCCATCGTCTTTTTGCCGGTGGCCAGCCTGTTGGGTTACGGCGCCTGGCGCAACCACCAGAAGCAGGAGGCAGAGCGCCTGGCGCCCAAGCCGGTCGAAAAGCCCGCGGCCGCGGTCGCCCCCGGTGGCGAGGCTACCTGGGAAGACCTGCAGCCCGTCGACACCCTGGGCCTGGAAGTCGGCTATCGCCTGATCCAGCTGGTTGACAAGGACCGCGGCGGCGACCTGCTCAACCGGATCAAGGGCGTTCGCCGCAAGTTCGCGCAAGAAGTCGGCTTTTTGCCACCGTCGGTGCACATCAAGGACAACCTGGAGCTGCGTCCCAGCTTCTACCGCATCACCCTGCGCGGGGCCGTGGTGGGCGAGGGTGAGGTCTTCCCCAACATGCTGATGGCGATCAATCCGGGGCATGTGACGAACCCCATTCAGGGGGCGGCGGCCACCGATCCGGCCTTCGGGTTGCCGGCGGTGTGGGTGGAGGAGCGGCAAAGGGATGCCGCACAAATGGCGGGTTACACGGTCGTTGATCCATCGACTGTCGTGGCCACACATCTCTCACACTTGATGCAACTGCACGCCGCCAAGCTGCTGGGCCGGGTTGAAACCCAACAGCTGGTGGAGCATGTGACAAAACTGGCTCCCAAACTCATCGAAGACGTGGTTCCCAAAATGGTCGGCATCCCCATCCTGCAAAAGGTCCTCCAGCTCCTGCTGGAAGAGGGTGTGCACATCCGCGACATGCGCTCCATCATCGAAACCCTGGCCGAAAGCGCCTCGGCCGGTGGTCAGGTGGCGCAGGATCCGGCCGAGTTGGCCCGCCGCATTCGCATTGGCCTGGCTCCTGCCATCGTGCAGCAGATCTATGGCCCGGTGAAGGAGCTGGACGTCATCGCCATCGAGCCCGACCTCGAACGCCTGCTGACCCAGGCCCTGACCTCGCCCAACGGTCCCATGCTGGACCCGGGTGTGGCCGACCACCTCACGCGCCAGGCGGCCGATGCCACCCAGCGCCAGGAAAACATGGGTCAACCGGCCTGCCTGCTCGTGCCAGACGCCATCCGCCCCTCGGTGGCCCGTCTGCTCAAGCGTGCGGCCCCGCGTCTGAAGGTGCTGGGCCACAGCGAGATTCCTGAGACCCATTCGATTCGCATCGGTACCCTGATCGGAGGCCACGCATGAACGTCAAGCGCTTCATTGGACGCAACAGCCGCGAGGCCATGCAAAAGGTCAAGGCGGCATTCGGCGACGACGCCGTGGTCCTCTCCACCAAGCCCGCGGCCGAAGGCGGCATCGAGATCCTGGCCATGGCCGGCGAGAGCATCCCTGCGATCGACAGCTACGTCAAGGACACCCCCGCCCCCCGTGCGCCCGCCAGCCCGGCGCCGGTCGGTGCTCGCAAGGCGGCCGATGCCCCTGCCGCCTCACCCGCCCGCTCGGCCATGGCCAACCTGGCCAGCTCCGTGCAGGACGACGTCAAGCAACTGGCCATGAGCACCTTGTCCTTCCAGGACTACGTGCGCGAGCGCATGCTCAAGCGTCGCCAGGCTGCCCTGCAGTCGCGCGCCGAGCCCGTGGCAGCAGCCAACGCCGAAGAACAACTCAGCCAGCGCTTTGCCGCCCCCAAAGCTGCCCCGATTCCCGAAGCGGCCGCAGCCATCGACCTGGGCGCCGATCTGGTTCACCGCCCCGTGGCCGCTCAGGCCCATGACGAACACCTGGCCGAAGACTGGGCGGCCTACCAGGCCGAAGCCGCGGCTGTGGCCAGCGCCCCGCGCGCGGCCGCACCTGTTCGCGCCGCCCGCGCCACCGCAACGCCTGCCGCGCACGCCGACCTGACGATGGCTCAGATGGTGCCTGCGTCAGCCGTCCGTGCCGGAGCTGCGCGACCCAGTGCCGTCGAAGTGGCCACCGCCGAAGCCCTCAAGGCAGCGCAGGACGCCAACGCCTTCATGATGAGCGAGCTGCGTGCCATGCGCGCCATGATGAAAGAGCGCTTCGACACCATGGCCTTCGTCGAAAAGCTCGGCCGTACGCCGGCTCAGGCCGCCCTGGCGCAAAAGCTGCTCGATGGCGGTTTCTCGGCCGTGCTGATCCGCAAGATGCTCGACGCCATGCCCGCCGAAGTCATCGACGGCACCCACGACGAAGTGCAGTGGGCCACCCAGGTGCTGCAACGCAACCTCAACACGGCCGACCGTGAACGCGCCATCGAAGACCAAGGCGGTGTGTTCGCCCTGATCGGCTCCACCGGTGTGGGCAAAACCACGACAACTGCCAAGCTGGCCGCCACCTTCGCGGCCAAGCACGGTGCCTCCAACCTGGGTCTGATCACCCTGGATGCCTACCGCGTCGGCGCCCACGAACAGCTGCGTGCCTACGGCCGCATCCTGGGCGTGCCCGTGCACATGGCCCACGACCGCGCCGCGCTGGAAGACCTGCTGGAGCTGCTGTCCGGCAAGAAGATGATCCTCATCGATACCGCCGGCATGGCCCAGCGCGATGGCCGCACCAAGGAACTGCTCGACCTGCTGGCCCACCCCAGCATCAAGAAGCTGCTGGTCATCAACACCGCGGCCCAGGGCGACGCCATCGAAGACGTGATGCACGCCTACCAGGCCGATGCCTGTGCCGGCGTCATCCTCTCCAAGCTCGACGAGGCCGTCAAGCTCGGCCCGGCCCTGGACGCCCTGATTCGTCACAAGCTCAAGGTGGTCGGCGTGGCCAATGGCCAGCGCGTGCCCGAAGACTGGCACCGCCTGTCCTCGCAGGCCCTGGTGCACCGCGCTTTGCGCGCCAGCCTGAACCCGGCCTACCGCCTCGACCCCACCGAGGTCAGCCTCGTTTTCTCTGCCCCCAGCCACACGGAAACCCAGGCCGCCGCCCGCGCCATGTGAAGCCTCGCGGCTCCCTGAACGCAAGCCAACGTTCTCAGACAGCGCCGATGACACGCCACGCCCGTTCCCAGGCCGGCTCTGCCGGCGCCCGCGCCCACCATCCTGTTGACCAGGCCCAGGGCTTGCGGCAAATGTTCGTCTCACGCGTACTGCGCTTCATTCCCGTGGTGGCCAACGGCCGATCCGGCTGTGGCGGGCTGGTGCTGGAGCGCCTGTGTGCCGCCTACGCCGGCTTTGGCCTTCACACCCTCGTGGTCGATGCCAGCGAACAGGCACGCGCGCCCAGCGAGCTGGTGGCCTTTGATCTGGCCGAGGGCATCGAGCCCCTGTCCGACCAGATCAGCTACATGGCCGCCAGGGGCTTGCCTCTGCGCCATGTGGATGCCCGTGGCTCCTGCGCCAGCCTGCTGCCGGCCCTGGCCGATGCCTCGCCCCGCAGCGATGTGGTCTTGGTACACGCCTCGGCCAGCGAGATCGTGCGCCTGTTCGGCCAACCCGCTCGTGGCATGGCATTGCGCCCCCTGATCTTCACCAATGACATGGCCGAGGGCCTCACGGATGCCTATGCGGCCGTCAAGATCCTCAGCCAGCGCGGCGGCTGGATGAGCTACGACCTGTTGCTGTGCGCTCCCGTCGAGAGTGCCCAGGCCGAGCCTGTCGCTCAGCGCCTGGCCCGTTGCGCCGATGACTTTCTGGGGGTGGCCCAGCGCAGCGCACATCAGCTTGACCCCCAGCAAGCGGCCACCGCCGATCCCGATCCCCACTTCATGGAAATGGCTGCCGCGTTGCTCCACGGTGCCTTGCCCTTGAGCTTGGGCGATAGCGCCTTCGAACACCTCACCTCACCAGGGTCGGCCTTGCCGGCTCGCGTTGCCTCGGCCCATAATTGATGTACATGGAACCCAGCACGTACACCGCCAAAGGGCGTCTCGACGTCAATGGCATGTTGCGCCAGTACAGTCCGCTGGTGCGCCGCTTGGCGCATCAGATGATGGCCAAATTGCCCGCCAACGTCGAGGTCGACGACCTGATCCAGGTGGGCATGATCGGCCTGGCCGACGCGCTCAGCCGCTTCGATCCTGCGCAAGGGGTGCAGATCGAAACCTTTGCCACCCAGCGTATCCGGGGTGCCATGCTCGACGAGTTGCGAGGGGCAGACTGGCTCAGCCGGGGCTCCCGCAAGCAGCAGCGCGACATCGAAAGCGCCGTTCATCGTCTGGAGCAGCGCCTGGGGCGTGCGCCGCACGAAAGCGAGATTGCCGCCGAGATGGGTTTGAGCCTGCCCGATTACCAGGACATGCTCGGCAAGGTGCGTGGCACCCAACTCATCTATCTGGAAGACATGAGTGGCGACGAGGGTGATCAGGATTACCTGGATCGCCATGTCGCCGACAGTGGCAGCGACCCGCTCAGCCTCCTGCAGGACGATCGCATGCGGCATGCCCTGGTGGAAGCGATCAAGAAGTTGCCCGAACGTGAGCAACTTGTCATGAGCCTCTATTACGAAGAGGACATGAACCTCAAGGAGATCGCGGCTGTGCTGGGGGTGACCGAATCCCGCGTCTGCCAACTGCACAGTCAATCCATCGCCCGACTGCGCGTGAAGCTCAGAGAGTGGTGAGCCGATAGGTTGGGGCGATGGACCAATCCTGCATGAGGGTCCGACATGCTGCTTTCCTTTTTCAAGGGCTTGTGGGGGCCGGCGGCCGACAGGGCCTCGTCGGCTGAGCTCGAGGGTTGCGTCGAGGTGCCGGCGTCTGCCCAGTCTTCGGGTGCCGTCACCGCACTGGCGGCGCAATTGCAAAAGGACACCTCCGGGCTGGGCCTGGAGGCGGCCATGCTCAAAGGTGCGCTGGAGGACACTTCCGCAATGGCCCAGCGTCAGCGCGATGCGCTTTTGGCGCTCATGGGCAAGCTCCAGGACATCCGCTCGTCCCAGGAAGGCATCCACCATGTCACGGAAGACAGCTTGAACGCTGTCGGTCAGGCACGCGCGGCGGTGGAAAACATCGAACACGAAGTCTCTGCGTTGGTGGGGGCCCTGCGAGAGGTGGCCGAGGCCGCCCAGCAGATCACCCAGATCGCTCTGCAGACGCGTCTGGTGGCTTTCAATGCTTCGGTGGAGGCCAAGCGGGCCGGTGAGGCAGGACGGGGCTTTTCCGTGGTGGCCGATGCGGTGAAGGACCTGTCGACACAGGTTGAGGCCACGTCCAAGACCATCATGAAGACCGTGGCCAGCCTGGATGAGCGCATCCATGCGCTGGAGCGCGACATCCACTGGGACGCCTCGGCCACTCAGGCTCGCAAGGGGAGCTTCCAGGAGGCGGTTCTGGCGGTGCAGCATGGCGTCGGACAGATCAACGATTTGGCGCGGTGCAGCGTGGACGTGTCCGCAGGCCTTCATGACCAGGCACAGCACATGGCGCAGGATGTCCGCAGCACCTGCGAGTCCTTGAACAAGGCCATGGCCCGCAGCGAAACCGTGCTCGGTGTGTCGGAAACCCTCATGGAGATGATCGCGGCCTGCGGTGTCCGAACGAACGACACACCCTATATCGAGATGGCGCAGCAGGTGGCGGCATGTCTTTCCGAGGTGCTGGAAGCGGCGGTGGCATCTCGGCAAATTTCTCTGGCGGATCTGTTCGATGAGAACTACCAGCCGGTATCGGGGAGTGATCCGCAGCAGTTTCTGACCCGCTTCAATGCCATCACCGATGCTGCCTTCCCGCCCATACAGGAGCCTGTTCTGGAGGCTATGCCACAGGTGATCTTTTGCATCGGGGTGGATCGCAATGGCTATATCCCTACCCACAACCGCAAATATTGCCAGCCGCAGCGGTCGGGCGATACCATGTGGAACACGGCCAACTCACGCTGGCGGCGAATCTTCAACGACCGCACCGGCTTGGCCTCAGCACGCAACAAGAAGCCTTTCTTGCTGCAGACCTACCGGCGCGACATGGGTGGGGGGCAGTTCGTGATGCTCAAGGAAGCGTCGGCACCCATCATGGTGCAAGGCCGCCACTGGGGCGGTCTGCGACTGGCTTACAAGTTCTGAGGGCTCGGCCGGTCAGCCGATGCGCTCCAGCAGCAGGTACGCCATGAAGGCCGCCTGCACATGCATGCGGTTTTCGGCCTCCTCCCACACGACCGACCGCGGGCCGTCGATCACCTCGGCTTCGACTTCCTCGCCACGGTGCGCGGTCCGGCGATGTGTTGGCTTTGAAATGATTCAAATCAAGGGCATCGCGCTTACTTCCCTGATTTTCCGAGGCATCGTGCTTTTTTACGCACCCTTTTCAGGGTTGTCCCGATAAGATGCGCCCACGAAAAAGGACATCTTCATGCGCGCTGACTCCTCTCCCGGTTACCTGTTCCACCGTCATGACATCGTGGTGCTGTGGGGCATCGCCGCTGTCTTTCTGGGCACCCTGGCTTACGGCTGGATCTACGACAACCTGACCCTCGGATTGTTGTTGGGCTTGCTGTTCATGGGCTTGTCCCTGGGGGTTGCGGCCATGTCCAAAGGCGGCTTGCTCAGCCGCGTGGGGCTGCCTGTCCTGGGCATGACCATGGTCGGCCTGATGATCCACGTCGCGCGCGGACACAGTGAGGCTCACTTTGCCGTGTTCGCTTTCCTGGCTTGTCTGGTGGTTTATCGCAGCAGCGCGGCTATCATCGCCGGGGCGGTTGCCATCGCCGTTCACCACATCACGTTCAACCAGTTTCAGACCTGGGGCTGGGGCCCGATGTGCTTCACCGAACCCAGTTTCATGCGGGTCATCGAGCATGCGCTCTACGTGGTCGTGGAGTCGATCGTGCTGGTCTTGCTGGCCCTGCGTGCCCGGGCGGACTTTGCCACGGCCGAAGAATTGATGCGCATCGTCGAACAGATTCAAGGTGACGATGGCACGGTCAATTTGCAGGTGTCTCACCTGTCAGCGCAGGGGCGTGTGAGCCGCAAGCTGCTCGATGCCCTTCAGCACATTGAAACGGCGATCCAGCAGGTGAACCGCTCGGCCGGCGCCATCCGACAGGCCAGTGCCGACATCGCGCATGGCAACCAGTCTCTGAGCAGCCGTACCGAAGATGCGGCCGCCAGCATCGCGCAAACCGCCGCGTCGGTCGAGGAAATTGCCTCCACCATCCGCGCCAGCGTGGACAACGCACACCAGGCCAACCGCCTGGCAGGACAGGCCTCCGATGTGGCGTCACGCGGTGGTGAGGCCGTACACCGCGTGGTGGACACCATGGCCGGCATACAGCAGTCCAGCCGAAAGATCACCGACATCATCGGCGTCATCGACGGCATCGCCTTCCAGACCAACATCCTGGCGCTCAATGCCGCGGTCGAGGCCGCACGGGCCGGCGAGCAAGGCCGTGGCTTTGCCGTGGTGGCCAGCGAAGTGCGCAACCTGGCTCAGCGCAGTGCCGAAGCGGCCAAGGAAATCAAACAGCTCATCACCCGCAGTGTCGAGCAGGTGGACAGCGGCAGCAGTCTGGTTGGCAGCACTGGTGAAATCATCGGTGAGGTCGTCGAACAGGTGCGTCGCGTCAGTGCCTTGGTGAGCGAAATCACCGTCTCCAGCTCCGAGCAGAACGACGGGGTCGGCCAGATCAACCTGGCCATCACCCGCCTGGATCAGACCACACAGCAAAACGCCTCGATGGTGGAGCAGACGGCCGCGGCGGCCGAGCGACTGCGCCAGCAGTCCGATGAGCTCGTTGCCGCCATGGCGGTGTTCCGGGTGTCTGCCCAGAGCGCGCATCGCTGACATCGCCATGATCCAGGCGCGACATTCTGCGCGCCCATGACAAAGGGACTCCTCGGAGTCCCTTTTATTTTTGAGGTGGCGCGGAGCCTGTCCCCATGAAGCACAGCCCCATGGGGAGGGTTATCAGCCGATCCGTCCCAGCAGCAGGTACTCCATGAGCGCCTTCTGCACGTGCATGCGGTTTTCGGCCTCATCCCACACCACCGACTGCGGACCGTCGATCACCTCGGCCTCGACTTCCTCGCCGCGGTGGGCAGGCAGGCAGTGCATGAACAGCGCATTGGGTTTGGCCACGGCCATCATCTCGCGGTCCACGCACCAGTCGGCAAAGGCCTTCATGCGCGCCTCGTTCTCGGCCTCGTAACCCATCGAGGTCCACACATCGGTGGTCACCAGATCGGCGCCGCGGCAGGCGTCCATCGGGTCCTTGAACACCTTGTAGCAGTCGGTCGACTGGATGCCGGCCACGGCCGGATCGATCTCATAGCCACTCGGCGTGCTCACATGCACCGTGAAGCCCAGGATCTCGGCGGCCTGCAGCCAGGTGTTGGCCATGTTGTTGCCATCGCCCACCCAGGCCACCACCTTGCCTTCGATTGAGCCACGGTGCTCGATGTAGGTGAAGATGTCAGCCAGGATCTGGCAGGGGTGGTACTCGTTGGTCAGGCCGTTGATGACCGGCACGCGCGAATTGGCGGCAAACTTCACCAGTTTGGCCTGCTCGTAGGTGCGGATCATCACCAGGTCCACCATGCGCGAAATCACCTTGGCGCTGTCCTCGATGGGCTCGCTGCGGCCCAGCTGGCTGCCATCGGTGGTCAGGTGCACCACCGAGCCGCCCATCTGGTACATGCCCGCCTCGAAGCTCACGCGCGTGCGGGTCGAGGCCTTCTCGAAGATCATCGCCAGCGTGCGGTCGGCCAGCGGGTTGTACTTTTCGTAGTTCTTGAAGCGCTTCTTGATGATGGCGGCGCGGTCGAACAGGTAGGCGTACTCTTGCGAGCGCAGGTCCTTGAACTGCAGGTAATGTTTGATCAGACTCATTCCGGGCTTCATGGTCAGGCCACGCTTTCAGACAGGAATTGACGCACGATGGGCGCCAGGATGGCGACCAGGTCGTCGGCTTGTTCGGTCGTGAAGATCAGGGGCGGCAGCAGTCGCACCACGGTGTCGGCGGTCACGCTCAGCAGCAGGCCAGCCTCCATCGCACGCGTCAGGATCACGCCGCAGGGGCGGTCCAGCTCGATGCCGATCATCAGGCCTTGGCCACGGATCTCCTTCAGACCCTTCTCGCTGCCCAGTTCGCGTCGCAGCGCCGCCATCAGGTGCTTGCCCACATGGTCGGCCTGCGCCAACAACTGCTCCTCTTCCATCGCCTCGATGGTGGTGACGCCTGCCCGCATCGCCAGCGGGTTGCCGCCGAAGGTCGTGCCGTGGTTGCCCGCTTGCAGCACATGGGCCGCCTTGGGGCCGCACACCACCGCGCCAATCGGCACGCCCGAGCCCAGGCCCTTGGCCAGGGGCATCACGTCCGGCTGGATGCCGGCCCACTGGTGAGCGAACCACTTGCCGGTACGGCCCATGCCGCACTGCACCTCGTCGAGCATCAGCAAGATGCCCTTGTCGTCACAGATGCGGCGAGCGGCTTGCAGGTAGTCCACACGCGCCGGGGTGATGCCACCTTCACCCTGGATGGTTTCCATGAAGATGGCGGTCACGTTGGGGTGGCTGGCCACGGCAGCTTCCAGCGCCGCAATGTCGTTGAAGGGCACGCGCACAAAGCCTTCCACCAGCGGCTCGAAGCCGGCGTGGATTTTGGTGTTGCCGGTGGCCGACAGCGTGGCAATCGAGCGGCCATGGAAGGCGCGTTCGCACACGATCACCTCGGCGCGGTGAATGCCCTTGTCATGGCCGAACTTGCGCGCGATCTTCAGTGCGGCCTCGTTGGCCTCCAGGCCCGAGTTGCAGAAGAAGGCATTGGTCAGACCCGAGCGCTCCACCAGCAGGCGCGCCAGATCTTCCTGCAGCGGCACCTGATAGTAGTTGCAGCTGTGGATCATCTTGGTGACCTGATCCTGCAGCGCTGCCACCAGCTTGGGATGCTTGTGACCCAGGGTGTTCACGGCGATGCCCGACAGGCCATCCAGATAGCGTCGGCCCTCGGTGTCCCAGACGTAGGCGCCTTCGCCATGCGACAAGGCAATGGGCAGGCGGCCGTAAGTGGGCATCACATGGGGCATCGACACGGGGGCGTTCATGGCTCAGGTCTCACATCAGGAAAGAAAAATGGCGCAGCAGGCACTGCGCCAAGGGACATTCTATGTAAAAGGCGACCGTTTGGGCGCGCGCGCCAGCGTGTGAGCCCCACTCGCCGGGTGCGGATTCTGCGCAGTGGGCTTGCGGTAGGGGCTCGGCTCCACGACAATCACGTCCTGTCATGGACGGAAACACTGGTTTCGGACGTGTCCTGTGACAAGGTGCTGCGCCGGGTTACCCGCCAGGGGGCTCACCTTGTAGGTCGTGACTGCCAGACACAATCTGGGGGTCGCTTTTTTTCTGTCAATTCACCCATTGAGCAGCCGTCGGAAGCGCCACCGTGTCGACGTACCCCCCTTCTTCCCCCCCCAAGAAACCGCGTGAATTCTTCATTCAGGGCATCACCCAGAACGGCCGCCCCTTCCGTCCCAGCGACTGGGCCGAGCGTCTGGCCGGTGTGATGTCAGGCTTTCGCCCCGGCGGTGCCGCGCAAGGCCCCGGCGCTCACATTGGCTACTCCCCGTACTGCGTGCCCACCAGCTTGGGCAACATCAAGTGCGTCGTTGTCAACGAGGCTTTGCGTTCACTGGAGCCCATGGCCTGGGACTTCGTGATGAACTTTGCCAAGGACAACGGCCTGCAAGTGGTCGAAGGTTGCCTGCTCAACCCCGAAACCAGCACCAGCCAGCCACCTGACAAAAAGCCCGCCTAGTGCGGGCTTTTTTGACGGCCGCATCAGGCGGCTCAGGGACTGGGGGCGCTCAGAACGAGGTCCAGTCGTCGTCCGATGCCGCCTGGGTGCTGGTCGGGGTGGCTCGGTTGGGAGCCGGCGTCGCAGGGGACTTGGCGGCGGAGGGCGGCGTGGAGCGCGCGGCAGCCTTGACCGCCGGTTTGATCGCAGGAGCAGCCGCTGGCTTGGGGGGCGTCACGGCGCGTACCGGGGCGACCGAAGATGAAACCGACGGTTGTCCTCCGGCCACCTTGAACGATGCAACCGTTTGCACAAGGTCTTGCGCCTGGCTGCGCAGACTGCTCGCAGCGGCTGCCATCTGCTCCACCATCGCCGCATTCTGTTGCGTGGTCTGATCCAGTTGCATGACCGCTTCGCCCACCTGAGACACGCCGGCACTTTGTTCGCTCGATGCCGCACTGATCTCGGCCACGATGTCGGAGACGCGGCGGATGCTGGTGACGATCTCGTTCATGGTGGCGCCGGCGCGGTCGACCTGTCCGGTCCCTTGTTCCACCCGGGAAACACTGTCCGTGATCAGGGTCTTGATTTCCTTGGCGGCCTCGGCGCTGCGTTGTGCCAGGTTGCGAACTTCGCCCGCGACCACGGCAAAACCACGTCCTTGCTCGCCAGCGCGAGCGGCTTCGACGGCTGCATTCAAGGCCAGGATGTTGGTCTGGAAGGCAATACCGTCGATCACGTTGATGATCTCGGCGATCTGACGGGAGCTTTCGCTGATGCCCTTCATGGTCTCGACGACCTGCCCCACCACCTCCCCGCCCTGGATGGCCACGCTGGACGCGTTGTTGGCCAACTGGTTGGCCTGGCGGGCGTTGTCGGCATTTTGTTGCACGGTGGAGCTCAGTTGCTCCATCGAGGCGGCCGTTTCCTCCAGGGCGCTGGCCTGGCTTTCGGTGCGGGAGCTCAGGTCCTGGTTGCCCTGTGCGATCTCGGACGAGGCGGTGGACACGGACTCGGCGCCCTGGCGCACGCGCATCACCACATCGCTGAGGGATGCCTGCATGGCAATCAGCTCTTGCAGCAGTTCGGCAATCTCGTCCTTCCCGAGCACCTGAATCCGGTGGGTCAGGTCACCCGTGGCCACGGCGTGGGCCGCCGCTTTCGCTTCCCTGAGGGAGTTGCGGATGCCTTGCTGCAACAGCCACCCGAGCAAGGCCGCGGCAGACAGGCCCAGCACGATCGAGCCAATGGACAGTGCACGTTGCAGTGCGTAGAAGGCTGTGGCGGCTTGATACTCATCGGCGGCAATCCGATTCTGCAGTTCCATCAGGTCATTGATGGCCTTCTGAAATGCCGGGGCCAGGGCGCTGATCCGTCCTTCGTACATGCCGCTGCCGGTGGACAGGTCGCGCGCCGCCAGGATCTTGGCCGTGGGCAAAATGGCCTCTGCGGTGTAGGCGAGCCCCAGCTTTTCCATCTCGGCCGCCAACTTGGTTTCCTCAGGTGTCATCTTGGTGGCCTTGTAGGCCTTCCAGATTGACAGGATCTGTTCCTGGTTGGCCTGGATCTCGTTTTGACGCTTGTCCAGGTGCGCTTGATCGCCCTCCCGGCCGAGGGTGAGCATCATGTCCATCACCAGGATGCGGTTGCGGTTGGCCAGGTAGTTGATGTCGCCCAACTGCTTGAGCGGGACGGCACGGTCTTCGTAGATCGAGCGCATCCGATCGTTGGTCTGGCTCATGCCGTACAGCCCCAACAGGCCGACGAAGACGAGCAAGGTGGCCAGCACACTCAGCATCAGCAGGATGCGGGTGGAGATTTTGAGTTGGTTCATGGAGATCCGAGCAGGTTGATGCGAACAACGTAAGGGGCTGATCGACAGCATCGGTAGAGCGAACAACTGCGCAGCGATGACGGTGACAGATCCACAGGACGCATCAGTTTCCGTGATCCTGAATCGCGGCGTCAATCCGTCATGTGCAATTTGCCCGGCAAGCGGCAACTATTCGGCACAAAGCAAAACGCCCGATGCATGCATCGGGCGTTGCGTGCTGACGTGAGTCAGCAAGTTCAGTGGTGTACGCCAGCCGAGAAGCTGACGTTGTACTCACCGAATCAGGCGGCCATGGCCTTGACCTTGGCAGACAGACGGCTCTTGTAACGAGCGGCCTTGTTCTTGTGGAAGATGCGCTTGTCGGCGATCGAGTCGATCACGCTTTGGGCGCTCTTGAAGGCTTCGGAAGCCTTGGCCTTGTCGCCGGTGGCCACAGCCTTCAGCACGCTCTTGACGGCGGTGCGGAACTTGGAACGCAGCGAGGTGTTGGCGGCGTTCAGCTTGACGTCTTGGCGAGCGCGCTTGCGGCCCGAGGCGATGCGAACGGTCTTCTTGGCTTTGGATGCAGATGCCATGATATGCAGGCCCTGTAGATGCCTGGCCGCTGCGCTGCGCACAAACCGAGTATCAGTTTGCAAGCCCGCTTCACGCCAATTCGCACCCCACGAGGGCAAAGTTGGTTGGAAAGCCAAACATCATAACAGAGTCCGTGTGATCCGTCCAATCTCGGGGGCGGGCAGGGTGGGCGTCTTTCTATAATGCGGCGATGAGTCTGCTCAAATCCGCGTCCATCGTTTCCTTGCTGACCCTGGCGTCACGCATCACCGGTCTGGTTCGGGAGCTGCTCATTGCGGCGGCCTTCAGGGCCAGCGCCACCACCGACGCCTTCAATGTGGCGTTCCGCATTCCCAATCTGCTGCGCCGCCTGTTTGCCGAAGGCGCGTTTTCACAGGCCTTCGTGCCCATCCTGGCCGAAACCCGGACCCAGAAGGGTGACGAGGCCACGCATGACCTGGTCAATGCCGTGGGCACCGTGCTGTTCGGCGCCTTGTTGATCACCTGTGTGCTGGGTGTGGTCGGCGCGCCGGTGTTGGTCTGGGTCATGGCTTCGGGTCTGCAGGAAAGCGGCGGCTTCGATGCCGCTGTGGTCATGACGCGCTGGATGTTTCCCTACATCGGCTTCATGTCGCTGGTGGCCTTGAGCGCCGGCATCCTCAACACCTGGAGCCGCTTTGCGGTGCCGGCGGCCACGCCGGTGCTGCTCAACCTGTCCACCATCGGGGCTGCCGTGTTCGTCGCACCGCTGTTCGAGCGCCACGGCATCGAGCCGGTGTACGCGCTGGCGGTGGGGGTGATGCTGGGCGGCCTGCTGCAGCTGGGCGTGCAGGTGCCTGCCTTGTTGAAGATTGGCATGGTGCCCCGGATCGGCCTGACCCCGGGCGCGTGGCGACGCGCCTGGTCGCATCCGGGCGTCAAGCGCGTGCTGCGCCAGATGGCGCCGGCCATCCTGGGCGTGTCTGTGGCGCAGATCTCGCTGCTGATCAACACCCAGATTGCCTCGCACCTGGGAGCGGGTTCGGTGTCCTGGCTCACCTATGCCGACCGCTTGATGGAGTTCCCCACGGCCATGCTGGGGGTGGCCCTGGGTGTGGTGCTGCTGCCCCAGTTGTCGCGCGCACAGGCGGCGGGCGACGCCGCTCGTTTCTCGGACATGTTGGACTGGGGGCTGCGTCTGGTGGTCTTGCTGGCCCTGCCTGCGGCCGTGGGTTTGCTGCTGTTTGCCGAGCCGCTGGTGGCGGTGCTCTACCACTATGGACGCTTCACCCCGCATGACGTGCAGCAGACCGTGCTGGCGCTGTCTTGCTACGGCGTGGGTCTGCTGGGCCTGATCGGTGTGAAGGTGCTGGCGCCCGGTTTCTATGCCACGCAGGACATCAAGACACCGGTGCGCATCGGCATCATCGTGCTGGTGATCACGCAGTGTTTCAATGCGGTGTTCGTGCCTTTCCTGAGTCATGCTGGTCTGGCCTTGTCGATCGGCCTGGGTTCGCTGGTCAACGCCACCTGGTTGCTGATTGGGCTGCGTCGCTCCGGACGCTATCAACCCTCGCCGGGCTGGTGGCTGTTTGCGCTGCGCGTGGGCGTGGCCTCGGCCATTTTGGGCGTGGGGCTGTGGCTGGGCGTGCAGCACATTGACTGGGTGGGCTTGCGCGCGCAGCCCATGGTGCGCATCGGCGCGCTGGCCGCCTGTCTGGTGGGCGCAGCGGTGGTGTACTTTGGTGCGCTGGCGCTGTCAGGTTTGAACCTGCGCAAGGCCATACGCCGCTGAACCGACAGGTCGCCGCCTCAAGGCGAGGGGGCAGGATTGCCCGGCCCGGCCAGCCCGATGGGGCTGACGCTCACATCAGCGAGCGCACCAGGCTGATGGCCTCTTCCACACGTTCCACCGGGTGAATGGTCAGGCCTTCAATGGGTTTCTTGGGTGCATTGGCCTTGGGCACCACCGCGATGCTGAAGCCCAGCTTGGCGGCCTCCTTCAGGCGTTCCTGACCGCGCGGGGCAGGGCGCACCTCGCCCGCCAGACCCACTTCGCCAAATGCGAGGAAGCCCTTGGGCAGTGGCTTGCCGCGCAGGCTGCTCTGGATGGCCAGCAACACGGCCAGGTCGGCGGCCGGTTCGCTGATGCGCACGCCGCCCACCGCGTTGACGAACACATCCTGGTCTGAGCAGGCCATGCCAGCGTGGCGGTGCAGCACGGCCAGCAGCATCGCCAAGCGATCGCGCTCCAGGCCGACGCTCAGGCGGCGCGGGCTGGGGCCGCCCGCGTCGACCAGGGCCTGAATTTCGACCAGCAGCGGCCGTGTGCCTTCCAGCGTCACCAACACGCACGAGCCAGGCACCGGCTCACTGTGTGTGGACAGGAAGATGGCGCTGGGGTTGGTCACACCCTTGAGCCCCTTGTCCGTCATCGCGAACACGCCAATCTCGTTGACCGCGCCAAAGCGGTTCTTGATGGCGCGGATCAGGCGGAAGCTGCTGTGCGTGTCGCCTTCGAAGTACAGCACCGTGTCCACGATGTGCTCCAGCACGCGCGGGCCGGCAATCGCGCCTTCCTTGGTCACGTGGCCCACCAGCACGGTGGCGCAACCGCTGGCCTTGGCCACGCGGGTCAGGTGGGCAGCGCATTCGCGCACCTGCGCCACCGAGCCTGGCGCCGAGGTGAGCTGGTCGGAGTAAATGGTTTGGATCGAGTCGATCACGCAGAAGGACGGCTTTTCGGCGTCCATCGTCGCGATGATGTTTTCCAACTGGATCTCGGCCTGCACCCGCACCTGTGAGCCGTCCAGGCCCAGCCGGTGCGCCCGCAGCGCCACCTGGGCACCGCTTTCTTCGCCGGTCACATACAGCACGGGCATCTGGCGTGACAGGGCATCGAGCGCCTGCAGCAGCAAGGTGGATTTGCCGATGCCGGGATCGCCCCCAATCAGCACCACACCGCCCGAGACGATGCCCCCGCCCAGCACCCGGTCCAGCTCCTCCAGTCCCGTGGGCGTGCGGGCGACATCGGCGGCCTCGATCTGCGCCAGCGTGGTGACCGGCTGCGCCGCGTTCAGGCCGCGCGAGAGCGCCTGCATGCGGTTCTTGCCGGCAGCGGGCTCTGCGCGTGTCTCTTCGAGGGTGTTCCAGGCGTTGCACTGGGGGCATTTGCCCAGCCACTTGGGGCTGACGCCCCCGCACTCGCTGCAGGTGTAGACGGTTTTCTCTTTGGCCATGCCCCTATTGTCAGGGACGTGGGTCTCAGGCCGAGGGCGTCTCGCCCGATTGGATGGCCTTGAAACGCTGCTCCAGCTCCTGGCGCAGTTGGCGACGCAACTTGGCGGCCTTGAAGCGGCGCTCTTCTTCCGGTGTGGACGGGGCCAGCGGGGTAACCGGCGTGGGCTTGGCGTGCTCATCGACCGCCACCATGGTGAAGAAGCAGCTGTTGGCGTGGCGCACGACCTGGGTGCGGATGTTCTCGGCGATCACTTTGATGCCGATCTCCATCGACGAGGTGCCGGTGTAGTTCACCGAGGCCAGGAAGGTCACCAGCTCACCCACGTGGATGGGCTGACGGAAGGTCACCTGGTCCACCGACAGCGTGACCACGTAGGAGCCGGCATAGCGGCTGGCGCAGGCATAGGCCACCTGGTCGAGCAGCTTGAGGATGGTGCCGCCATGCACGTTGCCAGAGAAGTTGGCCATGTCGGGCGTCATGAGCACGGTCATGCGCAATTGGTGGCGTTGGTGTTCGATGTCCATGTGGGGTTCCGATTCGGTCTGCGCGTCAACAGGGCTGCGTCGCCGAAAGAGGTGAAGCAAGAAGGGTGCGAGGCTGTTCGCAGTGTGCCAAATCGGGACAAAAGCTGCTCAATCGCCGCCGATCACCCCTGATGGGGCTGGAGGACTTCCACTGGCACGCGGGGTGACAGGGCGCACATCAACTCGTAGCCGATCGTGCCGCAATGCTGCGCCACCTCATCGATCGACAGAAGGCTGTGGTGGGGGCCACGTCCCCACAAGGTGACTTCGGTGCCCAGGTGGGCCTGGGGTACCAGGCTCAGGTCCACGGCCAGCATGTCCATCGAGACGCGGCCAATCAGCGGCACACGCACGCCGTCCACCAGCACAGGTGTCCCCGTCGGTGCGTGTCGAGGGTAGCCGTCTGCGTAACCGCAGGCCACCACGCCGATGCGCATCTCGCGGTCGGCGGTAAAGGTGCTGCCGTAGCCCACCGTGTCACCGGCTTGCAGATGCTGAATGCCGATGAGCTTGCTGTGCAAGGTCATCGCCGGTTGCAGGTTCCAGTGGGTGGCATCGTGCTCAGGGTAGTCGGGGGAAGCGCCATAGAGCATCACGCCGGGGCGGATCCAGTCCCCTCGGATGGCCTGGTCGTGTGCGTGGCGCAATGTTGCGGCGCTGTTGCACAAACTGCGTTCGCCACTGAGGTCGGCGGTGTGGGTGAGGAACACTTCGGCCTGCTGCGAGATGCCCTTGGGGCTGTCTGCATCCGAAAAGTGGGTGATGAAGGACACCTCATCGACCTGGGGCAGGGCACTCAGGCGCAGCCAGGCGTTGCGAAAGGCCTGCGGCGTGAAGCCCAGCCGGTTCATGCCGGTGTTCATCTTCAGGAACACGCGGTGCGGCCATTCGCTCTTGTGCTGAGCCAGCCAGTTGATCTGCTCTTCACAGTGCACCACGTGCCACAGGTTCAGGCGCGAACACCATTCCAGATCCCGCGCGTCGAACACGCCTTCGATCAACAAGATGGGGCCGCGCCAGTCGAGGTCGCGCAGGCGCTGGGCCTCGGCGATGTCGAGCAAGGCAAAGCCATCGGCACTGCGCAGTCCTTCGAACACGCGCTGCAGGCCATGTCCATAAGCATGCGCCTTGACCACGGCCCACACACGGGCATCCGGGGCACAGTCACGCGCTCGCTGCAGGTTGTGTTGAAGGGCATCGAGGTGGATCAGAGCTTGGAGCGGGCGCGGCATGGGCATGATTTTGCCACCCTGACGCCAGCGCATCCCCGCTCCCCTCTGTTCATGCGTCAGCTTGTCGGGCTCAGGACGTGCAGAATAGGAGGCCGTGCTATAACCGGCGGCCGTTGATGTGACCAGGGCTTTGCAATGCCGGGACATGTTCGCCGGTCTGGCATGCAACCCACGGAAATGATCTCTCACGACGCTCGCGCATGAAAAAAGGCTTTTACACCATCATGGCGGCGCAGTTCTTCAGCTCGCTGGCCGACAATGCGCTCTTCGTGGCTGCGGTTGAACTGCTCAGAACCGACGGCTCGCCAGAGTGGCAGCGTGCGGCGTTGGTGCCGATGTTTGCGCTCTTTTACGTGGTGTTGGCGCCATTTGTCGGGGCGTTCGCTGATGCGTGGCCCAAAGGCAAGGTCATGTTCATCTCCAACGCCATCAAGGTGGTGGGGTGTCTGATGATGCTCTTTGGCTCTCATCCCTTGCTTGCCTATGCGGTGGTGGGCCTGGGCGCGGCGGCATATTCGCCGGCCAAGTACGGCATCCTCACCGAACTCCTGCCTCCGTCTCAGCTGGTGAAGGCCAACGGCTGGATCGAAGGGCTGACGATCACGTCCATCATTTTGGGCGTGGTGCTCGGCGGTCAGCTGATGGGGTATGCGATCGCGCCCTGGTTGCTGTCCGTCGACCTGCCGATGGTGGACACGGGCATCACCACACCCGCCGAGGCGGCCATTGCCACGCTGATCATCTTCTACGTCATCGCCTCGCTGTTCAACCTGCGCATCCCGCGCACCGACACCCCCTTGCAGCCCTATGCGGCCAATCCGGTGTTCCTGGTGCGTGATTTCGCGTCGTGCAACTCGCGGCTGTGGCGTGACAAGTTGGGTCAGATCTCGCTGGCCACCACCACGCTGTTCTGGGGCGTGTCGGGCAACCTGCGCTACATCGTGCTGGCGTGGGCCGCCGTTGCCCTGGGTTACGACACCACGAAAGCTTCGGCGCTGGTGGGGGTCGTCGCCATTGGCACGGCCGTGGGAGCCGTCGTTGCGTCGGTCAAGATGCGGCTGGATCAGGCCACCTTGGTGATCCCCTTGGGCGTGGCCATGGGCGTGCTGGTCATCGGCATGAATTTCCTGCGTGACATCACCCCCACCGTGCCTTTCATGATTGTGCTGGGGGCCCTGGGTGGCTTCCTGGTGGTGCCCATGAACGCGCTGCTGCAGCATCGCGGCCACAACCTCATGGGTTCGGGTCGCTCGATCGCGGTGCAAAACTTCAATGAGCAAGCCTGCATCCTCTTGTTGGGCTTGATGTATGCCGGCTTGACCCATTCGGGTCTGTCGGCCTATGGGGCGATCACGGCCTTTGGTCTGTTCGTGGCCAGCGTGATGCTGTTGATTGGCCTGTGGCACCGCAGCAATGTCCGCAGGCACCCCGACGAGGTGGCGCGCCTGCTGGAGATCGCGCGCAGCGACGGTCACCACCACCATCACTGAGTCGCCCTCAGACACAAGCCCTTACATCGCTTTACATGCGGTGTGTCTGCGTGCTGTGGGCGCGGTGCGTTGAAGTCTCAAAGGAGAGAAACTTCATGCGTACCTCAATGCAAACATGGTTGTCCCGTCTGGTCGTGATCACCGGGCTCGGGTTGGGGGCGGTGTCAGCCCAGGCTGGCGGCGGGGTGTACTGGGCCGTCAATGTCGATGCCCCCGTGCAGGGCGTTGGCCGCGTGAGCACGGCGGTCTCCAACACCCGCGGTGGTGTTCACTCCCATCCTGGTGTGGTGGTCTACGCGCCGCCGCCGGTGGTGGTGCACCATCCTCGCCCCCCTGTGGTCTGGGTGCCGGGGCACGGCTACGGGCCTGCGCCGGTGGTGTACGCCCCGCCCACGCGCATGTACCGGGAAGATCGGGCGCGGTGGGGTCGTGATCATCGCGGGCATCACCATCACCACCATCATGGACATCGGCACGGTGGCCGAGATGACCGCGGTGGCCGCGACGACGATCGCCACGGTTGGCGTCGCGATTGAGCGGTGGGGCTCAGCGAGGCTGTGCGCTGCAGGCGTCAGCGCCTGCGGCTGCCACCCAGCAGCGAGCCCAACACGCCGCGGATGATTTCCCGGCCCACGGTCGAGCCAATGGTGCGCGCGGCCGACTTGGCCACCGTTTCCAGTACCGAGTCCTTGCGGCCGCTGCCTTGCAGCAGGTCACCCAGCCATCCGCCGCCTGATTCGGCAGGCGCGCTGCGGCCGGTGCCCGACGGCGCCGAGCGGGGCGAGCGTACCGCCTCTTGAGCCTCGTCACGCAGGCTGCGCTCGTCACTGTCATGCGGGGCGGTGGAGGGGGCTTGGCCGGCGGCGCGGCCCTTGAGTTTTTCGTGGGCCGATTCCCGGTCCACCACCTGTTCGTACACGCCCGCCACGAGCGACTGGCTGATCAGGGTCTGACGCTGCGCCGGGGTGATCGGGCCGATCTGGCTGCCCGGTGGCACCACGAACACACGCTGGGTCACGCCGGGACGGCCCTTCTCGTCGAGCAGGCTCACCAGGGCCTCGCCCACGGCCAGCTCCGTGATGGCTGTGGCGATGTCCAGGCCGGGGTTGGCGCGCATCGTGTCAGCCGCCGATTTCACGGCTTTCTGGTCACGCGGGGTGAAGGCGCGCAGCGCGTGCTGCACGCGGTTGCCCAACTGCCCCAGCACGGTGTCGGGGATGTCCAGCGGGTTCTGGGTCACGAAGTACACGCCCACACCCTTTGAGCGCACCAGGCGTACGACCAACTCGATGCGCTCGATCAGTGCGGCTGGGGCATCCTTGAACAGCAGGTGGGCTTCGTCGAAAAAGAACACCAGCTTGGGCTTGTCGAGGTCACCCACCTCGGGCAGGGTCTCGAACAGTTCGGACAGCATCCACAGCAGGAAGGTGGCGTACAGGCGCGGCGAGTGCATCAGCTTGTCGGCCGCCAGGATGTTGACCACGCCCTTGCCATCGACCGTCTGCATGAAGTCGCTGATGTTGAGCATGGGCTCGCCAAAGAAGCGGTCGCCACCTTGCTCTTCAATTTGCAGCAGGCCGCGCTGGATGGCGCCAATGCTGGCCGGGCTGATGTTGCCGTAGCTGGTGGTGAACTGGCTGGCGTTGTCGCCCACATGCTGCAGCATGGCGCGCAGGTCTTTGAGGTCGAGCAGCAGCAGGCCGTTGTCGTCGGCCACCTTGAAGACCAGTTGCAGCACGCCCGCCTGGGTGTCGTTCAGGTTCAGCATGCGCCCCAGCAGCAGCGGCCCCATGTCCGAGATGGTTGCCCGCACGGGGTGGCCTTGCTCGCCGAACACGTCCCACAGCGTGGTGGGGCAGGATTGCGGTGTGGGCGGTTCAATGCCGCGCTCGGTCAGGATGGCGGCCAGCTTGGGCGAGACGCTGCCGGTTTGCGAGATGCCGGTCAGGTCGCCCTTGATGTCAGCCAGGAAGACGGGCACGCCCAGGTTGGACAGGCCCTCGGCCAGCGCTTGCAATGTGATGGTTTTGCCGGTGCCGGTGGCGCCCGTGATCAGGCCGTGTCGGTTGGCCAGGGCGGGCAGCAGGTGGCATTCGGTGTCGCCGTGACGGGCAATCAGGATCGGGTCGGCCATGGTGCAGGGGCTCCACAACGGTCAAAAGGGTCAGACTTCGGTCAGTCCGGCGAGCTGCGTGGGCGACTTGATCCGCGTCAAGCGCGCCGACGGGTAAAATCACAGTATCGCCCAGCTTGTGCTGCGGCTCTTTTCATGCGCGCGCCGGTGTTTCGCCGGGGCGCGTTCTGTCGTTCACATCGCACATTCTCATCCGGAGCAAGACGCCATGGCCGGTCATTCCAAGTGGGCCAACATCCAACACCGCAAAGGTCGCCAAGACGAGAAGCGCGGCCGGGTGTGGACCCGCATCACCCGTGAAATCATTGTGGCGGCCCGCGCCGGTGGCGGCGACATCGCCATGAACCCGCGCCTGCGCCTGGCCATTGAAAAGGCCAAGGCAGCCAACATGCCGGCCGACAACATCAAGCGCAACGTGGACAAGGCCACGGGCAACCTCGATGGCGTCACCTATGAGGAAATCCGTTACGAGGGCTATGGCATTGGCGGCGCGGCCATCATCGTGGACTGCATGACCGACAACCGTGTGCGCACGGTGGCCGAGGTGCGCCATGCGTTCAGCAAGCACGGTGGCAACCTGGGCACCGAAGGCTCGGTGGCCTTCCAGTTCAAGCACGTGGGCCAGTTCCTGTTTGCACCGGGCGTGAGCGAAGACAAGGTCATGGAAGTGGCCCTGGAAGCGGGTGCCGAGGACGTGCTCACCCATGAAGACGGCTCCATCGAGGTGCTGAGTGCCCCGGGCGATTTTGAAACGGTCAAGAATGCCCTGGAGGGCGCCGGTCTGAACGCTGAGATGGCCGAGGTGACCATGCGCGCGGACACCCCCGTCGAACTGTCGGGTGACGATGCCGTGCGCATGCAGAAGCTGCTGGATGTGCTGGAAGACCTGGACGATGTCCAGGAGGTCTATCACAACGCTGAATTGAATTGAGTGAATTGAGAGAACAGGTCCCGGTATGAACATCCTCGTCATTGGCTCTGGTGGCCGCGAACACGCCCTGGCCTGGAAGCTGGCCCAGTCTCCCAAGGCTTCCAAGGTGTACGTGGCCCCAGGCAACGGTGGCACGGCGCGCGATGCGCGCCTGGTCAATGTGCCCATCACCGATGTGAAGGCCTTGGCCGACTTCGCCCAGGCCAACAAGGTCACGCTGACCGTGGTGGGCCCCGAGGCCCCCCTGGCTGCTGGTGTTGTGGACGAGTTCCGTGCCCGTGGCCTGCGCATCTTCGGCCCCACGCAAAAGGCCGCTCAGCTGGAAAGCTCCAAGGCCTTCGCCAAGGACTTCATGAAGCGTCATGGTATTCCCACGGCCTTTTACGAGACCTTCACCGACACCGAGGCGGCCCACGCTTTCGTAGATAAGCATGGCGCACCCATCGTCATCAAGGCCGACGGCCTGGCGGCGGGCAAGGGCGTGGTCGTGGCCATGACGCTGGAAGAAGCACACCAGGCGGTGGACTGGATGCTGCTCGACAACAAGCTCGGCGTGCAGCACAACGCCGGTGGGGCCCGCGTCGTGATCGAGGAGTTCCTGCAGGGCGAGGAAGCCAGCTTCATCGTGCTGTGCGATGGCAAGAACGTGCTGCCCCTGGCCACCAGCCAGGACCACAAGCGCCTGCTCGACGCCGATGCCGGCCCCAACACCGGCGGCATGGGGGCGTACT
>JAJUGJ010000021.1 GCA_029268225.1 Burkholderiales bacterium | reverse complement strand
GGGTGCCCACATCAACGATGGTGCCCCCATCCAGCACCACGATGCCGTCGGCGTTGACCACGGTGCTCAAGCGGTGGGCGATGACGAGGGTGGTGCGATCCTTCATGGCCTCTTCCAAGGCGGCTTGCACCGCCCGTTCGCTTTCAGTATCGAGCGCACTGGTGGCTTCGTCAAGCAGCAGCAGCGGTGCGTTTTTCAAGATGGCGCGGGCAATGCTGATGCGTTGGCGCTGACCACCGGACAGGCGCACGCCGCGCTCACCGAGGAAGGTGGCATAGCCCTCGGGCAACTGGGTGATGAAGTCGTGGGCGTGGGCGGCGCGGGCGGCGGCTTGCACTTCCTCGTCGGTGGCGCTGGGGCGGCCATAGCGGATGTTTTCCATCGCGCTGGTCGAGAAGATGACGCTGTCTTGCGGGACGATGCCGATGCGCTCGCGCAGGGCTTCGAGGCTCAGCTGGCGGATGGGCACGCCGTCCAGCTCGATCTGGCCGGACTGGGGATCGTAAAAACGCAGCAACAGCTGAAACACGGTGCTTTTGCCGGCGCCGCTGGGGCCGACCAGCGCGATGGTTTCACCGGGCTGCACCTCCAGGTTGAGGTGGCTGAGTGCGCTTTGTGTGGGGCGCGAGGGGTAGTTGAAGCTCAGGTCGCGCACGCTCAGGCGCGAGCCACCGTGGGCCGCGGGCAGGCTTTGCGGTTGGGCGGGCGGCTGGATGGGCGAGCGGGTTTGCAGCAGTTCGACCAGGCGCTCGGTGGCACCGGCTGCGCGCAGGATGTCGCCATAGACCTCGGATAGCGCGGCCACGGCGCTCAGCAGCAGGATGACGTAGACCACGGTCTGGCCCATGTGGCCGGCGGTGATCTGCCCTTGCAACACGGCCTGGGTGCCCTGGTACAGGCCCCACAGCAGGGCGCCCGTGGTGGCGGTGATGATGAAGGCGACCAGCACGGCGCGGGCCTTGATGCGGCGCTCGCCGGTTTTGAAGGCGCCTTCGGTGGCGTCGTCGAAGCGGCGGGCTTCGCGTTGCTCGGCCGCGTAGCTTTGCACCACGGGCACGGCGTTGAGCACCTCGGCGGCGATGGCGCTGGCGTCGGCCACGCGGTCCTGGCTGTCGCGCGAGAGGCGGCGCACGCGGCGGCCGTAGGCAATGGCGGGCAGCACCACCAGCACCAGGCCACCGATGACCTGCGCCATCACATACGGGTTGGTGACGATGAGCATGGTCAGCGCCCCCGCCGCCATGATGGCGTTGCGCAGTCCCATGGACACGCTGGTGCCCACCACGGTCTGGATCAGGGTGGTGTCGGCGGTGAGGCGAGACAGCACCTCGCCACTTTGCGTGGTCTCAAAGAAGGCCGGACTTTGGCGCAGCACGTGCGCGTACACGGCGCGTTTGAGGTCGGCCGTGATGCGTTCGCCCAGCCAGGTCACCATGAAGTAACGCGAGGCCGAGAACACGCCCAAAGCGGCTCCCACGCCAAACAAGGCCAGGAAGTGTTCGCGCAGGGCCATGACGCGGTCGTTCGGGTCGGCGGAGACGATGCCCTGGTCAATCAGCGTGCGCAGCGCGATGGGCAGCACCAAGGTGGTCAAGGCTGCGAGGACGAGAAAGACCAGAGCCAGTCCGATGCGTCCCTTGTATGGGGTGAGAAAGGGGCCCAGTGCGCGCAGGGCGGTCGGGGATTTGGCAGGGGCGGGGCCGGTGGCTTTGGACATGGTGCGCGCGAAGTGACGGTCAGCCATTATCTTGCCACTGGTATTTTCTTGCCTTGACAATGGTTGCTTAGGCAAATAAATTGAAGGGCATGTCTGAAGACACCGAAACGCCCCAGCCCGAGCGCCCTGACTTTTACCGTCTGGGCACCTTTGTCCGTGAAGACAGCCCCGGCTACCTGATGCGCCGCATCATGCAGGTGGTGGTCAATCAGCTCGACCGCCGTCTGGAAGTGGGCGATCTGACCTACGCCCAGTGGGCGCCGCTGTACCTGATCCAGCGCCTGGAGCACCCCACCTTGGCCACGCTGGCGCGCGAGTTGCGCACCGACCCCGGCGCCATGACACGTACGCTCGACCGGCTGGAGGCCAAGGGCCTGTGCCGCCGCGAGCGTTCAACCGAGGACCGGCGCGTGGTGCACCTGTCGCTCACGCCCGAGGGCGAGGCTGCCACCGCGCCCGTGCCCCAGTTGCTGTGCGAGATCTCGAACGAATTGCTGACCGGCTTCAGCCACGATGAGTGGCAGACCTTCATGGTGCTGCTGCGCCGTGTGGCGGCCAATGCCGAAGCCTTGCAGGCGCAGACGCCCTTCTTGTCCGCCTCGGCCACGTGCCCTGCGTCCCCCGGAGAACCTTCATGAGCCCTACCGATTCCGCATCTTCCGTGGCCGCACCGCAGGCACGCCGCAAAAAAGCCTTGCGCGCCATCGCCGTGGCGGTGTTGGTGGGTGGGGTGACCTATGGCGCCTACTACGGCCTGTTTGCCAGCCACTACGAGCACACCGACAACGCCTATGTGCAGGCCAACATCGTGCAGCTGACGCCGCAGGTGGGCGGCACCGTGCTGAGCATTGGTGCCGACGACACCGACCGGGTGCAAGCCGGGCAGGTGCTGGTGAAGCTGGATGCCGCCGATGCCCAGGTGGCCCTCGACCAGGCCGAGGCGCAGCTGGCGCAAACCGTGCGCGAGGTGCGCACCCTGTTTGCCAACAACGCCACCTTGTCGGCCCAGATTGCCCTGCGCGAGGCCGAGCTGAGCAAGGCCCGCAACGACGTGGTGCGTGCGCAAGACGATGTGAAGCGCCGCGAGCCCCTGTGGGCCAGCCGGGCCATTGGCAAGGAGGAGTACGACCACGCCACCTCGCAACTGGCATCGGCACGCAGCGCAGTAGCAGCGGCCGAGTCGGCACTGGCCGCAGCGCGCCAGCAACTCAGCGCCAACCAGACCTTGACCGATGGCACCTCGGTGGCCGCTCACCCGAACGTGGCGCGCGCCGCCTCACGGGTGCGGGAGGCCTACCTGGCCTTGCAGCGCGTGACGCTGCGCTCGCCCGTGGATGGCTATGTGGCCAAGCGCAGCGTGCAACTGGGCCAGCGCGTGCAGGCTGGTGCGCCCATGATGTCGGTGGTGACACTGGACCAGGCCTGGGTGGACGCCAACTTCAAGGAAAGCCAGTTGCAGCGCCTGCGCATGGGCTAGCCCGCCACGCTGACGGCCGATGTGTATGGCCGCAAGGTGGTGTACCACGGCACCGTGGTGGGCCTGGGGGCGGGCACGGGGGCGGCGTTCTCGCTGCTGCCGGCACAGAACGCCACGGGCAACTGGATCAAGGTGGTGCAGCGTGTGCCGGTGCGCGTGGCCTTGAAGCCCGAAGAAGTGAAGGCGCATCCACTGCGGGTGGGCTTGTCCATGGAGGTGGAGGTGGACGTGAGCCAGCAGGATGGCCCGATGCTGGCCCAGGCGCCGCGCAGCGGTGCCGAGCGCAGCACCACCGTGTTTGACAACCTGCAAGCCGATGCGGACGCCCGCGTGGCCCGCATCATCTCGGCCAACGTTGGTTCGCACAGCGCTGCGCCCCAAGCCGCCGCAATGGGCGTCTGAGCATGTCTCAGCCCAGCCCGGCCGCGCCACCGACGGCGCATCCACCGCTCACCGGCCGGTCCCTGGCACTGGGCACCCTGGCCCTGTCGCTGGCCACGTTCATGAACGTGCTGGACTCGTCGATTGCGAACGTGTCCTTGCCGGCGATTGCCGGAGACCTGGGCGTGAGCCCCACGCAGGGCACCTGGGTCATCACCAGCTTCGGGGTGGCCAATGCCATCTCGGTACCGCTGACCGGATGGCTCACGCAGCGATTCGGTGCGGTGCGCCTGTTCACCGCCAGCGTGCTGCTGTTCGTGCTGGCCTCGTGGCTGTGCGGCTTTGCGCCGTCGCTGGAATGGCTGATCGCGTTCCGGGTGCTGCAAGGCTTGGTGGCCGGGCCGATGATCCCGTTGTCGCAGACCTTGTTGTTGCAGAGCTATCCGCCAGCCAAGGCGGGGACGGCGCTGGCCTTATGGGCCATGACGACGCTGGTGGCGCCCGTCACCGGGCCCTTGTTAGGAGGCTGGATCACCGACAACGTGTCCTGGCCCTGGATCTTCTACATCAACGTGCCGGTGGGCTTGGGCGCGGCCCTGGTCACGTGGCGCATCTACGCCCAGCGCGAAACGCCCATCCGCAAGTTGCCCATCGATACCGTGGGGCTGGCGCTGTTGGTGCTGTGGGTGGGGGCGTTGCAGCTCATGCTCGACAAGGGCAAGGAGCTGGAGTGGTTCGAGAGCTCGCAGATCGTCATCCTGGGCCTGGTCGCCTTGGTGAGCTTCCTGGCGTTTCTGGCCTGGGAGCTGACAGCCGAGCACCCGGTGGTGGAGTTGCGCCTGTTTGCCACCCGCAACTTCGCGGTGGGGGCGCTGGCGCTGTCGGTGGGCTATGGCCTGTTCTTTGGCAACGTGGTGCTGTTGCCGCTGTGGCTGCAGCAGTACATGAGCTACACCGCCTCGGCGGCCGGCATGGCCATTGCGCCGGTGGGCCTGCTGGCCATCTTGCTGTCTCCGATCGTGGGCAAGAACGTGGCCAAGGTCGATCCGCGCAAGATGGCGACCGTGTCGTTCCTGGTCTTTGCATTGGTGCTGTGGATGCGCTCGCGCTTCAACACCCTGGCCGACTTCGACACCATCATGGTGCCGACCATCATCCAGGGCGCGGCGCTGGCCTGCTTCTTCATCCCCTTGAGCGCCATCACCTTGTCGGGCTTGTCACCGGATCGGATCCCGTCGGCCTCGGGCTTGAGCAACTTCGTGCGCATCACGGCGGGCGCCATGGGCACCTCGGTGGTGACCACCTTGTGGGACGACCGCGCCACGATGCACCACGCGCATCTCACCGAGCACATCACGCGCACCGACCCGGGAGCGATGAGCGCGTTTGACACCTTGATGGCTCAGGGCTTGAGCTTTGAGCAGGCAGCCGCGCAGATCACGCGCCTGATTGACCAGCAGGCCTTCACGCGCTCGGCCAACGACGTGTTCCTGGCCTCGGCCGTGCTGTTCGTGTGCCTGATTCCGCTGGTGTGGATGGCCAGCCGCCCCCGGCCTCGAACCGCAGGACCGTCGGACGCGGGTGGGGCGCACTGAGGCGCTCCCCATGTGTGGCCGCTTGTTGCGGCGCCCATGAAAAAACGCCCCTCGGGGCGTTTGGTTGTGGCGGCCAGGGTGGCCTGTGCGGGTGACGGGATCAGACGCCCGGCACGGTGTAGTTGGCGTCGGTCATCAGGTCGATGCCACACGACAGGCCTTCCACCCAATCGATGAACTCCTTGACGGCGGGGCCAGCCATCGGGGCGCCGTGCTGCGGCACGATCATCTGGATGTCCATCTGGCGCACCATGCGAGCCCAGAAACGCAGGATCTTGCCCGACACCATGTAGCGGCGGTGGAAGGCTTCCATGCCGTGGGGCAGGGGGCTCAGCGAGGTGATGTAGTCTGAAGCCTTGTTCTTGCCCAGGAAGTTCACGCCCAGGTCACCCGAGAACAGGATCTTGCTGATCGGATCGTAGAACTGGAAGTTGCCTTCGGCGTGCATGAAGTGCGCCGGCAGGGCGATCAACTCGCAGTTGCCGATCTGGATGTGCATGCCCGGATCAGGGATGCCCACCACACGGCCCAGCGTCTTGCCCGGCTTGCAGAAGTGGGGCACGAAGCGCTCCCACAGGGTCGAGACGTAAAGTTTGGCGTCGGGCGTGGCCGTCATCCAGCGGTCGAGCGAGGCGATGATGTCCGGGTCGGCGTGCGAGGCGATGATGGCCGACAGGCGCGAGGGCGGGAAGTACTTGGTCATGCCCAGGTACAGCTCGCTGTAGGCCAGGTTGCCACCCGGGTCGATGATGGCGCCGGTGTCGTCGTTGACGATCAGAAACTGGTTGGCTTGAACAGCCTCACCGCCCTCCATGCTGAGGTCGGAGAACATCAGGCACACGTGGCCCTTGTGACGGAATAGTTCGTGAGGCATGTTGAATCTCGATCAAGAATTGCCAGGGTAGGACGATCTTGCGTCAACGGAGTTAACTCAGATCAAAACTACTGGAATTGACCGAAATCATGAAGGTCAGGTGTTGCGTGCACGATGCAGCCTCACCCACGCGCCTCACCGGCTGAGGTGCAGAGCTTGGCGAATGGCTGGCAAGGGGTCGCCCACATCGCAGGGCACCACATGCCGTTGCGGCATGCTGCGCAGCCACGTGATCTGGCGCTTGGCCAGTTGGCGCGTGGCGGCAATGCCTTTGTCCATGACCTCGCGCAGCACGGCGGGCCGGTCGAGATCGAGGCCCGCATCCAGTGCCTCCCACACCTGTCGGTAGCCCACGCAGCGGATCGAGGGCAGGCCCACATGCAGATCGGGACGCTGGCGCAGGCGCTTGACTTCGTCGATGAAGCCAGCGGCCATCATCTGCTCGAAGCGCAGTGCGATGCGCTGGTGCAGCCAGGCGCGGTCGTTGGGCTCCAGCGAAACCAGAATCGCATCGTGCACGGGCGTCTGCTCGCTGCCGCGGGTGTGGAAGGCCGACAGCGGGCGGCCGCTGCTGTGCCACACCTCCAGCGCGCGCTGGATGCGTTGCGTGTCGCCCGGCGCGAGACGGGCGGCGGTGATCGGGTCGACCAGAGCCAGTTCGGCGTGCAGCGCGGCACTGCCTCGCGCGGCCATCTGGGCATCGAGTTGCGCGCGGATCACCGGGTCGGCGGGCGGCAGTTCGTCCAGGCCTTCCAGCAGGGCCTTGATGTAGAGCATGGTGCCGCCGACCAGCAGGGGCGTGCGTCCACGTGCGCGGATCTCATCGATCAGCCGGTGGGTGTCCTGCACGAAGCGGGCGGCGCTGTAACTCTCGGTGGGGTCGAGGATGTCGATAAGATGGTGAGGCACCTGCGCCAGCTCGTCGGGTGTCGGCTTGGCGGTGCCGATGTCCATGCCCCGGTAGATCAGGGCCGAATCGACGCTGATGATTTCCAGATCGACTTCGCGGGCCAGCGCCAAGGCGGCTGCTGTTTTGCCGCAGGCGGTGGGGCCCGCCAGGATCCATGTCGGAGGCGCGGGAGGGGTGGGGGACAGGTCGGGGCTCATGCGTCTCTCCGGGGCAGGCCATCACGTTGCACGCGGCGCAAGGCCACCCAGGCCGTGCACACGCCGCCCAGGCCCATGCCCAGCGTCATCGGGTAGAGGGTGCCGGCCCAGCCGGGCAGGGAGGTCCACCACGACAGGCCTGCGCCCACCACAAAGGCCGTGCTGGCCAGAATGAAACCTGACAGGGCCGACGCGGCACCGGCCTGCTTGGGGAAGGCTGCCACCACCCCGGTTTGTCCGCAGGGCTGGTGGATGCCGTGGCCCACGGCGTACAGCCACATGCCGGGCAGCAAGGCCACCGGATGCACGGTCCAGCCCAGGAAGAACTGGGCCCCGGCGACGAGGGCAATGCCGATGCCGCCCGACAACGACAGCCAGCCGCCGATGCGGATGGTGCGGATCAGGCCAATGCGGTGCAGGGCACGTCGGCACACGAAGGTGCCACCCAGGTAGGCCAGCGACAAGGTGGCCATGAAGACGCCGTAGGTGGTGCGGCTGGTGTGCAGCACATCGATGAAAGCGAAGGCGGACAGCGCCAGGTACACATAGAGCCCGCCGTAGGTGGACGAGGTGAGCAGGGTGTGGGCGCGGAAGGTGGGGTGCTTGGAAATCCGCCACCATTGGCTCACCAGTGTGAGCCACGATTGCGCAGGTTGGCGCCGGTGCGCTGGCAAGGTCTCGGGCAGTTGGCGCCAGATGAACAACAGGATCAGGCTGGAGAACAGCAAGAGCAGGGCCATGGTGGCTCGCCAGCCGCCCAAGGTGGCCGCCACGGCACCCACGACAGGGCCCAGCAAGGCGAGCACGCCCAGCAGCCCCATGCCCTTGGTCATCACCTTGGCGCCTTCTTCGGGTTGGTACAGGTCGCGGATCATGGCGCGGCCGCACACCACCGCCGCCGAGAGGCTGGCGCCTTGGGCGATGCGTGCCAGCAGCACGATGCTGAGGTCGGGCGCCACCGTGGCCGCGGCACTGGCCAGAGCGTACAGGCCGAGCCCCCAGCGCAGCACGGGCTGACGGCCGACACGGTCGGCCACCGGACCCCACACCAGTTGCCCAATGCCGAACGCCATGATCAACACCGACAAGGTCCACTGCACCTGGGGCGAGGTGAGTGACAAGGCGCGCTGCATCTCCGGCAGGGCCGGCAGGTACATGTCTGTGCTGAGCGGCTGCAAGCCCGTCAACAGGCCCACAGCCATCACGGCCACCCAGGCAGGCACGGCAGGTGATGCCGTGGCGTCAGACGCCGTGGGCGCCGAGCCCACGCTGCGGTCAGAAGCGCTCATCCGGACGCAGGAAACGCCATTGGCCCAAGGGCAGCTTGCCCAGGGTCACGCTGCCCATGCGCACGCGCTTGAGGCCCACGACCTTCAGGCCGACCTGTTCGCACATGCGGCGGATCTGGCGCTTGCGGCCTTCGCGCAGCACGAAGCGCAACTGCTGCTCGTTCTGCCAGGAGACCTGAGCAGGGCGCAGTTGGCGACCATCCAGTTCCAGGCCAAAGCGCAGGCGTTCGATGGCTTCGGGCGGCACCACGGCCGAGACGTTCTCGGCACCGGGCGCGGGCATGTACTCCACGCGCACCAGGTATTCCTTCTCCACGCCCGAATCTTCACCGATCAGGTGCTTGGCGATGCGCCCATCTTGCGAGAGCACCAGCAGGCCGGTGGAGTCGATGTCGAGGCGGCCGCAGGGGGCCAGGTGCTTGAGGTGACCACGCGTCAGCTTGATCGGCATGCGGTCATCTGCCCAGCGGTTCTCGGGCGTGATCAGGACGACAGCGGGCTCGTAGCCGTCTTCGGCCTGGCCGCTGACGTAGCCGATGGGCTTGTGCAGCAAGATGGTGACGCGCTCGGCCTGCTGGGTGCGGGCCAGCGGGTCGATGGTGATCTCGACGTCGGGATCGACGCGGGTGCCCAGTTCGGCCACCACCTCGCCGTTGACGCGGACCCAGCCGTGCTCGATCCATTCGTCGGCTTCGCGGCGCGAGGCCAGGCCCCGCTCGCTCATCAGCTTGGACAGGCGGACGCGGCCGTCGTGATCGACCTCGGCAACGGGGGCGGGCGCTGGGGCGCGCGTGGGCTGAGTCGGGCGCGTGTCCTGACGCATGTCAGGACGGGCGCCAGGGCGTGCATCCGGCCGGCGGGGGCGGTCGTCATGCCCCATGGCGCGGCGGTCATCGCGACGCTCGTAACGGCTGTCGGGGCGACCGTCCTCGCGCCGTGGGGCCGATGAGCGCTGCGGTGCGCGCCCGTCGTCACGACGTGGGGCGCTGCCGTAAGGCGCACGACGCTCGTCACGGCGACCTTCGAAGCGGTCGTCGCGTCGGTCGTCTCGGCGCTTACCCGGGCGCTCGTGGCGGGCTTCGCCAGCACGTTGCGGGTGGCGATCATCACGCGCAGCACGGTCATCGCGCACACCGCGGTCGTCACGGGCCGGGCGGTTGGACCATTCGCCGCGCGGTGCATCGCCTTGACGGGGGCGGTCGCCATAGGGCGCGCGCTCGGGGTTGTGGGGGCGGGCACGGCGATCGTCACGCGGCCCACGTTCGTCGCGGCCCTGGAAGGGCTCTGCCGGGGCCGAGCGGCGCGTGCGGGCAGCGGCTTCTTCACGGGCTTGTGCGGCCTCGGCGGCCGACATGCGCTTGCGCGGAGCGGTGCCACGCACGGGCGGCTTGCGGTAGTCAGGGCCCGTGGCAGGGGTGTCGGCTGCAGCAGGCTTGCGCAGGGTCAGTTTTTTACGTTCTGTCATGTTCGGTTCCTGCCTGAGCGTCAGCGGCCGCGCAGGAAAAGCGCGTCAAGGTCGCGCAGAGTGAGCTGGCGCCAAGTGGGTCGACCGTGGTTGCACTGGTCGGCCCGCTCCGTGGCTTCCATGTCGCGCAGCAGCGCGTTCATTTCGGTGAGGGTGAGCTTGCGGTTGGCACGCACGGCGCCGTGGCAGGCCATGGTGGCCAGCAGTTCATGCTGGGCACGCTGGATCACGTTGCTGGCGTCGAGTTGGGCGAGTTCGGCCAGGACCGAGCGTGCCATGTCGATGCCATCGGCCTGCGCCAGGGCCATGGGTGTGGCGCGGATGGCCAGCTTGCCCGGGCCGATGGCGTCCACATCCAGCCCCAGGGAAAGCAAGGCGTCACGTTGGGTTTCGGCGGTCGCCATTTCCTGCGGCGTGGCGGCGAACACCAGCGGGATCAGCAGAGGCTGGCTTTCCAGCCGCTCGTGCGCCATCTGCGCCTTCAGGCGTTCGTAGACCACGCGCTCGTGAGCCGCGTGCATGTCCACAATGATCAGGCCCTTGGCGTTTTCGGCCAGCACATAAATGCCGCCCACCTGCGCGATGGCGCGGCCCAAAGGCCACTCGTGCGAGTCGTCCAGTTTGTCGGCTTCCGTGGTGCTGAGGCTCACCGCGAACGCGGACGGCGTGCTGGCCACCGGCGGGTGCGTCACGCTCAAAGGTGGCAGCGCGTCGGTCGGCTCATCGAGCTCGGTGTTGGCCGCCACCACGCGAGGCAGGTTCAGGTTGGCGAACGGGTCGATGCCGGTGCCGGTGTGCGCAGAGGGCTGCTCGGCGGCGGTCGGCCAGCCCGCCCAGCGGCGCTCCGGGGCGCTGTCTTGCGCGCGGGTCCAGGGCAGGGTGTTCTGCTGGTGGGTGGGCGTCGGCCAGGCCACTGCGGGGGCTACCGCGTCCGCCGAGTTGTTGGCGGCAGAGGCATCCGTTGCGCCTGTCGAGGCCGGCGCGTCTGCGCCGATGGGCGTCACATGCGAGGCATCGGCTTTCGCCTGACCGGCGCGCGACAAGGCCAGGGCACTTTCCACCGCCTTGCGCACGGCCTGGTGTACCTAGCGCGAATCGCGGAAGCGCACCTCGATCTTGGTCGGGTGCACGTTCACGTCCACGCGCTCGGGGTCGATCTCGATGAAGAGCACGTAGGTGGGCTGGCGCGAGCCGTGCAGCACGTCTTCGTACGCTGAGCGCACGCCGTGCGAGATCAGTTTGTCGCGCACATAGCGGCCGTTGACATAGCAGTACTGCCAGTCGGCGCGCGAGCGGGCGGCATCGGGCAGGCCGGCGCGGCCGTGCACGCGCATCGGGCCGATCTGCAGGTCCACCTCGCGGCTGGTCTCGATGAAGGTGTCACCCAGCACATCTTGCAGGCGCTGGCTGGCGCTGCCGGGGCGCAACTGCTCGACCAGCTTGCCTTCGTGCCACACGCTGAAGCCCACGTCAGGCCGTGACAAGGCATGGCGGCGCACCGATTCCAGGCAGTGCGCCAGCTCGGTGGCTTCACTTTTCAAAAATTTACGTCGGGCCGGCGTGCTGAAAAACAGCTCGCGCACCTCGACGCTGGTGCCCACGCTACGGGCCGCCGGGCTCAACTCGCCCGAGCGCGCATCCAGGCGGTGCGCATGGGCGGCGTCGCCCGTGCGGCTGGAGATCGAGGCATCCGACACCGAGGCAATGGCCGCCAGGGCTTCACCCCGAAAACCCATGGTGCCAACGCTTTCCAGGTCTTCCAGCGAGCGGATCTTGGAGGTGGCATGACGGCGCAGCGCCAGGGGCAGCTCTTCGAGCGGAATGCCGCAGCCATCGTCTTCCACGAGGATCTGGCGGATCCCGCCGGCCATCAGCTTGACGGTGATCTGGCTGGCACCAGCGTCCAGGGCGTTGTCCACCAGTTCGCGCACGACCGAGGCCGGGCGCTCGACCACCTCACCGGCAGCGATCTGACTGATCAGTTCGTCGGGCAGCTCGCGGATGGTGCGGCGAGGACGCACCTCACCGGCTCCTGAGGCTTGCGCATCGTCGGACAAGGGGGCGCGGGCGGGCTCTTGCGTCATCCCCGTATTGTAGGAGGCTGGGGGTGGCCAGCCCTGAGGACGTCACGAATCCCCCTGATAATCCGGCGCCATGGAAATCATCTACTTTCTCATCGATTTCATCCTGCATGTCGACAAGCACCTGGCCGAGTTCGTCCAGGCCTATGGCATGTGGGTGTACGCCTTGCTGTTCCTGATCGTGTTCGTGGAAACCGGTCTGGTGGTGATGCCCTTTTTGCCGGGCGATTCGCTGCTCTTCATGGTGGGCGCCCTGGCGGGCACCGGCGCCATGAGCCTGCCGGTGGCGATGGCGGTGCTGCTGGTGGCGGCCATTGCGGGCGACCAACTCAACTACACGATTGGTCGCTACATCGGCCCCAAGGTGTTCCAGTGGGAGGACTCACGCTGGTTCAACCGCAAGGCCTTTGACGCCGCTCACAACTTCTACGAGAAGCACGGTGGCATCACCATCATCCTCGCGCGCTTCATGCCCTTCATCCGCACCTTCGCACCCTTCGTGGCCGGTGTGGCCGAGATGAACCGTGCCACCTTCACCGCCTACAACGTCATCGGCGCGTTGATCTGGGTGTGTGGACTGACCACGGTGGGCTATCTGTTCGGTAACCTGCCGTTTGTGCAGCAGCACCTCAGCAAGATCATCTGGGCGCTGATCTTGATTCCGGGGCTGATCGCCCTGTTCGGGGCCTGGAAGGCCAGCCGCCAAGCCCGCACGGCAGCCTGACGCGCAGCCCACCCATCACAACGGCCCGAAAGGGCCGTTGTGCGTTTCAGGGCCACCAGGTATCACATGGCGTTGCCGCGAGCCAGGGGCGGGTTCTTCTCGAAGTAGCGGGCAATGCCAGCCATCAGTGCATCGGCCAGTTGATCCTGATAGCTGTCGTCCTTGAGTTTGGACTCTTCTTCCGGATTGGTGATGAAGCCCGTTTCCACCAGGATGGAGGGGATGTCCGGTGCCTTGAGCACGGCAAAGCCTGCCTGCTCAACGCGGGGTTTGTGCAGCCGTCCGACCTTGCCCAGGTGGCCCAGCACGGCCGAGCCCAGCTTGAGGCTGTCCTTGATCTGCGCCGTGGTCGACATGTCGAGCAAGGTGCGCATGATGGCGGCATCCTTGGCCTTGATGTTCACGCCGCCTACCAGGTCGGAGGCGTTCTCCTTTTTGGCCAGCCAGCGTGCCGAGGCGCTGGAGGCGCCGTTCTCAGACAGCACGAACACCGACGCACCCCGTGCCTGCGGGTTGGTGAAGGCGTCGGCATGGATGGAGACGAACAGATCTGCCTGTACCCGGCGGGCCTTGTTAACCCGCTCGTGCAGCGGCACGAAGTAATCGGATTCACGCGTGAGCATGGCGCGCATGCCCGGTGTGGCATTGATGCGGTTGCGCAGCTTTTGGGCCACGGCCAGCACCACGTTTTTTTCATACAGCCCGCTGGGGCCGATGGCGCCGGGGTCTTCGCCACCATGGCCGGCGTCCAGCGCCACGATGACCAGACGTTGCGCGCTGGCGCGTGGGTTGCCGGTGGCCACAGTGGTCTTGCGGTCGATACCCGGCTTGTCCGCCTTGTCGGCTTTCTCTGCTGGGCGTGGCGCGGCCTTGGCCACGGCCTTGTCTTGCGATTTGCCATGCAGCGAGCCGATGAACTCGTCGAGCGCATCGTTCATGGCCGCAGCGGCCTGTTCGGAACTGCCGGCTTCGGGCTTGGTCGTGGCCAGGGGGGGCGCAGATGGCACCGAGGGCTGTGGCCCTGCGCCGGTGCCCGGCACGTTGCCAGCGCCAGGGGCTGACATGTAGGCCCCAGGGCTGGTGCCGGTGGCTGGTTTGCCGGGGGCAGTCGGTGCCGCGGGGGGCGTCAAGGCGTGGCTGCGCTGCAAGGCCAGAATCGGGTCGGCATCCAGCGTGGGATAGAGATCGAACACCAGTCGGTGCTGGTAGGCCGCCACCGGCGCCAGGCCGAACACCTGCGGTTTGGTCTGCTGCTTCAGGTCCAGCACCAGACGGACCACATTGGGCTTGTTCTGGCCCACGCGCACGCCGGCAATGAAGGGATCGTCTGAGCGCACCTTGCTGACCAGCTCCTTGATCTGCGGGCTCAGGGCCAGGCCTTCGATGTCGATGACCAGACGGTTGGGGTGCTCGACCGCAAAGAAATTGGCGTTCAGCGCCGTGTCAGACTCCAGCGTGACGCGGGTATAAGCCTCGGCCGGCCACACGCGCACGGCCACCAGGTCGGCGCCCCAGGCCAGCTGCTGAGGCCCCAGGCACAGCACCACGGCACCGCCCAGCGATTGCTGCAGCAGTTTGCGGCGGGACGAGGACACAGGAGCGAGATGTTTCTGACTCATGGTTGGGTCATCCCCTTGAGCGCTTCCGTCCGCAAAGCCTCGCCCGTGGGGGTCAGGGCTTCCAGGCGCACTTCGCGGCGCGTGTCGGAGACCGGAGTGAGGTGCAGACGCAGATCAGGACGAGGCAACAGGCCCGCGGCCTGCTCGGGCCATTCGGCCAGCTTCAGACCGGGCGCGGCAAACAGGTCGCGGAAACCTGCGTCTTCCCATTCCTGCGGATCATTGAAGCGGTAAAAGTCAAAGTGATGAATCTGGATGCCGCCTGTGGCTTCGTGGGGTTCGACCACCGCGTAGCTGGGGCTCTTGATGCGACCTTCGACCCCCAGTGCCCGCAGCAGATGCCGCGTGAAGGTGGTTTTGCCTGCGCCCAGCGTGCCGTGCAGCTCGATGTACACCGTGCCCCCTTGGCTGAGCAGGGGGCGCAGACCCTCGGCCAGACGCTGGGCCATGGCGCCGCAGTCGCTTTCGTCCGACCAGAAGAAAGCGTCGGCTGGGGAGGGGGGCGAACTTGCTACGATCGACACATGCATCCTGAACTTCAGTCCCCCTTGACCGATGGGCCACGCCTGCAGGCCGATCCTGCTGAGGTCATGGCTCAACTGCGCCAGTGGGCGACAACGTTGGGATTTTCTCAGATTGGCGTAGCCGATGTGGATTTGTCAAGTGCCGAGCCCGGTTTGCTGGCCTGGCTGGCGCGTGGTTTCCACGGCGAGATGCACTACATGGCCAGCCACGGGCTCAAGCGCGCGCGTCCGGCCGAGCTGGTGCCTGGCACCGTGCGTGTGATCACGGCGCGCATGGACTACCTGCCCGCCAGTGTGGCCGCCGAAGGATGGCAGGCGGTGGAGTGGGCACGCCTGCAACGTCCCGACGCCGCGGCCGTGTCGATGTACGCCCGCGGGCGGGACTATCACAAGGTGCTGCGCGCCCGGCTGCAAAAGCTGGCCGATCAGCTGGCCGCCTTGATCGGGCCGCTGGGCTACCGCGTCTTCACCGATTCGGCCCCGGTGCTGGAGGTGGAACTGGCCAGCCGCAGTGGCGTGGGCTGGCGTGGCAAACACACGCTGCTGCTCTCACGCGAGGCCGGCTCCACCTTCTTTCTGGGCGAGATCTATGTGGATGTGCCTTTGCCCTTGACCGAGCCGGTCACGGCGCACTGTGGCGCCTGTCGGTCGTGCATGGACCTGTGTCCCACCCAGGCCATCGTGGGGGAGCGGCAGGTGGATGCACGCCGTTGCATCTCTTACCTCACCATCGAGCACGACGGCCCGATTCCCACCGAGCTGCGCCCGCTGATGGGCAATCGCATCTACGGCTGTGACGACTGCCAGCTGGCCTGTCCGTGGAACAAGTTCGCGCAGCGCGCCTGCGTGCCCGATTTCGATGTGCGGCCGGCCTTGAACGACCCGAGCCTGCTGCAACTGTGGCAGTGGGACGAGGCCACCTTTTTGCGCCTGACCGAGGGCAGCCCGATCCGGCGCATTGGCCATGCACGCTGGCAGCGCAACATCGCGGTGGCGATGGGCAATGCGCTGGCGGCGTGGCGCGACCGTGAACTCACGGCCGACGAGGCCACCTTGCGTGCGCAGATGGTGCAGGCCCTGCAAGCCTGGCTGGACGCCCCGATGGTGACCGGGGAGGCCCAGGCGCAGGTGGCGGAGCATGTGCACTGGGCCTTGGCCCAGCACCACGCCCCGCAGTGAAGATCGATCAGCTGTTGACCAGCACGACCTTGCCGCGCACCTGACGCGAGCCCATCAGCGTGAAGGCTTCCTTCAGCTGTGACATGGGCAGCTTGTGCTCGATGACAGGCTTGATCTTGCCTTCCATGTACCAGGCGGCCAGCTGCATCAGGCAGGCAGCGTTGTTCTGCGGTTCGCGGCGGGCGAATTCACCCCAGAACACGCCCATGACCGAAGCGCCCTTGAGCAGCGTCAGGTTCAGTGGCAGCGAGGGGATGGCGCCATTGGCAAAGCCCACCACCAGCAGGCGGCCGCGCCAGCCGATGGAGCGGAAGGCTTGCTCGGTCAGGTCGCCACCGACCGGGTCATAGATCACGTCCGGGCCCTTGCCTTCGGTCAGGGTCTTGAGCTCGTCGCGCAGGTTCTGCGTGCTGTAGTTGATGGTGGCGTCGGCCCCCAGTTCCTTGCACAGCGCGCACTTCTCGTCGGTCGAGGCGGCGGCGATCACCTTGGCGCCCGCGGCCTTGGCAATCTGGATGGCGGCGGTGCCCACGCCCCCAGCCGCGCCCAGCACCAGCACGGTCTCGCCGGCCTTCAAGGCGGCACGGTCCATCAGGCCGTGGTAGGTCGTGCCGTAGGTGCACAGGAAGGCAGCGGCGTCTTCAAACGAGAAGGCAGGTGGCAACGGCATCAGCACGGCAGCCTTCGAGATGGTGTGCGTGCCAAAGCCACCCGTGCCGCCAAAGCCGGCCACATGGCTGCCCACGCTCAGGTGCTTGACGCCTTCGCCCACGGCTTCAACCACGCCCGCAAACTCGGCACCCGGCACGAAGGGCAGGGGCGGCTTCATCTGGTACTTGCCCTGCACGATCAGCAGGTCAGGGAAGTTCAGGCTGGCGGCCTTGATGGCCACGCGCACCTCGCCCGGGCCGGGCTCGGGGGTGGGGGCGTCTTGCCAAGTCAGGGCATCAGGGCCGCTCAGTTCGTTGCAGATCCAGGCTTGCATGTTGAAAATGTCTCCGAGGGTCATGGGGCCCTGAACTGGGTCACAGGGCGTTCTTGTCAAAGGTGTTGCACTGGCGGATGTCGCCGGTGTCCATGCCGCGCTTGAACCAGGTCATGCGCTGCTGGCTGGTGCCGTGTGTGAAGCTTTCGGGGGACACGGCACCCCCACTTTTGCGTTGCAGGGTGTCGTCGCCAATCTGGGCGGCCGCATTCAGGGCCTCTTCCACATCACCGGCTTCGATGATCTGGCGGCTGTTTTGTGCGTGGTGGGCCCACACACCGGCGTAGCAGTCGGCTTGCAACTCCAGGCGCACGCTCATGGCGTTGTATTGGGTCTCGCTCAGGCGCTGGCGCATCTGGTCCATCTTGGCCGAGGTGCCCACCAGGTTCTGCACATGGTGACCCACCTCGTGCGCGATCACATAGGCTTGGGCGAAGTCGCCCGGGGCGCCCAGGCGCTCACGCATCACGTCGAAAAAGTCCAGGTCCAGATAGACCTTGTTGTCGCCTGGGCAGTAGAAGGGGCCCATGGCCGACTGGCCGGTGCCGCAGGCCGTGGGGACGGCGCCGCGAAACAGCACCAGCTTGGGGTCCTGGTATTGACCGCCCGCCTGTTGAAACAGCACGCGCCAGACGTCTTCGGTGTCCGCCAGCACGGTGCGCACGAAGCGGGTGGCTTCGTCATTGGCCGGTGGGGTGTTGGGACCGGGGGCGTTGACGGTCGGGGCGCCACCACCACCCAGCAGGTTGAGCACCGTCATGGGGTTGATGCCCAGGAAGTAGCTGGCCACCAAGGCGATTACCACGCCGCCCAGGCCCAGCTTGCCGCCGCCGAGTCCGATGCCGGACGGGCGCCCGCCACCATCACGGACGTCTTCGACGTTGTCGCTTTCTCGGTTGCCTTGCCAACGCATGGGACGGTCCTTTCGGAATGGACGTGGGGCACATCGCTTGCGCCAAATGGTAGCAGCGGCCACCTAGAATCCAGGGCCCGGTTCCGTCTTGCGGATCGACTGCGGCACTTTCTTTTGCCCCACCCCCTGATCATGTCGTTTTTGTCCGTTTTCAACCGCTCGGCCGCGTCCTCTGCGACAGGTGTCGACTGCCTGTCCATGCCGACCCGTTGGCTGTGGCTGGTGGCCTTGGCGTCCCTCGCCTGGCGGGGCTGGATGGCCGCTGTCATGCCCTTGACGGGCGATGAAGCGCTGTTCTACTGGTGGGCGCGCTTTCTGGACTATGGCTATTACGACCACCCGCCCATGGTGGCCTGGTGGATTGCCGGGATGCGTGCGGTGCTGGGGGATGCCGAATGGGCCATTCGGATGCCAGCGGTGCTGTTGCCTTTGGGCGTGGGCTGGGCGCTGTGGTGGGCGTGGTCGCCGGTCAGTCGCGAGCGGGCGGCCTGGGCCATCTTGCTGTACTGGCTGGCCCCGGTGAACTGGCTCAATGCCCTGATCGCCACGGACTCGCCGTTGATCTTGTGGGCCGCCTGGGCCACCGCCTCCCTGGTGCGTGCCGAGCAAGCGGCTGACCGGGGGCGTTCGCCGTGGGGGCTGTATGTGCTCAGCGGTTTCTTCATGGGCCTGGCGTTTTTGTCCAAGTACTTCGCCGTGCTGCTGGGGATGGCCTTTGTTGTGTACTTCGCGCTGTTCGCGCGGGCCCGCTGGCGGGGGCTGGTCTTGATCGTGCTGGCGGCCCTGCCGGCCGTGGCGGTGAACGTGCTGTGGAATCTCCAGCATTGCTGGACCAACATCATGTTCAACCTGTTCAACCGCAACGAGGGGGCCGAGGCGTCGCCTGCCAACGTGGTGGTGTACTTGGTGATGATGGCCTACCTGATCAGCCCGGTGTTGTTGTGGCTGGGCTGGCGTCATCGCGGCGCGTGGCGTGGAGGCCTGAAGGGCCAGGCCTTGCTGGTGTGCGCCGCGGTGGTCCCGCTGGCGCTGTTTGGCGTGTTGGCGATCAAGAAGGAAATCGGCCTGCATTGGGTCATGGGCTTCTATCCCTTCCTGTTTGTGATGTGGACCTGGGCTTTGCCGACCTCTGCCTTGCGCACGGCGGCGCGCGGCCTGGGCGTCTTCCTGGTCTTGCACCTGCTGGTCGCCGGTGGTGCCGCGCTGTCGGATCTGAGCCAGTGGCATCGCATGGCATCGCACGTCCGGGTGGTCGAGAAGAACTACCACCGCTTCGTCGAAGCGGCCCGCGCTGAAGAGATGGTCAAACAGGTGCAGGTGCCCGGTGTGGTGCTGGCGTCAAATGCTTACTCTGCGGCCTCGATCTTTGGCTATGCCGCGGGTCACCATGTGCCAGTGCTGGGCATCGGTGGCAAGCATGCGCGCCAAGATGACCTGATCGTGGATTACGCCGCGCTGGAGGGCAAGACCATCCGCGTCATGGCCACGCGCAAGCTGTCGCCGGACGATTACCGGGGCTTCTTTGACTCGGTGCGTTTGCTGACCTTTGAGCAAGACGGGGCGACCTTCTACGCGCTGGAGGGCGTCAACTTCTCCTACGCCGCCTACCGTGAGCAGGTGATGGCCGAGGTCAACCGGCGCTATTACGCTTTCCCTTCCTGGTTACCCGTGTGGGGTTGCAGTTTCTGCCAACGTTATTGCGGGGCCGATCGCTGCACGCCGTGAATGGTTTTTGACCCGAGACCACCTGAACGGGGGGCGTAGAATCGTCGCTCTCCTTCTGCCCTGAGGCCATTGTGAGCGCTATGTCTGCTGTGTCTGAATCGTCCCTGCCTGTCGTCATCGTCGGTGCGGGGCTGGCTGGTTTGACGGTGGCCTTGCACCTGGCAGAAACGCAGCCCGTGATCGTGCTGGCCAAGCGCGAGATGCACGAGGCCGCCACAGCCTGGGCCCAAGGTGGCATCGTCGGCGTGCTGGGCAGCGACGACAGCATCGAGTCCCATGTGCGCGACACGCAGGAAGCCGGTGGTGGCCTGGTCGACGAGCGCACGGCCGAGTTCATTGCTCGCCACAGTGCCGAAGCCATCGAGTGGCTGGTCGCGCGCGGCGTGCCGTTCTCGCCCGATCCCACCGGGCCGTTGGGCCTGCATCTGACCCGCGAAGGCGGCCATGCGGTGCGCCGCATCGCGCACGCGGCCGATGCCACAGGCAAGGCCATCCACGATGTGCTGCTCGACGAGGTCAAGCGTCACCCCAACATCACCTTGCGTGAGAAGTGGATGGCGATCGACCTGATCACCGACCGCCACCTGAAAAAGAACGCGGTGGAGCCGGGCGCGACGCAGCGCTGTCACGGCGTGTACGCCCTCGACATCGAAACCCACCGTGTGGAGACCCTGGTGGCTTCGGCGGTGGTGCTGGCCACCGGCGGTGTGGGCAAGGTGTACCGCTACACCAGCAACCCCGACACCTCGACCGGCGACGGCATTGCCATGGCCTGGCGCGCCGGCTGTCGCGTGGCGAACATGGAGTTCATCCAGTTCCACCCGACCTGCCTGTACCACCCGCAAGAGCGCAGCTTCCTCATCACCGAAGCGCTGCGTGGTGAGGGTGCCATCTTGCGTCTGCCCGACGGCACGCGCTTCATGCCTGAGCACGACGAGCGAGGCGAACTGGCTCCCCGTGACATCGTCGCCCGCGCCATCGACTTCGAGATGAAGAAACATGGCCTGGACCATGTCTGGTTGGATGCGACCCACCTGGGTGAAGATTTCCTGAAGGAGCACTTCCCCACGATCCACGCGCGTTGTCTGTCCCTGGGCATCGACATTGCCAAGCAGCCGATTCCGGTCGTGCCAGCGGCGCACTACACCTGTGGTGGCGTGGTGACTGACCTGCATGGCCGCACCGACCTGCCGGGCCTGTACGCCGTGGGCGAGACCACCTACACCGGCCTGCACGGCGCGAACCGCCTGGCCAGCAATTCGCTGCTGGAGTGTGTGGTGCTGGGCCGCACCTGCGCCGAAGACATCACCGCACAGATCCCGGCCAGCGCCCCCAAGGTGTCGGGCTGGGACGAAAGCCAGGTGTCGGATGCCGACGAAGAGGTCGTGATCGCGCACAACTGGGACGAGTTGCGCCTGGTGATGTGGAACTACGTGGGCATCGTGCGCACGACGCGTCGCCTGGAGCGGGCGCTGCACCGCATCAAGCTGCTGCGCCACGAGATCGACGATTACTATGCGGCCTTTCGCGTGACGCGCGACCTGCTGGAGTTGCGCAACCTGGTCGATTGCGCCGAGCTGATCGTGCGATCGGCCCTGTCGCGCCAGGAAAGCCGCGGCCTGCACTTCAGCCGCGACTACCCGCGCACGCTGCCGGTGAGCTTCCCCACCATCTTGAGCAAGAAGCCCAAGAAGAAGGACGCCTGGCTGCCTTGAGGGGCTACATGGCCCTCATCGGCCGCGCATGATGCGGCCGATGGGGCTTTCCGGACTCAGCCGCCGATGCGTTCCAGCACGCGCAGCGAGAAGTCCACTGCCTTGACGTCCTTGGTCAGCTTGCCAATTGAGATGCGGTCTACGCCGGTGGCGGCGATGTCGCGCAGCTGGTCCATGGTCACACCGCCCGAGACTTCGAGCAGCGCAGCACCCTGAGCGACTTCCTGGTTGATGCGCACGGCTTCGCGCATCATCTCGTTGCTGAAGTTGTCCAGCAGCACGCTGACGGCGCCCGCTGCCAGGGCTTCACGCAACTGGTCGAGCGTTTCCACTTCCACCTGAATCGTGATCTGCTCGCGCAACGGCGATGCCTGTGCGGCCACCAAGGCTTGCGCGTTCTTCAAGGCGGCGGTCACGCTGCCGGCGGCGGCAATGTGGTTTTCCTTGATCAGGATGCCGTCGTACAAAGCCAGGCGCTGGTTGGCGCCGCCGCCCACGCGTACAGCGTGCTTTTGCGCCAGGCGCAGACCTGGCAGGGTCTTGCGGGTGTCGAGCACCACGCAGCCACGCGGGTTGGGCGAAGCGCCTTCGATGGCCTGCATGTGCCGGTGGGTGAGGGTGGCCACGGCCGACAAGGTCTGCAGGAAGTTGATGCCAGGACGCTCGGCCGTCAGCATGGCGCGGGCATCGGCTTCGATCAGGCAGACCTCGGTGTTGGCGGCCATCAGGGCACCTTCTTCGTAGGCCCACTGGATGCGGGCGCTGGCGTCGAGCTGGAACAGGCAGGCCTCGAACCAGTCACGGCCGCACAGCACAGCTTCTTCGCGCACCAGCAGGCGGGCTTTCACACGTTGGTTGGCGGGCACCAGTTGCGCCGTCCAGTCACACACGCCCACGTCTTCGAACAGGGCGTCGCGCACATTGCGCTCACGGGCTTCTTGCAGGGTTTCGTTGTGGTCGAACATGAGGTGTCGCAATAGCAAGGGGCAATGAGGACGATCAGGCAGCGCCGATGTTGGGCACGAAGCCTTGGGCGGGCTTGGTGATGGCGGCCGGGTTCTTGGCCACGAAGTCGAGCATGCGGTCGATGCAGCCGTGGGCCTTGACGCGGATGTCTTCGGGCACAGTGATCTCGCCAGTGCCCTTTTCCAGGCAGTCCAGCACGCCTTGCAGGGCGTTCATGGCCATCCAGGGGCAGTGCGCGCAGCTCTTGCAGGTGGCGCTGTTGCCCGAGGTGGGGGCTTCCAGCAGCACCTTGTGGGGCGCCAGCTGACGCATGCGGTGCAGGATGCCGTTGTCGGTGGCGACGATGAACTCGGGCGCATCGGACTCGACCACAGCCTTGAGCAGCTGTGAGGTCGAACCCACCACGTCGGCCTGGGCCACCACGCTGTCGGGCGATTCGGGGTGCACCAGCACCAGGGCGTTCGGGTGGTCCTTTTTGAGCAGGTCCAGCTCCAGGCCCTTGAACTCGTCGTGCACGATGCAGGCGCCATTCCACATCAGCATGTCGGCGCCGGTTTCCTTCTGAATGTAGTGGCCCAGATGGCGGTCAGGCGCCCACAGGATCTTCTCACCCTGGTCCTTGAGGTGCTGGACGATGGCCAGCGCGCAGGAACTCGTCACCATCCAGTCCGCACGGGCCTTCACCGCGGCGCTGGTGTTGGCGTACACCACCACCTTGCGGTCGGGGTGGGAGTCGCAGAACTTGATGAAGTCTTCGGCGGGGCAACCCAGGTCGAGGGAGCAGGTGGCGTCCAGGTCGGGCATCAGCACGCGCTTGCCGGGGCTCAGGATCTTGGACGACTCGCCCATGAACTTCACGCCTGCCACGATCAGGGTCTGGGCGGCATGGTCACGGCCAAAGCGGGCCATTTCCAGCGAGTCCGACACGCAGCCACCAGTCTCCATGGCCAGGTCTTGCAGGTCGCCATCGACGTAGTAGTGGGCGACCAGCACGGCGTTCTGCGCCTTGAGCAGCTCCTTGATGCGGGCCTTGACGCGTGCCTTCTCATCCGGTGCCAGCGGGGCGGGCACCTTGGCCCAGGCGTGGGCCGTGCAGGTGGCGCCGCTGGCGTCCTGCAGGTCGTAGTCGTAGGAAACGGTGTCGGTGGGGTTCATGGTCGTTGTCGTCTCGTGAACGGTCTGGACGCAAAGGAGCGTGTCTGGGCGTGTCTGGGCGCATCCGGCTCAGGCGCGCCAAGCGGGGGTCAAGTGTGTCGGCTGCGCCGGCGTTTGTCGAGCCAGGCCACGATTTCACATGACAGCCATACGGTGAAAAACGCGAACAGGATGTCACTGAAAAAATGGCCGCCTTGCAGGATGCGTCCCAGGCCCACCACGCCGCCGGTCACGATGCCGATGAGCAGCCAGCGGCGGCGCCACAGCGGGCCACAGGTCAGGCCCAGGCTCATCAGCCAGAAGCCCGCCGCGGCATGGCTGCTGACGAAGCTGCGGTTGCGCTCGGGTGTTTGGCCTTGCACGAAGGGGCCTTGGTAGGTGTCCTTGCCGCCAAACTCAACCACTTGCACGGGGCGGGGACGCCCCATGTGGTTCTTGAAGATGCCTTCGATGATGAGACCTGGGCCCAGCAGGCCGCACACCACGGCCACGGTGGCCAGGTGGCGCCAGGAGCCGCCCGCACGCTGTGCCAGGCTGTGCTCGCCTTGCTTGGCGAAGTGGCGCGCCAAAAGGGGGGCCAGCAAGGCATACACCGCCAAGGCGATCACCAACCCGCGACCAATCCACGGCGTCCAGTCGTACAGGGCCAGCACCACGGGTTGGTTGCGGTGAAAGAAGCCCAGTTCTGGATCGTAGTAGCGCGCCGAGATCAGCAGGTCCAGACCCGGGAACTTGGCGAAGATGGCCAGGGCGAAGAAGAGCAGCGCCCAGATCAGGTGGGTGAGGCGCTGCAGGCTGACCTCGTCGGCCGCCTGATCATCTGGCGGAAGGGATACAGACTCAGTCATCTTGACTTCGGGCGGACGTCGTTTCCGCAGAACGTGGACCGTAGCCAAGGAAGCCACGCAGGAAGTAGACGTGCAACTCAACCGCGCGGTCTGGCCCCACCGGCACCCGCACAGACTTCATGAGACGGGTGGTCGCAAAGCGGCTGGTGATCTGGGTTGGCTCGCGTTTGTTCGTCAGCAGCAGCACATCGGCACCCACCTGATCAGGCAGGCTGTGCGTCATCTCATAGTGGTTGTTGTGCGTGCCTCTGGGATTCCAGTACAGCGTGCGCACGTGTTGCTCGCGCCAGTGGTAAGCCGCATGGGTGATCAGCAGACGCTGGTCGGTCAACACCGGCAGACCGGTGGTGGTGGGGTCGGTGATGGCGGGCGTGAGTTGTTGGAATGCCGCATCCCAGCCCCGCATGCGCACAAGCACATCAAGCTTGGCGGGCAGCGTGGGGCCGACGATGTCACGCAGGTGCAGCACGGCCGATGTCAGCACGATGTTGCTCAGCAAGGCAGCCATCAGCCAGAGGTTGGGGCGGGGAGCCGACAAGCGTTGCAGCGGCGGGCTCAGGCGCGCAGCGATCAACAGTGTGAAGCCGACCATGGACGGGGCGGCCCAGTTGACATGGGCATCGGCATGGAAAGCTTGTACCAGCGCAATCAACTGCAAGGGCACGCTGAGCGCCCACAAGTAGCGGAAGCTCGATTCAGAGGCGAGGTAGTAAGGTGAGTTGCGTGCGGCAACCTTGCGAGGTGTGGCCACCTCATCTGGCATGACCGCCGGACGGGTCGGGTCCATGATGGTGGTGGCAGCCCACTGGCTGGCGGGCACAGACACCATCTGGCTGTCGCTCGCCTGAGGTTGGCCACGACGTCGACGCAACCACCAGCCAGCCAGCACGGCCACGGGGCCCAGCATCAGGATCTGTCCAACTGCGAACACCAGCACGGGCTCCAAGCCCCCACTGCGTGATGATTGCGTGGTGATCTCGGCCGTGTGCTGCAGGGTGGGGAAGCCGTTGTGCGCGTTCCACCACAAATTGGGCGACAGCAAGGCCACGGCCGTGATCAGGGTGAGCCATGGGCCCAGTCGGAACAAGCCTCGGCGTGGACCGTGGATGGCCCACAGCGCCCAGATGGCGGTCACGGCAAAGGCCGCCATCGTGTACTTGCTCATCAGGCCCAGACCACAGAACACACCCAGGGCGATCCAATAGCCGATGCGGTCGGTGACCTGCGCGCGCCACAGCATCCATCCGGCCAGCGTCCAGCACAGGACCAAGGGCGCGTCGGTGCTGGCGAACATGCCGAGCAAGCCGACGGCCGGGATGGTGGCGAACAGCGCTGCTGCGACCACACCAGTGCGCACGCCGCTGCTGGTTGGCCACAATGCCCGCGCAAAGCCGACCATGGCCAGGGCTGACAAGGGGTAGAGCAGCATGACCAGCAGCTTCACGCCGAGCACGCCGTTGCCAAACAACTGCGTGCTCAGCCAGATCAGCCCGGCAATCATCGGGGGCTTGGAGTAGTAGCCCCAGGACAGGTCTTGCGCCCAGTCCCAGTACTGCGCTTCGTCAAAAAACAGCGAGATGCCGGAAGACTGAACCACCCACAGGCGGTAACAGAACAGCCCGATCAGGAAAACCAGCAGCAAGCCCAGAGAGGGGCCCCACAGGCGCGGCCAGCGCGAGGCACTGCGAGCGGGCGCTTGAGAAGCAGCAGAGGAAGGGCGACTCATGGGCATCAGTCCTGACGGTGCCATGCCTGATCGGCATCCTGGGGCGCGGTGTGGCTGGTGTGGTACGGGGCGATCTCGCCGCGGTTGTAATAGATGCGGATCAGCAGTTCGGCGATCACGCCGGTGGTCAGGAACTGCAGGCCACCGAGCACGCAGAAGAAGCCCAGCCACAGCAGCGGGCGGCCGCCGATGTCTTCGCCACTGATTTTCAGGGCTGCCAGATAGGCCAGGATCAGGCCACCGATCATGGACACGCCCAGGCCCACCCCGCCAAAGAAGTGGCCGGGGCGGCTGGCAAAGCGCAGGAAGAAATTGACGGACAGCAGGTCGAGCACCACGCGCAGCGTGCGCGAGATGCCGTACTTGGACTCACCGTGGGCGCGGGCATGGTGGCTGACCGGCTCTTCGGCCATGCGGGCTGGGGAGGTGACGGTGGCCATCCAGGCCGGGATGAAACGGTGCATTTCGCCGTACAGGCTCACGCGCTTGAGCACGCTGGCGCGGTAGGCCTTGAGGCTGCAGCCCAGGTCCTTGAACTCCAGTTGCGTGATCTTGCGGATGATGCGGTTGGCGATCTTGGAGGGCACCTTGCGCAGCCACAGGCCGTCCTGGCGGTTCTGACGCCAGCCGGCGACCAGGTCCAGGTCTTCCTTGAGCAGACGGGCCACCAGCTTGGGGATGTCCTTGGGGTCGTTTTGCAGGTCGCCGTCGAGGGTGACGATGACGTCGCCGCGCGAGGCGTCGATGCCAGCCTGCATGGCGGCGGTCTGTCGGAAGTTGCGCCACAGGTGGACCGGGCGGACGTGCGGGCCGCGCAGGCGTGCCTGTTCGTCGAGCTTTTCACGCGTGCCGTCGCGACTGCCGTCGTTGACGATCAGCAGCTCCCACTCAAAGGGGTAGTTGCCCAGGGCGTCGTGCACGGCCGTGACGAAGGGCTCGACGTTGTCGACCTCGTTGTACATCGGCACGACGATGGAGAGGCGGTGCGGTGGGACGTCGGTCAGGACGTCGCCCGACGGGGCGGTGAAGGTGGTCATGGTGCGATTTTCCAGCATATGGGGGGCGTCGGCTCAGGGGGTGCCGCGGGGCGGGTGGCCACGCTGAGGCGAGGGCGAAGAGGGGAGTTGGCTGAGCAGCCAGGCCAGTGCGCCAGCGAAAACGGCGCACAGCAGAAAACAGACGTGCAGGGCGAGGGCGGCGCTCACGGCCAAGGCCAGCGCGGGCGAGGTGGCGCTCAGGTGCGCGGCCATGCCCGCCCAGACGCCGGCCTCGTAGGTGCCAAAACCGGCCGGGCCTTGCAAGGGAACGACGGCGGCCAACTCGCCACCGAGGGCGCCGGACCAGGCGGTGCCCCAGTTGCTGCCGCTGATGGCCGACAGCAGGCAGGCGCCAGCGGCCAGCTTCACGCTCCAGTTGGCCAGCGTCAGCAACCAGGCCATGGGGCGGTGGTGGGCGGGCTCCAGCAGGGCGTGGCGCAGGCGCTGCAGCACTTGGGTCACCTTGCCGGCCGGGGGCGTTGGAGCGGTGGGTGCTGTGGCGGACGATTCCGGGTGCTGCCCATACCAGCGGCGCATGCCCCAGCTCACCATCCACCAGCCCGACACCATCGCGGCCAGCGCCGCGGCGCGCCAGGCCAGCGGCACACCGGGCCACAGCAGCACACCCAGGGTGACCAGCACGATGAGGTCCTGCACTCGCATCCACAGCAGGCAGGCCACCGCGCGGGGCAGCGGCAGGTTCAATTCACGCGAGGCCAACCAGGGAAAGCTCAGCTCGCCGGCGCGCATGGGCAGCAGGTTGACGGCGGCGTTGTGCATCAGGATGACGCGCAGGGAGTCGGTGCGCAGGCCCAGCCAACGTCGAGGCGCACGGGTGTGGTCGTCGAGGGCCAGCACCACCTGCAGGCGTGCGGCACGCAGACCGTAGCTCAACAGCAGGCCACCCAGTGTCAGCGCCCAGATGCCGATGCTCGGCCGTGTGATGGCTTCGCGCACTTCGGAGAACGGGGTGTGACTCAGCAGCCAGGCGAGCAGCGCCAAGCCCACGGTCCAGGCCACGATCATCTTGATGCGGGCTTTGGGCGTGGCCGAGGGACTCTGCGGTGGCGGCGGGCTCTGAGGCAGCACGGGGGCGGGGTGGGTTCAGATCAACCCTCTATTGTCTCGCATCTCCGCCTCGCGTGTGGGACGGCCGGGGGGCAGGTCACCCAGAATGTGCGTGGGGGCAGACAGTGAGGGCCCGGTGCGGCGCCTGGCGCGGATTCGGGGGCAACTGGGTGGACAATTTCGGCTCAGAATTTCGACTCCCCCTTCATTTCGAGGATGCCTGAGCATGACGACCAACTTTGCGACCTGCGACCTGTGCGACGACCACAAGAATGACACCGATGGCGCCTTCCGCGTGCTGCCCCCGGTGTTCAAGGACTACGGCAAGCGCATCAAGTTCAGCGGCCCGGTCAGCACCGTGAAGTGCTTTGAGGACAACACGCTGGTGAAGGCCGCTGTGGACTCTGCTGGCAACGGTCGCGTGTTGGTGGTCGATGGCGGTGCCTCGTTGCGTCGCGCACTGGTGGGTGGCAACTTGGGCAAGGCCGCGGCCAAGAACGGCTGGGCTGGCGTGATCGTGGACGGTTGCGTGCGCGACTCGGCCGAACTGGCCGAATGCGATGTGGGCATCCGTGCGCTGGGCCTGATGCCCCTGCCGACCGAAAAGCGCAACGAGGGCCAGACCGATGTGGCCGTTCAGATCCAGGGCGTGTGGGTGCGCCCCGGTGACTGGCTGTATGCCGACGAAGACGGCATCGTCATCATGGACAAGCCCAAGGCCTGATCCGTTTCAGCCCTGAGACCTTCTCAGGGTGTGGGCCACAGCGCACCGCGCTGCACGGCCCAGCGCCACTGGGCCAGCCAGGCATCGACTTCGGCCTGAGCGGTCACCAGGGCTTGCTCATTGGCCAGGCGGCGTGCTTGCAGCACCTCGCTCAGGGTGCCTTCGCCCAGGGCAAAGCCTTTGTCCAGCGAGCGGGCCACCGATTGCAGTTGCGTCAGGCCCTCTTGCGCCAGTTGCCACAGACGCAGGCTGTCTTGCGCCTCTTGCTGCAGCAAGGTCAGGTCACGGTTGAGCTGGCGCAGTGTGTCTTCATGGCGCTGCTGGGCGGCGTCGGCCAAGGCTGCGCTCGATTGCGCGCCCAGGTCGCGGGCCGTGCTGCCGATCGGCCATGACAAGGTCAGGGCAACCATCTTTTCGGCGCTGCCGCGCGCCTGTCCCACTTTCACACCCACCGTGGGGTCGGCGGTGGTGTCGGAGCGGTCCAGCTGCGCCTGGGCCTGGGCGTAGTCGGCTTCCAGCTGGGACACGCGGGCTTCCGGCGCCTGGGCCAGCAGGGCCTGCTGCTCAGCGGCGTTCAGCGTGGTGCTGTGCGAGGGCAGCGTCGGCGTCGCCAACTGCGCGGGCCATCCGGAGAAGGCCGATTGCAGGCTGGTCCAGCGCGCCTGGCGCCGTTGGCTGGCGGCCTGGGCTTGCAGGCTCGCTTGCGTCAGGCTGGCACGCATCTGCAGGCTGTCGATCTGGGCGGCGTCGCCCAGTTGGTGGCGCTTGCTCACAGCATCGCTTTGTTGTGTCAACACCTTCACCTGGTCCAGCCAGACCTGTTCTTGCCGGTATTCGCGCAGCCAGTCGGCATAGAGCTGAATGGCTTGCAGGCTCAGCTGTCGCCAGGTTTGTTGTTGGCGCGCTTCGGCCAGTGCAGCCTGACGCTGGGCAGCCAGGTCGGCCGCATGGGTCTTGCCCGGCAGACGGATGCCGCGCTCGATGGCGGCTTCCCACTCAGCCTGGGTGGTGCGCGGCGTGGTGGCGTCGGCCTCGTAGGTGCGGCGGCCGTATTGCACCGAAGGGGTCCACTCGTGTGGGCCGGCACGCTTTTGGGCGGCCAGGTGGCGCTCGGACTCCGTCTGGGCCAGCTGAGCCAGCCATGCGGGGTGGCGGGCGATGAGCTGGCGCATCAACTCGGCGTCGGGCAGGCCCATGGCGCCCCGGGCGCTTGCCGCTGCGGCAGGCGCCGCGTTGGCCTTGGTCGCGGCGGCCTGAACGACGGTCTGCGTCGATGGGGTGATTTCGGTCGCAGCGGCCAATCCTGACAAGCCACTGAAACACGCGCTCAGGATGGCAGCGCGAAGCCAAGTGCGGGACTGCGGGGCCGAGGTCTTGGCCGTGCGGGCGGCATCCGTGCGCAACATGTGATTCAACATGACGGGGGCTTTCATGCCTGGGTGGGGGTGTCGTCGGCGTCAGCCTGGACGCCGAAGCGTTCGTACACCAGGGGCAGCAGCAACAGGGTCAGGGCGGTGGAGCTCACCAGCCCGCCGATCACCACGATGGCCAGCGGCTTCTGAATCTCGCTGCCGGGGCCGGTGGCGAACAGCAAGGGGATCAGGCCCCCTGCACTGATGGAGGCGGTCATCAACACCGGGCGCAGCCGGCGCTTGGCACCTTCCACCACGGCTTGGCGGGGCGTGCGGCCTTCTTCAATCAGCTGGTTGAAGTAGCTCACCATCACCACGCCGTTGAGCACTGCGATGCCCAGCAAGGCGATGAAACCCACCGAAGCCGGCACCGACAGGTATTCACCGGCCACGGCCAGGCCCACCACACCACCGATCAGGGCCAGCGGGATGTTGGACAGAACCATCGCGGCCTGGCGCACCGAGCCGAAGGTGGAGAACAGCAGGAAGAAGATCAGCAGCAAAGCGATGGGCACAACCAAGCCCAGACGCTCCGCGGCGCGTTGCTGGTTCTCGAACTGACCGCCCCAGGTGACCTGGTAGCCGCTGGGCAAGGGCATGGCCTGGGCCAGCTTGGCCTTGGCTTCATCCACAAAGCCCACCAGGTCGCGGCCACGCACATTGGTCTGAATGACCACATAGCGTTGGGCTTGCTCCCGGTCGATCTTGACGGGGCCATCGCGGTGGTCCAGGCTGGCCACCGAGCTCAAAGGCACCGCGTCGCCATTCGGCGTCGTCAGGCGCAGTGCCTCGAAGTCAGCCGGGCTGTTGCGCAGCTCGCTGGCGCCGCGGATGACCAAGGGGGTGCGGCGGCCATCTTCGTGCACCAGGCCAATGGGCTGGCCTTCGACCCAGCGGCGCAGGTCGGCCTGAATGCTGGCGGCATCCAGTCCCAGACGGCCAGCGGCCTGGCGGTCGATGGTGACCTGCAGGTATTGCACGCCGTCGTTACGCAGCGTCAGGGTGTCGGTGGCGCCGGGCACCGCCGCGATGATTTTCTCGGCCTTGGTCGCCATCTCGTTGAGCGTGGCCAGATTGTTGCCGTAGATCTTGATGGCGACGTCCCCGCGCACGCCGGTCAGCATCTCGGACACGCGCATGTCGATGGGCTGGGTGAAGCCAGCATCCACGCCAGGGAAGTCTTCCATGACCTTGCGCAATTCACTGATCAGCCATTCCTTGTCAGGCTGGCGCCATTCGGCCGTGGGCTTGAGCACCATGAAGGTGTCGGTCTGGTTCAGACCCATGGGGTCGAGCCCCAGTTCGTCCGAGCCGCTGCGGGCCACGATGGATTTGATCTCGGGCACGCGTTTCAAGATGGCCTGCTGCACGCGCAGGTCCAGGTCCACCGTGCCCTTGAGGCCGATGGCGGGCAGCTTTTCCAGCTGCATGATGATGTCGCCCTCGTCGAGCGTGGGCATGAAGGTCTTGCCGATCTGGGTGAACAGCACGCCAGCCACGGCCAGCGCCGCCAGGGCCCCGCCCATCATCCAGCGCGGGTGCAGCAGGGCCTTGCTCAGCAGCTTGTCGTAGATGACATCGAGCTTGCGCATCAACCAGGGTTCTTCGCCGTGGCCGGCTTTGAGCAGCCAGGAGGCCAGCACCGGCACCAGGGTGAGCGACAGCACCAGCGACACCGCCAGGGCGAACACAATGGTCAGGGCCACCGGGCCGAAGAGCTTGCCCTCCAGGCCCTGCAGGCTGAGCAGGGGCAGGAAGACGATGATGATGATGGCAATGCCCGAGGCCACCGGCGACACGACCTCGCGGCCCGCACGGAGCACGACCTGCAGCATCGGCATCTTCTTGGCGTCGCCGTGGGCCAGGTGACTTTCGATGTTTTCGACCACCACCACGGCACCGTCCACCAGCATGCCAATGGCAATGGCCAGACCACCCAGACTCATCAGGTTGGCCGACAGGCCGAACTGGCGCATCAGCACAAAGGTGCCCAGGGCGGACAGCGGCAGCATCACGGCCACCACGATGGCCGCGCGCAGGTTGCCCAGGAAGGCCAGCAGCAAGAGCACCACCAGCACGACCGCTTCCAGCAGGGCCTTGCTGACGGTGTACACCGCGCGGTCCACCAGGCTGCCGCGGTCGTAGAAGGTGTTGATGGTCATGCCCTTGGGCAGGCTGGCTTGCATGCTGTCGAGCTTGGCTTGAACGGTGGCGACCAACTGGCGCGCGTTGGCGCCACGCAGGCCCAGCACCAGGCCCTGCACGGCTTCGCCCTCGCCATTGCGGGTGACCGCGCCATAGCGTGTCAGCTCACCAATGCGCACTTCGGCCAGGTCGGCCACGCGGGTGATTCGGCCGTCTTCGCTGCGCACCACGGTGTTGCGCACGTCATCCAAATTCTGAATGGCGCCCTCGGCGCGCACGATCAAGGCTTCCTCGCCAGCGTTCAGGCGGCCGGCACCGTCGTTGTGGTTCGACGCAGTCAGAGCCGTTTCCAGCTGGTTCAGGGTCAGTCCTTGCGCCAGCAGGGCTTGGGGGTCAGGGATGACCTCGAAGGTGCGCACAAAGCCGCCCAGGCTGTTGACGTCGGCCACGCCGGGCAGGGCGCGCAGGGCAGGGCGGATCACCCAGTCCAGCACGCGGCGGCGCTCTTCCAGCGTCTGCGGGCCTTCGATGGTGAACATGTACATCTCGCCCAGCGGCGTCGTGATGGGGGCCAAGCCGCCGGAGGCCGTGGGCGGCAGATCCGCCATCACGCCGGCCAGGCGCTCGCTGACCTGCTGACGTGCCCAGTACACATCAGTGCCGTCTTCAAAATCCAGCGTGATGTCGGCCAGGCCGTACTTGGACGTCGAGCGCAGCGACTTCTGCTTGGGGATGCCCAGCACCTCCTGCTCGATGGGGATCGTGATGCGGGTCTCGACCTCTTCCGGGGTCATGCCCGGTGCCTTGAGAATGAGCTTGACCTGGGTGCTCGACACGTCGGGGAAGGCGTCAATCGGCAGGCCCATCCAGGCGGCCACCCCGGCGCCCCCCAGCATGAACACCAGCAACATCACCAGCACGCGCTGGCGCAGAGAAAACTCGATCAGTTTCGCAAGCATGCGTCGGTCCTCAGTTGCCCAGCAGGGCCTTGAGGGCCGAGGTGCCACGGGTCACGACCTTGGTGCCGGCTGCGAGCCCGGATACCGTCCAGTTCTTGCCTTGGCGGCTCAGCACCTGCACGTTCGTGAGTTGATAGCGACCAGCGCCCTGATCGACGAAGACCTGGGTCACGTGACCGGGCGAGGTCAGCACCGCATCGCTGTTGAGCGTGACCGCGTTGGCGCTGTGCCCGGTTTGCAGGGCGGCTTCGACCCATTGGCCGGGTCGCACGGGCATCTCACCAGACTTGCCGTTGGTCGGGTTGATGCGTGCCCGCACCATGATGGATTGGGTTTTTGCGTCCACGCTGGCACCCAGGCTGATGACCTGACCCTTCACACCGTCGGCGCCGGCCAGTTGCACGACATCACCCGTGCGCACATCACCGGCCAGCTTGGCGGGCACCTGGATTTCCAGCCACAGGGGGCTCAAGGTGGCAATGCGGTACAGCGGGGTCATGGCATCCACACGTTGGCCCACCTGCACCAGTTGCGCCAGCACGCGGCCACTCAATGGGGCGGACACGCTGATCGCACCATTGGGGGCCGTGCTGGTGCCGCCGGCCATTGCCAGGGCCTGACGACGTTCTTGAGCTTGCGCCTGTTGTTGGGTGAGCTGGGCTCGGCTGGCCTCCAGGCGTGACAGCGGGATCAGCCCTTCCTTGTAGAGCGCTTCATCGCGTTGAGCGGTGCGGCGCGCCAGCTCCAGCTGGCTGCCCGACTGCAGCACATCGCGCCCGAGTTCCTGGGCCTGGGGGCTGCGCATGCGCACCAGCCATTGTCCAGCCCGCACGGCATCGCCCGTGCTCACCGACACGGATTCGATCAGCCCGGCCACCGGCGCAGCCACGACCTGCTCCTGATTGACTGGGATCACCACCTGCGCCGGGAAGCGCTGCTGAGTCAGACCGCCCGCTTGCACCGCCTCCGACGCGATGCCCAGGCTGCTGACCTGGGCCGGCTTGAGTGTCACGGGCGCCGCAGGTGGTGCCGCATGGGCAGCTTGGGCCATCAACAGCGCGGTCAGCAAGGGCAGGAGGGAGGGCAGACGCAAGGCAGAGGTGTTCATGGCGACAAGAGCAAGAGTTCCGATCAGCTTAGGGTGTAGACCTGAATGGAAGCTGAAGTTGCACGATGCCTGGTGGTGCTAAGGTCGAGTCATGGCGAGTTCGGAGCGAAGACATGCGGCTGTTGTTGCTGGAAGATGACGAGATTCTGGGAGAGGGATTGCGCGACTTCCTGCGTTCGGAAGGGCACCTCGTGGACTGGGTCAGTTGCTTGCGCGAGGCGCGCAGCCAGGTCGGTGAGGCCTACGACGCCCTGCTGGTGGATTGGCAGCTGCCTGACGGCTCTGGCTTGGACTGGGTGCAAAGCCTGCGCCGGCAGGGAGACGATCGCCCGCTCATCATGCTCACGGCAAGAGACACGCTGGAAGACCGCGTCAGGGGTCTCAATGTGGGCGCGGACGACTACCTCGTCAAGCCCTTTGATCCGGAGGAGTTGGTGGCCCGCCTGCACGCCATCCGACGCCGAGCCGGCGGAGCGCAGTCAGGCGTGCTGCGGTTTGGCGATGTCACGCTGGACCTGAACGCTCGTGGGGTCTGGTTGCGTGACGTGACCGAAACCGATGTACGTGTTGAACTCACGGCGCGAGAGTGGACCGTTCTGGAGGCCCTGGCCTTGCGGGCCGGCCGCATCGTGCTCAAGTCCGATCTCGAGCAGTTGATGCTGGGATCGGTCAGCGAGGTGTCGAGCAATGTGCTGGAGGTGCACGTGGCCAATCTTCGGCGCAAGCTTGGGCGCGGCCTGATCGATACCGTGCGGGGATTGGGCTACCGCATGCAGAGCCCAGGGACATGACATGCGCATGCCAACCTTGAGGCAGGCTTCGTTGCCTTCGATCCGTGGGCGCTTGACCCGGTGGATCCTTGCGGTGTCCTGGGTTGCAGGCCTGGCGCTAGCCACAACCGTGGGCGTGCTGCTCCATTACGCTTTGGACGAGTTGCTTGATGACGGCCTGCAGGAGTCTGCTGAGGTACTGTACGGCCTGCTCAGTCAGAACTCTGACCACATTGCGCGCCAGCGCGGCATGTTGCCGGCCCCCTCGCACGAGGAGGGCTTGGTCTGGCAGTTGGTCGGGAACGACGGTCGCATGTGGTTGCGCTCACATCGTGCGCCAGGGACGCCGCTCACACCCCAGGCCGCTGCGGGCTTCAGCAACGCCCCCTTGTGGCGCATCTACAGCATGCCCTTGCCCGACGGTACGGCCGTGCTGCATGTGGCCCAATCTGCGGACCACCGTCATCACGCACAGCTGTGGACCGTGGGTGGCAGCCTGGGGTTGTCCCTGTTGGTGGGCTGTCTGGCCGTGCTGTGGCTGAAGGTGCGCGTCAGCACGGAGATGCAACCTCTGCACAACCTGTCGGCCGTCGTGCGAAGTTTCGATCCCTTGCGGCCAGATGCCACCTTGCCCGCGGCGGCCCGTGCAGAGCTGTTGCCCTTGGTCTCCGCCCTCAATGACTTGGCCGATCGCCTTCGTGCCCGCGTGGCCCATGAGCGCGCCTTTGCTGCACATGCCGCTCATGCCTTGCGCACCCCGCTGGCGGGGATCGACATGCAGCTGGCTGTCGCGCAGCGTGAAGCGCCGGCATCGATGCAGGCGAGGCTGAATCAGACCCGCGAGGCGGCGGCCCGTCTGCGCCGCGTGACCACGGCGCTCATCAGCCTGTTTCGTGCTGGAGGGCAGATGAACTGGCAGGCTGTCCAGCTGAAAGCCCTCGTGGACACTTTGCCCGTACGTGGGGTCCATGTCTCCGTGCAGGGAGAGGACACGCTCTGGTGCGACCCCGATCTTCTGTCCGCCGCGCTCTTGAACCTGTTCGACAACGCCGCGCGTCACCACGCAAGCCACCTGCAAGTGAAGGTCACCGGTCATGCCCCCATACAGCAGATCAGTGTGAGCGACAACGGAGAAGGCCTGTCAGCAGAACGCCTCGCGGCCGTGCAGCACGCGTTGCAAACCGGGCAGAGCGAGGATGTGCTGGGACTGGGTTTGACCTTGGTGGATCTGGTGGCGCGCAACCACGGCGGACAGGTGAGCCTGGCGAGTGGGGCGGGCGGCACGGGCTGTTGCGTCACGCTCACCTTGTCGCGTCAACCCCGAGCTTCACGCACCTGAGCGCGCGAAGCGCCCTGCATTCAGGCCAGTACTTCCAGCACGCGGTCCAGGCCGCCTTCATTGATGGCCACCATCGCCTGCTCACGCACCTTGGGCTTGGCGTGATAAGCCACGCTCAGCCCTGCCACCCCCATCATCAACAGGTCATTGGCGCCATCACCCACGGCGATCGACTGGCGGGGGTCGCAGCCCAGGCGCGCGCAGAGCTTCAGCAGGTGCTGCTTCTTGGCTTCGCCGTCCACGATGTCGCCCAGCACGCGGCCGGTCAGCAATCCACCTTCGATTTCCAGCGTGTTGGAGTGCGCCTCGTGCATGCTCAGACGCTCGCGCACGCGGTCGGCAAAGAAAGTGAAGCCACCTGACACCAGCAGCGTCTGCAAGCCGGCCGCCTTGGCCGCATTGATCAATTCGGGCGCGCCGGGGTTGATCTTCAGTCGCTGGTCGTACACCTCTTGCAGAGATTCGGCAGGCACACCCTTGAGCAGGGCGACGCGGCGGCGCAGGCTGTCCTTGAAATCGGTGATCTCACCGCGCATGGCGGCCTCGGTGATCGCAGCCACCTCGGCCTTCTTGCCCACGGCATCGGCGATCTCGTCAATGCACTCGATGCTGATCAGCGTGGAGTCCATGTCAAAGGCAATCGCCTTGAACTGGGCCAAGGCCAGAGGAGGGGTGAAGTGCTGTATGACGAGGCCGGGGGCGAATTCTTGGGCAGACATGGGTGGGATGAAGGCGAGGCGTGCCAGGCCGGTCGAGATGGCAGAGGTGGAATTATCCCTCGCCCTGGCGTTGGCGAGGGCGTGATGGATGCACGCTCCGATCTGGGGCCAGGTGAAAAAAATGAAATCCCAAGTTGTATGGGCTTTCAGTCTGACTTACGCTTGAATCTGGATAGATCCAAGGTTGGGCATGGCGTATCCGGAGTCTTCGATGCATCTGGAGCAAGAGGCATGGCACGCGCTGCCATGGGGCTTGCTCTGGGTGGACCTGTGCGGTTGGCGTATTGCGCACGCCAACCCGGCTGCATCAGCGCTCCTCGGCTTGCAGGAGCATGCCCCTCAGCACAGCCTGACCGATTGTCTGTCGGCCTCCGCCACGATCGCCTTGACCTCGGCGGCCCAAGATCCTGCTGGCTGGCCCAGCGCGTCAGTGCGCCTGCACATCAAGGCAGGTGAGCGCGTCTGTCGGGCGCATTGGCTGCGTTGCAGGGAGGAGGGCACACGTCGTCTGGGGCTCCTGTCCATCGAGTTGACCGTGCCAGCCGATGCGCGTGAAGACGCGCACGCCCAGGAAGCCGCGGCCACGGCCCGTCATTTGGAGGACGTGCTCGAGCAGATCATCGAGACGCTTTCTGGCGCCTTGGCCGAGCGCGATCCCTACACCGTGGGACATCAACGTCGCGTGGCCGAAATTGCCGTCAATCTGGCCACCCACCTGGGTTTGAGCGAGGAGCGCCGCCATGTGCTGCACCTGGCTGCCATCGTGCACGACATCGGCAAGATCCGTGTGCCCATCGATCTGCTGACCAAGCCCACCCCTCTCCGACCCCAAGAGTTCGAAGTCATCAAGCAGCACGCTCAGGCCACCATTGACATCCTGGGAGGCATCCAGTGGCCCTGGCCTCTCAAGGAAATCGCCGGCCAGCACCACGAACGTCTGGACGGCACAGGCTATCCAGCCGGACTCAAGGGAGACGAAATCCTGTTCGAGGCACGCATTCTGGCCGTGGCCGACATCATCGAGTCCATGTCCGCGCCACGCCCTTACCGCCCGGCAGCGGGCTTGCCGGCTGCGCTGGACGTCTTGCGCCGCGGCCGAGGGCTGACGCTGGACCCCGACGTGGTGGATGCCGCGCTGTAGTTGTATGGCGCTGTGCAGGTGCCTGAATCGGGGGCCTGACATGTTCATCAACGCGCAACTGTGGGAGACACAGCTCGACATGATGGGCAACACCATGATCCTGTTCATGGTGTACCTGCTGGCCGAGGCTGCCTTGCCCCGCCTGCCGTGGCTGGCATCGCGTGCTCGTCGCAAATACGTGCTGGTCGTCGTCTATTCGCTGCTGGCTTCACTCAATGTGATGACGGCTTACGAGCCCGCGCCAGGGATACGGGTGGACACGCGCATGGGGGTCGAGGCCGCAGCCACCTTGACTCTGGGGCCGCTCGCTGGTCTCTTCGTCGGTGTGGTCACCGGGCTCACTCGCGTGTTCCTGGGCGGGGCGGGGTGGTTGTCGGGATCGCTGGCGATGCTGGGCGTGTGGGCTGCCACCAGCGCGCTGATGGCCTGGCAGGCAAGGCGCCGCCCGGGCCAGGATCCAGGGCGACATCTTGGCGTGGCCATCGGCGGTGCGATCTTCTCTTGGCTGATGAGTTTGCCTTCGCTGGTCTGGCTCGATTGGCGCGGCCACATGGAGCTGGATGCCGCCATCGTGCTGGTGGTTTTCCTGTGCAGCACCGTGACCACCCTCTTGCTGTGGGCGACGATCGCCCTGACCAGTTCGCGCACCCGGGCACTGGAGCAACTCTCGCAGGCCAATGAGGCCCTTCAGCAGTCTTTGCGTCAGACGATTGGTGCGCTGGCACAGGCCGTCCTGCACCAGGACCCCGGTTCGGCCCGCCACCAGCGACGCGTGGCAGACCTGGCACCCCACCGGCTTGAAGGGCCGGAGTTGGCCGCGCTGGTGCATGACATTGGCCAGATTGAAATCCCCAGTGAGATCATCTCCCGTCCCGGACCGTTGACGCCCGCTGAGATGGCATTGGTGCAGCAGCACCCGCTCATGGGCTTCGAGATCCTCAAAGACGTGCAATCGCCATGGCCGCTGGCTGACATCGTGTACCAGCACCACGAAAACCTGGATGGCAGTGGCTATCCCCGTGGCCTCGCAGGCGAGCAGATCTGTCTGGAGGCGCGCATCCTGCGCGTCTGCGACATTGTCGAGGCCATGAGTTCTCACCGTGTGTACCGATCCAGCCACCCTCTGGAGAGCGTGCTGCATGAGATCCAGCACATGTCAGGCCGCGAGCTGGATGCCGAGGTGGTTCGCCTTTGCGTGCACCTGATCCAGCGAGAGGGCTACACCTTCCCGACCTGACCCGCTGCGGTGCGCTGGCTTTCTCCCGGAGATGGCCGTCTGTCCCTCGCCGGTTTGTGGCCTAATGCTCGATTGGATTTTTTTGCCCACGCATCGCACTGCCATGCTGCGAATCACTGAACTGCGTCTGCCCCTGAACCACGCCGAGGACGAGTTGCGTCCGGCCGTGGTGGCCAGACTGGGCATCGAGGATGCCCAACTCCTGAATTTCACCGTGTTCAAGCGCAGCTACGACGCGCGCAAGAAGACGGCCATCGTGCTGATCTACACGATCGACTGCGAGCTGGCCACGCCCGAGCTGGAAGCCAGCGTGTTTCAGCGCATGGCTGGCGACACCCACATCCGCCCCACGCCGGACACCTCCTACAAGTTCGTGGGCCATGCCCCGGCCGACTTCCGCACGCCGGAAGGCCTGCGCCCGCTGGTGATCGGCTTCGGCCCCTGCGGCATCTTCGCCGCCCTGATCCTGGCGCAGATGGGCCTGCGCCCCACCGTGCTGGAGCGTGGCAAGGAAGTGCGCCAGCGCACCAAGGACACCTGGGGCCTGTGGCGCCAGAGCGTGCTCAACCCCGAGTCCAACGTGCAGTTTGGTGAGGGTGGGGCTGGCACCTTCTCCGACGGCAAGCTCTACAGCCAGATCAGCGACCCGCGCCACCTGACCCGCAAGGTGCTCACCGAGTTCGTCAAGGCCGGCGCGCCGGAAGAGATCCTGTATGTGAGCAAGCCCCACATCGGCACCTTCCGCCTCGTCAGCATGGTGGAAAAGATCCGTGCCGAGATCGTGGAGTTGGGCGGCGAGATCCGTTTCGAGCAACACGTGACCGATGTGCAGATCGAGGGCGGCCACATCCGCGGCGTCACCCTTCAAAGCGGCGAACAGATCCGCGCCGACCATGTGGTGCTGGCGCTGGGCCACAGCGCCCGCGACACCTTCACGATGCTGCACGAGCGTGGTGTCTTCATGGAAGCCAAGCCGTTTGCCATCGGCTACCGCATCGAGCACCCGCAAAGCCTGATCGACAAGGCCCGCTTCGGGCCGAATGCTGGCCACCCCATCCTGGGTGCGGCGGACTACAAGCTGGTGCACCACGCGAAGAACGGGCGGGCGGTGTACAGCTTCTGCATGTGCCCCGGCGGTACCGTGGTGGCGGCCACCTCCGAGCCCAACCGCGTGGTCACCAACGGCATGAGCCAGTATTCCCGTGCCGAGCGCAACGCCAACTCGGGCATCGTGGTGAACATCAGCCCGCAGGACTACCGTCAGGATGGCCAGGCCGAAGGACCGGTCAGCCCGCTCGACGGCATCGCCTTCCAGCGCTTCTGGGAGTCGCGGGCGTATGAGCTGGGCGAGGGCGGCTACAAGGCCCCCGCTGCGCTGGTGGGCGACTTCATCAAGCGTCAGCGCAGCAAGGTGCTGGGCAATGTCGAGCCGTCATACAAGCCAGGCGTGACCATGACCGACCTGGCCCAGCCCGGCTTCGGCAGCCTGCCTGACTACTGCCTGGACGCCATCCGCGAAGCCCTGCCTGCGTTCGACAAGCAGATCAAGGGCTTCTCGATGAAGGATGCCGTGCTCACCGGCGTGGAGACCCGCACGTCATCCCCGCTGCGCATCACGCGCGGCCGTGATTACCAGAGCCTCAACATCCAGGGTCTGTACCCGGCTGGTGAAGGCGCGGGCTATGCCGGTGGCATCATGTCCGCAGGGGTGGACGGCATCGAGGTGGCCGAGGCGGTCGGTGCCAGCATCCTGGGTGTGAAGGCGCCTTCAGCGTTACGCTGAGGGCTGTTTCAGGAACTGCACAATCGTGCTGTGACTTGAGCGCGGCGTCTCAAGCTTGCCAGATCATCAAGGAGCCGTGAACGGGTTGACCGTTCTCGACGCGCAAGGTGGTTTGTCGGGCTTCACGCACCTGGAAACCGTTGTGCTGAGCCAGTTTGTCCAGGTAGGCGCGTGATTGGCTGTAGCGGCCCGTGGCATTCAGGCGGAAGTCCACGTTGGCAGTCTGATGGCCGTCAGCGTCCAGATTCTCGATGGAGAATGCCAGCAGACCGTTCGGGCGCAGCAGTCGCTTGACCTCTTTGACCGTCTCGTCCAGCTGACCGATGTAGATGAAGACATCGGCTGCGACCGCCAGATCAAAGCTGTTCGCCGTTTCGGCTTGCATCATCTGAACCAGATCGGCCTGAATCAGGCGCTGGTACACCTGCCGGGCTTGAGCATGGGCCAGCATGCGAGCCGACAGATCGACGCCCACCATGTGTGGCACGAGGTGGGAGAGCGCCGCACCGACCAGACCGGTGCCGCAACCCAGGTCGAGTGCCGTCCAGTCGGTTTTCTCAGCGCCCGCGCACGCTTGCAACATCTGAGCGAGTTGCGCAGGCACGTCATAAGACAAGGTGCCCGTCAGGTGCTGATCAAACTCGTCGGCATACACGTCAAAAGTGCGGCTGACGTAATCCGCGGGTGCCTGGGAAGTCTGTTGCCCCGTCAGCATGGCAATCAGGTGCTTTGCATGACCGTCGTTCGGAGTCAGGCTCAGGCGGCGTTGGTACATGGCCACCGCTTCCGCCACCTTGCCTTGCAGGCGCAGCACGTCGGCCAGGTTGTCCAAGGCTTCCAGGGAGTCGGGCTTCACTTGCAGCGCATGCTGGTAGCAAGCCTCTGAAAACGCCAGGTTGTTCAGCGAGCGATGGGTGCTGCCCAGGTTGTTGAATGCCTCCCAGTCCATGGGCGACAACTTGGCTGCCATCTGCATGGCGGTGAGGGCTTCCTGAGCGCGGCCTTGCTGCTTGATGGCCGCTCCCAGCAACTTCCAGCCAAAGCTGTCCTGAGGGTAGCGGGTCGTCAGACTCCGGCTGGACTTCTCTGCGTCCGCAAACTGCCCTTGCTGGTAGAGCGTCAGTGCGATCTGGCGCTCGATGTCGCTGGCTTGAGCCGGAGGACGGGCGACCGGTGGACGAGCAAAGACATGAGGAGAGTTGAACATGGCGGGCTCTTCGCGCGGTTGGCAGAAACGAGCCAGTGTAGTGGGGCCTCAGGGTCCGTTGCCCCCCTCATTTGAGCGCAGGAACTCCCCTCAGGCCTTCAGCGGCTGTCCCAGCTGCCGCAACAGATCCCGCACGTACTGCGCCCGGTCCTTCGGGTCTGACAGGGCTTTCTCGATGCGCAGCTTGTCGTTGCCGGCCAGCTTGATCTGTTTGTTCTTCTGCACCAACTCGATGATGCGCAGTGGCTCCACCGGCGGGTTGGGGCGGAATGTGATGTTGATGATGCCCGGCGCGGCGTCGATCTTGATCACGCCATAGGGCTTGGACTGCACGCGCAGCTTGTGTGTGTCGAACAGCGCCTGGGCCTGCGGCGGCAGCTTGCCAAAGCGGTCCACGATCTCTTCCAGCATCCCGTCGATCTTGTCGAGCGAGTCTGCCGTGGCCAGGCGCTTGTACAGGCTCAGTCGCACGTGCACGTCGCCGCAGTAGGCATCGGGCAGCAGCGCGGGCGCATGCAGGTTCACATCGGTGTTGCTGCCGAACATGCCCAGCGGTGACAGCAGATCGGGCTCCTTGCCGGCCTTCAGCGAGCGCACGGCTTCACTCAGCATCTCGTTGTAGAGCTGGAAGCCCACTTCCATCATGTTGCCACTCTGGTTGTCGCCCAGCACCTCGCCAGCACCGCGAATCTCCAGGTCGTGCATGGCCAGATAGAAGCCCGAGCCCAGTTCCTCCATGTTCTGGATCGCGTCCAGGCGCTGCGCCGCCTGCTTGGTCAGGCCTTCCACATCCGGCACCAGCAGGTAGGCATAGGCCTGGTGGTGCGAACGCCCCACGCGCCCACGCAACTGGTGCAACTGTGCCAAGCCGAACTTGTCCGCGCGCGACATGATGATGGTGTTGGCGCTCGGCACGTCGATGCCGGTCTCGATGATGGTCGAGCACAGCAGCACATTGTGGCGCTGTGCCACGAAGTCGCGCATCACCCGCTCCAGCTCCCGCTCGGGCATCTGGCCGTGGGCAATGCCGATGCGGGCTTCGGGGACCAGTTCGGCCAGCTTGTCGCGCCGGTTCTCGATGGTCTCCACCTCGTTGTGCAGGAAGTAGACCTGGCCGCCGCGCTTGAGTTCGCGCAAGATCGCTTCGCGGATCACGCCGCTGCTCTCGCTGCGGACAAAGGTTTTGATCGCCAGACGACGCTGCGGTGCGGTCGCGATCACGCTCAGGTCGCGCAACCCTTCCATGGCCATGCCCAAGGTCCGAGGGATGGGCGTGGCGGTGAGGGTGAGCACATCAATTTCAGCGCGCATGGCTTTCATCGCCTCTTTGTGGCGCACGCCAAAGCGGTGCTCTTCGTCGATGATGAGCAGGCCCAGGCGCTTGAACTTCACCGACTCACTCAGCAACTTGTGCGTGCCCACGACGATGTCGATGGTGCCGTCCTCCAGCCCCTGCATCGCCGCCTTGATTTCCTTGGCCGAACGGAAGCGCGACATCTCGGCCACCTTCACGGGCCACTGCGCAAAGCGGTCAGCGATGTTCTGGTAATGCTGCTCGGCCAACAGCGTGGTGGGTGCCAGCAGCACCACCTGCTTGCCACCGGTCACAGCCACGAACGCCGCGCGCAAGGCCACCTCGGTCTTGCCGAAGCCCACGTCCCCGCAGACCAGTCGGTCCATCGGGCGCGGGCTGATCATGTCCTGAATGACGGCGTGGATGGCCGCGCGCTGGTCGGCGGTCTCCTCGAAGCCAAAGCTGGCGGCAAAGGCTTCGTAGTCCTGCGCCGAGAAGCGGAAGGCAAAGCCCTCGCGCGCGGCCCGGCGGGCATACAGGTTCAGCAACTCGGCCGCGGTGTCGCGCACCTGCTCGGCGGCCTTGCGCTTGGCCTTGTCCCATTGGGGCGAGCCCAGCTTGTGCAGCGGCGCCTCTTCCGGGCTCACGCCGGTGTAGCGGCTGATCAGGTGCAGTTGCGACACGGGCACATACAGCGTGGCCTTGTCGGCGTATTCCAGATGCAGGAACTCCGACGGCCCGTCACCCAGGTCCAGGTTGATCAGGCCCTGGTAGCGCCCGATGCCGTGGTTGCTGTGCACCACCGGGTCGCCCACATTCAGCTCGCTCAGGTCCTTGATGAGCGAATCGACGTCCGTGGCCTGCTCGTTCTTGCGACGGCGCCGCGTGGCCGGCGTCGCATCGAACAGTTCGGTCTCGGTCACAAACTGGATGCCCGCGCCCGCGCTGCCGTCGTGCCAGATGAAGCCGCCTGCCAGCGGCGCAGCCGTGATCGCATGTCGGTGATCACCCCGCACAAACGCTTCCAGCGTGTCCACGCTTGGCAGGTCGATGCGGTGGTCGCGCAGCAACTCCATCAGGTTCTCGCGGCGGCCGGCGCTTTCGGCCACCACCAGCACCCGTTGCCCGGCGCGGTCGGTCTGGGCGATGTGCTGCTCCAGCTTGCGAAGCGGGTCCTGGCCGCCACGCTCCACGCTCAGATCGGGCAGCGGGCGCGCCCACCCGGTCGGCTCCTTGCCACGCACCGCCAACTGCGCGTGGGCATTGGCCTGGTTGAAGAATTCCTCCACCTTCAGATAAATGTCTTCCGGCGGCAGCAGCGGACGCTCCGGGTCGTGCTGCAGGAATCGATGGCGCTCGCGCGTTTCGTTCCAGAAGCGCTCCAGCGTCTCGGTGATCTCGCCATGCAGCACCAAGGCCGCGTTCTCGCCCAGGTGCTGGAACAGCGTCGAGGTTTCGTCAAAAAACAGCGGGAGGTAGTACTCGATGCCGCCGGTGGCCACGCCCGTGCCCATGTCCTTGTAGATGCGGCTCTTGGTCGGGTCACCCTCCATGCGCTCGCGCCAGCGGTCGCGGAACGCAGCACGCGACGCCTCGTCCATCGGGAACTCGCGGCCCGGCAGCAAGCGCACCTCGGGCACCGGGTACAGGCTGCGCTGCGAATCCGGGTCGAAGGTGCGGATCGAATCGACCTCGTCGCCGAACAGGTCCACGCGGTACGGCACGGGCGAGCCCATCGGGTACAGGTCGATCAAGCCACCGCGCACCGCGTACTCGCCGGGCGACACTACCTGGCTCACATGGTTGTAGCCGGCCAGCGTCAACTGAGACTTCAGCGCCGCTTCGTCGAGCTTTTGCTTCTGCTTGAAGTGGAAGGTGTAGGCCGCCAGGAAGGAGGGCGGCGCCAAGCGCGTCAGCGCCGTCGTGGCCGGCAGCAGCACCACATCGACCCCGGTCTCAGCTTTCACGCCTTGCTGCATGCGCCACAGCGTCGCCAGCCGCTCCGAGATCAGGTCCTGGTGCGGCGAGAAGGTGTCATACGGCAGCGTTTCCCAGTCCGGAAAGATCGCGCAACGCAGATCCGGCACGAAGAAAGCCATCTCGTCCATCAGCCGCTGGGCGTCGGACGCATCGGCCGTCAGGATGGCCGTCAGTTGGCCTTGCGCCTTGCGCGCCTGGGCAAAGTGTGCCAGCAGCAGCGCATCACCTGAGCCGGCCGGACGGGGCACGGTGTAGCGTTTGCCGGGGGCGATCGAGGGCAGGGGCAGGGCGGGCAACATGGCGTTCAGAAATGACAAAGCGCCCGTTCACCGAGGTGGCCGGGCGTGTTGAATCCAAAACGCACATTCTAGGTGGGGGACAATCTCCCCATGTCCCTCACGATCGCTTCACACGAATTCAAACCCCGGGCGTTCGCCCTCGTGCCCTGCGCCGGCGTGGGTGAGCGCGCCGGTGTCGGCGGCCCCAAGCAATATCACCCGGTGGCGGGGAAAGCCGTGGTGGCTCACACCCTGGCCGCGCTCGCGGCGGTCCCGGGCATCGATGTCACCCTCGTGGTGCTCTCGCCTGACGACACCCAGTTCGAGCAGCATGCGCCCGACTTCCAGGGCGACCGCGCCTGGGTGGCCCGCGTCGGTGGCGCCTCACGCGCCGACAGCGTCGCCAACGGCTTGCAAGAGTTGCTGGCCCGTGGTGCCCAGCCGCATGACTGGGTGCTGGTGCACGACGCTGCGCGCTGTTTGATCCAGCCCGATTGGGTGCAGCGCCTGATGGACGCCTGTGAACACGATGAGGTGGGCGGCTTGCTCGCCTTGCCCCTGGCAGACACGCTCAAAGCGGCGGTCAGCGGCCCCGGCGGCGAGCCCCGCGCCCAACACACGGTGGACCGCGCGGGCAAGTGGGCCGCACAGACCCCGCAGATGTTCCGTCTGGGCTTGCTGCAACCGGCTTTGACGGCGGCCCTGGCTGATCCCGGCACGGCCGCAGCCATCACCGACGAAGCCAGCGCCATCGAGATGCTGGGCCACCAACCTCGTCTGGTCCCCGGCGCTTATGACAATTTCAAGGTCACTTGGCCGGGTGATTTCGCGCTGGCCGAGCGGCTCCTGTCCACCCGGCCCTGAAGATCACCAGGACACTTCCTGCTCGGGGCTGGCCTTGATGCGGTGCACCGACAGGTCGGCGCCGTCAAACTCTTCCTCTTGCGACAGGCGCAGGCCCATCAGGCGGTTCAACGTGCCGTACACGACAAAGCCGCTGACCAGCGCAAACGCAACGACGAACAAGGTGCCCAGCACCTGCGCACCCAGGTTCACCCCGCCGGCGCCGCCCAGCCAAGGCTGACCAAACAGCCCCGCAGCAATGCCACCCCAGGCGCCGCACAGGCCATGCAGGGGCCACACCCCCAGCACGTCGTCGATCTTCCACTTGTTCTGCACCAGGGTGAACATCAGCACGAAGATCGCGCCGGCTATCGCCCCCACCGCCAAGGCGCCGGCCGGGTGCATGATGTCGGACCCGGCACACACGGCCACCAGACCCGCCAAGGGGCCGTTGTAGGCAAAGCCTGGGTCATTCTTGCCCATCAGCAGCGCCACCAAGGTGCCACCCACTAGAGCCATCAGCGAGTTCACCGCCACCAGGCCTGAAATCTTGTCGATGGTCTGTGCGCTCATCACGTTGAAGCCGAACCAGCCCACCGCCAGAATCCATGAGCCCAGCGCGAGGAAAGGGATGCTCGACGGCGGGTGAGCCGACATCGCACCATCCTTGCGATAGCGGTTGCGGCGCGCGCCCAGAATCAGCACGGCCGGCAGAGCCAGCCAGCCTCCAAACGCATGAACGACCACCGAGCCGGCAAAGTCATGCATGGTGCCGCCGGTCACCTGCTGCAACCACACCTCAAAGCCGAAACGGTCGCCCCAGATCGCACCTTCGCACAGCGGGTACAACACCCCCACGATCACCGCCGTGGCGATCAACTGTGGGTTGAAGCGTGCACGCTCGGCAATCCCACCCGAGATGATCGCCGGGATGGCCGCGGCGAACGTCAGCAGGAAAAAGAACTTCATCAGCGCATAGCCATTGGCCTCGGCCAGCGTGTGAGCGTCCACATAGAAGTCCACGCCATACGCCACGGTGTAGCCCACGAAGAAGTAGGCGATGGTGGACACGCAGAAGTCCACCAAGATCTTCACCAGCGCATTCACCTGGTTCTTGCCCCGCACAGTCCCCAACTCCAGAAACGCGAAGCCCGCGTGCATCGCCAGCACCATGACCGCCCCCAGCATGATGAAGAGGGTGTCTGCACCTTGTTTGAATGAATCCATGTTCAACTTCCGCAATCCAACGGCCTTGAGCGCACTGTTTTGAACCCTGTGCCGCATTCAGGTTCAAGGCGCACCAAGGTGAAGCACAAAACATGCCCGCATTTGGCGCCTGCGTCGAGAGGTGTTTGCACCGAGTTGGCGCTGCGGTGACCTCGCTTGGTGCTCGCGCCTTCCATTGGGTTGCGGCAGCCCTGTGATGGTGCGCGAGGGGTTGGGCTGCACCGATCTGGCGGCCATGCCGGCAGGACGTCTTTCCAGCGACAATCACACCTTGTTCATTTTTGCCCTGCGAGACCATCATGAATGTGCCCGCCTTGCGTGTGGGGGAAGGCTGGGATACCCACGCCTTGGTGCTGGACCGTCCTCTGATTCTGGGTGGTGTGACCATTCCCCATACCCATGGGCTGCTCGGCCACTCCGATGCCGACGCCTTGCTCCATGCCATCACCGACGCCCTGCTGGGGGCGGCGGCATTGGGGGACATCGGCCGTCATTTTCCCGATACCGAGCCACAGTTCAAAGGCGCTGATTCCGTGGCCTTGCTTCAGGAGGCTGCGCGACGTGTGCGCGCCACGGGCTGGGACATTGGCAACCTCGATGCCACCATCGTGGCGCAAGCCCCCAAGATGGCCCCTCACATCCCACTGATGCGCACACGCATCGCCGAGGCCTTGGGACTGAGCGAGGATCAGGTCAACGTCAAAGCCAAAACCGCCGAGAAGATGGGTCCCGTGGGCGAAGGTCGTGCCATCGAGGCGCGCGCGATCTGTTTGCTGTTCCGAGCTTGACCCGAATGGGCCCTTGAGTCACCGAGGGCGGGACCTTTGACCTGGACACAGTCCGTGAGGTCAGGGCGCGCGCTTGAGTTTGATGTGTGCCACCAGACCGCCCCCGGCAGCATTGGCCAGTTCAAAATCCCCGCCCATGCGCTGCAGGGCCTTTTCCACAATCGCCAGCCCAAGTCCGGCACCGGTAGCCGCGGTGCGCGCTGCATCACCTCGGAAGAAGGGTGTTGTCAACTCCGCCAGCTTCTCTGCCGCGACACCAGGACCATGGTCGCGCACGCTCAGCACCACCCATGAGCCTGCACGCGCATAAGTCACCTCGACATTGGTCACGCCGGTGTAGGTGTTGCGACCATAGCGCCGCGCGTTTTCGAACAAATTGGTCAACACCCGGCCGAGTTCGGTTTCGTCGGCCATCACTCGGGTGTCAATGGGCAGTTTGCTGGTGATGCGGATGCGCTGCGTGTCACGGAACTGACTGATCGCCTTGTCCACCACGGTGGCCACATGAACGGGCACCAACTCCACCTCACCAGGGCGCGCGTAGTCCATGAATTTGTCGATGATGGCGTCGAGCTGTTCAATGTCGGCCACCATGTTGCGGCGGGCCTCTTCGTCGGCCACGCTCATTTCCGTTTCCAACCGCATGCGCGCCAACGGCGTGCGCAGGTCATGTGAGATCCCTGCCAGCATCACGGCCCGATCCTCTTCCACCTTGGCCAACTCTCGAGCCATGCGGTTGAAGCCTTGGTTCACTTCCCGGATTTCGCGCGTGATCATCGACTCATCCAGTCGGGAGTCGTACTCTCCCTCTCGGATTCGGCTGGCGGCAAACGACAACTCCTTGAGTGGCTTGTTGATCAACCGTGCGATCACGATCGAACCCAGCAAGGTGGCAATCAAGGCGATGCCCACCCACACAAACCAGGTGCGCCCGGTCATGCTCCCAAAGCGACGGCTGTCGGTTTGCAGCCAGTAAAGATCCCGCTCGATCGCGAAGCGCACCCACAGGCCCTGCACACCATTGACACTGCCTGCGACCACCGTGTTGTCACCCAAACGAGAGCGCAACTCTGTGGCAATCGTGCGTGTGAAACGATCTTGCTCAAAGGGCAGATAGGTATCGGTCGGTTCGCTGGGCTTCAGCGTGATCGACTCCTGATCGAACAAGGTCTTGATCAGGGTCACCCGGTTGATGCTGTCCGCATAGCGCAGCCCCGCGCGAGACAGGTTGACCAAGCTGGCAATCTGCTGAGCGGACTGAACCGCGCGCGGTTCGAATTCCAGCGCCCGAAACGTTTGCACCCATGCCACGATCCCCACCGTGAGCAACAGCCCCAGCAGGATGAAAGTACGCCAAAACAGGCTGAGTGCCAGACGGTTTTCTGGCATCAATCAGGTTCCGCCGTCCGGCACGAACACGTACCCCACGCCCCAGACGGTCTGGATATAGCGGGGCTGTGCCGGATCGGGTTCGATCATCTTGCGCAGACGTGAAATCTGCACGTCCAGGCTGCGGTCGAAGGGCTCGAACTCACGGCCACGGGCTAGTTGAGCCAGTTTGTCGCGCGACAGCGGCTGGCGCGGATGGCGCACCAGGGCCTTGAGCATAGAGAACTCACCGGTGGTCAGGGCAATGGGTTCGCCATCCTTGCTCAGGCGGCGCAGTGTCAGGTCAAACTCGAACGGTCCGAAGTTGACGCTCTGCGCATCCTTGGCGGGTGCACCAGGGGCCTCCTGGGCCGGGCGGCGGCGCAGCACGGCGTGGATGCGCGCCAGCAATTCACGGGGGTTGAAAGGTTTGGGCAGGTAGTCGTCAGCGCCCACCTCCAGGCCCACGATGCGGTCCACGTCCTCCACCTTGGCGGTCAGCATGATGATCGGCGTGACGTCGTTGGCAGCACGCAGGCGACGGCAGATCGACAGACCATCTTCGCCGGGCAGCATCAGGTCCAGCACGATGAGGTCGACGGTTTCGCGCGTCAGCAGGCGATTGAGCGCCTTCGCGTCTTCGGCCAGCAGAACTTCGAAGCCTTCCTGACTCAGATAACGACGCAGCAGATCGCGAATGCGGGCATCATCATCGACCACGAGCACGCGATCAGGACGCTGATTGGGGGCGGGAGACGACATCGGCATTCCTCGGAATTTGTAACAGAGGCGGATTGTGCGCAGTTTCGAACCCGGAAAGTCGGACCGCTGACCACCTGTTACAAATCTTGCGGCTCTGTGTCAGGCCCGTCAACCCCCTGAAACCACCGGTCAGCCAAGCTGGCAACTCGCACGTTCAATGGGTACATCCAACCTCCGAAAGGGAAGTTTTCATGCACATGCATACCGTTTCTTCTCGCTGGCACCAAGGGCTGAGCGTACTGGCTTTGACTCTGCTGGCTGGTGCGGTTCACGCTGAAGCGCCGCGTCAAAACGCCTTGTCATTCAGTGCCAGCGCCACCGAAGAGGTCACGCAGGACTTGCTGGTGGTGACCTTGCAGGCGACCCGAGAAGGCAACCAGGCCTCGGATGTGCAAACGGCGCTCAAGCAGGTCATGGAGTCTGCCCTGACCGAGGCGCGTAAAGCGGCTCAAGGCCAGGCCGGCATCGAGGTCCGTACGGGTTCCTTCTCGGTGCAGCCTCGCTATACCAATGCCGGTCGCATCAGTGGTTGGCAAGGCACTGCGCAGTTGATGCTGGAGGGGACCGACACCACACGCATCTCGCAGACTGCTGGCAAGCTCACCCAGCTCAACGTGGTCAACATGCAATATGGCCTGTCACGAGCCCTGAGGGAGCGGCATGAGGCGGCTCTGACCAGCGAGGCCATCCAGCGATTCCGCTCACGTGCCGGCGCCATGGCGCAGGCCTTCGGTTTCAAGGGCTACACGCTTGGCGAGGTATCGGTTTCGTCCACCGAGCCAGGCTTTGAACCGCGCCCCTACATGATGGCCGCGCGAGCCAAAACCATGGAAGCCGCAGATGCGGCTTTGCCGGTCGAGCCGGGCAAAGGACGCTTGTCGGTCAGCGTCAACGGACAGGTTTATCTGACGCCCTGAATCCCGGGCGGGGCTTGCCATGCCCCGTCCAGCAAGATTTCGTGCGGGGTGAACTGAGCCTTGTAGGCCATTTTGGGGCTCTCGGCGATCCAGTAACCCAGGTAGAGGTGGGGCAACCCCAACTCCTGGGCCTGGTGAATCTGCCACAGCACATTGAAGGTTCCGTAGCTGGCCTGATCGTCGGGATCGTAAAACGTGTACACAGCCGACAGCCCATCGCTGAGGATGTCCACCACCGACACCATCTTCAGCGCACCCGGTGCGCCATCGGCTTGCTCTGGGGTTCGAAACTCAATCAATCGTGAGTTCACGTTGCTTTGCAGCAGGAACTGACTGTACTGATCAACCGAGTCCAGGTCCATGCCCCCTCCCTGATGGCGCCTCTGCTGGTAGCGCAGGTACAACTCGTAGTGCTCCTGCACGAAACACAGCGGCAGCACACGCGCCTGAAGGTGCGTGTGCGCCTTCCATGCGCGCCTCTGACTGCGTCTGGCTATGAACTGCGCCACCTTGATCCGCAGTGGCAAACACGAACGACAGCCGTCGCAGTGGGGTCGGTAGGTGAACAAACCGCTGCGCCGAAACCCATTGACGACCAGTTCCGAATACACATCGGCATGGATCAATTGGCTGGGCGTGGCCACCTGCGAGCGTGCCTGTCGGCCGTCCAGATAGCTGCAAGGGTAGGGCGCTGTGGCGTAAAACTGCAAAGACGCCAGGGGAAGCTCTTGAAGTTGGCTCACGGGCGGGGGGCTCCAGACGGTGCATCCAGGTAAGACCACAGGGCATCATCATAGGCCCAGGTGCCCACGGGCGGCAGATCGACCACATCACGCAAATGCGCTTCAAAGCGCTCGCGAGGCCAAGGGCGAGCACCCAGGGAGGCGAGATGTGCGGTCTGCTGTTGGCAGTCGATGACCGTGATGTCATGGGCTCGGCAAAAGCACACCAACGCGGCCAGGGCAATTTTGGAGGCGTCGGTTCGGTGGGCGAACATCGACTCACCGAAAAACATGCGGCCCAGGCTCACGCCATACAAGCCCCCGACCAGTTGACCGTCTACCCAGGTTTCGAACGAGTGGACCTTGCCCTGGGCATGCCAGTGCGCATAGACCGTGCACATGTCCGGCACGATCCAGGTGCCGTCTTGACCTTCGCGAGGTGTGTGAGCGCAGGCCGCCATCACCTGGCTGAAAGCGTGGTCAACGCGTACCTCGCAAGCCGGGGTTCGACGGAACTTCTGGATGGTTTTGCGCAGCGAGCGACTCAGCTTGAACGCTGACACGGGCAACACCATGCGTGGATCAGTGGTCCACCACAGCACGGGTTGGCCCTCGCTGAACCAGGGGAAGATGCCGCGCCGATAGGCTTCGGTCAGCCTTGCTGGGCTCAGATCACGCCCGGCTGCCAGCAGGCCTGGGGCATCAGACTGTGGGCCCAGCGTGTCGTGGGTATCGGGTAAGGGGTCGTCGGGTTCGAGCCAGGGAATCATGGCCACATCATAAAAAAAGCCCGATGGCGAACCATCGGGCTTGAAAGGTACCTTAGAAAAGGCTCATGAGGTACCGAGGAGACAACCTTTCAGGAGGACCGTTCGTCCAAAACGGTCATCTCTCAGATCTGGGCAGTGTGGTGAAGTTCCCTGCCAGCAACTCGGCTCTGTGAGCTTGTGTTGCTAGCGATGGCCTGACCACGCTGCGAGTTCAATCAGGCCGACTTGCGAGCCTTGCTGGAAGCAGCCTGAGTGGCCTTCACAGCGGTGTTGGTGATGGCTTGGAAGTTGGCTTCGGCCACGTCAGCGGCTTGCTTGGCAGCCTTCTGCACGGAGTCGAAAGCGTTGTTGGCAGCGGCCACGGCCGACTTGACCAGCACAACGGCGTTCTCGGTGCCGGCAGGAGCGTTCTTCACAGCGTTGTCCACCACGGAGGCGAACTTGCTTTGAGCTTCGGCCAGTTGCGACTCAGCCAGCTTGCTCACTTCGGCGCTGGTGCCCGAAGCGATGTCGTACAGGTGACGACCGTAAGCGGCAGCCTTTTCAGCAGCGGGTTGCAGCAACGAAGCTTGCAGGGCCAGCAACTCTTGGGCGTCCTTGACAGCCAGCACGGCCTTGGCGTGCTCGGAAGCTTCTTCCAGGGAAGTCTTGGCGACTTGCAGGTTCAGCTCCATCACCTTTTCCACGCCTTCGAAAGCCTTTTGGCCCAGGTCGAACAGGGTGGCGAGGTTGGCCTTTTGAGCGGCGAGCAGTTGTTCAGCGGTCAGCATGTTCAGATCTCCGGTAAGTGATGACAGGTAGGTCGATTGCATCCTGCGGCTGCCTCAATCGGCTTTGCTGCGTTGCAACATGGTTCTCAGTATAGGCAAGACGACTGTGATTGCAAGCGTTTTTTGTGCGCTGCAGCAAATTAGGCGTTACGGTCTGTAAAAAGCGCTTGCCGGCATGGCCTACACTTGCGCATCCTTCCGATTCCCAACCTTGTGATCGAACCATCATGAGCCTGCTCAACGTTCCCGCCGGTGCCAAGGCACCTGACGTCTTCAACGTCATCATCGAAATCCCCGCCAACGCCGATCCGATCAAGTACGAAATCGATCATGAGACCGGTGCGGTCTTCGTCGATCGCTTCATGGGCACGGCCATGCACTACCCCTGCAACTACGGCTACGTGCCGCAGACCATCGCTGCGGATGGCGATCCGGTCGACGTGCTGGTGGTGACGCCGTTCCCCTTGCAGCCGGGGGTGGTCATTCCTTGCCGTCCGTTGGGCATCCTGAAGATGGAAGACGAGGCAGGTGGCGACTCCAAACTCGTGGCCGTGCCGACCGAGAAGATCTGCGCGATGTACAAGAACATCCAGAAGCTGGAAGACCTGCCGGAGTTGCTGGTCCAGCAGATCAAGCATTTCTTCGAGCACTACAAGGATTTGGAGCCCGGCAAGTGGGTGAAGGTCACCGGCTGGGATGGCATCGATGCCGCCAAGGCCGAAGTCACTTCTGGCCTGGCAGCCTTTGCCAAGTCTCACTGACAAGGTCGCGCCACCTTGCCTGACCCCAAACCGCTCAACCTGCGTTGAGCGGTTTTTTTTCACCCGTCTGATGGCGCCCCCGGAGCGGGGGTGTTGTCATTTCACGTCATGTCACCGTTCATGTCTGTCAGCACATGAAGAGTCATGTCTTATATAAGACATAAGTCTTTACCAAAGTGGGCAAACCGCGGTAGACTGACAACTTCTCGAACCGTTTCACCAACCCCCCGGAGATCTCGTCATGACGAACCTCACCCGTGAACAGCAAATCGCTGCCCTGGAAAAAGACTGGGCCAAAAACCCCCGCTGGAAGCTTGTCAAGCGCGGCTATTCCGCTGCTGACGTTGTGCGCCTGCGTGGCAGCCTGCAGCCTGAGTACACCCTGGCCAAGCGCGGCGCTGAAAAGCTGTGGGAAAAGGTCAACGGCGGTGCCAAGAAGGGCTACGTGAACGCTTTCGGCGCCATCACCGCCGGTCAAGCCATGCAACAGGC
>JAJUGJ010000020.1 GCA_029268225.1 Burkholderiales bacterium | reverse complement strand
CCTGATCCAGACTCTCAAAGAGCGCGCACTGGGTTTCAAGCGACCCACGAAGAAAAGCGAACTGCTGCGTGCAGGCTTGCAGGTGCTGGTGGGCCTGAGTGATGCCAAGTTGCAAGCTGCGCTGGAGCGACTCACGCCCTTGAAGGCCGGTCGCCCCAAAGGCTCCGGCAAGTAAGCCTGAGGACTGACTTGGGTCGTTGCAGACATGAAAAAAGCGAGTCCTCGGGACTCGCTTTTTGATTTGGCGGGTGCGGTGAGAGGCACACATCCTTTATCCATGGCGCTTTTCACCCATGAATTGACACGATGCCTACACCCATACCCACAGCGTGGGTGGATGCAAATTCATCGCACACCACCATGCCCTCGCACAACTTCTGAGCGGCTTAGATAGAGCGAGACCAGATGTCCGAATTACTTACGTTTCACGGATCTGTGAAACAGGATTGGAAGGGGCATCAGGCCATCAATCAGACAAATCACGAAAATCTGACAGCCCTCGGGAACTTCCTAACATTCCTAACCGCGCCCCGTGAATCGCCTGCAATCCCTTTATCCATGCGGGTTTCACAGCTTTCTACAAACCTAACAATTTTCTAACTTCACCTTAACCTAGTTATGAAACCGGACCTTAACTTTCACCGGTCATGACGCCCTTATGAATCAAGCACTTAGACGGTGGTTAGGAAAAAGGTTATGTCTGATTAGGTTCTCGACTAACCTTTTTTCGCGTTACGCATCAAAGACTTAGGCTTCTTTTTGAGCCTATCTGAGGGATGTTAGGAAGTTCCCGAGGCCAAACTGAAAAAGCTGCCAGACACCCGGAGCGATGACCTCACATCCATCCACCAGCTCATGGCTCAGATGCCGTCTTTCTTCGTCATGATCAAAGGCCTCTGATGGCACGATCTACCCAGGGGAACGGGTAATCCGACACCGCCGTCGATTCCCACAGGTTTAGCTCGGGGGCGGGGCGGGGTCCCGAGCGCGCGCTGCGGGGCATGGTCGGTCATCCGGGCGGAGGCAGGCCTCAAAAGTCCCCGGCAAGGGGCATGGATGAGCCTCAGAGGCCTGACAGCGGGTGGAGACGTGGGTGGTGTGGGTGAGGCGCTGCGCCTATGCGCAGTGAATGCCGTCTCAGAAGGTGGAGAAGCCGCTCAACTCATCACGAGTTGGCGGCTGCCTTCAATCTTTGGATGGACTGTTTTGGCCTGCGCTCTGTGCAGATGCCGGGGCTATCCGTGGCTCAGGGTTGAGCTTCGTCCACCATGTAGGGCTCGAAGCGGATCACCTCCTGGCCAAGCCAGTCGTTCAGCTCGCGGAATCGGTCCTGCAGGGGCTTGATCTCATTGCGGCCGAAGACCTGGGCGGCCTTGGTCATGTCACCGAACCCACCGTTGTTGGTGGGCACGATGCCCAGCAACTGGGGCGGCACGCGGTGGGCTGCCAGGACGTCGTCACGGCTGACGTTCTTGATGTTGAAGAACTCGTCCTTGGCGGCCACTTCGCTGACCGGGATCACCTTCACGCCGTCGGCCTTGCCGTTGGGGCTGTAGAGGAAGAGGTTGCGGAAGTTGCCGGGACCCTTGCTCTGGCGCAGCGCCTCACGGATGGCATCAATGTCGCCCTGCTGCTGGGCGGGGTCGCTGATGTAGAGGATGAAGCCGGCGTGGCTGCCGTTGTTGTAGTACCTACGGCGGAACAGCGTGGCCGACTCGTTCAGCCAGGCTGACTGGAGGGCGCTTAGGTACTCAGGCAGGCCATAGATCTCTTGGTTCACGTCAGGCTCGCGGAGCTGGAAGACAGACCCTGGGCGGAACTCATGCTCATCACGCCAGTTGGGAACGAAGAAGAAGGTGCCGGGCTCAACGCCTCGGCGGGTGTACTTCGCCAGGGAGTGTTGCAAGGCCACAGCACGCCCGGTGAGCGAGTCGCGGCGCTCCAGATAGCCGTTGCCAAACATCAAGTAGTCCAGCGCAAAGCCACTGAACGCGGCCCGGTCCAGCATCGGGTGCGGGATGAAGGTGGACAACAAGACGTTGCGCTTGAAGTAAATGGCGCTGCTGTGGTGGGGGTTGGCCCGGAACGTCTTGGCCAGGCCGTCGAGGTTGACGGGCGGCTCGTACCACTTGCCGTGCGCCCAGCACTCGATGTAGCCCATCAGGTCCCGCCCCTGCATGACGGGCTCGGGGTCTCCGAAGCTGAAGGCCTCCATGCGTGCTGGGTCGTTGGGCCGGACTTCGGTCAGTTGGGTTTCCATCAAGAGATCTCCATGATGCTGCTGCTGCTGCCTGATGCTTCGCCATCCAGCGGCTCGTTGTCGAATACGTGCATGCAGGCCCAGGCAAGGTCGGCATGGCCGGTTTCCTCGCTGCGCCCTGCGGTGTAGGTCACATGACGCTGGCTGGCCGTCAGCGTCTTCTTGATCGCCATGAAGGCATGCGCCATGTCCACCCAGCTGGTGTCGAACTCCAGCCGGCCCTTGTTGATGACGCTCTGGGCCTTCAGAACCATGCGGGTTTTGAGATCCAGGTCGTAGCGCAAGGCCTGGGCCCCTGGGTAGAACTTCACGACCAGTTCGTGCACGGCTTGCCCCCAGCCTCCGGTGGCGTCGATGCCGATGTACTGGACGTTGTAGGTCTCTGTGACCTTCTTGATCTTGTCGGCCTGCTCTTCGAAGTTGAACCCCTTGAACTTGTGACGCTCGAGGATGCGGAACTTGCCGCCAGGCGTCGCCGGCGGCGCCATCACGACCATGCCGGCCGAGTCACCTGTGTAGCTGGGGTCGTAGCCGACCCAGACAGGTGCCCAGGCAAACGGGCGTTGCGTGAAGGGCTTGTAGTCGGTCCACTGCTCCCAGCTGTCGACCATGCACTTCTGCATGACGGCCAGGGGGAATACGCTTTGCGAGTCGTCAACGAACCCGCACATGAACAGGTTGTCGAACTCGTCCGGGTTGTACTCGAGGCGCAGCTCATCGATGTCAAAGAGGTCGCAGCCACCGTTGGCAGCGTCGATGACGTTGACGATGTTGCGCCAGACCTTGTCCTCACCAGTGAACCCGCCGGCCAAGCGGTCGTGCGTGAGGTCGAGCTGGATGCGCTGGTCCTTCTGACGGCGCTTGTTGAAGCGGTCGCCGCTCCAGTGGGCGTAGGCCTCGTGCTGGACGCTGCTGGGCGTGCTGAAGTAGGTTTTGCGCCAGTGCTTGTGCGTGGCCATGCCGCTGGCCACCTTGTTGAGCTCGGTGAACTTGTGGGTCCAGAAGAACTCGTCGAAGTAGAAGTTGCCGTGGTAGCCCTGGGCGGTGCGGGCGTTGGTGCCCAGGAAATAGATGTGGGCGCCGTTGCCCAGGATGATGGGGTCGCCGGCCAGCGAGACGCCACATGAGTCCTTGGCGAACTGGACGATGTACTGGCGGAACAGGTGGGCCTGAGCCTTGCTGGCAGAAAGGAAGATCTGATTGCGGCCCGTTTCGATCGCGTCGGCCAGGGCCTCGCGGGCGAAGTACCAGGTCGCGCCGATCTGGCGCGACTTGAGGATCATCCGGGTGCGCTCGTTCTTGTTTCTGAACCAGACCTTCTGGTAGCCGAACAGCGAGTCGCGGAAGGCGTCGAGCAGCTGCTCGTGCTGCTCTTCCGTGAAGTGGTTGCGCTCCGGCGCCTTCTTGGGTGCCTCGTTGCGCTTGCGGATCTCCGGGTTGAGATCGGCTTCTTTTCCGGTCTGGTCGTACTTACGGACGCGGGCCATGCGCTCTACCTGGCGACCCAGCAGGTCAATTTCCTTGAAGTCGCCGCCGGTCTTGGCATCCTTGCAGATCAGTTGCACCAGGCGCGCTTCGAGTGCCCCTTCAACGCGGTCAATGGCTTGTGCTTCGCCCCATTTTTCTGCATCCTTCCAGGTCTGCACGGTCGTGCGTGGCACAGCCAAGTACTCCGCAATGGAGCTGATGCGCCAGCCCTGCCAGTAGAGGTGCCGTGCTGTGGTGCGAGCACATGCCTGGGCCGCTTCAGGGTGCGGAGTCAGGGCGATGGGGTCGGCAACGGTGGCTGCTGTGGCTGTCATGGACCCCAGTGTCTGCAGCAAGTACGCGCGCGCGTGTGGCCCCTGTGGCGACATGCAGGCAGCCGACCAGCGATGCATTGAGATGGCCTGTGCCAGCGGCGAGGATGAGGGAATCAACAACTGATCCCTGCAACCAGCCGGACGCAACCATGGCCCAGAAATCCAAATTCTTCCGCGTCGCCGTCGAAGGTGCCACCACCGACGGCCGCACCATCGACCGTACCTGGATCGAGCAAATGGCGAAGAACTTCGACCCCTCGAAGTACGGCGCCCGCGTCTGGCTGGAGCACTACCGTGGCACGGTGCCTGACAGCCCATTCCGTGCCTATGGCGACGTCACGGCGGTCAAGGCCGAGGATGTCCAGATCGATGGCAAGACCCGCCTCGCCTTGTTTGCCCAGATCGAGCCGACGCCCGACCTCGTGGCCATGACCAAGTCGAAGCAGAAGATCTACACATCCATCGAGGTGCACCCGAACTTCGCTGACAGCGGCGAGGCCTACCTCACCGGTCTGGCCGTGACCGACTCCCCGGCGAGCCTTGGCACCGAAGTTCTGGCCTTTGCGGCCAAGAACCCCGACGCCAACCCGTTCAAAACCAAGAAGAGCAATCCGGAAGCTCTGTTCTCCGAGGCCGTGGAAGCTGACCTCGTCTTCGAGGACGTCACCGCCCCTGAGGCTGGTGCGTTCAGCACGACGCTCAAGCGCATCCAGGACGCCATCGCCAAGTTCTCTGGCCGCACCAGCCAGTCTGAGACCGTGACCGGTGAACTGGTTGAGGCCATGTCGTCGCTGAGCGAGCACGTTGGCACGCTGACCCAGAAACTCAGCGCCGATGGCAAGGCCCTGGCTGAACTGCAAGCCCAGTTCAAGGCGCTGCAGGAGAAGTACGCGGCCATCGACACCACCGACCCCGCCCGCCACAGCCAGCGCCCGCCCGCCACGGGTGGTGACCCCAAGCAGGTGCTGACCGACTGCTGAGCAGTTGCACCGACACCGACGAACAACGCCCCACAGATCACAGGAGCACTCACATGCGCAACGATACCCGCCTGGTCTTCAACCAGTACATGAGCCGCCAGGCTGAACTCAACAGCGTGCCCAGCGCTGGCCAGGCCTTCACCGTGACCCCCAGCGTGCAGCAGACGCTGGAAACGAAGGTGCAGGAGTCGAGCGAATTCCTGCGCTCGATCAACATGATCGGCGTGGATGAACTCAAGGGGCAGAAGCTCGGCCTGGGCGTGAGCGGGCCGATCGCCAGCCGCACCAACACCGACAATGCCGACCGCGCCACCCGCTCGATGGAGAGCCTGGACGGCAACGCCTACGAGTGCGTCAAGACCAACTACGACACCCACCTGAAGTACGCCACCCTGGACGCATGGGCCAAGTTCCCCGACTTCCAGACCCGCGTGCGCGATGCGATCTTGAAGCGTCAGGCGCTGGACCGGATCATGATCGGCTTCAACGGCGTGTCCGCCGCTGCCGCAACTGACATCGCAACGAACCCGCTGCTGCAGGACGTCAACATCGGTTGGCTGCAACAGGTCCGCCTCAACGCCCCTCAACGCGTCATGGACGAAGGCGCCGTGGCTGGCAAGGTCACCGTCGGTGATGGTGGCGACTACAAGAACCTGGATGCGCTGGTCTACGACGCAACTCATACCCTGCTGGAAGCCTGGTACCGGAACGATCCATCCCTGGTTGTCATCGTGGGCCGCAACCTGATGCATGACAAGCTGTTCCCGCTGGTCAGCGATCCGACCGCGCCGACCGAGATGCTCGCCGCCGACATCGTGCGTAGCCAGCGCCGCCTGGGTGGACTGCCGGCTGTCACCGTGCCCTACTTCCCCGACAACACGTTCAAGGTGACTCGCTTGGACAACCTGTCGCTGTACTGGCAGACCGGCGCTCGCCGTCGTTCCATCATCGACAACCCGAAGCGCGATCGCATCGAGAACTACGAGTCGTCCAACGACGCCTACGTGGTCGAAGACTATGGTCTGTGCGCCGTGGTCGAAAACATCGAGTTGGTGTGATCTCCATGCGTCATACACCCGCACAAAAACACCTGATGCGCAAGCTTGCCGCGCAGTCGGCCGTCCAGGCCTCGCCGCACGGTGAGGTGCTGGGCGACGCCTACCAGCTCATGCTCGCGCAGCTCACCGAGCACCGCCGCGCACTCAAGGACATCCAGTCCGTCGAGCGCAAGATCGATTTCAAGCGCCAGATCCTGCCGGACTATGACGCCTGGGTGGACGGCGTGCTCTCGGCTGATGCGGGGGGCCAGGACATGGTCGTGGCAACGGTCACCGTCTGGCAGATCGACGTGGGCAACTTCGCCAGGGCGCTGGAGCTGGGTTCGTATGCCATCAAGCATGGCTTGGACATGCCAGACCAGTACGAGCGCAGCCTGCCCGTTGTGCTGATCGATGAGTTCTCCGACGCCGCGCTGGCCGGAAAGATGGCCACAGATGAAGCTCAGGTGCTTTTGCCTCAGGTGCTGTCGCTGACTGCGTCGTTCGACGCGCCAGACGAGGCCCGGGCCAAGCTGCACAAGGCAATTGGATATGCGCTGATTGGTCGCCTGGGCCGACAGGAGGCCGTGGTTGATGAGCTGCCGCTGGAGGTGGTCACACCGGCCCTGGCACAGCTGACCCGTGCGCTGGAGCTGTGCCAGCAGATCGGAGTCAAGAAAGATGTGGAGCGCCTGGAGCGCCGGCTGCGCAAGCTGTCGGAAGCGCCGACCTCCTGACGATTCCGGACCCCGGAACCCTGGCGGCTCGGGCTGATTCGCGAAGGCACCTGCCCCACACGATGACGCCCGACCACCGCCACCTTTGACGCGAGACCAGCATGAGCTCATTCCTCGGCAACGCGCCCACACCCGCCGTGAACACGGAAGAGGTGATCGAGAACGACGGCTGGTTTCCAGACATCGAACCTGCCGAACTGCGCAAAGCCGCACGCTTTGACGGCACGGTCACCCCTGAGCGCCTGAGCAAGGCCATCCTGTTTGCCGTCTCCAGCGTCAATGCTGAGTTGGCCGATTGGCAGGCCACACAGATCAGCGCGGGGCTCGAAAGCCTGGCCGATGTACCCGCACCGTCGCTGGGTGGACTGAGCACCAAAGTCGCGCTCTACACCCGAGCCGTCTACGCCGCTGCCCAGGCCGACCTGGTCGAGCGCTACCGCGATTACGACACCACTGGCGCCGGAGGCAAGCAGGCTGATGCCATGGATCCACGCATTGCGGACCTTCGGCGAGACATCAGGTGGGCGATCTCTGACCTGATCGGCATTCGGCGCACGACCGTGGAGTTGATCTGATGGCATCCGTAGAGGTTGCGATGGTCGCCGTGTCATTGCAGGGAGACACCGTCGACGCGCTGTGCTGGCGCCATCTAGGGCGCACACATGGCGTGGTGGAGGCGACGCTGCAACTCAACCCGGGCCTCGCTGACTTGGGGCTGGTCCTGCCAACCGGAACTTCTGTGAAGTTGGCTCGCCCGGCATCTTCAAAAACCAAAACCACCGTCCAGCTATGGGACTGAACATCCATATGTCCGAACCCGTTTCCGGTACTGCTGGCGGAATTGCCGGCTACAAGTTCGTTCTGGCATGCCTGCCAGTGGCGGTGAGCCTGATCGCCTTCTGGCTTGGTCTGCGCTTCGTCCCTGTACGTAAGGGGCGTGAACGCGAGGACATCATCGACAGAGTGATGGCCTGCGTGGTGAGCTCATTCGTCGTCGGCATTCCTGCGTTGGTACTGCTGATGCAGTACTGGCCTGGAGCGTTCACAGCCGGTGAGCAACTTGCCATCCGAGCAACTCTCCAACCGGTGACAGGCTTCTTCGCAGTCACGGGCTGCGTGCTCCTGCTTTCATCCATCCCTGGTCCGTGGCTTGTAGCTGCTGTCTTCCTCTGGCTCGAGCGACGCAAAGGCCAAGACATCGGCCAGATCATCGGAGACGTGCGAGAAGCCGCAGGGAAAGTCGTCGGAGGTGCAGATGACCCTGCTTGACATGCCAAAGCTCATCGAAGCCGGGATCCATCCCACTCAGGCAAAGGTATTCCTGGAGCCGTTGAAAGCGGCATGCGAGTTGAACCACATCAACACGCCCAGACGCCTGGCGGCCTTCATCGGACAGTGCGCACACGAATCGCTCGGGTTCGTGCGGCTGGAGGAAAACCTACGCTACACGTCCGCAGAGCGGATCAGAGAGATCTTCAGATCGGCGGTACCCAACCTGGCCTTGGCAGCCACCCTGGTCCGGCAACCCGAACGCCTCGCCAACAAGGTCTACGCGAACCGCGGCGGGAATGGTGACGAAGCCAGCGGGGATGGCTGGCGCTACCGTGGGCGCGGCCTCATCGGCACCACCTTCCGCCGTAACTATGCAGCGGCGCAAGCTGCGACGGGCAGGCCATATGTCGAGCACCCTGAACTGCTTGCAACGCCATCAGACGCGGCGCTGGCTGCCGCTGTCTACTGGCGAGACAACCAGTGCAACACCTGGGCCGATGCCTGGGAATTGGACGTAATCACCCGGCTGATCAACAAAGGTATGGCTGGCCGCATGGATCGAATCGCCAGATCAGAGCAGGCACTGGAGGCATTCTCATGACCAACAAACCCTTCGCCGAGCGCTATGGCATCGCACTGCTGATCCTGGTCGTTGCCATCGCCAGCATCAGCGTAGTGCGATTGGCCTATTCACTGGGTCGGTCAGCGGGAACGGCCGAGGCAGAGAACGCCTGCAGCCAAAGCCTCACCCTCATTGGGGACGAACTCGATGCGCTGAATCAAAAGCTGCGCACCCATGAGACTGGGCTGGCCATGAAAATCAACGTCGACGACATTCAACTGGAGAAGGACAACGACGATGCGAAGCAAGAAAATAGCCGTCGCCTGGCTGATGTGCGCAGCGGCATTGTCCGCCTGTCAATCCCCTCCAAAGCAGCCACGTGCTCAGCCAGTAGCCCAGGTAATGCAGATTCCGCCCCTGTCGCCGAGCATCAAGAAGCGAGAACCGAACTTGACCAAGCGACTGCTGAAAGTCTTGTCGCCATCACAGACGAAGGAGACGCGGCCATCCGAGACCTCAACGCCTGCGTTGACCGATACAACACAGCCCGGCGATACCTGACAGCGTTGAGCCCCGACGATGCACAGGTGCTGCCATGAAAAAACCGGCAGATCTGCGTGCCTACCTGACAGACGCAACCCCTCAGCTCCGCCTGGAACCAGACAAGCTGACCATCTTCGTCGAGAACGGAACCATTGTGGCTGGTGCCGCTGGCAGCCTGAGCTATGAGTACCGCTACACGCTCAAGCTGATCGTGCTCGACTACTCGGGCGCACCCGACGCCATGATTGTTCCGCTGATGGCATGGCTCAAGATCAACCAGATCGACATCTTTGACAACCCGGCCAATCGACAGCGAGCCATCCGATTCAACGCTGAGCTGCTCAACCAAGAGACCGTCGACCTCTCGATCGAAGTTGATCTTTCCGAGCGTGTGATCGTCTCTATGGCCAACACAAGTGAAAAGCCAACGGAGCAACGCTACGAAGTGACCTACGCCGCAGAGCCTCCTCGAGCAGGAGTGCTTGAAAGCGCACCATGAGCGACATGGACGGGCTCGAGAGTTGGCTAAGCGCCATGCTCGCCAAACTCAGTGACGCGGAGCAGCGTGCGTTGGCACGCAGGATCGGCGTCACGCTACGACGGTCACAGGCCAGCCGAATCGCCAGCCAACTCAACCCGGATGGCTCGCCCTTCGATCCCAGGAAGCCCCAGCGCAAGACCAAAGCCCGCGAGGCGTCTGGACGCATTCGCAGGGAGATGTTTGCCAAACTGCGAACCATCCGGCATCTGAAACTGATCACCAACGCAGAAGGCGTTTCTATCGGGTTCCTTGGACGCACCGCGCAAATCGCCAGAGTCCATCAGGAAGGCCTGAAAGACGAGGTTTCGCCTGGTGGGCCAACCGTGCTCTACCCAGAGCGCAGGCTGCTCGGCATGAGCCGCGAGGACGTCGAAGCCATCAAGGACATGATCCTGGAGACCATCTCCCGATAGCTCTGCAGCCGACCACTCGCAGATCGCCCATTGCCGTTACGCTGGGCATCATGCCCGGATGGAGCGCCAATCAGAAGACACCACGGAGCTGATACGCCGCATCGAGAACATCGTGCGGCTGGGCGTGATCGCCCAGGTTGACCGAGATGCCGTCCTGGTCCGTGTGCGCATGCAAGCGCAGGACGAGGAAGACGCCGACCTGCTGACCAACTGGTTGCCATGGAAGTCAATGCGGGCAGGTGCTGTGCGAGTGTGGTCTGCACCATCTATCGGCGAGCAGTGCACCGTTCTGTCGCCCGGTGGAGACTTGGCTCAAGGTGTCGCTCTGCCTGGCATCTACAGCGACGAGACACCGCCGCCTGATGCATCTGAGAACAGTCTGGTCGTGGATGCCCCATCAAACGGCTCCATCACCCTGCGGTGCGGTGAAAGCAGCCTGGTGATAGACGGCAACGCCATCACGCTGCGAGCTGCACGGATCGACCTCAACCCGTGATCTCAGGCATGACCACCATCATCTGGACACCGTTGCCATCCGAGCCTCTGATGGTGGCGCAGGAACACCAGACCAACCAGACCGCCAGCCTCGTTGCTACGGTCGACCCTGCCAGCGCAGGGGAGAGCGTCCCTGCACCAACCGTCACAACCTTGGCGTGGACAACCGATGCGCCACTTCCGCCCTCAATGACCATCACGACGGTGGCCAACACCCTCACCGTCACGGCGGAGAACTTCACCGGCCTCTTTGACCTACAGATCGACTATCTGGAGACCCCATTCGGGGGCGTGCAAACCGTCTCGCGTTGGCAGGATGTTCCGCCAGGCACATCAGACGTGGTGGCCATGCGTCCCGACGACACCAACGTCAAGGAAATCTCACTGGCTGTGACCGCCATCGACGAGAACAACGCCCAACTGGGGACCGTTGACTTCATCATCGCGGTATACGCCAACTACAACGTCGCGCGTGATGCGCTCAAGGGGTTCATCCATGCCGGCGGTTAGCAGGATCGCAGACCGCTGCAGCGGTCATGGCTGCCACCCTCCTCGGCCAAGCATCGGCGGCTCAACGACGGTCTTCGCGAATGCTCGCGGAGTAATGCGTCAGGGCGACCCCTTTGCGCCCCACACTTGTGGGGACAACACCCATGACGGCATCGTGGCCAGCGCGTCAAGCACCGTCTTCGCCAACGGGCTTCCATTGGCACGGATCGGCGATCCGGTGACGTGCGGGTCCGTCGTTGCAGTCGGAAGTCACAACGTCTTCGCAGGGGGCTGACATGCCAGGCATGAACGTGAGCACGGGTCGAGCCATTGATGACGTGGCGCACTTGCGCCAATCCATCAGCCAGATCCTGACCACACCGATCGGAAGCCGCGTCATGCGTCGTGAATTCGGGAGCCTCAACACAGAGTTGGTTGATCAGCCCACGAACGCGACCACTGTGGTCCGTCTGTATGCAGCCGCAGCTGGATCTCTGATCAAGTGGGAGCCACGTATCAGGCTGTCACGAATCCAGGTCGTCTCCCCAGCAGAGCCAGGCCAGCTCGCGCTCGACATCAACGGGACCTATGTCCAAGACGGACTGGTCAAGGGCCTGGCCATGCGCATCCCCCTTCAGAACACCACTGTATGAGCACCTCGTCCATTGACATCTCCAGGCTGCCCGCACCTCAGGTGGTCGAAAGCATCGACTTCGAAGACCAGTTCAAACAGGTCAAGACGACTTTCCTGAGTTACTACCCCCAAGCCGCCGACGTGCTCGAGTTGGAGTCCGAGCCTTTGACCAAGCTGCTCCAGTGCCTCGCATATCAGGCCGTGGTGCTCCGACAGCGTGCAAACGACAGCGCGGTCGCGGTCATGCTGGCATACGCCCAGAAATCAGATCTCGACCAAATCGCGGCCAGGTTCAATGTCCCTCGCCTGCTCGTTCAGGCCGGCAACCCCAATGCTGTGCCTCCCACCGAAGACGTGTACGAGCGAGACGACGACTATCGCGCACGCATCCCACTCTCCCTGGAGGGCTACACCACCGCAGGGTCAGAAGGTTCGTACGTCTTCCACGGCATGAGCGCTGACGGCCGCATCAAGGACATCTCGGCCATCAGTCCGATGCCTGGGAAAATCACGGTCTACGTCCTGTCCCGAGACGGAGACGGCACGGCATCCGAAGAGCTGCTCAACAAGGTCACCGCCGCGCTGAACGCCGAAAAGGTACGCCCGATGAGCGATGAGGTCACGGTGCTCTCCTCGTCCATCGTCACCTACAGCATTGCTGCAACGCTGGTGCTGTATCCGGGCCCAGATGCCAGCGTCGCAACCGCCATGGCCTACGCGGCCGCCAGATCGTACGCAGACAGCATGCACCGCAACGGTTTCGACGTTGCGCTGTCCGGCATCTACCAAGCCCTCCACATCCCCGGCATGGTGCAGTCGGTCACCCTGACCGATCCAGTTGCCAACGTGGTTGTCTCACCTGGCCAGGCAGCCTACTGCGTGGACATCACCATTGATGTAGCGGGCGCAGATGTCTGAGCAACTCCTCCCCCACAACGCCACGCCATTGGAGCGTGCGATCGCCAACACCATGGCTGAGGTGCTCTCCCAGGTGGAGATGGGCGCGCGCCTCGTCTGGGACATCGATAACTGTCCAGCTGCCTTGCTGCCATGGCTCGCATGGACATACAGCGTCGACGCGTGGGATGACAAATGGAGCGAAGAGCAACAGCGTCAGGTCATCAAGAACAGCGTAGACGTGCACCGCTACAAAGGCACCATCGGCGCGGTAAAAGCAGCCATTGGCGCATTGGGGTTGGACGCTCAGGTACAGGAATGGTTCAACCAGCTCCCACCTGGCGAACCGTACACCTTCAAGCTGATCATTGACTCTCAGCAAGTGGGGGTCTCGCAGTTGCAGTTCATGCGCCTTCTTGAAACGGTTCAGTCAGCCAAGAACCTGCGGTCGTGGCTTGCCGAGGTCGAAATGACCATCACTTCCACTGCGAACCTCAGGCTTGCCGCTGTGGCCAGTGTGGGAACAGTCATCACCGTGACCAACTATGTCCCACCCAAGGGCTTGGTTGTCAGCGACAGCGTCATCTGCATCTGAGTTGAACCATGGAACTGAAATCACTCTTCGTCCTGGATCCGAACGGAACCGGCGTCATCCCCAACGCAACGGCCGCCCTCTATCACGCTGGCACCAACATGCTGGCGGCAGGCCTGCAGGATGCAGCTGGCGAGGCGATGGCCAACCCCTTCGAGGCTGACGCTGACGGCCTGATCATGGTGGCGGCACCTGATGGGGACTACGATCTGGAGGTCACTGGCCTTGGGCGCGTCCGCCGCATGCGTGTGCGCTTCCGATCAGATCCAATCGGTAAGGGTGTGCCGATCCTCACCGAGGCAGGCATCGCTCGCACTGCCAGTTTGGGTGATGCTGGGCATTACATCCGGTTCACCAATGCCGATGCCAAGTCCTTCACTTTTGACAGTGCACAGATCTACTCGCCGGGCGACGAGTACCACGTTCGCAATGTGGGAGCTGCTGACCTGACATTGACCACCGCTGGCACGTTCGTGCTCAACCCTCCAGCCGATGGCACCCTGGTGGTCCCTCCAGGCGGCACGGTCACGGTGAAGATCGTGGGTGCAGCAGAAGCCGACGTGTTCGGTGCGGTGGTGCCAGCATGATCCCAGGGATCACCGCATCGCGCCGGCGCCTGATGAGCGCCGCCTTTGACCCTTATTGGGACAAGGTGGTTGCACTGCTGCACCTGGACGGTCCTGTTGGCAACACGACGGTCGTGGATGAGACAGGGCGCGATTGGATCAACAACGCATATCCAAACGTCACGCTGCAAAATGCTCATCCTGCGTTCGGGCCTACGAGCGGCCTGTGGGACAAAAACGGCTCAACGCTGCGCGCCGAGAACACGGATGGCGCGTTTGATTTCGGCAACCAGCCATTCACCATGGAGGCGGTTGTTTACATGCCGACGCTGGGTATACCCAACGCTGGCCTGTTCAGCCGACGCATTGGAGCTGTCTACAGCCCGTTCGAGTTCCGCATCACGAGCGCCGGCAACATCGAGGCGCTGATCAGCGATCCAACCAATTCGACGTGGCACGCCATCGCGACATTTGCCGACGTCGCTGTCATTCCTGGCCAGCAGAACCACATCGCGGTCGTTGGCACCGGATCAGCGTTTCAAGTCTACGTGCGCGGCATCAAGTCGCCGACGACGATCGCCTACACGTCCCTGGCATCAACCGCCGCCCCGTTCTACATCGGGCGTGGCGGCGATGGTGGCTACGGCGGCTATATCGACGAGGTGCGCATCACGAAGGGCGTCGCTCGCTACGCGGCGAACTTCGTCCCGCCAACGTCACAATTCCCGAACCAGGGTCCGCCTGCCGGTGTTGACCCATATTTCTCGAATGTCGTCCTGCTTTTGCGCGGAGAGGACCTCTCTGATAGTTCGTCTTACGCCAGGACACTTACTCCGTATGGCTCGGCGGAGGCTTCCCCTGAGCAATACAAGTATGGAAGCAAGAGCTTGAAGATTCCGGGTGCATCTCAATTCACAATTCCGTCAGGATCGGAGCTAGTGTTGAATGATCCTGAGTGCACCATTGAATTCTTCATTTACCTGCTAAGTACGTCAGCGAAATACGCGGCAGTTATTGCGTCAGGCCGTAATTCAAATGGGCCTGGAGCTGACCTTATTTATGTTGGCAATGATCGGCGGCTTGTTGTTGGCGGGTGGTCATTTAACACTGGGGGTGGTTCCACAACTTCCGTTGACCAGTTGCCGCTAAATCAATGGGTTCACTGTGCAATCGTCAAGGTCACAACAACATGGCGGATCTACTTCGATGGCCTTCTGACGGCTGTAGGTGGTGGCACAACCAACTTGGTTCTTTCCTACGATGGATTCACATCAATCGGTCGGAATGCCTGGGATGGTGCTGATGGGTATCTGAACGCCTACATTGACGAGTTGCGGATTACAAAAGGTGTTGCCAGGTACACGGAAGCATTTATCCCGCCAACAATCAGCTTCACGCCACCCACCACCCCATTCCCTACCACCGGCCCCTAACACCAGACTGAACCATGGCTGAATTCAAAACCATCCATACAACTGCCGGCCTGATCGCTATGTCTCAGGCAGCAGCGACAGGGACGCCAGTCAATTTGACACACATGGCGGTGGGTGACGGCGCAGGGAATGCCGTTGAGCCGAACGTGAATCAAACCACGCTGGTGCGTGAGATGTACCGCGGCGCCATCAATCGCGTGTATCGCCACATCTCTGATCCCACACGCTTCGTTGTCGAGATGGCTGTGCCGGCCACAGCCGGGGGCTTCACCACACGCGAGGCCATCATCTACAACGCCTCCGGCGTGGCGTTTGTCACCAGCAGTCTGTCGCCAAGCTACATCCCGAGTCTTGGTGAAGGTGCGACAGCTGACGTCTTGGTGCGAATCGAATTCGTCGCGTCCAACGCTGACGTGATCACGCTTCAAATCGACCCCAACGTGGCGATGGCCTCGCAGCAATGGGTGATCAGCAACGTCACGGCTGCCACGGTCATTCCAGGTGGAACCACTGGTCAAAAGCTGATCAAGGAATCCAACATCGATGGCGACTACAAATGGGCTGACGAAGATGCCGCAGCCAATGTGGTCATCGAGCCCATTGAAGAGAAGCAGACGCTGGCAAGCGGCCAAACCATCGTCAACCTGGCGATCACCACCACGCACGGGCTCGCCGTCTACATCAATGGCGAACGCCTCGCCAACGACCAATGGACTGCAGACCCTCTGGAAGAAACACGGCTCACGCTGGCCTCGAGCTATCCGGAGAACACCGTCTTCCTGGGTGTGCAAAACGAACCCGCAGGTGCCGCCGCGCCGCGCCTGCTCAAGTATCAAAACCTCGCCGATCTGGACGATGTTGAGGAGGCACGCCATAACCTAGGCGTGTTCAGCAAAGACGATGTCCGCCAGCTGGTGCCGCCTGGGATCATTGACCACTACGCTGGACTTACACCGCCGCCTGGCTGGCTGGTGCGCGATGGGTCAGCCATCAGCCGCACGGCTTACAGCCAGCTCTATTCGGTCCTGGGTGACAGGTTCGGAGCAGGAGACGGCTTCAACACCTTCAACCTACCTGACGATCGCGAGAACTTTGATCGTGGGTGGGGTGGGCCTTCCAGCGGAAAGGCGCTCGGAAGCTTTCAGAGCTCCTCCTCCAATGCTCTTGCGCAGTTCGAAAGCGCCCGGAATCCCGCAGGAGAGAACAACGCCTCCGGTGTTGAGAACGTACCCGCAAACGGCGGATGGTCAGGCTGGCGAGTTACAGGCCGTAGTCGAGACGGTGACGATCACCACATCCGCATGCGCAACATCGGTGTCACCGACCCAGCCCCACGGCACCGCTACTACCTCCCCATCATCAAATACTGATCACCATGGCCATCAAGCCCGCATTCCAGTTCGACCGCGCCGGTCTCTACATGGGCCTGACCGTCTCTCACGAGTCCCCGCTTGAGCCTGGCGTGTTCCACGTGCCTGCTCTCTGCACACTGACGGCACCGCCTGGAACGTACCGGCCTGGCGACTCCCCCCTCTCAGTAGGCACCTTTGAGCCAGACTGGGCAGATGACAAATGGCCGCGTTGGAACAGCGTATCCTGGGAGCTTATCGTCCGTCCGCAAGCTGCCAAGAGGGTTGAGCAGCCACCCGTGGACGACAGACTTGCCCGCTTGCAGGCCTTCTTCGACGAGAACCAGGACGTCGCAGAGCTCATCAACATGCCTGTTCGCACCTGATCAGGTCGGCACCTACCCGGCCGACCTTGCACATCTCGCTACGCGCGAAAGCCCAGGCCAAGATGCCTCCTATCCACATAGGAGCGCTCAATGCCTGCAGACTTCCACCACGGCGTACGCGTCGTTGAAATCAATGGCGGCACGCGCCGCATCCGCACCATCTCCACGGCCATCATCGGCCTGGTCGCAACCGCGGCAGATGCTGACGCCACCGTCTTCCCTCTGGATCGGCCCGCACTGATCACCAACGTGCTCAACGCCATTGGCAAGGCTGGCACGAGCGGCACACTGGCCAAGACCCTCGAAGGCATCAGCCAGCAATCCTCGCCCATCGTCGTGGTCGTGCGCGTCGCGCCTGGTGCGGACGAAGCTCAGACCAACAGCAACGTCATCGGCACCGTCCTGCCTGACGGCCAAAAGACCGGTCTGCAGGCACTGCTCTCGGCTGAGGCCGTTCTCGGCGTCAAACCACGCATCCTTGGTGCCCCTGGCCTGGACACCCAGCCAGTCGCCACCGCCCTGGCATCCATCGCACAAGACCTGCGCGCCATGGCCTACGCCAAAGCCATCGGTGAAACGATCAGCGAAGTCATCGCCTACCGCGACAACTTCAGCCAGCGCGAGCTGATGCTCATCTATCCCGACTTCCAGGCCTGGGACACCGCCACCTCCACCACTGTCGACGTGCCCGCAACGGCCTATGCCCTGGGCCTGCGCGCCAAGATCGACGAAGAGACTGGCTGGCACAAAACACTGTCCAACGTGGGCGTCAACGGCGTCGTTGGCATCAGCAAGGACATCTTCTTCGACCTGCAAAACCCTGCGACCGACGCAGGCCTGCTCAACGAATCCGAGGTCACCACCCTCATCCGTCGAGACGGCTTCCGCTTCTGGGGCAACCGCACCTGCTCGGACGATCCACTCTTCGCCTTTGAGTCGGCCACCCGCACTGCCCAGGTGCTGGCCGACACCATTGCCGAAGCCCACATGTGGGCCATCGACAAGCCCCTGCACCCGAGCCTGGTGCGCGACATCATCGACGGCATCAACGCCAAGATGCGGCGCCTCAAAGCGGACGGCTACATCATCGACGGCAAGGCCTGGTACGACGAGACCAAGAACGACGCCACCTCCCTCAAGGACGGCAAGCTGGTCATCGACTACGACTACACCCCTGTGCCCCCTGTTGAAGACCTCACCTTCAACCAGCGCATCACCGACAGCTACTTCGCTGACTTCTCCGCACAGATCGCCGGCTGAGCGATCCCTGCCCGTCGCCCGACCTGACCACCTGAGGACACCGCATGTCACTCCCCCGCAAGCTCAAGAACTTCGTCCTGTTCAACGACGGCGACGCCTACATCGGCGAAGTGCCCTCGGTCACTTTGCCCAAACTCACCCGCAAGATGGAGGACTACCGGGCTGGCGGCATGACCGCGCCCATCAAGTCCGACATGGGCATGGAAGCTCTGGAGATGTCCTGGACGGCTGCCGGCTACATCCGCACACTGCTCAGCCAGTGGGGCGCCAAGACGGTCGACGCCATTGGCCTGCGCTTCGCTGGCGCCCTCCAGGCAGATGACGAAGCAGCCGTACGCGCTCTTGAAGTCGTCGTTCGTGGCCGTCATAGCGAGTTTGACTTCGGCGACGCCAAGGCCGGTGAAGACACCGAGATCAAGATCAACTCCGCGCTGAGCTACTACCGCTTGAGCATCGACGGCACCACCATCATCGAGATCGACGTCGTCAACATGATCGAGATCGTCAACGGCGTTGACCTCATGGCGGATGTCCGTGCGGCCATTGGCCTCGCCTGATTCCATCATCCGCAACCACAAGATCCTCCATCACCATGAGCACGATCGACACCACCACGACTGCCGCTGAAATGGCAGCCCCGAACACCGTCACTCTGGAAACCCCCATCCAGCGCGCTGGCGGCACTCCCATCACCACCGTCACCCTGCGCCGCCCCAAGTCTGGCGAGCTGCGTGGCGTCTCCCTCACCGACCTGCTGCAGCTGCAGGTCGACGCCCTGACCGTGGTGCTGCCCCGCATCACCCAGCCCACCCTGCTCAAGCACGAAGTCGCCGACCTCGACCCCGCTGACCTGGTTCAACTGGGGACCAAGGTGGCCACTTTTTTCTTGACGAAGGCGCAGCTGGCGGACTCCCCCGCCGCGTAGAGGACGCCATGGCCGACCTGGCCGTGGTCTTTCACTGGGCCCCGGCCGACATGGACAGCCTGTCCATCACCGAGCTCATGGAGTGGCGCGAGCGCGCCAGGGTCCGAGCTCAAACAGGCGACGAGTAGCGAGACGATGACCACACACGCCCCCCCCAACCTGCCAACCACTGACATGACACCTGGGGAGGCGCGTGATGGCCAATGACCTGCTGCTCAAGGTCCGCATGCAGCTCACCGAGCAAGTGCTCGGCCCGCTGCGCAAAATCACCTCATCAACCAACGACACAGCCAAAGCGCTGAAGGCAGCGCGCGACCGCCTCAAAGAGCTCAACAAGCAGCAAGGCATGGTCGATGACCTGCGCAAGCAGCAGGCCGCCCTGGCCGCCAACTCCCAGCAGCTCAAGATCCAGAAGGCCCTGCTGCAGAGCCTGCAGAACTCCGGCACCGCCACCGAAGCCCAGCTCAAGAAGCAATCGGCCGCGGTTGACCGCCAGACCGAGGCATGGAAGCGCCAGGCCGCCCAGATGGCGCAGATGCGCACGCGCGCCAACGCCATGGGCATCGGCAAACTCTCCGAAGATCAGAACCGCCTCGAGCGCGAGATCAAAGAGACCACCGCCGCCGTTGAAAAGCAGTCTGCCGCGTTCAAGGCCCAGGGTGAGCAGGCCAAAAAGCTCAGCGCACTCCGCGCCAAGCACAACAAGGACATGACCCGCGTCGGCGTGACAGCCGCAGCCGGAGCCGCTGGCGTGGCTACCGGCCGCGCCATCGCCAGCCCACTGCAATCGGCCTTCGGCGCCTACGGAGACCAAGAATCAGCGTCGCTGCAGCTGCGCGCCGCCATGATGAAGTCCGACGGCAGCGTCCCCAAAGAGTTCAAAGAAATCACCGACCTGGCCACGCGCCTGGGTGACCGCCTGCCCGGCACCACCGCCGAGTTCCAGCAGATGATGACCATGCTCATCCGTCAGGGCATGCCGGCCAAGACCATCCTGGGTGGGCTGGGCGAGGCCGCAGCGTACCTCGGCGTGCAACTGCAGATGCCCGTCACAGAGGCCGCCGAGTTCGCCTCCAAGATGCAGGACGCCACCCGCACTGTCGACAAAGACATGATGGGCCTGATGGACACCATCCAGCGCGCCTACTACCTGGGCGTGGACAGCGACAACATGCTGCAAGGCTTCACCAAGATGTCGCCCGTCATGGGTCTGCTGCGCCAGGAAGGCCTGCAGGCGGCCAACAGCCTCGCCCCCCTGCTGGTGATGATGGACCAGACGGGCATGGCCGGAGAATCCGCAGGCAACGCCATCCGCAAGGTGTTCCAGGCTGGTATGGACCTCAAGAAAGTCGACAAAGCCAACGACCTCCTCAAGGACGCAGGGGCCGGGTTCAAGCTCGACTTCACAGACGGCAAAGGCAACTTCGGCGGCATCGACAAGGTGTTCGAACAGGTCAAGAAGCTCCAGAAGCTCAACGACACCGACCGCACCAGCGTCATGAAAGCTGTCTTCGGCGACGACTCCGAGACGCTGCAGGTCGTCAACACCATGATGAGCAAGGGGCTCGACGGCTATAAAGAGGTTGCTCAGAAGATGCAGGCCCAAGCCGACCTGCGCAAACGCGTCAACGAAGAGCTCGGCTCCCTCAAGAACGTCACCGAGGCTGCCCAAGGCTCCTGGACCAATGCCATGAGCAGCCTGGTCAGCAGCGCCGCGCCTGCCCTCAAGGTCATCGTCAAATGGATCGGTGAGCTCGGCAACTCCATCAGCGCCTGGGCCGCTGAGAACCCCAGGCTATCCGGCACCCTGGTCATGGTCATGGGGGGCCTGGCTGCGCTGCTCACCGTCGTCGGCACCTTGATGCTGGCTGTCGCAGGTGCCGCGGCTCCCCTGCTGGCCATGCGCTTCGCCCTCGCCACCATCGGGATCAAAGGCATGCCGCTCGCCAGCATGTTCCGAAACATCGGTTCTGCCGTCATGGGGCTGGGCCGCATCATGATGGCCAACCCCATCATTCTGGCCGTCACCGTCCTGGCACTGGCCGCGTTCCTGCTGTGGCGCAACTGGGACACCGTCATCGGCTGGATAACAGCCAAGTGGCAAAGCATGGGCGGGACCATTCCCGCCGTGCTGGCCAACATTGGTGCCTTCATCCTCAACTGGTCGCCGCTCGGCATGTTCTATAGCGCCTTCGCCGCAGTGTTCAGCTGGTTCGGCATCGAGCTGCCAACCAAGTTCTCCACCTTTGGAGCCATGATGCTCCAGGGACTCATCAGCGGCATCACCAGCGGGCTGGGCTTCGTCAAAGACGCGATCGTCAATGTCGCCACCTCCACCGTTGGTTGGTTCAAGGAAAAGCTCGGCATCAAGAGTCCATCTCGAGTCTTCATGGCCGCCGGCGGCGAGATCTCCAACGGAGCGGCTGCAGGCATCGAAAGCCAACAAGGTGGGGTGCTCGCAGCCGCCAAAGGCATGGCCACCGTTGCTGCCTCCGTCCTGCCCATGTTCAGCGGTCAGGCCACCGCGGCGATGCCCGCCATCGACAGCCGGCCCCCCATCACCGCCGCTGCAGCAGCTGGACAAGGCGCATCCGCCCAACCATCAGCGAGCAGCACATACAACATCACCATCCAGGCTGCCCCAGGAATGGACCTGCAGGCCATCGCCAAGGCAGTCAGCGCTGAGCTTGACCGTCGTGAGCGCTCCCGCCAAGCCACAGGTCGCAGCAAGCTGGCCGACAGAGACTGAAGGACCCCACCACCATGATGATGGCCTTCGGCGATTTCGTGTTCTCGCTCAACACCATCGCCTACCAAGAGCTCCAACGCCAGACCGACTGGCGTCACCCCAGCAGCAGCCGCGTCGGTGCCCGCCCCGCACGCCAGTTCCTCGGGCCGGGTGAAGACAGCCTGACCATGACAGGCCGCGTCGTGCCCGAGTTCGGTGACCGCTGGCACCTCGACAACCTCCGCGCCATGGCCGACACCGGAAACGCCTGGGTGCTGGTAGACGGAAGCGGGCGCGTCTACGGTCAGTTCGTCATCGAAAGCCTGTCCGAGAACAGCAGCCTCTTCAAGAAGGACGGCACTCCACTGCAGATCGACTTCAACATCAAGTTCACCCGAGTGGACGACAACCTCACAGACACCCTGGGCACCACCGGCGCCACACGATGACCAGCACCACCCAAGCTGCTGCGCAGCACCCTCAGCCCGTCTACCAACTGGTCGTGGATGGCCGCAACATCACACCAGCCATCGACCCGCGCCTCATTGACCTGAACCTCACCGAATGCCGGGGCGACGAGGCAGACCAACTGGAGCTGCGACTGTCAGATCACGACGGGGCGTTGGACCTGCCATCCAAAGGCGTCACCATCTCACTGAAGCTGGGGTGGGCTGGCGAGGCCTTGATCGACAAGGGAACCTTCGAAGTCGACGAGGTGGAGCACAGCGGCTCCCCAGATGTCATCTCCATCCGTGCGCGCAGCGCGGACCTCGGCAAATCATTGCGCAACCGCCGCGACCAGAGCTGGCACGGCAAGAGCCTGGGCGACATCATCACGACCATCGCCAAGCGCCATGGCCTGACGCCACGAGTTGACGCCAAGCTGGCCGCTTCCGCCATCGCGCACATCGACCAAACCAACGAGAGCGACATCAACTTCGTCACACGCCTGGCCAAGCGCTACGACGCCGTCGCCACGGTCAAGGCCAGCCGACTCCTGTTCATGTCCATCACGGACACCACCACCAGCAAGGGCGAGGCGCTACCCGCTATCACCATCACCCGTGCTGACGGCGACCAGCACCGTTACCACAGCAGCAACCGAGACGCCTACTCAGGTGTGCGGGCCTACTATCACGTGGCCAAGAAGGCCACTCGCAAAGGCGTGCTAGTGGGAGAAAGCGGCAACGCCAAGCGCCTGCGAGAGAGCTACGCCACCGAGGCAGACGCCCTGGCAGCGGCAAAGGCAGAGTGGCAACGTATCCAGAGGGGGGCTGCGACGCTGGAGCTGGCCCTTGCCATTGGCCGGCCGGAGCTGCAGCCCCAAACACCGGTAACGGTCAATGGGTTCAAGAAGCAGATTGACGGCACGGGTTGGCTGGCCGTCAAGGTGACGCACAACCTCAGTGATGCGGGACTGACCAGCAGGGCTGAGTTTGAGACGGGGGAGTCCGCCGACCCTCAATATCAAGAATCAACTTCAACGTAACCTGTATCCGTCGAGTGCTTCCGCAACTGTTGCGGCATGAAGCCATCCGATTTTGAATAACGGTGTGAGGATTTTCACAACACCGAAAGTCCTATTTCCCAAGGTTAATTTAGTTCGTTCTCCGCAGGTCTAACCGCATCGGATGGGATCGCTCAGGTGAACATGAAGTGCAGACTTGATGACGACTGTTTCATAGGGTAAGCACTTCTGTGTGGCCAACAGGTGGCCATCAAAAACACAGGAGTACACGTGTCAGAATCAAAACCCAGTCCCGCCAAAGTCATCCACTTGCGCGCACCACTTATGCGCGAAACGGCAAGAGGATTCAGACAGCTAGCAGAAGCAGCGGAGCGTGGAGAAATCATCGGCGCAGGCTATACCGTGATGGACATACACGGAAGAACCAGAGAAGGCGTGCTTGGTGCAGCAGGATCAAACTTAGCAGCCACTCTTGTTGGAGCACTTCGACTTGCTCGAAAATTGCTCAAGCTGCTTGAATAAGTAATCAAAGGTGCCCTTTTGCGTAGGGCACCTGATTAGCTTGAGCAAAGCGATGGACAAACAGACGATCAAGTTCAAAAAGACACAAGGAATCACAAAGACGATGCCCAAATGTCTTCATGAACAATACAGATCGGCAGCCCTTGACTTCTGTACTGAATAGCTTTTTCGATCTTGGTTCCGAAACTGCCGTGCTTCCACTCTTTACTGCCCAAGCCTCCTACAACAACGTAGTTGACCTTTTTGGTGACGTCCTTGCTGACAATGCCACCTAGACGAGTGATGAACCCTTCGCACTGTGCTCTCGGTGCGAAAACAAACTCACCGGTCAGACAGAAGGTTGAATCAGGAATCACGATCTTCTCAAGTTGATCCAAGGCCAACTCAGAGACATGTTCAGATTCTGACAAATCCTCCAAAGCACCGCCCACCAACTGTCTCAGCGTTTCGATCAGGTGCGTCCGCTCTTCTTCTGATACGTGACCATCCGCCAGAACATGACGGATTCGACTGTGAAGCACATCACCTGGCCATGCGTTGGCTATGGATTGGTTGTTCTCCAACCATTTACTCAGGAACTGAATCTCACTGTCATTGAGCTCGCCATCACAGAGTAGCCCCTGCGCAATGCCTATGAGCGCGCTGGCTGATCTGTGAAGTTCGTTGCGGGCAGCGCCGCCTTGTCGTGCGAAAAAGTTGCTCACGTTTTACCCCTGAATTTTCAATTCGAGCCCAATGACCTCAAGTGCAGCTATGCCTCAAGCCGCTTTTGAGAAGATGGGAAGACCAACTCTCCAGGCAAACTGACTTGCCCAGTCGAGGAACTTGTCAATGTTGGCCTTATCGCCTCCAGCTCAGCGAAGGCTCGAACAACTGCACGCACCGTCTGCTGGTCACTTTCATTGAGACCTTTGTAGAGGCAAATCAATGCGGACTCATCGGCGTTCAAGTTGGCGCTCGCTCTAAAAGCTCTCACCCCAGTCAAGACGTACAGCACGTCGATGCCTATGCCGGCGACCTCTGCCAAAAACTCAGCATTGACTCCGGCAAGCCCTCTCTCCCAGTCTTGGTAGGTACGCATCTTCGTACCTCCCCGCTCAGCCATCTCTGTCTGAGACAGGCGCAGCTTCTCCCGCTCCTCCTTCAAGCGAGCGGAGATTGATGAACGGATTTCCGTGCTCATATGTTGCTTTGCACGGATTACCGTGCTAACCTTCGCCTGTGTGTGCAATTAACCGTTTCTCAAGCATACCCGCCCACGAAACACAAAAGGCCCTCCCATGAACACATCCTCCACCGCCCAGATCAAGAAGCGGGCCCCCAACGGGCTGGAACGCGACAAGCCGATCCCGGTACGGCTGACTGCGGAAGAGCGAGCCAAGGTCCAGGACATGGCGGAGAAGGAGTCCCGCTCCATGGCCTCCCTCCTGCTGATGGCCGCGCGCCTCGGCTTCATGGAATACGAGCGCAACCCGCGTGCCTTCGCCAACCTGCCTCACATCGGCGACTGACCAGATCGCCTCCCTCACAACTGAATTCTGTTCGGGACGTACCCAGCCTGCAGCATTCGATTCAGAGCAAACAGCATGAGCCTGCAAGACGCCTTCTACCGCACCGTCCATGACTACCCTGGTGGCTGTGAGTCGCTCGCTCCGCGCATGGGCATGACACCCGCCGTCCTGCGCAACAAGGCCAACCCCAACACCACGCAGAACGTGGTCACCCTGCGAGATGCAGACATGGCCATCGGCCTGACCGGTGATTTCCGCCTTCTGCACGCCCTGTGCGCCAACCACGGGCATGTGGCCATCCCAGTCGAGGCCGAGGGCCATGCCGGTGACCTGGCCGTGCTGGAGCTGGTCACCCAGGTGTGGGCAGCCAACGGCAATGTGGGCGCTGCAGTGGACGCAACGCTGGCCGACGGCCGCGTCGAGCTGCGCGAGATCAAGGACGTCCGTGCGGCCATCTACCGCACCCAGCAGGCCATGCTCAGCATGCTTGCCCGCCTGGAAGACATGGCCGAACCAGCCGCAAAGGGGCACTCATGAGCGCAAAGTTCTCCCGCCTTGGAATTCCGTGCCCGCACTGCCAAAGCCGCGCCAGCGGCGACAAGGTACGACGCATCACTCGCACGCTCAGCGAAGTCACCTATCGATGCAGCAACGTGCGCTGCGGCTGCAACTTCGTCGTGTCGGTAGAGACAGTGCGCATGCTCACCCTCCCCAGCATCCCAGACCCCACCGTCAACGTGCCGCTGTCGCCGCACATCCGTCGCGGCGCCCTGCAGGCCGTCATGGAGCACGGCCGCATTGCAGACCTGCGCAACGGTGACTTCATCGCCGGACAAGCCGAGAACCTCGATCTATTCGAGCAGCAACAGGAGGCCCATGCCCCCTGACATGGCGCCACCCACGGTCTGACCTGACCGCCTGAACCCCACAGACACACCCACCGCGAAGGCTGCATGAAGCCGGCGCGGGATCAACTCAACCCGAAATTCCCATGACACGAGCCAAACACCCAGACAGCCCTGTCTCACTGGTCGATGCCTGCATGCAGGAGGAAGAGCGCCGGCACACAGCCAGGCTGCGCGATCTGAAGCGCATCAAGGCCAAGCTGGTCATGCTGGATGCCTACATGCCCATGATCCGCGAGGCGGGCCTGGTACTGAACCTTGAATACGTCTCTGGTGGATACAGCCCTCAGGGCGCGCTGAGCATCAGAGCCGTCGAGTTCGTCGGCAATGAGAAACAGAAGAATCTGGTGACGGTCTTGCTGGCGGCCGGCTTCAAGGTGGCAGACCAGAGTGACTACGGCACCTGGCAGGTCGTCATCCTTAAAAAGGGGCGTCTGCAGGTGAGGGTCACCGGCGTGGACATGGTGCCTGCGAAAGCAGCCAAAGAGGCTGTGCACCCATGAGCGGCATCCAACCAATGAAGCCCGACCTGCACGACCAGGTCATGCGCTCCCTGGGCGAGTTCGCCTTCAAGACCAACGGCAAGTGGCTGCAGAAGGGTGAATGCCCCAGCTGCCACAAGAAGGAGCTGTTCGCCTCGGCTGAGTCTCCCTGGGTGATCCGCTGCAGCCGCATCAACAACTGCGGCTACGAGGCCCACATCAAAGAGCTGTACCCAGAGCTGTTCACCGACTGGAGCAAGCGCGCCGCCCCCGAGCTGCCCAAGAACCCCAACGCCGCGGCCGACCTGTACCTGGCAGAGGCCCGTGGCTTCGACCTGTCCCGCATCAAAGGCTGGTACCGGCAAGAGAGCCACTACGACCCCAAGGCCGACAACGGCAAGGGCGCGGGCTCGGCCACCGTGCGCTTCACGGTGGGCACCGGCTACTGGGAACGCCTCATTGATCGCCCCGAGCGCTTCGGCAAGAAAAAGGCCAACTTCAAGCACGGCATGGCCTACCACGGCACCTGGTGGTGCCCGCCCAGCCTCGAACCACACACGGTGTCAGAACTCTGGCTGGTCGAGGGCATCTTCGACGCCATCGCCCTGGAACACCACAACATTGCCGCCGCGGCCCTGCTCAGCTGCAACAACTACCCAGAGCAGGCCCTGGCCGAACTGCGCAAGGCCTGCGCCGAGCGCGGCACCTCCGTGCGCCTGGTCTGGGCCCTGGACAGCGACCAAGCGGGCCGCACCTACACCCAGAAGTGGGTGGAGCGTGCGCGTGCCGACAACTGGGATTGCGACGCAGCCCAGATCCCGCAGCGTGGCGACAAGGGCAAGATCGACTGGAACGACCTGCATCAGCGCGAAAAGCTCACCGAGGAAGACCTCAAGGAATACCGCCACCAGGGCGCCCTGCTCATTGCCGTGTCGGCCGCCGAGAAGGGCCTGCTGATCTACCGCCACTCCGGCGGCCAGAAGCTCGAGTTCGACTTCGACTTCAAGAAGCGCCTCTACTGGTTCAAGCTCGACCTGGAGGCCTACAACCGCGCTGTCCACGCGCTCGAGCAAGACAACGACGGCAAATACACCGACGACGAGCTGCGCGACGAGGCCCTGAAGAAGAGCCACGCCATCCGGCCCATCGCCAACTGCAAGCCCTCCCCCCTCTACTTCCAGGAAAACAAGCTCACCGACGAGTCCTGGTACTACTTCCGGGTCGAGTTCCCGCACGACTCGCCGCCCATCAAGAACACATTCAGCAGCGGCCAGCTCAGCGCCGCCGCCGAGTTCAAGAAGCGCCTGCTGGGCATCGCGCCCGGTGCCGTGTTCTCTGGCACAAGCCAGATGCTCGAGCGGATGATGGAGCGCCAGCTCTACAACATCAAGCGCGTCGAGACCATCGACTTCATCGGCTACAGCCGGGAGCACAGCGCCTACGTGCTGGGCGACGTGGCCATCAAGGACGGCCGCATCACCGAGATCAACAAGGAAGACTACTTCGACCTCGGCAAGCTGTCCCTCAAGTCGCTCAACCAGAGCGTCACGCTCACCATCAACCGCGACCTTGACGAATACCGCAGCGACTGGCTCAACCTGCTGTGGACATGCTTTGGCGCCAAGGGCCTGGTCGCGCTCACCTACTGGCTGGGCGCCCTGTACGCCGAGCAGATCCGCGCCACGCAAAAGAGCTACCCCTTCCTGGAGATCGTGGGCGAGGCCGGCGCCGGTAAGTCCACCCTGATCGAGTTCCTCTGGAAGCTGGTGGGCCGTCGTGATTACGAAGGTTTCGACCCCAGCAAGTCTTCTCTGGCGGCCCGTGCCCGCAACTTCGCCCAGGTCTCCAACCTGCCCGTGGTCCTGATCGAGAGCGACCGCGAGCAGCTGGGCGCCGGCAAGAACCCGCACGTCAAGAGCTTCGACTGGGACGAGCTGAAGACCGCCTTCAACGGCCGCAGCGTGCGTGCACGCGGCATGGCCACCGGCGGCAACGAGACCTATGAGCCGCCATTCCGCGGGGCCATCGTCATCAGCCAGAACAACGAGGTCAACGCCTCCGACGCCATCCTGCAGCGGATCTGCCACCTCACCTTCGACCGGTCGCAGCAAACCCCCAAGACCCGCGAGGCGGCCATTGCCCTGGAGGCCATGCCGGTCGAGGCCGTGAGCGGCTTTGTCCTGCTGGCCGCCCAGCGTGAAAGCCAGATCCTCGCCACCCTGGCAAAGCAGACGCCCATCCACGAGGCCGCGCTGCAGAAGCTGCCCGAGGTCAAGAGCACCCGCCTGGCCAAGAACCACGGCCAACTCATGGCCCTGTCCGACGCCCTGCGCCACGTCGTCACCCTGACCGACGAACAGCACCAGGCGCTGCAGGCCCAGATCCGGACCATGACCGTGGAGCGTCAGCAGGCAATCAACAGCGACCACCCGCTGGTGCAGGAGTTCTGGGAGACCGTCGAATACCTCCACTCCAGCTCCACACCGCTCAACCACAGCCGCAAGCCAGAGCAGGAGTTCGCCATCAACCTGAACCACTACATGCAGGTGGCTCGGGAACGCGGCCAAACCATCCCACCCATCGCCGACCTCAAGAAGGCCCTGCGCACCAGCCGCCGGAATCGCTTCGTCGACGTCCGGGTGGTCAACAGCGCCATCCGGGCCGAGAGCGCCACCAACGCCTCCATGGCCGTCTGGTGCTGGGTGTTCGAGCTCGCACAGAAGCCCGCCCACAAGTCATGAACCACGCCACGAAAGGAGCCGCCATGCAGTCAGCCCCAGCCACAACCTGCCCTGCCGACACGAAGCCCAAGGCCTATGACGTGGTTCACGTCGATGACGAAGGCAAGCGCAACGCCTACATCCAGATCGCCACCTCGACCCGCGCCGCCGAAGACATCGCCATCCAGCGCTTCGGCATGCCCCGCCTGCTGCGCGCCTGGAGGCTGTCATGACCCCGCGCGTGCACCGAACCCTGGTGCTGCGGCGAGCCTTCACTGCCGTGTACCGCCAAGGGCTGGCCATCGGCCTGTTCTACGGGGTTGTGGGCGGCAGCGCAGTAGGCGGCACCGTCGTGGCCCTGTTCATGGACTGGCTGAAGGCCTTGGCTGGGAGATGAGCCATGGCAACCCCATTCACCCACGACGAACTGGTGACTGCCTGGCACAACCGCCGCCGCCCGAACTGGCCCGCCAGCTTCGACCAGGTCATGGCAGACGCCCTGCTGGCCAAGCTGGTGAGCCTCGAGGCCAAGCTGCGCCGCTCACGGCTGCAGCGCACGACCCAAGCCCAGACACCAGCTAGCACTGCGCCTGAACGCCGCCCGTGCCTGCCACACACGCCCCCCATCTTCGACCGCAAGCGCGCCGCAGCAGGCGAGCGCGACGACGACTGACCACCGACAGGAGACCAGCACCCATGTTCCACCTCAACACCGCCCAGCCCATCGCGCTGCTGGGGCTTACCGGCAAGGCCAGCGCGGGCAAGAACTCGTGCGCAACGGCGCTCACAGAACTAGGCTTCACCAGCATCGCCTTCGCAGACGCCATCCGCGCCGAAGTTGCCAGAGCCTGGGGCATCGACGAGCGCATGCTGACCGAGCGCGTGACCAAAGAGACGCCCCTGCCGGGCCTGGCCATCGCGCGCTGCAACTCGGCCGAGTTCATCGAATGGGCTGCAGTGCAACCGCTCGACATCCACCAGATGCGCAGCCCCCGCTGGGTCATGCAACGCTGGGGCACCGAGTTTCGGCTGGCCCAGAACGCCCTCCACTGGATCAACCTTCTCAACCAGCGGATCCATCGACTGACCAGCAGCGGCATCCACCGCATCGTCATCACCGACGTGCGCACCCAGGACGAAGCCGCCTTCGTCAAGCTCATGGGCGGCCATCTGGCCCGCGTGCACCGCCAGGACGGCACCTCCATGGCCAGCGACACAGGCGCCCACGAAACCGAGCGCACCGACCACATCCAGGTCGACTTCGACATCGTGAACACCAGCACCCTCGACAACCTGCGCCAAGCCACCCACCGCGCGGTCATCGAGCAATTCACCCGCTTTCAAGGACGCGCAGCATGAGCCCCCGCAAGCACCACAACACCGACCGCCACGCGATGATCAAGAGCAATCCGATCGCGGTGGCCATGGCCAAGCACAAAATGCGCAGCCACCTGCGCACCATCAGCATCGAGATCTTCCTGCTGCAGGAGGGCGAGTTCGCCAAAGGACTGATCGCCCACATCGCCTGGGTGATCGGCCTGGGAGCCGAGATCGCAGCCCAGACCAGCCCCGGCACGCCCGAGGCCAAGCGCCTGCACAGCATGCTGCGCAACGTCGTGCAGCTGGCCATCGACGGCTGCGCCTGGCGGGTGGCGTTGGCCGAGCCCATCCACCAGGCCTCCCAGGCCGCCGGCGATCTGCTCATGAAACACGCCGACCTGGCCATGGCCTGCGTTCCCGACGCCGACCACATCTCAAGACGCATCGACAACGCCGAGATCCAGATGAGCGACATCGCCGGCGCTGAGGTCTACCAACGACTGGAGCATGCAGCATGATCAACGGTCAGTACATTCTTCCCATCGCGTCGAAGCTGATCGTTGACCTGTTCGCGGGTGGTGGCGGCGCCAGTACCGGCATTGAACAGGCAGTCGGCCGGCATGTCGACATCGCGATCAACCACGACCCCGACGCCATTGGCATGCACGAGGTCAATCACCCCCAGACCAAGCACTACATCGCTGACGTCTGGGAGGTCTGCCCGATTCAGGCGACGACTGGAATGCCTGTTGGCCTCTTGCACGCTTCGCCAGATTGCACCCACCACAGCCAGGCCAAGGGCGGGCAACCGCGCTCCCAGGAAATCCGCTCGCTGGCGTGGGTCGTGCACCGCTGGGCCGGGAAGGTGAAGCCCGACGTCATCACACTGGAGAACGTCGAGCAGATGCTCCAGTGGTCGCCCCTGGTCGCCAAGCGATGCAAGGAGACCGGACGCGTCATCACCCTCGACATGATCACCAGCCAGGACGGCAAGAAGACCTACCGAGTGGCCGAGCCTGGTGAGCACGTGCCGCGCCGCAACCAGTTCCTCGTGCCCGACCCCAATCGTAAGGGCCACAACTGGGGGCACTTCGTGCAGGGCCTGCGCGACATGGGCTACGTCGTGCAGTGGCGCGTGATCTGCAATGCCGACCTGGGCGCCCACAGCACCCGCGAGCGGCTCTACATGGTGGCCCGCCGCGATGGCCTGCCGATCGCCTGGCCCGAGCTCGACCATGCCAAGAAGCCGAAGGCTGGGCAGAAGAAGTGGCGCCCCGTGTCCGAGTGCATCGACTGGTCGATCCCCGGCACCAGCATCTTCGGCCGCAAGAAGCCCCTGGCCGACGCCACCATGCGCCGGATCGCCCATGGCATGCGCAAGTTCGTGATCGATTCGGTTGACCCGTTCATCGTTCCTCAGCCGGGCGCCCTGGTGCCCGTCACCCATACACGCGACACCGCGTATGACCTGCGCGACCCAATGCGTACCATCACCACTGCAAAGGGTGGCGAGACAGCCTTGATGGCCGCGACCCTCGTTCAGACTGGCTACGGAGAGCGCGAGGGACAGGCCCCACGAGTCCTAGACATTGACAAGCCCCTTGGCACCGTCGTTGCCGGCGCCTGCAAGTTTGGCCTTACATCCGCCCTGCTGGTGCAGGTTGGGCACGGTGAGGGCGCGGGGCCAACGAAGCGCTGGGGCACAGGCTCTCGCGACATCCAAACTCCCGTTGGCGCAATCACCGCGAGCGGCTCTGGCGGCCATGGCCTGACCACCGCCTTCATGGTCCAGGCGAACGGCGGGTTCAACACCACCCACGCCAAGGATCTGCGCGAGCCGGCCACCACGGTGACCACCACCGGCAGTCAGCAGCAGCTGATCGCAGCGCACCTGACCACCCTCCGCCATCACAGCACCGGCCGGGATCTGCGAGAACCGATCGCGACTGTCGCAGCCGGCGGCGAGCACCACGGCCTGGTTGAATACCAGCTGAGCCCCGAGCACCACGATGGCGCCATGAGGTGCGCAGCCTTCCTCATGCGCTACCACCGGGAGGGCGGCCAGTGGGCCGACCTGCGAGATCCGGCCACGACCATCACCACGAAGGATCGTCTTGCGCTGGTGACAGTCTGGCTCAAGGGCGAGCCCTACGTCGTCGTGGACATCACGCTCCGCATGCTGACGCCCCGCGAGCTCTACAACGCCCAGGACTTCCCGGCCGCTTACATCATCGACCGCACGTCCTGCGGCAAGGTCCTGACCAAGACCGCGCAGGTTCGGATGTGCGGCAACTCGGTGAGCCCTCTTAGCATGCGGCGAATCGTTGCCGCGAACTACGACGAGCGCCAAGCTCTGGAGCGCGCAGCATGAACAACCCGTTTTCCCATCTGATTGAACAGATCACGCACGGACGTCGAATGGTTCGCAGTCCCTCAGAGAGCCATGCCCAAGACCGCCCGGCGACCAAGACCGACAAGATGCGCCAGTACCTGCGCCAGCGCGGCGAGGCATCCGCGTCAGACCTCGCCATTGAGGCAGATCTTTGCGGGAGCACCGGCAACGTGTATGCCCTGCTCAAGACCGACATCGCCAAAGGGGCGATTGAGCTGCGAGGCGGCCTCTACTGTTGGGTCGATTCGTTCGACCAGGACGAGCACCAGCGCATCCAGGATGCCATCCGCACCCTGAGACGGGCCGGATACACGGTCATCAAGGAGGCAGAATGACCACTCCACAACACCTGCAAGTCACGCTCTACCATGTCACCGAGTCGATGCCAGACGCTGACACCGACGTGCTGATCTTCGACGCCACCAGCCCTGTCGGGCAACTCGGGGCCTACATGGGCGACGACGACAACGGGCCTCTGTGGTGTGACGCACATGGTCAGCCAGTGACAGACGTCACCCATTGGAGCGAGATGCCATCCCGCCAAGATCACGTGGGGGGCATCCTTGGATAAGTCGAGCCATACCACCCCAGGCGAACCGCTCATCTTCCGGCCAGACCTCCAGGTCAAACTGGGGGTGTGCAGTGAAACGATGCGACGGTGGATGAAGGCGGGGACCCTGCCACCGCCGGACGTGGCCATGAGCCGCAAGAAACAGGGCTGGAAGCTCTCAACCCTGGCCGCAGCCGGCATCCGCATATAGCCAGTCGGCCCAGTCCTGCAGCATCTCTTTTCGCTGGGGCAGGTAGGCGGCACGGTTGTAGGCCGCCCTCACCTTGTCCCCAGGCACATGCGCCAACTGGCGCTCAATGGCATCGGGCGGGTAGCCCCGCTCGTTCGCCCAGGTCGACACCACCGACCGCCACCCGTGCCCCGTCATCTCACCCTTGTAGCCAATCCGGTGCAGCAGATACAGCACCGCGTTCTCTGACATCGGCCGCAAGATGGTGTGCTCACCCGGGAACACATACTTGCTGCCCCGGCAGCGCATACGCTGAATGGCCAGCAGCTCCACCGCCTGGCGCGACAGCGGCACCAGGTGCTCATTGCGTCGCTTCATCTTGCCAGCGGGAATGCGCCAGGTGTGCCACGCATCGACCTCCCCCTCCAGCTCGGCCCAAAGCATCGTGCGCAGCTCAACGGTGCGCACCCACGTCAGGGCCAGCAACTTGCAGGCGATCACCGACTGCAGCTGGTCCTCGAACTTCAGCCGCTCCATCAGCGTGTGCACCTGCGCTGGCGTAATTGCAGCGTGTGACTCCCGCGCCGGAACCCTGAAAGCCTTGGCCGGCTTGATCAGCGCGGCCGGGTTGTCCTGGCGGTAGCCCCGCTCAATGGCCCAGTCAAACACCTGAGACGCCCAGCCGCGCACGGACCTGACATAGACCAGCAGCCCGGCCTTGTCCATCTCAAGCAGGGCATTGAGCAGCGCGTCCTTCGAAACCTGGCTCACCGGCACTGGCCCAATGTGCGGGCCAAGGTGCTGGGTGATGCCGTTCTTGGCGTTCATCCGGTAGGCATCGGTGATGTCCAGGCGCCCATCCCAGTAGGTATCGCTCGCAGCCTGGAAGGTTGGCACGGCTGGTGCCGCCCTCGAGGCCTTGGGGTTCTCGCCGAGCAGGAGTTGCTTGCGCAGCTCATCGCGCTTCGCGCGCGCCTCGGCCAGGGTCACCAGCGGGTAGGGGCCGAACGTGGCCGTCTGTGGCTTTCCGTCCAATCGATACGACATGCGCCACACCTTGGCCCCTGTCGGCGAGACGAAGAGGAACATCCCGTGGCCGTCAAACAGCTTGCGGGGCTTCTCACCTGGCTTGGCGCTTCGGCACGCGGTGTCCGTCAGGGTATTTGTAGGCATCGTGTCAGATCAACTGCAGCGTGCCTACACAGATACCGCCACGTCGATGTGGGGAACGGTGCCTTATTGAGGTGAATCCGGAGGCTTTGCCGCTTGCAAGCCGTTGATTGTGCAACGCTTTTTTTCTCAACGTGCGCAATGTTTCGGAATCACCAGAGATGACTGGCGGGTGCGGTGAGATTCGATCTCACGGACCGCGCAAACGGTCGCCGGTTTTCAAGACCGGTGCCTTAAACCGCTCGGCCACACACCCATGACCTGCATTGTAGTGGCGGATCAAGCCTTGCCCGGTTTCTGTGCCTGCGGACAAGGGATCTGAATCACCTCGCGCGTGGCGCCATCGACACGCACCGCCGTCAGATGACCGCCCCAGATGCATCCGGTGTCCAGCGCCAGCAGATCGTCCCGATTGATCAAGCCCAGGGTGGACCAGTGGCCGAACGCCACCGGCGTGCCTTGGGTCCGACGGCCAGGCACCTCAAACCAGGGCAGATAGCCCTCGGGCGCGCCACCCGCCCCCTCCTTGGTGGCAAACTCCATCGTGCCGTCCGCCGCACAAAACCGCAGCCGCGTCAGGCTATTGACCACACAACGCCAGCGGTCCACGCCCTGCAGGCGCTCATCCCAACGGGCCGGCTCGTTGCCATACATCGTGGTCAGAAAAGCGCCCACGTCCGGGCTGCGGAGCATGGCTTCCACCTCCCCAGCCAAAGCCACCGTCTGAGCGGCATCCCACTGTGGCACCACGCCGGCATGCACCATCAGCCAACCATGCGCATGCACGGCCAGATTCTGCTGGCGCAACCAGTTCAACCAGTCATCACGGTCGGCCGCATTCAAAATGGGATCCAGCGTGTCACTGCGGTGAGGCTTGCGCACCCCATGCGCCACCGCCAGCAGATGCAGGTCGTGGTTACCCAGCAAGCACGTCGCCGCCCCCTCCAGGCTGCGCAAACGTTGCAGGACCCCCAAGGAGTCGGGTCCCCGGTTCACGAGGTCCCCCAACACATACAACTGGTCGCGCGACGGCGAAAAATCAATCGTCTGAAGCAAGCGCTCCAGCGGTTTGCAGCAGCCCTGCAAGTCACCCACTAAATAGATCATTTCGTGATTCTGCTACGCTTGGCGCATCGAAACGACCGGCCCGACCCTGTCGGCGCCCTCTATGGACTTAGCGCTACTGATTTTTCTGGTTCTGCTCAATGGCGTTTTCGCCATGTCTGAAATGTCCCTGGCTGCCAGCCGCAAAGCCAGACTGCAGGTGATGGCCGAAACCGGCGATGCCGGTGCCGTGGCCGCCATGAGCCTGCACGACAATCCCACACAGTTTCTCTCCACCGTCCAGATCGGCATCACGTCCATCGGCGTGCTCAATGGGATCGTGGGTGAGGCCGCATTCTCCCCCCCCCTGGCAGAGTGGTTGCTGACCTGGCTGCCCATCACGGAGGGCGCAGCCAGTATCGCCGCCACTGGTCTGGTGGTGGTCATCATCACCTTCGTCTCCATCATTTTTGGCGAACTGGTGCCCAAGCGCGTGGGCCAGATGTACCCCGAGCCCGTGGCACGCCTCGTGGCCAAGCCCATGATGTGGCTGTCACGGCTGGCCCTGCCCTTCGTCAAGCTGCTGGCGGCCACCACCGAGGGCATGCTGCGGCTCATGGGTGTGCGCGATACCGGCAACCGCAGCGTGACCGAAGAAGAAATCGCAGCGCAACTCGAAGAGGGGCTGGACGCAGGCGTGATCGAAGCGCACGAGCACCAGATGGTGCGCAACGTGTTCCGCCTGGATGAGCGCCAGATCGGCTCCATGATGATCCCGCGCAGCGACATTGCCTGGCTGGACGTTGAGCTGCCGCTGGCCGACAACCTGGCCATCATTGCCGAGCATGGCTACTCGCGTTATCCGGTCTGCCGAGGCGGGCTTGACGACGTCGTGGGCGTGACCACGGCCCAGCAACTGCTGCACCAGCTGACGCAGCATCAGGCCAACAGCCTGGCCGAAGGCCTGCTGCCTGCGGTGTTTGTACCGGAAACCCTCTCGGGCATGGAATTGCTGGAGCACTTCAGGGGCTCCGACACGCAGATGGTGTTCGTGGTGGACTAGTACGGCGAAGTGCAAGGCGTGATCACCCTGCGTGACGTGCTGGAAGCCATCACCGGCGAGTTCACGCCCTCTGAAGCCGAAGATGCCTGGGCCATCCAGCGCGAAGACGGCACCTGGCTGGTCGATGGACTCATCCCCATCCCCGAGTTGAAAGACCGCCTCGCCATCAAGGCCCTGCCCGATGAAGATCGCGGTCGCTACAACACCATGGCCGGCATGGTGATGCTGTTGCTGGGTCGCCTGCCTCAAACCACCGACACGGTCGAATGGGAAGGCTGGCGCTTCGAAGTTGTCGACATGGACGGCAAGCGGATCGACAAGGTCCTGGCCACCCATTTCAAGGAAGATTGAGCGGCTCAGCCCCTGCGGACGCGGCCATGGGGTTGCTTCCTGGCTGACGCCCGTCCCAATAGCGCGGAGACAAGGTGCGCCAGCATTGCCCCAACACGGGCCATGGGGGTGTCGCAGCGTGTGGCGGGATGGCCTTCGCAGACGGGCGCTGGTCGCTGCGCCAAAGGTAAGCCCCACACGCTGGTGAACTGACAATCGGCAAACCCAGCGCCGCATAGCGCGCCATCACCACCGGCGCAGGATGACCGTAGCGGTTGCGCCGTCCCACCTGCACCACGGTCTGCACGGGTCGAACAGCCTCCAGAAACGGTTGGGTTGACGAGGTCTTGCTGCCATGGTGCGGTGCGATCAACAGCGTACTGCGCAAGGTAGCGCCTGCGCCGGGCGTGGCTTGTGCCGCCATCTGTCGGGCGAGCATGGCATGCTCTTGCGCGGCCTCAATGTCGCCGGTGAGCAGTACGCTGCGCGCATCGGCGTCTGCGGTGAACACCCGCAACACGCAGGACAGCGCGTTGGGCTTGACGCGATGCCCTGGTGCGGCCTGCTCCGCCACCGGGTGCAGGACCTCGAACTGCACCCCATCCCATTGCCACCGCTGACCTGCCACGCAGGGTACATGTGGCACACGGGTCTGTCGACCGGACCGTCGCCACTGCCGGACTTCATGCCCTTCGTCGAGGGTGCTGCGCAGTTCGTGCACAGGCATTGCGCTCAACACGGACCGGGCACCCCCGACATGGTCCGTGTCGGCATGGCTGATCATCAGGGTGTCCAGTTCGCGCACACCCAGGCTGCGCAGCAGTGGCACCAACACCCGCTCGCCCATGTCCATGCCTGTCGGCAGACGTCCTCCGGTGTCAAACAGCAGCGTGTGGCGAGCTGTGCGCAGCAGCACCGCGGTGCCCTGACCAATGTCCACCGCCATCACCGTGAACTGCCCCGTACGCGGTGGCGGCACGATTTGCCACCCCTGAGGCAGCAAGCACACGGGCAACAGACACGGCCAGAGCAGCCACCTCCATCGCCAGGACATGGGTTGCACCCAGAGACCACCCACCGCCACGGACAGCGCCTGCAACCAAGCCGGCAAAGCCGGGGCCTGCCACACCGCCCACGGCCAGGAGGCCATGTGCGCCAACACCGCGGTGGTGATTTGCACCAGCAGCGCACCGAAGTCCCACAGGGGTGCGCACAGCAGACCCAGCAAGGACAGCGGTGTGATGCCCAAGGTGAACACCGGAATGGCCACCAGATTGGCCAAGATGCCCACCAGCGACACCTCCTGAAAACACACCAGTGAGAGCGGGGCCAGGGCCAGTGTCACCCGCCACTGGGTGCGCACCATCTCTTGTGAGGCAGCCTTGATTCGGGCAAGCCAGGTGTCGCCATCAGGCTGCGTGGGAACGGACTCCTCACGCCCGGACGACATCAGAATGCCCACCGCCACGAATGACAACCAGAATCCCGGCTGCCACAAGGCCCAAGGGTCCAGCAGCGTGATGCAGGCAGCCGCGAGAAGCCACACCAGCGGCCAGGGCCAGCGACGCCCACCGGCATGCAGCAGGGCCATCACGGCCATCATCAGCACTGTTCGCTGAGCCGGCACGCCCCACCCTGCCACCAGGGCGTACACAGCTGAAACGCACACCGCCAACACCCTGGCCGCCAAAGGGGCTGGCAGCACATGCACACCTGCTGTCCAACGCGGCCACACACGCCGCACGACCCAGGACACCAACCAACCGAACATGGCGATGTGGGTGCCGCTGATGCTGACGGCGTGCGCCACCCCAGTGCGGCGAAAAACATCCCAGTCTGCACGCTCGATGGCCGACTGATCCCCTACCGACAAACCCACGAGCACGCCTGCCGCACGGGCATCGTCCACCCGAGCCTCAATGGCCTCCCGGACGCGCTGGCGAAAGCGGTCGATGCACCCAGCGGAGAGCGCCGAGGGCTCGCTCACCTTCACCGGCCTCGCCAACCGATGGCGCACACTGCCGACGGCGCGAATGCCCTGCTCGAAAAGGCCACGCGTGGCATCGAAGCCACCTGGATTGGACAAGCCATCGGGCTCATGCAGGCGCGCGTGCAAAGACCAGACCTGTCCCGATCGCAGCGCATCCATGCCTGCCTTCGCATCGGCATACAAGCGGACACGCTCGGGCAAGCGAACGCCCGGCGGCGGAGCGGGCGCCTCCAGCAGCTGTGCGTCAAAGCGCCAGCCACCGCCGGCCATGGGCTGAGGCAAATCCACCACCTGAACCCGTACCGGCACATCGTCCCACTGCAAGGGCCACGCCTGCAACGCACGCTCTTGCGCCCGCCACCCCGTGCTCCCCCAGGCCAACAACAAGATGACAGGGCCCCAGGCCCAACGCGACCAGCGTGGCCTGAACGCTCGACCTTGCCACCACAGCCCCGTCACGACACTGGCCAATGCGACCCACACCCCGGCTCGGTACACCGACGGGGCGAGCAAAGCCGGCTCACTCAACTGGAGCGCAATGCCCATCAACCAGGCCGCGGGCAAGGCCAGCCACAGGGCCATGCCCGTGGGCACTCGACGTGCCGAGCCGGCCTCTTCCACGATGGTGACCTCCGCTGCCACGGACACCCCCATGGTGCCGTCCACCACGGCATTGTCCGAAAACGCAGACTCACCTCACCCACCCCGAAGAGGTCACCCTCAGGGGCGATGGACAGCGCCTCCCGGCGCTGCAATCACAGGCCGGGCACGCTCAACGCACCTGACCCACGTTGAACACCGACACCATCTGCATCAGCTCGGCAGCCTGGTTGCGCAGGCTTTCCGCCGCGGCCGCACTTTGCTCGACCAAGGCCGCGTTCTGCTGCGTACCCTGATCCAGCGAGTTGACCGCGAGATTCACCTGATGGATGCCGCTGGTCTGTTCCTGGGCCGAGGTGTGAATCTCCGAGATCAGGTTTGTGACGTGGTTCACCTGACGCACGATCTCGGCCATGGTGTCGCCCGCCTCGTTCACCAGTCGGCTGCCTTGCTCCACCTTGTCCACCGAATCGGCAATCAGGCTCTTGATTTCGCGGGCCGAGTTGGCGCTGCGCTGCGCCAAATTGCGCACCTCACCGGCCACCACAGCAAAACCACGTCCTTGCTCCCCTGCCCGGGCGGCCTCCACCGCGGCGTTGAGGGCCAGGATGTTGGTCTGGAAAGCAATGCCATCGATCACACCGATGATGTCGGCGATCTTGCGGCTGCTGTGCGTGATCTCGTCCATGGTGCGTACGACACGGCCCACCACCTCGCCGCCCTGGTTGGCCACCTGAGCGGCCTGCCCGGCCAGATTGGCAGCCTCTTGCGCATGGCTGGCGCTTTGTTGCACCCCATCGGTCATTTCCTGCATGGACGCGGCGGTTTGCTCCAGCGCAGCCGCCTGCTGCTCCGTCCGACGCGACAGATCGCCATTGCCTGTGGCAATCTCGGCCGAAGCCGTGGCAATGCTGTCGGCCGACTGGCGCACACGCGCCACGATGTCGCGCAAGGAATCTCGCATCTGCTGCAAAGAGCTGGCCATCTCGCCAATCTCATCGCGGCGTCGCACGTCAATGTGAGCCGTCAGATCGCCCGCGCCCACCTGCTCGGTGGCACGCCCCAACTCTTGCAACGGCCCCAACACCGCACTCGCCAGCTGTCGGGTGGTGAGCACCAGCAGCACGGCAATGCCACCCATGGCGGACACCACCCACCACAACACCGTCATGGCGCGGGCCTGCCCCTCGCTGCGCAGGGCCTCAGAGCGGGCAACTTGGAACGCCACGAATTCACGCTGGGCATCCAGATAGGCCGCCACAGCCGGCAGCACCTGATCCTTGAGCGCCTGGCGGGCAGCCTCCTCCTGGCCCTCTTGCTTCATCTTGCGCGCCTGATTGCGCAAATCGATGTAAGCCTTGCGCTTGCTGGCAACATTGTCGAGCAGCTGTTGCTCATCGGGCAGCGTCGAGCTGGCCTCCAGCCCCTTCTGGAGTTCCGAGATGCGGGCCGAGGTCGCTTCCACATCGGGTTTGAGCCGCCCATCCAGTTCCGCGTCTGACGACTGCAACACCGCCACCACCCGCGCCGCATTGGACTCGGTCAGACCGGCCCAGGTGTAGGCATCTCCGAGTTTGCGCTGCTGATCCTGCAGCGCCTGAGCCGACTCCGCGTCCGCCCGTTTCATGGTCCAGGCTGCGCCCACGCCCATGACCACCGCGGCCAGCCCAATCACCAGGGGGGGCAGCCACAGTCGGCGAGCGATGGTCAGTGTTTTCCGTGTGCTCATGTCGGTTTGGGTCATGGGTGTACGATCTTGCAAATTCCTCATTGTCCGATCTTCCTCACAAACATGTCCATCGAACAACGCCTGCAAACCCTTGGCATCACGTTGCCACCCGTCGCTGTGCCGGCCGCCGCCTATGTGCCTTTTGTGCGCACCGGCAACCACATTTTCCTGTCCGGTCACATTGCCAAGAAGGACGGTCAGGTCTGGGTTGGCAAGCTCGGTCAGAACATGACGACCGAAGAGGGCAAGCAGGCCGCGCGCGCCGTGGCCATCGACCTGATGGGCACGCTGGCCGTGGCCGCTGGCGGCCTGGACAAGGTCGTGCGCATCGTCAAGGTCATGAGCCTGGTCAACAGTACCCCCGAGTTCACCGAACACCACCTCGTCACCAACGGCTGCTCCGAACTGCTCGGCGAGGTCTTCGGCGAAAAGGGCGTGCATGCCCGCAGCGCCTTTGGCGTGGCCCAGATCCCGCTGGGTGCCTGCGTCGAGATCGAGCTGATCGCCGAAGTGGCCTGACCCGATGCGCGCCCTGAGTCCCCGCCTGATGCTGCTGGTGCTGGGCCTGCTGTGCGCCGGCTCCGTGGGCCTGGCGCTGCTGGCGCAGCACCGCTTCGACATGCAGCCCTGCCCCTGGTGCATCCTGCAGCGCATCCTGTTCATCGCCTTGAGCATGCTGGCTCTGGTCGGTGCGGCGCTGCCCGGTGACCTGGGACGACGGGTGCTCTCGGCCCTGAGCCTGCCACTGGCTCTGGGCGGTATCGCCTCGGCCTTGTGGCAGCACTTTGTCGCGGCCAAGACCGATTCGTGCGCACTCACCTTCGCCGACCGCGTGAACAGCTACCTCGGGCTGGACACCCGCTGGCCCGAGTGGTTCGAGGTGCGTGCCAACTGCTCCGATGCCGCCGTCAGCGTGCTCGGTGTGCCGTTTGAATTCTGGGCGCTGGCCCTGTTTGCCGTGGCCACCGTGGTGCTGTGGATCAACGTCGTGACCCCGCGTCGTGCTTGACCAGGACCCTGCCCTGCCGACCGCGCTGGTCGACTTTCCGCCTCATCCCGAGGCCCCTCAGGGGCCGCGTCAGCGCTGGCGCTTCGATCGCCCCAGCCGCTGGCTGGTCGCCCACGACCCCAGCCAGGTCGCCGGCCTGCTGGACGCCGCCCATGCGCTGTCCCAAGCCGGTCAATGGTGCGTGGGCTGGGTGGCGTACGAAGCCGCGCCGGGCCTGAACCCCCATCTGCCCGTCAAGGCCCTGCCGCCCGGTCAGCCCTACGCCGTCTGGGCCGTGTTCGACCAGGCGCAGGCCTGGGATGGCCAGCCGGTGACCGACCCCGCCAGCCCGAACCCCTCATGGCAAGCCGGGCCCTGGCAGGCCGACCTCGATCAGAGCGCCATCGAACAGAAGGTCGAGCAGATCCGCTCGCTCATCCAGGCCGGCGAGGTTTATCAGGTCAATCTGACCGGCCAGTTGCACAGCCCCTTTGACGGCGAGCCCGCCGCCCTGTGGCCCTGGTTCATGGCCCTGCGTCGCAGCCAGCCGCAAGGCTATGCCCTGATGCTCGACGCCCGCGCCGCCTGCCGCGTGCCCGGTGCCGTGCTCAGCGTCTCGCCCGAGCTGTTCTTTGACTGGGACGGCCAGCACATCACCACCCGGCCCATGAAAGGCACCGCCCCACGCGGGCCGGACGCTGTCGCCGATGCCGCCGCCGCCGAACACCTGCGCAGCAGCGCCAAGGAGCGGGCCGAGAACCTGATGATCGTGGACCTGCTGCGCAACGACCTGTCGCGCGTGGCCGAAGTGGGCAGCGTGCGCGTGCCTGATCTGTTCGAACTGCACGCCCTGCCCACCGTCTGGCAGATGACGTCCACCATCACCGCCCGCAGCCGCAGTGACCTGCGCCTGAGCGAGCTGTTTGCCGCCCTCTTCCCCTGCGGCTCCGTCACCGGTGCGCCCAAGCGCCAGGCCATGCACCACATTGCCCGCCTGGAACGCAGCCCGCGTGGCGTGTACTGCGGCGCAGTCGGCCTCATGGCCCCGGGCGGACGCGTCACGTTCAACGTCCCCATCCGCACCGTCACCGTCGACACCCTGCCGCCCCCCGCCCCCTGGCGTGCCCATTGCGGCATCGGCAGCGGCATCACCCTCGACTCGACCGGCCCGGGTGAGGCGCAGGAATGGCGCGCCAAGCAGGCCTTCCTGCACCGGGCTGACGCCCCCTTCCAGCTGCTCGAATCGCTGCGTATGGAAAACGGTCAGGTCGCCCGGGTACCGGCGCACCTGGCACGCATCCAGCAAGCTGCCCTGGCCTTCTACTTTGCCGACGCGTCTCAACTTACGGCGCTGGTCGAGGCCCTGACCGCCCGCCTGCAGGCCCTCAGCCAAGCTCACCCCGTGGGCCTCTTCAAGGTCCGTCTGCTGGTGGACGACCGCCTGCACATCACGGCCGAAGCCGCCCCGCTCGGTGGCTCCCCGCAGCCGGTGCGGGTGGCCTTGGCCACGCAGCCCATGCCGCCGGCCGATGCCTTCATCCGCCACAAGACCACGCGTCGCACCGCTTACGCGGCCTTCCCTGCCCCTGCAGGTTGTTTCGACACCCTGCTCTACAACGCCGCCGGTGAGCTCACCGAGTTCACCATCGGCAACGTGGCGGTGCAACTCAACGGTCGCTGGCTGACCCCGCCGCTGTCGGCAGGTCTGCTGCCCGGCGTGATGCGTCAGAGTCTGCTGGACGCAGGGCAACTGCAAGAAGCGCACATCCAACTGGATGACCTGCCGCACGCCACCGGCCTCGCACTGCTCAACAGCGTGCGCGGTTGGATGCCGGTCGAGCTGGTTCAACGCTGATCCCCCCTACTTAGGTGAACATCGCCCCGCCGGGCGATGTGACGCCTTGCGTCTGCGGCATTTTTAAGCAAAATATTACCAATCAGTTCACTTTACGACTGATTGGTTCCAAACGATACCGTTTGGTTTTCAAATCCAACCCAAGCAGGCAAGAGATGACACACTTCACCCGTCAAGTCGCATCCCCCTTCAAAGCCGCCATCGCCGGTCTCGCCGTGGCTGCCGGCATGTTGGCAGCCCCTGCCGCCCATGCTGCGGATGTCTCGCTGTCCAGCTACCTCAAGTGCCGCCACACCCAGCTCACCGAGTTCCCCGGCACCATCGTGGACGCCGCTGCGGCCACGCCCGAGCTGAGCACCCTGGTGAGCCTGGTCCAGGCCGCCAACCTGGCCGGTCCGCTGTCCGGCAAGGGCCCGCTGACGGTGTTCGCCCCCACCAACGCCGCCTTCGCCAAGGTCCCCGCCCCCTTGCTGAACGTGATCGGTAGCGACGTGAACCTGCTGACCGCCGTCCTCACCTATCACGTGAGCGCCGGCACCGCCGATCCGCGTCGCAACCTGATCCCCACCCAGGTCAAGACCTTGCAAGGCCAGACCCTGTACGTGGGCTATGACGCCGATGGCGCCTCGGTGAACCAGTCCACCGCTGCGTGCAAGGGTGTGAAGACCACCAACGGCACCGTCTGGCTGATCGACAGCGTGCTGTTGCCACAGTTCAAGTAAGCCGCACCAGAACAGGGTTGATGGCCCAGGGTCGACACCTGCGGCCCAACCCTGGCAGACTCATGGTTTTGGCATTGAAGCACCCATCACCATGCGTCTCCTGCACACCATGCTGCGCGTCGGCAACCTGCAGCGCTCCATCGACTTCTACACCCAGGCCCTGGGCATGACCTTGCTGCGCACCACCGACCGGCCTGAGCAGCAGTACACCCTCGCCTTCCTCGGTTACGGCCGCAACCCCGAGCACGCCGAGATCGAGCTGACCTACAACTACGGCGTCGACAAATACGAGCTGGGTACCGCCTACGGCCACATCGCGCTGGGCGTCGACAACGCCGCCGCCGTCTGTGACGCCGTGCGTGCCAAGACCGCCACCCTGGGCGGCAGCATCAGCCGTGAAGCCGGGCCCATCAAGGGCGGCACCACCGTCATCGCCTTCATCACCGACCCGGACGGCTACAAGATCGAGCTGATTGAACGCCCGGAAGCCGCCAGCGAGTTGCAGACCGCCTGATCCTCCTGCCCCTGGCACGGCCCACACCGGCCCAACGCCAGGCAGCAAAAAGGGACCCTCGGGTCCCTTTCTTCATGGGGCGGACGCTGTGTCAGCGCTGCGCCGAGATCCGGGGTGTGTCCACCTTCACATCGCCGCACTGCGCACGGTGACGCAGCGCGTGATCGATCAACACCAGGGCCAGCATGGCCTCGGCAATTGGCGTGGCGCGGATGCCCACGCACGGGTCATGACGACCAAAGGTCTCCACCGTGGCCGGCTGGCCGTTCAGGTCAATCGACTGGCGCGGCGTACGGATCGAGCTGGTGGGCTTGATCGCAATGGCCACGCGCAGGTCCTGACCCGTCGAGATGCCGCCCAGCACGCCACCTGCGTGGTTGCTGGCAAAGCCATCCGGGTACAGTTCGTCGCCATGCACCGTGCCACGCTGGCTCACGCTGTCAAAGCCCGCGCCAATCTCCACGCCCTTGACCGCGTTGATGCCCATCATCGCGTGGGCGATGTCGGCGTCCAGCTTGTCAAACAGCGGCTCGCCCAGGCCCACCGGCACGCCGCTGGCCTCGACGATCAGCTTGGCGCCGCACGAATCGCCCGCCTTGCGCAGCTCGTCCATGTACGCTTCCAGCGCCTCGATCTGGCTCACATTGGGAGCAAAGAAGGGGTTGTTGGGCACATGCTCCCAACCCTCGAAGGCAATCGGGTGCTCGCCCAGTTGGGTCATGCAGGCACGGATCTCGGTGCCGAACTGCTCGCGCAGCCACTTCTTGGCCACCGCGCCGGCCGCCACCATCGGCGCCGTCAGGCGGGCTGATGAACGGCCACCGCCACGCGGATCGCGGATACCGTACTTGTGCCAGTAGGTGTAGTCGGCATGGCCCGGGCGGAAGGTTTGCAGGATGTTGCCGTAGTCCTTGCTGCGCTGGTCGGTGTTGCGGATCAACAGGGCAATCGGGGCGCCGGTGGTCTTGCCCTCGTAGATGCCGCTCAGGATCTCGACGGCATCGGGCTCGTTGCGCTGCGTGACATGGCGCGAGGTGCCAGGACGGCGACGGTCCAGATCCGGCTGGATGTCGGCTTCGGACAAGGCCATGCCAGGAGGGCAGCCATCGATGACGCAGCCGATCGCCGGGCCGTGCGATTCGCCGAAATTCGTGACCGTGAACAAAAGACCGAGGGTGCTGCCTGCCATAAGAGCGCCAACCAGAAGTGCAAAGGGAAGCCCTTATTGTCCCCCATCGCGCCCCTCCCTGCGACCCAGACAGCAAAACGCCCGGCTCAACCGGGCGTTTATGGGGCTCGCAGGTGAAGCTCAAGGCATCACAGCAACTCTTGACGCTCCTTGCCCGTTTCCTCTTCGTTCACAGGCCAGTCACGGATGTAGGCCTTGAGCATGCGGTTTTCGAAGTCCTGCCCATCCACCACGGCCTTGGCCACGTCGTAGAAGGAGATCACGCCCATCAGGGTGCGATTGGTCATCACCGGCATGTAGCGTGCGTGGCGGCTCAGCATCATGCGGCGCACCTCGTCCAACTCTGTCTCAGGGGTGCAGGTCAGGGGGTGGTCATCCATGACGGTGCGCACCGTCAGGCTACCGAACACGCCGCTGTTGCGCACGGTGGCCTTGATCACCTCACGGAAGGTCAACATGCCAACCAGATCACCGTGGTCCATCACCACCAGCGAACCAATGTCGTGATCGGCCATGGATGCGGCCGCCTCGGCCAAGGGCTGCTCCGGCTGTACGGTAAACAGCGTGCTGCCCTTGACGCGCAGGATGTCACTGACTTTCATGGGAGTTCCTCCTCAATTCACGATACCAAAGCGGTCAGCAAGGCGTTCAATATAGCCCCACACCCTGTGTACATCAAGCCTTCGTGCCGGATGTCACACCACACCCCCATTGCGACAGAGTGCCGCCCATCTGAACAGCGGGCAGACCCTGATGTGCACTCAGCCCAGTCCAAACTCAATGCAACAACTCTGCGAGAACCAGAGAGTCCAGTCGAGTTGTGGCCCAAAAGCCTTCGGTCACCCCGTCACGGCGCAACAGCAGCCCGTTCACCAGCGCCGCAGCGGGCGTCGCTGCCGGGTCACACAGCAAGACGAAGCGCCCGCCATGGTCATCTCCCTCCTCGCTCAGCAGCCCCACCCAGTCCAAACTCTGCAAGGCCTCCAGCAAGGGTTCGATCTGCAAGGGGTCGGTCCGCAGCTGTCGCGCCAACGCCTCGTTGCTCATACCGCGCTCCGGGCTGTGCTGCACGGCCCACAGCGCCTTCAAGATGGCCACGGTCAAGGCAAACCGATGACCCGGCGTGTCCGGCCAACGCTTCACCTGCGACAGCAAGCTGGGCGTGTACGCCACCACCACGGCCCCCATCAACAAGATCAGCCAGCTCAGATAAATCCAGACCAGCAAAATCGGCACGGCGGCAAACGCGCCAAAGATCGTCGCGTACACCGGCACCTTCGACAGGTAAAGCGCCAGGCCTTTCTGAGCCAGCTCCAGCCCCACCGAGGTGAACACCGCGCCGCCCCAGGCATGATCCCAACGCACAAAGGTGTTGGGCACATAGCGGTACAAGGCAGCAAAGCCCGCCGTCTGCAAGGCGAACACAATCAGGCTCAGCAACAGCCCCACGCCGCCCGGCAACTCGTCCACCAGCCCCCGAGACGCCGACAGCAGATAGGACGTGACCCACAAGCTGGCGCCCAACAGCAAGGGCCCCAGGGTCAACGCCGCCCAGTACACCAGCACCCTTTGCGTGATCGGCCGGGTACGCCGCACCCGCCAGATGCCGTTGAGGGTGTGGTCAATCGTGAGCATCAAGGCCATGGCCGTGATGCCCAGCAAGATCATGCCCATGCCGCCCAACTGGCTGGCCTTGCCCGCAAACTTGGTGAGCGACAACAACACCTGCTTGGCAATCGCATCCGGCACCAGGCCCTGGATCACCTGCTGCTCCAAGACCTTGCGAAAACGCGCAAACACCGGAAACGCGCTGAACAGGGCCAGCATCACTGTGAACAAAGGCACCACGGCAATCGTGGTCGTGAACGTCAGGCTGCCGGCCGTCAGCCCCAGGCGATCCTCCCGAAAACGCTGGCGCAAGGTGTCGTACGTCTGGCGCCAGGGCCACTGCTGCAAGGTCGACACCAGCAGCGTCCACCGTTGCCCGGCTCGTTCCCAAAAAGTCCAATGTGACGTCATCTGGCTATGATGCCAGCCATGCGCACGCCAACTGGGCTGTTCCCACCGTCTGCGCCTGATTTTTCACCCATGAGCACCTCATCCGCCCCCCCGTCTACCGATAACGAGTCCAGCGACCCCGACACCTTCATCGCGCACCATCCACCCGAGCGCCGAGCCGTCATCGAACGCCTGCGCATCGTGTGTCTGGCCACGCTGGTGAGCCTCATCGGTCTGGGTGTCGCGTGGGAGCTCTGGCTTGCCCCGCTGCCCCAGGGGACCGGCATGCTGGCCCTCAAGGTGTTGCCCCTGTGCCTGGGAATCGCCGGGCTGCTCAAGCACCGCCTCTACACCTACCGTTGGCTCACCTTGCTGATCTGGCTGTACTTCACCGAAGGGGTGGTACGCGCCACGGGAGATGCCGGCCTATCTCAGATCCTGGCGGGCATCGAAGTCGCGCTCAGCGTGCTCTTGTTCACCGCGTGCTCGGTCTACATCCGCATGCGCTTGCGCGTGCTGCCCCCCAAGGCCAAGAAAGGTGAGCAGAAGGACGCTGCCGCATGACTGCCGCGCCGTCGCCCCCTTGCGGCCAGTTCGATGCCTTGCTTGAGGCCCTGCGCCAGACTGTCGGCGCCACGGCGGTGCGCATTCCCACGCCCGAAGACCCGCTGGACGCCCATCAGGTCGACTGGCGCAAGCGCTATTGCGGCCAGGCTTTGGCCATCGTGTGCCCGGCCAATACGCAAGAGGTGGCCGAGGTCGTTCGCTTGTGTGGCCGTCACCGCGTCAGCATCGTGCCCCAAGGTGGCAACACCAGCTTGGTCGGTGGCTCGGTACCTGACGACAGCGGCCAGCAAATCGTGCTCAACCTCCAGCGCCTCAACCGCGTTCTGGACGTCGATGCCGCCAACCTGTCCATGACCGTTCAGGCGGGCTGCCTGCTAGCGGACGTGCAAGGTGCGGCCGACGCAGCGGGATTGCTCTTCCCGCTCAGCCTCGCCTCCGAGGGCAGTTGCACCATTGGTGGCAACCTCGCCACCAACGCGGGAGGCACCCAGGTGCTGCGCTACGGCACGGCCCGCGAACTGTGCCTGGGCCTGGAGGCCGTCACCGCCCAAGGCGAAATATGGGATGGCCTCAAGAGCCTGCGCAAGGACAACACGGGCTACGATCTGCGCGACCTGCTGATTGGCAGCGAGGGCACGCTCGCCATCATCACCGCGGCCACCTTGCGCCTCTATCCTCGTCCCACTCGGCATCAGGCTGCGCTGGTCGGCTGCGACAGCCTGGCGCAATGCGTGAGCCTGCTGCAGCACACGCGTACCCGGCTCGACGCGCGCCTCACTGGCTTCGAAGTCATGCACCAGGCGACCTTGGCGCTCGCGCTGCGTCATTTGCCCGAGCAAGCCCAGGCCGCACGCGCCCTGCTCACACCGGCAGATTCAGAGCTGCCCACCTGGACCGTCCTGCTCGACACCTGCGACACCGGCCCCTCCTCCACACTCACGCAAGACCTCGAAGCGCTGCTGGACGATGCCCATCAGCAAGGCCTGCTCAGCCGTGCCGTCTTGTCGCATACCGACGGGCAGTACCGCGCCATGTGGACCCTGCGAGAGAGCATTCCCATGGCCGAGAAGATGGAGGGCCACATGGTCAAGCACGACATCGCGGTGCTCACCTCCCGCGTGCCCACGTTCGTCGCGCAAGCCGAAGCCGCCTTGCAACAAGCGGTGCCAGGCTGTCGCATCGTGTGCTTTGGCCACCTGGGTGACGGCAACCTGCACTACAACGTGCAGGCCCCGGCTGACATGGCCACCGAGACCTTTCTGGCCCAACATGAGTCCCGCATCCACGCCTTGGTGTACGACCTGGCCTTGAGTCTGGGCGGCACGATGTCGGCCGAACACGGCATTGGGCAACTCAAACGGACAGAACTGGGCCAACGGCAAAGTGCGACACGCACCGCCTGGATGCGCGCGATCAAGCAGGCGCTCGACCCCGAGAACCGACTCAATCCAGGTCGCATGGTGCCTTGAAGGGCGTGGGGACGGTCTGCAGACGCTCACATGAGCGGCCCCCACCGCGCCCACCCACCGCTCACTGCAGCGGTCCCTTGAGCCCTTCCGGAATGGGCAGGCTCAGCACCTCAATGCCCTCGTCCCGCAGGGCCTCACGCTCCTCGGGTGACGTCTGACCACGGATCGGGCGTTCAGGCGCATCGCCGTGGTGGATGCTGCGCGCCTCTTCGGCAAACCGCTCACCGACGTCTTCCGTGTGGGTGACCACGTGGCGCACCACCTGCAAATACGCAGCCTGCAAGGCGCGGATCGCCTCCTCCGGGCTGGCCGGCATGGCTTGCTCGACAGCACCGTCAGGCGCGGCCACCGGTGGGCGATCGGAGGGCAACGAACCCGGTATCGCCGCCCCTCCCTGCTGCGTCGCCATCCGACGCGATGGGACCGGCGCGGTGTCAGTTTTCAGGTGTGACACATTCAGATGCGGGGCCGAGGGGCGCCGCACCACCTCGCGATCGCCGCAAACGGGGCAGCTCACCAAACCGCGTGCCTGCTGCGATGCCAAGTCGTCCGACGACGCAAACCAGCCTTCGAAATGATGGCCGTGTGCGCAATGTAGATCCACCACCAGCATGGTCAGAGTCCCGCTAGGCCACTCACACCGTCTGCCATTGCAGAGGCCAGCGACCCGCACGCCACTGCAGCAGCCACATCATCCCGACCACGGTTTTCGCGTCGGTCAACAGGCCATCACGCATCCAGTCCTCCAGCTCCTGCTGCGTCGCGGTGAAGACATCCAGAAACTCGCCTTCGTCGAGCTGCCGGTCTCCCAGGCTCAACTCATCGGCAAACCAGACCTCAATGACCTCGGTCGCATAGCCGATCACCGGATGCATGACCCCGGCCTTGGCCCAGCGGCGAGCGCGGTAGCCTGTTTCCTCCAGCAACTCACGCTGCGCGCAGGCCAAACCGCCCTCCCCGGCGTCCAGCTTGCCAGCCGGAAACTCGATCATGGTCTGCCGCACCGGGTAGCGGTACTGCCGCTCCATCACCAGACGGCCGTCTGGCAGCATCGCGACCACCATCACGGCACCGGGGTGCACCACATACTCACGCGTGGCTTCCCGTCCATCTGGCAAGGCCACCCGGTCGCGACGCAGCTCCAGGAAATGCCCACGGTACACCGACTCGGAGGTCAGTGTGTCTTCGCGCAGGTGTGCATCGTCTTGGGGGGCGCACCCGGATGAAGGAGGAGTCACAGCGTCAGACATGGTGAACACATCGGCACAGGGGAAGTGATCCCCTGCTCAGTGCTTGCGCAGATAGCGCCATACGAAGCCGGGAAACGCCAAGGTCAGGAACACGCACAACCACACTGCGACAAACTCCCAGCGCAGCGGGCTGACACGGCCCAGATGGCCTTCGAGCGCACGGCCCAACAAAGCCACCAGCGTGCCCAGAACCAGCAATTCCAGCAAGCGCCACGCCACCGACTTCGGCGCGCGACGTGGGCCGAGCACGAACAAGCGCTCGTTCAGAAAAGGCAAATTGGCCGCGATCAACGCGGCCAACAGCACCAGAAGCACAGCCCATGCGGGCACAAGGCCCGTCATGGTGCTTCACGACGACGCAAGGTCATCATCATGTCAACGTCATCCTGCGAGAGACTGGGTGATCACGTTGGCGCACAAGGTCATCAGCGCGCCAGGCAGAACGCCGAGGGCCAGCACAGCCAGTGCATTGAGCGACAACAGGGTCGACGCGGCACCGCGCTGGATGGCCGGAGCCTGGGCCGCCGGTTCGTCAAAGTACATGACCTTGACGACACGCAGATAGTAGAAGGCGGCAATCAGCGACAGCATCACGGCCACGATGGACACCACCAGCAACACCGGCGAGTTGGTCGTGATCAGCGACTGCAGCACAGCCAGCTTGGCGTAGAAGCCCACCGTCGGGGGAATGCCGGCCAGCGAGAACATGAACACGGCCATCACGCCAGCCAGCATCGGGCTGCGCTTGTGCAAGCCGGCCAGGTCAGCAATCTCTTCCGACTCGAAGCCCGGACGCGACAGCACCATGATCAGGCCGAAGGTTCCCAGGGTCGTCAGCACGTAGGTCAACACGTAGAACAGCGAGGAGCCGTAGCCGTTGCCAGCCGACACCGTGTTGCCCGCCACCACGCTGGGGATGAAACCCAACAGCATGAAGCCCAGTTGCGCGATACCCGAGTAGGCCAGCATGCGCTTGAGGTTGCTCTGCGCAATGGCCGCCATGTTACCCACGGCCATGGAAGCCACGGCCAGGATCATCAGCATCTGCTGCCAATCGGTGGCACTGTTGATCAGGCCTTCCACCAGCAGGCGGATGGTGATCGCGAACGCAGCCAGCTTCGGCGCACCAGCAACCAACAGGGTCACGGCCGTCGGAGCGCCTTGGTAGACGTCAGGCACCCACATGTGGAACGGCACCACACCCAGCTTGAAGGCCAGACCAGCAACGATGAACACGACACCAAAGGCCAGCACCTGCTTGTTGATTTCGCCAGTCAACGTGGCCTGATAGACGGCAGCCAGATCCAGCGAACCGGTGGCACCGTACATCATCGACAGACCGTAGAGCAGGAAGCCCGAAGCCAGCGCGCCCAGCACAAAGTACTTCATGGCGGCTTCAGTCGACTGAACGTGATCACGACGCAGCGCCACCAGGGCGTACAGCGACAGCGACATCAGTTCCAGACCCAGGTAGATGGTCAGGAAGTTGTTGCCGATGATCATGATCGAGATGCCCAGCAGCGACAGCATGCTCAACGAGAACAACTCCCCCTTGAGCAGATCACGGCTGCCAGCGTAGCCCTGGGCGTACACCAGTGTGCCCATCACGGCCAGCGTGGCGCACAAGGACAACAGGTGCCCCATCGGGTCGGTGACCACCATGCGCTGCATGGCGTAGACCGAAGTGCCGCTGTCGAGCGCGCTGAGGTGCAGACCCGCCACGACCGCCAGCGACAGCATGGTCAGGAAGTAGGTGGGCTTGCGTTGCGGACAGGTGACGAACAGATCCATGATCGCCACCACGCAGGCCATGCCCAGCAGGACGATCTCGGGGGTCACCGCGAGCCAGTTCAAATCAGTCATTTTGTGTCGGCCCTTAGTTCAACTTGCTCAGGGAGACGTGCTTGATCAGCTCCGTCACCGAAACGTGCATCACGTCGGTGAAGGGCTTGGGCTGCAGGCCCATCCACAGCACGGCGGCCGCCAGCACGGCCAGAATCAGGAATTCGCGGGCGTTGATGTCCTTCAGCTCGCGCACGTGGTCGTTGGTCACGGCACCGAAGTACACACGCTTGTACATCCACAGGGTGTACGCTGCGCCGAAGATCAGGGCGGTGGCGGCCAGCAAGCCGATCAGGAAGTCGTACTCGACGGCACCCAGGATCACCAGCCACTCACCCACGAAACCAGCGGTACCCGGCAGGCCGCAATTGGCCATCGAGAACAGCAAGGCGAAGGCCGCGAACTTGGGCATGGTGTTGACCACACCGCCGTAGCTGGCGATTTCACGCGAGTGCACGCGGTCGTACAACACGCCGATGCTGAAGAACATGGCGCCCGACACGAAGCCGTGGGCAATCATCTGCACCAGGCCACCGACGATGCCCAGCTCATTGAAGATGAAGAAGCCCAGGGTCACGAAACCCATGTGTGCGATGGACGAGTAGGCCACCAGCTTCTTCATGTCCTGCTGGACCATGGCCACCAGACCGATGTAGATCACACCGATCAGTGACAGACCAATGACGATCGGCGCGAACTGATGCGAGGCATCCGGCACGATCGGCAGCATGAAACGCAGGAAACCGTAGCAACCCAGCTTCAGCATGATCGCGGCCAGCACGATGGAGCCACCGGTGGGGGCTTCCACGTGAGCGTCCGGCAACCAGGTGTGCACCGGCCACATCGGCACCTTCACGGCAAAAGCAGCGAAGAAGGCGCAGAACAGCAAGGCTTGCGGCGTGAACGGCAGCGGGAGCTTGTGCCAGGTCAGGATGTCGAAGCTGCCACCCGACTTGTAGTACAGGTAGACCAGCGCGATCAGCATCAGCAGGGAACCGAGCAAGGTGTACAGGAAGAACTTGAAGGCAGCGTACACGCGACGCGGACCGCCCCAGATACCGATGATGATGTACATCGGGATCAGCGTGGCCTCGAAGAACACGTAGAACAGCATGCCGTCGAGCGCCGAGAACACACCGACCATCAGACCCGACAGGATCAGGAAGGCGCCGTAGTACTGGTGCGGACGGTCTTCAATGACTTCCCAGCCGGCCAGCACCACGATGATCGTGATGAAAGCGGTCAGCGGGACGAACCACATCGAGATGCCGTCGACACCCAGGTGGTAGAACACATTGAAGCGCTCAATCCAGGCGGCCTTCTCGACGAACTGCATCGCTGCCGTCGTGGTGTTGAAGTCCGTCATCAAAGGCAGGGTCACCAGGAAGCTGATGACCGAACCGATCAACGCGATCCAGCGGGCGATGCCGGCATGTTGCTGACGGCCAGCCACGAGCAACAGGATCCCGAAAGCCACCGGAATCCAGATGGCCAGAGAGAGGATATTGGAGGTTGTTTGCATGAACCGGTCCTCGCGCTCAGTGCTGCAGGAACACGAACCACGTCATGAGGGCGAGCACCCCCAGGATCATGACCAGCGCGTAGTGATAGAGGTAACCCGTCTGGAACAGGCGAGTCAGCGAGCCAATCAGACCCACCAGCTTGGCAGAGCCATTGACGACCAGGCCGTCGATCAGCGCCACGTCACCCACCTTCCAGAAGATGCGACCAATCAGTCGCGCTCCGGCGGCGAGGACCTTCTCGTTGAACCAGTCCAGGAAGTACTTGTTCTCGCCGATCACGATCAGCGGACGCAGCACCTTGGCCAGGGTGGCCGGGATCTGAGGCGCCACCATGTAGAACACGTAAGCCGTGATCACACCCGCCAGGGCCAGCCAGAACGGCGGGGCCTGGAAGCCATGCAGGGCCATCGCGGTCGCGCCATGGAAGTGGTGGGCCAACTCGGACATGGCCGGATGCTTGGCTGCGTCGACAAACACGGCCGACTTCAGGAAGTCACCGAACAGCAGCGGACCCACCGTCAGGAAACCGATCACCACAGAGGGGATGGCCAGCAGCACCAGGGGGGCCGTCACCACCCAAGGCGACTCGTGCGGCTCATGGGCATGGCCGTGGTCGTCGTCGTGGTGATCGTGTTCACCCGGGAAGGGCTTGTGATGGAAGTGTTCCTTGCCGTGGAAGACCAGGAAGTAGACACGGAAGCTGTAGAACGCCGTGACGAACACGCCAGCCAGCACCGCGAACTGGGCGAAACCGGCCGCCGGCAGGTTGCTGGCCTCGACCGCCATGATGATCGAGTCCTTCGAGAAGTAACCCGAGAAGAACGGCGTGCCGATCAGGGCCAGGTTGGCCAGCAGGAAGGTGATCCAGGTGATGGGCATGCGCTTCCACAGACCACCCATGTTGCGGATGTCCTGATCGTGGTGCATGCCGATGATCACGGAACCGGCGCCGAGGAACAGCAGGGCCTTGAAGAAGGCGTGGGTCATCACGTGAAACATGCCGACGCTGTAGGCGGAAACGCCCAGCGCCACGGTCATGTAACCCAGCTGCGACAGCGTGGAGTAGGCCACCACACGCTTGATGTCGTTCTGGATGATGCCCAGGAAGCCCATGAACAGCGCGGTGATCGAACCGATGATCACGATGAAGTTCAGTGCGGCGTCCGACAGCTCGAACAGCGGCGACATGCGCGAGACCATGAAGATACCGGCCGTCACCATGGTTGCCGCGTGAATCAGGGCGGAAATGGGGGTCGGGCCTTCCATGGAGTCAGGCAGCCACACATGCAGGGGAACCTGGGCAGACTTACCCATGGCGCCGATGAACAGGCAGATACAGACCACGGTCATCAGGGACCAGTCGGCCGCACCCCAGATATTGATGGTGGTATTGGCGAATTCCGGCGCCTTGGCAAACACGGTGGCATAATCCAGGGAGCCGAAGTGAGCCAGCACCAGGCCGATACCCAGGATGAAGCCGAAGTCACCGACCCGGTTCACCAGGAAGGCCTTCATGTTGGCGAAGATGGCGGTGGGACGGGTGTACCAGAAGCCGATCAGCAGGTAGGACACCAGGCCCACGGCTTCCCAGCCGAAGAAGAGCTGCATGAAGTTGTTGCTCATCACCAGCATCAGCATGGAGAAGGTAAACAACGAGATATAGCTGAAGAAGCGGTTATAACCGGGATCTTCCTGCATATAGCCAATGGTAT
>JAJUGJ010000019.1 GCA_029268225.1 Burkholderiales bacterium | reverse complement strand
GACGAACCGGGCCTGAACCGCCTGATCCGCGCCGCCTTCAAGCTGCTGGGCCTGCAAACCTACTTCACTGCCGGCGTCAAGGAAGTGCGTGCCTGGACCATCCACATCGGCGACACCGCTCCTCAGGCCGCTGGCGTGATCCACACCGATTTCGAGCGTGGCTTCATCCGCGCCCAGACCATCGCCTTCGATGACTTCATCCAGTACAAGGGTGAAGCCGGCGCGAAGGATGCCGGCAAGATGCGCGCCGAAGGCAAGGAATACGTGGTCAAGGACGGTGACGTGTTGAACTTCCTGTTCAACGTGTGACCCTCAACCTGAAACGCGCCGCGCAGCAAGCAGTATCCGCTGATGCAAAAGCCATCGGGTCCTCAGTACCCTGAATATCTCTTGCTGCTGGCCAGTTGGGTCGTGGTGATCGCCTTCATGGCGATCTACTGGGCACAGGCGCTGTCGACCGCCACGCGACAAACCCAACTGGCCGAAGACCTCGCCCGACGCGGGATCGCTCAGACCTCGCACGCCCTGGCCCTCCAGACCGAAACCATGCTGCGAAAGCTGGACTACGTTTCGGAGCAGTTGGCGGACGACTGGTTGAACAAACCCCATGAAGCATTCAGGCAGGCGGCGCGACATGCGCAACAAGCACTGCCTGAGGGCGCCATCTTGAACGTGGGGGTTTCAGACGCCCAAGGACGCTTCATCTTCTCGGCGCTCGATCCACGCCCCGGCACCGCCATCTCGGCCGTGTCGATGGCCGATCGGGAATATTTCCAGGCGCACTTTCAAACCCCACGCTCACCGAACCATCTGCACGTGGGCAAGCCCCTACTGGGACGCTTCAGTCACGAGTGGGCCGTGGTGTTGAGCCGCCCGATCGACCGAGACGGAGAACGCCTGGGCGTTCTGATTCTGTCGGTCTCTGCCAAATACCTGTCCCGAGCCCTGTCGCAGGTCTACACCGACCCGCAGGACGCCGCACTGATCGTGCGCAGCGACGGCAGTTACATCGCCCGCTCCCACCTCATCGATCAGGTGCTGGGCAAGGCTGTCCCCCTGGACCGCGACTTCCTGCAGCGGCCGCAGCAAACGCACGGCCAGTACCTGATCACGGCCCCCATCGACGGTGTGGAACGCTACTACGCGTGGCACCGTTTGCCACACTATCCTCTGATCGTCAGCGTGGGCATCAGCAAGGCCAAAGCGCTGGCACCCGTGACCTTGGCGCAGCAGGACGCCTGGCGCCGCAATGCCATCGGCAGTGTCGTGTTGGTGCTGATGATGCTGGTCGTCAGCCATCTGCGCTGGAAAGCCGCACGACAAGCCACGCAGCTGCGCGTCGCCCACGAGCGCATGCACCTGACACTGCACTCGGCCCACAACGGTGTGTGGTCATGGCACGGACAAGGCCAGGCCGTCGAGTGGGACGGCGGACTGTGCGACATGCTGGAGGTGCCTCCAGCCGACCACCAAGGCGTTGACGGCAGACGGCAAACGGACTGGAAAGCTTTTGTGCACCCACAAGACCTGCCCCGCCTGCTGCAAGCATGGGAAAGCTATCTGACACACCCGCAAGATGGTGTCTTCACGGCAGAGGTGCGCATGCGCACGGGCTCAGGCGGCATCAAATGGGTGGCCGTGCGTGCGCGCGCTGTTGAGCGAGATGCCGCCGGCTTGCCTGCCTGGGTGGTCGGCACTTATACCGACATCACCGATCGGCATGCGGTCGATGAGTCCTTGCTGATCGAGCGCAAGCGACTCGATGTGCTGCTGGAGCGCTTTCCTGGCGGCGTGCTGATGGAAGACACCGCCGACCGGGTCGTGCTGTTGAACCGCGTCGCCATGGAATGGATGGGCCTGTCCGTCCCTGACAAGGCACTGATCGGGTTGACGCACGAGCAACTCCTGCGGCGACTGGATCCGCAAAGAGCCGCCTGGTTGAGTGCCGCCCATCCGCAAGAGCGGCGGGAAAGCGGCACCACCTTGGAGGTGGAGGGCCCTGCAGGCAGGGTGCTGGAGATCAAGCGCATCGAGATCAGCGACAGCGATGAACCGTTGGGACGGGTTTGGCTGCTGTACGACATCACCGAGCGCAAACGCCGGGAACGCCACCTCACTGCCCTCGCCTCCACGGACTCGCTCACTGGCCTCCCCAACCGACGCTCGTTCATGGCCACACTGGAGCACGCCCTCGGACGGGCCCAGAGCCGCCCCGGAACGGGATGCGCCGTGATGATGCTGGACATCGACTGGTTCAAGCAGGTCAATGACACGCATGGCCACCCAGTCGGTGACGCGGTGCTGCAGGAGCTGGCCGCGCGCTTGCGAGCCAGCTTGCGCCAAGGGGACACCGCTGCACGCCTCGGAGGTGAAGAGTTCGCCATCGTGCTGGAAGAGATGGCGCCTGCCGATGCCTTGAACAAGGCCAACGCCATTCGGGAGCGGATCGCCGCCCTGCCGTTTTCGACCACCGCCGGTGACATCCGGGTGACGGTGAGCATTGGCGTGGCACTGGCTGCAGGTCGATTGCTGGCCAACGACGTGCTCAGCACGGCAGACCAAGCCCTGTATCAAGCCAAACAAGAGGGTCGCAACCGTGTGGTGCTGTGGCGCCCCACCCTCTGAGCGCGACACAGGCACAAAAAAGCCTGCCACCCGGGCAGGCTCATCCAAGGGCTCGGCGGACGGGCCGACCGAACCCAGCCTTCAGGCCTTCTTGCTGCGACGAGAGGCGAACGAAGCGCCCAGGAAGGCCGCCCCCAGCAACCCGAGCGCAGCGGGCTCGGGGATCACGCTGATCTTCAGGTTGTCGATCAGGAGACGGTCGCCACCAGCCAACGTGGCGGAACGCAAGCCAATCTTGTCGAAGGAAGACAGGCCGGAACTGCCCGTGAACACGGCATCGGCCCCGGTCAAGGTGTCGAACTCGTTGGCACTGGGGTCCACCCACAGCGAATACTTGTTGTAGACGGTGGAGGTGCCTGTCTTTTCCAGCAGGCCCACGATGCGTACCGTGCTGCCCAGCGTGAGATTCGTGCTGAACGCGCCGGCCGTGCCGTTGGTGCGAACAAACAGGTCGCTGGTGCAGGTGCCGCCAGTACCGCAGTTGGCCTTCAGGCCAATGTTGGGGCCGTTGCTGTTGTCAAACCACAGGCCCAGAAAGTCGTTGTTGGAGATGCTGCCAGCGTCGAACTGGAACATGAACTCCACCAGCACGTCACGCGAGACAGCGGAAGCCAGTTGGCGCGTGGCCACGGTGTTGTTGTTGCCGGAAACCTGCAAGGCGCCACCGGACATGCCAGCGTCGGACACCGAAGCGTTCACCACCTTGGCAACCGATGAGCCCGTCCAGGCACCGCCCCAACCCGTCCCGGCATTCTGGCCACCCAGGTTGACGGAAGCCACAGTGGGCGAGCCGGAACCGAAATCGTCGGCGGCGATCAGGGTGACGGGCACGGCCTGAGCCACACCGACAGATGCCAACAGCGCGCTGAGAACAAGGTGACGGAACTTCATGGTGGGTACATCCGATTGAGACTACGTCCGCAATAAGCAAACCTCGTGCCAGCACATAAATTCCATTTTAAATCAAACACTTAGCCTCTCAACACGACAATCCAGCCCGATCGGTGTAAGAAAAATCGACACAGAGTGCCAAGCAACTGGATGCTGGACGTTGCACAACCAGCTCACTATGATCATCTGGCACGCATCGTGACACCAACAGGAGGTCCATGATGAGCCGTCATCCCAATCCCCGCGACGCACAAGCCCCTCACTAGGGCAAGGTGGCCAACGACAACAACAAGATGGGCGAGCAGGCGCCCACACAGCTGAATCAGGGTCAACGCACGCCCGAAAGTCGCAGTGACCGCGAAGCACACGTCGGCGGGCACAACCAGTCCCAGAGCCGCCGCGGCGGCAAGGGCGGACCGAATCCCTGAGTAACTGACTCGTCGGGACACGCGCCGTTACACTACGGCAATTCACACCATGACGGGTGCGTGAGGGGCGGTGTGCCACCGCGTATCCCGGACCCCATGCAAGAATCCGAGTCACCCGACGACCACAACGCTCGCCTGCTTGCCTTGAAGGCCACAGGACTGCTCAACACGCAGCCCGAGGACAAGTTTGATCGCCTGACACGCCTGGCGAGGTGCATGTTCGGCGTCAAGGTTGCGTTGGTTTCGGTGGTGGCAGAAGACCGCTTGTGGCTCAAATCTCGCCAGGGGCCGGCCGACATCAATGGCGCCCCCAGCGAGGTGACCTTCACGGCGCACGCCATCCTGCAATCGGACATCATGGAGGTGACCGATGCCCTGCAGGATCCGCGTTTTCAGCACAGCCCTCTGGTCACCGGCTTTCCGCATGTCCGCTACTACGCCGGCGCGCCCTTGACGCTCAATGGTCATCGCATTGGCGCCTTGTGCATCCTCGACGACCGCCCCCGGCGCCCTCTGACACCGGAGGAGCGCCAATCACTGCGCGATCTGGCAGACTGCGTCGAGCAAGCCATCGGCCACGTTGACCTGCATGAGCAGAGCGTGGCCTTGCACTCGGCACAGCGTCTGGGCGAGGTCGTGGCGCGCGCCCAGCTCACCTTCATCCAGGCGTGTGACCGCAAGCAGGCATTCGACACGCTGCTCGACGACATTCTCGCGCTCACCCAAAGCGCCTATGGTTTCGTCGGTGAGGTGCTGAGCAATGAGAACGGCGAGCCCTACCTGCTCACACACGCCATCACGAACATTGCCTGGGATGCCGCCTCGAAGGCTTTTTACGATTCGCGGGCCACGAAGGGATTGACCTTCACCAACCTGAACACCTTGTTTGGCGTGGCCATGACCAGCGGCGAGGTGGTGATTGCCAACCATCCCGCCGAGGATGCCAGACGCGGCGGACTTCCCCCTGGTCACCCTGCGTTGAACGCCTTTCTGGGGATACCCATTCACCACGGCGGCAAGATGGTGGCCATGCTCGGACTGGCCAATCGCCCCGGCGGCTACGACCCTGCCGTGGTGGAGTTTCTCCACCCCCTGTTGACCACCATTGGTCAATTGGTGAGTGCGGCGCGGGTGCAGCACACGCACGACCGCGCACTGATAGAGCTGGCGCGCCTCTCGCGTGTGGCCAGCGAAACCACCAATGGGGTGCTGATCACCGATGCCGAAGGCCGAGTGGAGTGGATCAACGAGGGTTTCACACGTCTGTCGGGCTACACCCTGAACGAGCTCATGGGGTGCAAACCTGGTGACTTGCTCCAAGGCGAGCGCACCAACCCGGATACGGTGGCACAGATGCGCGCGGCCCTGCGCCGTGGCGAAGCCTTCACGGTGGACGTGGTGAACTACGCCAAGAGCGGCGAGCCCTACTGGGTGCGCATCAGTTGCAATCCCATGCGGGATCCGAGAGGCACGCTGCAGGGTTTCATGGCCATCGAGTCGGACATCACGCGCGAAAAGCATGATGCCGAACGGATCAAGCAAAGCGAGCAACGCCTGGCCGCTGTCATTGACGGCGCGCGGATTGCGACCTGGGAATGGCACATTCCCAGTGGAGCGGCGGTGTTCAACGAGCGTTGGGCAACCATGCTGGGCTACACACTGGACGAGTTGCGCCCCCACCATGTGGATCGCTGGCAAGAACTGGTTCATCCGGAAGATCTGATTGTGGCCAATGAACTGCTGCTGCAGCATTTCAAAGGCGCGCGCGCAGACTTCGAAACGCAGTGCCGGATGCGTCACAAAGAGGGCCACTGGGTGTGGGTGAACACCCGAGGACGGGTCACCACCTGGACCCCTGAGGGGCAACCAGGCCTGATGTTCGGCACGCAGATCGACATCAGTGCCCAGCAACAGGCCCGCATCGCGCTGCAGGAGCAGGCGGACTACACACAGGCCGTGCTGGACAACATCGTCGATGGCCTCATCACCATCGACCGTCGGGGGATGATGGTGTCCTTCAACCCGGCGGCGGAGCAGATCTTTGGCTACGCCGCGCAGGAGGTGATTGGCCAGAACGTCAAGATGCTGATGCCCTCGCCTCACCGCGAAGCCCACGATGGCTACCTGCGCGATTACGAGGACAACGGACACTCCCGCATCATCGGCATCGGTCGGGAATTGCGTGGTCAGCACAAGAGTGGCCGCCTCTTCCCGATCGAGCTGGCCGTCTCGCAGGTGACGCGTGGCGGTGTGCCGATGTTCGTGGGGCTGGTTCGAGACATCACCCGTCGCAAAGCCGCCGAGCAGGAAATCGAGCGTCTGGCGTTCTATGACCCGCTCACGAAACTGCCCAATCGCCGACTGTTGATGGACCGCCTCCAGCATGCCATGAGCACCAGCAAGCGCAGCGGTCAGTATGGCGCGCTCCTGTTCATGGATCTGGACAACTTCAAGAACCTCAACGACACCGCTGGACACGCCGTGGGGGATCAACTGCTTCAACAGGTGGCCGAACGCCTGGTCAGCACCCTGCGCGAAGGCGACACGATTGCCCGTCTGGGGGGCGATGAGTTCGTGGTGATTCTGGAAGGTCTGCATGCCGATGCAGAGCATGCCGCGACCCGGGCCGAGGGGGTGGTGGAGAAGATCCATCAGGTTTTGTCACAGCGCTATCGCCTGGGTGACCGCTACTACCTGAACAGTCCGAGCATTGGCGTGACCTTGTTCATCGACCACGAGCACAGTCTGGACGATCTGCTCAAGCAAGCCGACTTGGCGATGTACCAGGCCAAGAGTTCGGGACGCAACACCTTCCGCTTCTTTGACCCCCAGATGCAGGCCAAGCTGATGGCTCGCACCCAACTGGAAGCCGACTTGCGAGCTGCCGTGAGCGAGTCTCAGTTTCAGCTGTACTACCAAGGCCAGGTCGATGCCGACGGGCAGACCACCGGCGCCGAGGCCCTGTTGCGTTGGCCACACCCGCAGCGCGGCATGGTGCCGCCGAACCAGTTCATACCGGTCGCCGAGGAGATGGGGCTGATCGTGCCGATTGGCCTGTGGGTGCTGGAGACCGCCTGCGAGGTCTTGCTGGCATGGGCCGGCCAGCCCGAGACCGCCCATCACACCCTGGCCATCAACATCAGTGCACGGCAATTCCGTCAGGCTGATTTCGTGGATCAGGTCAAGGGTGTGCTGACGCGGACCGGCGCGCGGGCCGACAGGCTGAAGCTGGAGCTGACCGAAAGCATGCTGGTGGCCAACGTGGATGACATCATCGCCAAGATGACCGCCCTCAAGGACATCGGGGTTCGCTTCTCCCTGGACGACTTTGGCACGGGGTACTCGTCGCTGTCCTACCTCAAGCGCCTGCCGCTGGATCAGTTGAAGATCGACCAGAGCTTCGTGCGCGACATCTGCTCCAACCCCAACGATGCAGCCATTGCGCGCACCATCGTCGCGCTGGGCCACAGCATGGGTCTGAAGGTGATTGCCGAGGGTGTGGAAACGGATGCCCAGCGTACCGAATTGGCAGCCATGGGCTGCCTGGCTTACCAGGGCTATCTGTTCCACCGCCCCGCACCGCTGAGTGAGTGGCGCAAACAACGCTCAGACGCATGAATCCACCCACGGGTCGCCGACCGTGCTTTTTGCACTTGTCTTTCCGGATATCTGGCCGATACTAGCGGGATAGAGTTTCAATGAGCGCGCCGTTGTCTGGCGCCGGTGAACCGACCGAGGACGAGCATGGACACCCTGCAAGCTACCGCCCCCCAGACCCTGACGGGTGCATCCACGCAAGGTGGATCTCAGACATCTTCCCTGGCCTTGCGCAACACGCCTTCGCGTCAGGTGCGCCATGCGCCAGCCGGTCGTGAATACCTCACCTTCCGTCTGGGCAGCGAAGAGTACGGCATCGACATCCTGAAGGTGCAGGAAATCCGCTCATATGAGCCGCCCACCAAGATTGCCAACGCCCCCTCCTACCTGAAGGGTGTGGTGAACCTGCGTGGTGTGATCGTGCCGATCGTGGACCTGCGCATCAAGTTCAACTGCTTGAATGCCAATGGCGAGGCCGAGATCAACAGCTTCACCGTGGTGATCGTGCTGAATGTGCGCGGCCGCGTGGTGGGCGCTGTGGTGGACTCGGTGAGCGACGTGATGCAGCTGAACGAGCAAATGATTCAGCCTGCGCCCGAAATGAGCAACTCCATTGTGGACACCACCTACATCACGGGCATCGCCAACGTGAGTGACCGCCTGCTGATCCTGATGGACATCGAGTCGCTGATGGGCAGCGCTGAAATGGGCCTGATCAACAGCCTGAGCGCAGAATGACACAAGGCTGAGCACGCCTCCGTGGCGCGCCCTCCCCCCAGGCAAGCCGGCCCAGAGCCGGCTTTTTCCATGTTGGAGCTCATCCTTATTCGGCCTGGCGCAAGGTGAGCGACACCGGACGCTGCACCACGCCGCGCAAGCTCCACCAACCGGCCAGCCATGCCAGCAAGGCACCGGCCAAGGCACCGGGCAGCGGCCACCAGAGGGGTGCCTGCCACGCGAAGTCAAACACCTTGGCAGCCAGCACGGCGCCGATGCCCAACGCGGCCGCGGCCGACAAGGCCCCCGCCAAGGCCCCCACCCCGAGCAATTCGATGCGCTGCACGCGTCCCAGCAGGTCTTGCGTGGCGCCCAGTGAGCGCAGGATGGCCCACTCGCGAGCTCGCCGCTCTCGCGAGGTCATCAGGCCCGCCATCAGCACAATGAGGCCCGCCACGAGGGTGAAGATGAACAGGAACTCCACGGCAGTGATGACCTGGGCGAGCACGCGCTGGATCTGGTTGAGTGTGGCGGACACGTCCACGACCGTGAGATTGGGGAACTGCTGGATCAGGGTACGGTCCAGCGACGACTGATCGGGCATGCGAAACGCCGTGATGTAGGTGGAAGGCCAATCAGGCATGGCCTTGGACGGCGCCATCACGAAGAAGTTGACGCGCATGGAAGCCCAGTCAACCTTGCGCAAGCTGGTGATGCGCCCCTCGTGCTGCACACCGGCCATGTCAAAGCGAAGACGGTCACCCATCTTCAGGCCCAGGGTTTCGGCCAGCCCCGTTTCCACGCTGAAAGCATCAGGTTCGTTGGGCTGGTAGCGCCCTGCCACGACCGGATTGTGAGCGGGCACCTGCTCGGCGTAACTGAGGTTGAACTCACGTTCGACCAGGCGTTGCGCGCGCTCCTCGGCGTAGTCCTGCGCCCGAACCGGCTGGCCGTTGACGCTGAGCAAGCGGGCCCGGACCATCGGGTACCAGTCGTACTGCGTGACACCTGCCTGTTTGAGCGCCGCCTGAAAGGCCTCCACCTGGTCAGGCTGGATGTTGATGACGAAGCGATTGGGGGAGTCGGGCGGGGTCGCGGCACGCCAACTGGCAACCAGATCGGTGCGGATCAGGATGAGCAGCATCAGGGCCAGCAGGCCCACCCCCAACGCGCAGACCTGAACGATGGTGTGGCCCGGCTGTGCGGTGAGCTGGCGTGTGGCCAAGGTGAGCCAGGGAGGCAAACGCCCCGCCCACGCTTGAGCCATCTGGCGCAGCACCCACACCGTACCGGCCGCGAACACCGCGAACACCAGCATGGCGAGCACAAAGCCACCCAGGGCGATGCCGCCCAGCTTCAGGTCTTGCGCCACGACCAGCAACAGACCGAACAAGGCGCCGATGCCCAGCACAGCCATGCCCAGAGACAACACCCTCACCTGCCCGAGGTCGCGCCGCAGCACACGCAGGGGGGGTACCTGAGCCAGTTGCAGCACCGGAGGCAGGCCAAAGCCCAGGGTGAGCAGCACGCCCGTGCCCACGCCGAGCAACACCGGCTGCCAGCCCGCCGAAGGCAGGCTGACGTTGACCAGATCGGCCAGAATGTGGACAAAGATGTGGTGGCAACCCCAGCCGATCAGCAGACCCAGCGCACTGGCCAGCACACCAACGAGCAGAAACTGCAGCGCGTAGGACCAGGCCATGACGGATTGGGGCACGCCCAGCACCCGCATCAAGGCGCAGTCGTCAAGACGACGCTGAGCGAAATCGCGCGAGACCACGGCCACGGCCACGGCCGAGAGCAAGGCGGCCAGCAGGGCCACCAGACGCAGGAACAGGGCGGCACGGTCGAGCGTGGCACGCATCTCCGGGCGCCCCTGATCCAAGGTTTCAACCCGGACGCCGCGAAGTTTCTCGGCGGCTTGCTCGCTGTCTTGCACGAATCGACGCAGCGCGCTCTGGGCGGCGGCCTCACCCGCTGGGGCGGCTTTCAGGTTGGGGGACGCACCCACGTCGCCCCGGCGGGCCGGGCCGGCAACGAGCAGGCGATAGGTGACGCGGCTGGCAGGCTGGATGAGTTCGGTGACCGGCAGGTCGGCCTCGCGCATCAGCACACGGGGAGAGAAGGTGCTGAAGCCCGAGCCGCGGTCAGGCTCGTTGACAATGACCGCGCTGATGCGGAAGGCGGCCTCGCCCAGCCAGATGGCGTCGCCCATCTTGAGGTTGAGCGCAAGGAGCAAACCAGGGTCCACCCAGACTTCGCCAGCCGCCGGCCCCCCCATGGGTGCCGGGCCACGGGTTTGCACACGGCCATCGGCCAGCAGATCACCCAGGGTGAGCTGACCACGCAAGGGGTAGCCCCCGCTGACAGCCTTGAGGCTGGCGAGGCGAGCCTCCCCCCCGAGGTCGTCGGGTGCCCGCGCCATGCTGGGGAAACTGGCCGTGCGTGCAGTGCGCAACTGATTGGCCTGGGCGCGACGCGCAAAGTCGTCAGGCAGGGGTTGATCTGCCACCACCACGGCGTCTCCCCCGAGCAACTGCGCCGCGTCACGGCTGAGGCCGCGCTCGATGCGGTCGGCAAAGAAAGCCACCGCGGTGAGCGCGGCGACAGCCAGGGTCACGGCCACCAGCAGCACGCGCATGCTGGTGGCACGCAGGTCACGACGGGTCTGAATCAGGGCCCATCGCCAGGCGGGAATGGTGTGGAAAAACGGATCGGCCATGTCGGTTTGTACTCGGCAACGCATGCAATTGAGCGATGATGTCAGCTTTAGCGGAAGTTTGCTCAAGCCATGCCCGTCGAGTACCTGCGGACCCTGACCGCGCCGGAACGCACCCGGCGTACCGATGTTCACCTGGGACTGTTTCTGGCCTTCAACGCTGGCGCCATCAATGCGGGCGGCTTTCTGGCGGTGAGCCAGTACACGTCGCACATGACCGGGCTGGTGTCCGAGATGGCCGACAACCTCGCGCTGGGTCAGTTCGAATTGGTCAAGGGCGCCCTGATTTCCGTCCTGTCGTTCCTGGGGGGCGCGGCCACCTCGGCCGTCATGATCAACTGGGCACGGCGGCGGCGCTCACGCCACGAATATTCCGCGCCCTTGCTGCTGGTGGCGATCCTGATGCTGGTGTTCGGGGTGCTGGGCGCCTATCACCGGGTGATCGGCTCATCGCTGATCCTCACCGTGGTGCTGCTGTGCTTCATCATGGGCTTGCAAAACGCCATGATCACCAAGGTGTCGAACTCGGTGATCCGCACCACGCACGTCACCGGGATGGTGACGGACATCGGGATCGAGTTGGGACGGATGCTGTACTGGAACCGCACGCCCGACAGCCCGGAACACCCCGCCGTTCGGGCCAACCTGAAACGCCTGCGCCTGCACCTGAGCCTGGTGCTGATGTTCTTCCTGGGCGGGCTGCTGGGGGCGCTGGGGTTCAAGCACCTGGGCTACATCGCCACGGTGCCGCCGGCCTTGGTGCTGGCCGCCCTGTCATCGCTGCAGTTCATTCCAGATCGCAACGCCGACGCGCGCCCCGGCAAGCGCTTGCCCGTGCCGGTGGACGAACAGGCCTGAGGCCGCGCAGGATCAGGCACAGGCCTGCGTGCAGGCCATCTCACCAGGCTGTATCAACTCTGAGCGTTGAAGCGGGCGAAGGTCTGGTCAAGTTGGGCGATCCAGCCGGCCTTGACGCTGTCGCTCACGAAGCTGGCTTCGAAGCTGTTTCGCGCCAGGGTGTAGGCATCGTTGGCGTCCAGGTCCAGGTCGGCAAAGGTGGCCAGGAAGTTCTGGTTCATGTAGCCGCCAAAATACGCCGGGTCATCGGAGTTGATGGTGACCTTCAAGCCGTGCTGCAGCAGGGTCTTGAGGTTGTGCTCCTTCATGGTCTGGAACACGCACAGCTTGATGTTGGACAGCGGGCAGACAGTCAGCGCCGTGCCCTGGCGGGCCAGACGTTTGACCAGTTCGGGGTCTTCGACGCAGCGCACGCCGTGGTCGATGCGTTCCACGTACAGCACGTCCAGGGCATTGATGATGTATTCGGGCGGGCCCTCTTCGCCGGCGTGGGCAACCAGGTGCAGGCCCAGCTCCTTGCAGCGCGCGAAAACGCGGGCGAACTTTTCGGGTGGATGGCCGCGCTCGCTGGAGTCCAGGCCGACGCCGATGAAGAGGTGGCGATAAGGCAGCGATTGCTCCAGCGTCTTGAGGGCTTCCTCTTCACTCAGGTGGCGCAGGAAGCACATGATCAGGGCCGAGCTGACGCCCAGTTCGGTGCGGGCGCGCTCACAGGCGCTGTGCAGGCCCTGGATCACGACCTCAAAGGGCACACCCCGGTCGGTGTGGGTTTGCGGATCAAAGAACAGCTCGGCATGCACGACGTTGTCCGCTTTGGCCTTGAGGAAATAGGCCCATGCCATGTCGTGGAAGTCCTGCTCTTTCAGCAAGACGGAAGCCCCCGCATAGTAGATGTCGAGGAAGCTTTGCAGGTCGGTGAAAGCGTAAGCCGCACGCAGGGCTTCGACGCTGGGATAGCTCAGCGTGACGCCGTTGCGCTGCGCCAGAGCGAAGATCAATTCAGGCTCCAGTGAGCCCTCGATGTGCATGTGCAACTCGGCCTTGGGCATGGCCTGCACCAAGGCGGGCAACTGGTCATGAGAGATGGTGAAGGCAGACTGGCTCATGGCGGTATCGCGCTGTCGCGGCTGATGAATCGAAACAAAGGCGTCAAGTTGAGGGGGCTCGACGAAAACGGCAGACGGAAAGGACAACAGGCCGTCCGCACGGGACAGCCTGTTATAGCGTGAATGACATGATTTGGGGCCGTGTTTCACACGACCCCAGGGTCATCACTTGCTGGAGGGAACCGAGCCTTCCACGCCCTTGACGTAGAAGTTGATGCCGCCGAGGAACTTGTCGTCGGCCGTGGCGCCAGCGGCCAGCACTTCCTTGCCGTCGGTGCCCACAATCGGACCCTTCCAGATGGTGAAGCTGCCGTCCTTCAGGCCAGCCTTGATGGTCTCGACCTTGGTCTTGACTTCGGCAGGCACGGCGTCAGACATCGCCACCAGGTCGATGGCGCCATCCTTCACGCCCCACCACACGCCACCGGTGGACCAGGTGCCTTCCAGCGCCTCCTTGGTGGCCTTGATGTAGTAAGGACCCCAGTTGATCACCGCCGAGGCGAGGTGAGCCTTCGGACCGAAGTGGCTCATGTTGGAGTCCCAGCCGAAGGCGTACTTGCCGGCCTTCTCAGCCGTCTGCAGCACAGCGGCCGAGTCGGTGTTCTGGAACAGCACGTCGGCGCCCTGGTTCAGCAGGCTTTGCGCGCCTTCGGTTTCCTTGGGAGGATCGAACCAGGCGTTCACCCATACGACCTTGGTCTTGATCTTGGGGTTGACGCTTTGGGCGCCCAGGGTGAAGGAGTTGATGTTGCGGATCACCTCGGGGATGGGGATGGAGCCGACCACACCCAGGGTGTTGGTCTTGGTCATCGAACCTGCGATCACGCCAGCCATGTAGGCACCCTCGTAGGTACGGGCGTCGTAGGTACGCATGTTGGCGGCGGTCTTGTAACCGGTGGCATGCTCGAACTTGACGTCGGGGTGGTCGGCGGCGACCTTGAGCATGGGCTCCATGTAGCCGAAGGTGGTGCCGAACACCAGCTTGGCGCCCTGCCCCACCAGGTCACGGATCACGCGTTCGGCCTCGGGGCCCTCGGGCACCTTCTCGACGATGCTGGTCTTGACCTTGTCGCCGAATTCCTTCTCGACGGCCAGACGACCCTCGTTGTGAGCGTAGGTCCAGCCCGCGTCACCCACCGGGCCGACGTAGGCGAAAGCGATTTGCAGGGGCTCAGACTTGGCTGCGACCGAAGCGGCCTCCGATGCGGCACCGGCCGCAGGTTCGGTTTCGGACTTGCTGCAGCCGACCAAGGCAGCGGTGGCAGCCAAGGCGGCCCAGCCGCCCATCTTCAGCAGAGAACGCTTGGACAAAGGTGTAGTCATCTCATCTCCAGGTGTGAAAGCGGGCCGGACGGCGACCCTAGCCAATGACAAAGTTGTATACAGCAATGATCATGCCGGGTGATGATGCCGTTTTAGTGCCCAGGATGGAAGGGCTTTCCCAAGGATGCCGGCATGTTCAGACGGATCCATGTCGGGTTGCGCGAGATCAGGACCAACACAACGATGGTCGCCAGATACGGCAACATGGTCAGGAACTGGCTGGGAATCGCCACGCCCTGGCCTTGCATCTGGAACTGCAGCATGGTGACGCCGCCAAACAGGTAGGCCCCCAGCAGCACACGCCCAGGGCGCCAGGTGGCGAAGGTGGTCAGCGCCAGCGCGATCCAGCCCTTGCCGGCCACCATGCCTTCGACCCACATGGGTGTGTAGGCCACCGAGATGTAGGCCCCCGCCAGGCCGCACAGCGCACCGCCCAAGGTGACCGCCAGCAGGCGAATGGGACGCACGGCGTAGCCCAGGGCATGCGCCGATTCGGGGGATTCGCCCACCGCACGCAGCACCAAGCCGGGGCGCGAACGCATCAGGAACCAGGTCAGCCCCAGCGCCAGCAGCACCGCGATGTAGACCAGAGGGTGGTGCTTGAAGAAGGCGGTGCCCACAAACGGCAGGTCAGACAGCCAGGGGATGTCGAAATGCGGGCGCTCGGGCAGGCGCTCTTGCGTGTAGCGGATGCCCACGAACGCGCTCAAGCCGGATCCGAACAGACTGAGCGCCAACCCCGTGGCGTACTGGTTGGTGTTGAGCCAGATGACCAGCAGACCAAAGACCGCCGCCATGACGGCCCCGGCCAAGGCGCCCGCACCGAAGGCCAACCAGTCGTTGCCCGTGGAGACGCCGGTGGCAAAACCGGCGATGGCGGCCACGAGCATCATGCCCTCGGCCCCCAGGTTGAGCACGCCGGCCCGCTCGTTGAGCAAGAGCCCCAGGGCGGCCAGGGCCACCACGGTGCCCGCGTTGAGGGTCGCGGCGATCAGCAGCGCCAGCGAATCGGCAGTGATGAAGGAGATGACTTCGGTCATTTGGCGTTCGCCCAGCGCAGACGTTGGTGGATGAAGGTGTCACACGCCAGCAGCGTGAACAGCAACAGGCCCTGGAAGACACCGGTCATGGCCTTGGGCAGGCCCAGGCGGGACTGCGCCAGCTCACCGCCGATGAAGAACATGCTCATCAGGATGGCCGAGAAGACGATGCCGACCGGGTGCAGGCGGCCGACGAAGGCGACGATGATGGCCGCGAAGCCGTAGCCCAGCGGCACATAGGGCGTGAGCTGGCCTTGCGGGCCGGCCACGTCCAGTGCCCCGGCCAGGCCGGCCATGCCGCCTGACAGCAGCAGTGCCGTCCACAGCGCCTTGCGCGACGAGAAGCCGGCATAGCGCGCCGCCTGGGGTGCCAGGCCGCCCACCTGCAACTGGAAGCCCGCGTAGGTGCGGAACAGGAAGATGGCAAAGCCCGCCACCGCCACCAGTGCCAGGATGATGCCGATGTTCATGCGCAGTCCGGTCATCAGCTTGGGCACGCGCGTGGCTTCCAGGAAGGTGATGGTTTGCGGGAAGTTGTAGCCGGCCGGGTCCTTCCAGGGGCCGTAGACGAGGTAACTCAGCAGCATCTCGGCCACGTAGACCAGCATCAGGCTGACGAGGATTTCGTTGGCGTGGAAGCGGTCACGCAAGGCCGCCACGATGCCGGCCCAGACCATGCCGCCCAGCATGCCGGCGGCCAACACGGCCACGACAATCCAGCGCCCGGTGTCGGGGGTGGCCTGCATGGCGACGCCGCCGGCGAAGATGGCGCCCATGACGAACTGCCCTTCGGCACCGATGTTCCACAGGTTGGCGCGGAAACACGCAGCCAGCCCCAGTCCGATCAGGATCAGCGGGGTGGCTTTCAGGCTGAGCTCGGACAGGGCGTAGGGGCTCTTGAGCGGCTCGATGAAGAACATGCGCAGACCCGCCACTGGGTCTTTGCCCAAGGCCATGAACAGGCCCACGCCGATCAGCACGGTGATGAGCAGCGCAATGAGCGGCGAAGCGAAGGTCAGCGCCTTCGAGGGGACGGGACGGGGCTCAAGCTTGAACATGGGCGCCCTCCTCGTTCACGGCGGCGGGGGCGTCCCACAGGCCGCTCATCCAGGCACCGATCTGCTCGATGGTGGCCTCGGCCACGGGCAGGCTGGGCGAGAGGCGGCCTTGCGCCATCACCATCAGGCGGTCACTGACTTCAAACAATTCGTCCAACTCCTCGCTGACGACCAGCACGGCGCAGCCGGCATCGCGCAGCTTCAACAATTCGCCCCGGATCTGGGCGGCCGCGCCCACGTCCACGCCCCAGGTGGGCTGAGAGACCAGCAGCACCTTGGGCTCAGCTTCGATCTCGCGGCCCATGATGAACTTTTGCAGGTTGCCGCCCGACAGGCTGCGCGCGGGTGCCTGCGGGCCGGCGGCCTTGACCTTGAAGCGCTCGATCAGCTCGGACGCCATGCCGACCACGCCGTTCATGCGCAACCAGCCGCCAGGGCCGATGGCATCGGTGCGGGTCAGCAAGGTGTTCTGGGCCAGCGACATGGTGGGCACGGCGCCGCGACCCAGGCGTTCTTCGGGCACGCTGTTGAGACCCAGGTGGCGGCGGTGGCGTGGCGACATCCGACTGATGTCCTTGCCAAACAGGAAGATGCTGCGCGGCTGGGCTCGCAGGTCTTCGCCACTGAGCGCCGCCATCAAGGCCTGCTGCCCGTTGCCCGACACGCCAGCAATGCCCAGGATTTCTCCGGCGCGCAGCTCGAAGGCCAGGTCTTTCAGGTCCACACCGAAGGGGTCGTTGCGCGGCACGCTGAGTTGGCGCACCGACAGGGCCACGTCGCCCAGCACGGGCGCGGCACGGCGCAACTCAGGCGGCTCGGCGCCGATCATCAGGCGCGAGAGGCTGGCGTTGCTTTCCTTGGTCGGGTCCACCTCACCGGTGACCTTGCCGCCGCGCATCACGGTGCAGTGGTGGCACAGGGCGCGGATCTCATCGAGCTTGTGGCTGATGTAGAGGATGGCGCAGCCCTTTTCGGCCAGGTGGCGCAGGGTGACGAACAGGCGGGTGACAGCCTGGGGCGTGAGCACCGAGGTGGGCTCGTCCAAGATCAGCAGCTGCGGGTTCGTCATCAGGGCGCGCACGATCTCGACGCGCTGGCGCTCGCCCACGCTGAGGTCGTGCACGGTGCGGGTTGGGTCGATGTCGAGGCCATATTCGCCGGCCACCTCGCGGATGCGGGCGGTGACCTCGGCCAGGCTCATGGACTTGTCGAGGCCCAGCCAGACGTTCTCGGCCACGCTGAGGGTGTCGAACAGCGAGAAGTGCTGGAACACCATGCTGATGCCCAGGGCGCGCGCCTCTTGTGGCGACTTGATGTGCACCTCGCGGCCGTTGAAAAGGATCTCGCCTTCATCGGGCTTGACCGCGCCGAAGATGATCTTCATCAGCGTGGACTTGCCCGCGCCGTTTTCGCCGAGCACAGCGTGGATCTCGCCGGGTCGCACTTTCAGGCTCACCGCATCGTTGGCGCGCACGCCAGGGTACTGCTTGGTGATGCGCCTCAGTTCAAGACGGTAGCTCATGAGGGTGGTGGTCAGAAATGGGTCAAGCCAAAGAACAGGGGCGCTCGGTCAAAGCGGAGATTGGAACACCGTTTGACCCCGGATCAGGGTTTCCACGAGGTTGCGTTCGTCACCCAGGGTCATCCAGACGAAGGCGCGTTCGTGCAAGGATGCATGCGAGTCGCGTGCCAGGCGGTCACGGTGTTCGGCCACAGGGCCGTGGGCCCAGTCCCACACCGCCAGGTCAGCCATGTGGCCGGGCTCGATCTGGCCGATTTCGTGAGCGAGGCCCAGGGCTTGCGCGGCGCCCAGCGTCGCGGCGTGCAGGGCCTTCCAGGCGGTCAGGCGGTTGCCCAGCATCGCCTGGATCTTGTAGGCGTCCTGCATGTTGCGCAGCATGGACAGGCTGGTGCCGCCACCCACGTCGCTGGCCAGACTGACGGCCACGCCTTCACGCTGCGCCTGGGCCCAGTCGAACAGGCCGCTGCCCAGGAACAGGTTGGACGACGGGCTGTGCGCGATCTGGGCACCGCGCTCGCGCAACACGGCGCGGTCGTTGGCGTCCAGCCAGATGCCGTGGGCCAAGACGGCGCGCGGGCCGAGCAGGCCTTCACGGTCGTACACATCCAGATAGCTGCGGGCATCCGGGAACAACTCGGCCACCCAGCGGATCTCGTCCTGGTTCTCGGCCACATGGGTCTGCATGTAGGTGCCGGGATAGGTCTGACACAGCAGACCGGCCATGGCCAGTTGCTCGGGCGTGCTGGTGGGCGCAAAGCGCACGGTGACCGCGAAGGCCTGACGACCCTGGTTGTGCCAGCGGTCGATCAGGTCAATGCAGTCGCGCTCCGCCTGAGCCACGTCGTCGCGCAGGCCGTCGGGCGCGTGGCGGTCCATCAGCACCTTGCCGGTGATCAGGCGCATGCCTTGTGCATGAGCGGCTTCGAACAGGGCCTGTGCACTGACTTTGTGCACGGTGGGGAACACGACCGCGCTGGTGGTGCCATGCGCCCACAGGGCCGACAGGAAGCGCTGGGCGCCCTGGCGGGAGACCTCGGGGTCGGCATAGCGCTTCTCGGCCGGGAAGGTGTAGGTGTTGAGCCAGTCCAGCAAGGCCGTGCCAAAGCTGGCGATCACGTCCAGTTGCGGGCAGTGCACATGGGTGTCGATGAAGCCGGGCATCAACAGGCGGCCGCCATGGTCCTCCTGCGGCACGGACTGCCAGCCAGCGGGCACAGGCTGGTCGGCCGGCTGCACGGCGTGGATGCGGCCATCTTCGATCAGGACCAGGTGATCCGGGCGCCAGCGCACCCCGGTGGCCTCGTGGGGCAAGGCAAAGCCAGGGTCGGCGGTGAAGTCGAGCAGGTCCGCCCGCAGCACGCGCCGCAAGGCAGCGTCTGTCTGAGGGGCTTCGCTTGTCAGCGACACAGGATCAGGGGCATTCATACAAGACAAAGAACAGCGGACCGGTGAGCATCATGGATGGTAGAGCATGCACAAGCACTGATCGGGCCAACTTTGCCACCCTGGCGTCAATGCGTCGGCACGCCGCTTGCATTCCATCCTCGCCATAATGAGCTGTACAAAAGGAGACCTGTTGATGAGCGCCCCTGCCGAGCCCCGGCCCTCCCGCCCCATTCGCTTCGTTCACCGAGGCGAGGTGAAGGAGGTCAGCGGCGTGCCCGCCACCACCACGGTGTTGCAGTGGCTGCGTGAAGCGGCGCACTGCACCGGCACCAAGGAAGGCTGCGCCGAGGGGGACTGTGGCGCCTGCACGGTGGTGCTGGGTGAGCGCGATGCCACCGGTGCCTGGCAGCAGCGCACGGTGAACGCCTGCATCCAGTTCCTGCCCACGCTGGACGGACAGGCCTTGCTGACGGTGGAAGACCTGCAACCCCGCGCAGATGCCCCGCTGCACCCGTGTCAGAAAGCCCTGGTGGACTGCCACGGATCGCAATGCGGCTTTTGCACACCAGGCTTCGTGATGTCGCTGTGGAACCTGTACGAACACCATGAGCAGGCGCTGCCACGTGCGGACCTGGCCGATGCGCTGGCGGGCAATCTGTGTCGCTGCACGGGCTACCGGCCGATCCTGGATGCGGGGGAGCAGATGTTCGATGCGCCGCGCGTCAGCTTTGATCCAACGCCGTATCTGACGGCGCTGAGCACGCTGGCAGATCAGCCGGACCTGGTCTACGAAGGCCCTGACCCGGCCGCACCCGGCCAGACCACCCGCTTCTTTGCCCCCACCACGCTGACCGAGCTGGCGCGGCTGCGCGCGGCCCTGCCCCAGGCCCGCGTACTGGCCGGCGGCACCGACGTGGCCCTGTGGGTGAACAAGCAGTTCAAGGCGCTGGGCGACATCCTGTATGTGGGCCGCGTGCGCGAGCTGCAGCAGATCACGCACTGGGGCGCCAACCCGGCTCAGCCTGAGGGGCTGGAGATCGGTGCGGGCGTGTCGCTGGAGGACGCATGGTCTACCTTGAGCCGCCATGTGCCCGCCTTGCGCGAAATCTGGCTGCGCTTTGCCTCGCCCCCCGTACGCCATGCCGGCACGCTGGGCGGCAATGTGGCCAACGGCTCGCCAATTGGCGATGGCGCTCCCATTTTGCTGGCCCTGGGCGCCTCGTTGGTGCTGCGTCAGGGCGAGCAGACCCGCGAGCTGCCCTTGAGCGCGTTCTACCTGGGCTACGTGGCCAACGCCCTGCAGCCGGGCGAGTTCGTGCAGGCGCTGCGCGTGCCGCTGCCTCAAGCCGCGCGGAGTGAGGTGCTGCGCGCCTACAAGGTATCCAAGCGGCGGGACAGTGACATCTCGGCCCTGTGCGCGGGGCTGATGATCCGCCTGGAAGATGGCCTCATTGCCGAGGCGCGACTGGGATGGGGCGGCATGGCGGCGACAGCGCGTCGGGCAACGCTCACCGAAGCTGCGCTCATTGGCCACCCGTGGAATGAAGCCACGCTACAGGCCGCCCAAGCCGCTTTGGCGCAGGACTTCCAAGCACTGACCGACCTGCGCGCCACCCGCGACTACCGCCACACCGTGGCTGCGAATTTGTTGAAGCGTTTCTGGATGGAGACCCGTCCGGACGCGCCCCTGCCATCGACCCAGACCCAGATCTGGCCGGCACCTGTGTGACAAGGAGGGCTTGTGATGACATCGAACTCTGTGAGCCCTGACCGGGTGGCGGGCCAGCCTCTGCCCCACGAATCGGCCCACCTGCATGTGGCCGGGCGCGCGCCCTACATTGACGACCTGCCCGAGCTGGCCGGCACGCTGCATGCGGCGCTGGGCCTGTCACCCGTGGCGCATGGCCGCCTGACCCACATCGACGTGGCCGGCCTGAAGGCCCTGCCCGGCGTGGTGGCCGTGCTGACCGCCGCCGACATCCCTGGCCTCAATGACTGCGGCGCCCTGGTCCACGATGACCCCATCCTGGCCAGCGGTGATGTGCGTTACCTGGGACAGCCCGTGCTGGTGGTGCTGTCGACCCAGCGCGAGCTGGCCCGCCGCGCCGCCGCGCGCACGAAAGATTTTGTTCAGATCGAACCCCTGCCCGCCATCTTGACCCCGGAAGAGGCCCATGCGGCCGGCCAGTATGTGGTGCCACCCATGCGCCTACGCCGTGGGGATGTGGACGCCGCGTTCGCGCAAGCGCCCGAGCGTCTGCAAGGCCGCTTCCACATGGGCGGACAGGAGCATTTCTACCTCGAAGGTCACATCGCCTACGCCATTCCGCGTGAAGACCGCGGCCTGCTGGTGCACAGCTCCACCCAGCATCCCAGCGAGATGCAGCACGCGATTGCGCACGCACTGAACCTGCACGCCCACCATGTGCAGGTGGAATCACGCCGCATGGGCGGTGGCTTTGGCGGCAAGGAGTCGCAATCGGCCGTGTTCGCCTGTGTGGCCGCCCTGGCCGCGCACACGCTGCAACGCCCGGTGAAGCTGCGCCCCGACCGCGATGACGACATCCTGATCACCGGGCGGCGCCACTGCTTCATCCACGACTTCGACGTGGCCCACGATGAGCACGGCCGCATCCTGGGCACCCGCATCGAAATGGTGTCGCGAGCGGGGTTCTCCGCCGACCTGTCGGCGCCGGTGATGACGCGCGCGCTGTGTCACTTCGACAATGCCTACTGGCTGCCGGCGGTGGACGCCCAGGGCTTTTGCGCCCGCACGAACACCCAGAGCAACACGGCCTTTCGGGGCTTTGGCGGCCCCCAAGGCGCGATGGCCATCGAGTTGATCATGGATTCGCTGGCCCGCAAGGTGGGGCGCGATCCGCTGGAGGTGCGCCTGGCCAATCTGTACGGCGTGGGTGAGCGCGACACGACGCCTTACGGCCAGAAGGTGGTCGACAACGTGCTGCCCGCCCTGATCCGCGAGTTGGTGGCCAGCAGCGATTACCACGCCCGCCGCGAGGCGGTAGCCGCCTTCAACGCCAGCAGCCCCATCTTGAAAAAGGGCCTGGCCCTCACCCCGCTGAAATTCGGCATCTCCTTCAATGTGGTGCACCTGAACCAGGCCGGCGCGCTGGTGCACGTCTACAACGACGGCAGCGTGCTGGTGAACCACGGCGGCACCGAGATGGGCCAGGGCCTCAACACCAAGGTGGCGCAGATGGTGGCGCACACCCTGGGCGTGAGCGCCCACCGCGTGCGCGTGACCGCCACCGACACCAGCAAGGTGGCCAACACCTCGGCCACGGCCGCCTCCACCGGGTCGGACCTGAACGGCAAGGCCGCCGCCAACGCGGCGCAGCAAATCGTGGAACGACTGGCCCAACGCACCGCCACCCGCCTGGGCGTGCCCGCCAGCGAAGTGCGTTTTGCGGATGACCAGGTGTGGGCCGGCGACCAGGCCTTGAGCTTCGAAGACGTGGTCAACGACGCCTACCTGAACCGCATCCAACTCTGGTCCGACGGCTTTTACGCCACCCCCGGTCTGAGCTGGGACCGCCAGACCATGCAGGGCCACCCCTTCTACTACTTCGCCTACGGTGCGGCCGTGAGCGAGGTGCTGCTGGACACGCTCACCGGCGAATCACGCGTGCTGCGCGCCGATGTGCTGCACGACGTGGGACAGTCCATCAACCCGGCGCTGGACATCGGCCAGATCGAAGGCGCCTTCGTGCAAGGCATGGGCTGGCTCACCAGCGAGGAATTGTGGTGGCACCCCGACACGGGCAAGCTGATGACGCACGCCCCGTCCACCTACAAGATTCCCACGGCCAATGACTGCCCGGTGGACTTCCGCGTGAAGCTCTTCCAGAACCGCAATGTGCAGGACACCATCTACCGCTCGAAGGCGGTGGGTGAGCCGCCGCTGTTGCTGCCGTTTTCGGTGTTCTTTGCGCTGCGCGACGCGATCTCCAGCGTGGGCGGGCACCGCATCGACCCGCCATTGCGCGCGCCGGCCACGCCCGAGGCCATTCTCGATGCCATCCAGGCGGTGCAGCGCCAGGCGCAAGCGTTGGACCCGCTCAGCGCATGAGCTTCACCGCATCCAGCGCCCCCGACCGCCTGACGCCACGCAGCCTGCACGCCCGTGCCACGCGTTGGCTGCAAGACGGGCGCGCCGCCTACATCGTCAGCGTGGACGCCATCCGGGGCTCGACCCCGCGCGATCAGGACGCCCGCATGCTGGTGGCGCCCGACGAGGTACGGGGCACGGTCGGCGGGGGGCATCTGGAATGGCGCGCCATCGACCTGGCGCGTCAGGCGCTGCGCGAAGGCCTGCCTGCGGAAAGCTGGACGCACACCTTCCCGCTGGGCCCCACCCTGGGCCAATGCTGCGGCGGGGTCGTGACCCTGCGCTTTGAAGCCCTGAGCATGGCCAGTCTGGCGGCCTGGCAGGTGCCACCGCCCCGCTTTCATGTCGAGCTGCATGGCGCCGGCCATGTGGGCCAGGCCATCGTCAAGCTGCTGAGTGACCTGGACTGCAGCGTGCGCTGGATCGACGAGCGTGCCGACGATCTGCCGGAATGGGATGCCCAGGCTGGATTGCCCGCACCCGAGATGCTGGCCGCCCTGCCCGACCACATCCAGTGGCTGCCCACCGAGGCTGCCGAACGCGAGGTGCTTGACGCCCCCCCGAACGCCTGTCACCTGGTGCTGACGCATCGGCACGATCTGGACCTGAAGATCATCGACGCCGTGCTGCGCCGGGGCGACTTCCGGTTCGCCGGCTTGATCGGCTCACAGACCAAGCGGGCGCGCTTTCTGCACCGACTGGCAGAACAAGGCATTCCTGCTGAGGCCCTGGCCCGTCTGACCTGCCCCATCGGCCTGCCCGACATCCCAGGCAAGGAGCCGGCCGTGATCGCCATCGCGGTGGTGGCGCAGTTGCTGGCCGCCCACGCTGCCTGATCCTTGCAACCGCCCATCGGCGGTGCCATACGCCGCTCAGACTTCGGTTGCAGTTGGGTGCTCGTCTTCGACGTCTGCCAGATTGGTCTGGTTGCGGCCACTGTGTTTGGCCCGATACAGGGCCGCATCAGCACGGCTGATGAGCGTTTGCGCCTGCTCTCCCAACACGGGGTGCGCCACCGCCACGCCCAAGCTCACGGTAACCACGTGGTGGGCGCTGTCCACATGAGGGATGCCCAGCGCTTGGATGGCCAGGCGCACCCGTTCGGCCAGTTGCACTGCACCGGCCACATCGTCCTCCGCGACCAGGATGACGAACTCTTCACCCCCATAGCGTGCCGGCTGGTCACCCGCACGGCGGCACTGCTCGGTCAGCACCCGCGCGATGCTTCGCAAACAGTCATCGCCGGCCAAGTGGCCATAGCGATCGTTGAAGAGCTTGAAATGGTCCACGTCCAGCATGATCAGGGCCAAGGCCTGCTCCGCCCGCATCGCACGCGACCATTCCAGGCTCAGCAACTCGTCAAAACGGCGGCGGTTGGCCACCCCGGTGAGGCCATCGGTATGCGACAGCTTGGACAAAACCCGATTGGCCTGCTCCAGCTCGGTGGTGCGTTCGGCCACCTGCCGCGTCAGTTCCTCGGTGTGATCGCGCAACTGAGCGGCCATCTGCCCCAAGGCGTGCGACAGCGTACTCACCTCGGCAATGGCGCTGCCCGTCTGGTGCGGGCGAGCCCAGTCCCCCTGCCCAAGGCGCGCGGCCCACTGGCTGAGAGTGACCAGGGGACGCGCCAGGCGCTCACTGAGCACCCAGGCTGCCACCACACACGCTGCCAGCAGCAGCAAGGCCACCAGCACCGCATTCCCCAGCAAGCCCTCACTGGGCGCGGCAAAGCGACTTTGTGGCAGCACCACACCGATGGTCAGACTGGGCCCGTCGGGCAACTGATAAGTCCACCAGTCAATCAGGTGTCGTTCTCCGTCGACATCATGGAACGCCCGTCCCCTGGCATGCCCCTGCTCAGCGAGCACCTCACCCGCCACACGGATCAAGGGGTTGTCGCTGGCCCGCACCGCGATGCGCTGCATGGACTTGCCCGACAAGCGGTAAACCGGATCGTCGGTGGAGGCGGCCAACAGCAGCCCATTGCTTTCGGCCAGGAACGCCACACCGCCAATGTCTTTGGTGATGCCGGACAGCAGCAGGTTCAACTGTGACAAGGCCACATCGGCGGTGACCACACCAACAAATCGGTGCTGGCGATCCACCACGGGGGCGGACATGCCGATGCCAACGGCGTTGTAGTTGCCGGCCTCGTCCTCGATCGCATAGCGATAGGCGGGATACCAGGACGGCCGATTGGCCTCGACCGCCGCCTTGAACCACGGGCGCGTACGGGTATCAAAGTGCTGGCTGCCGCGCGAGAGCAACTCCCCACGCACGTACACCTCATCGGCACGATAGATGTGCATGACGCGCGCGGCATCGATGCGTGCCTCCAGCACACGCAAAGCCTTGTCACGCCCGACCGGGGGGCGACTGGCAGACAGGTACTCGCCCTCTGCGGTCCCGATCGACAGGAAAGTCAGCAGCGGATGTTGGCGGATCTGCAACAGAAAGTTGCGGCTGACCGCTTCGGTGTTTCGGGGGTCGATGGCACCAGAGCGAAACTGCTCTGCGTTGAACGCCAGCACGCGGCGCGGCACCTCGAAGAACTGAACCACCTTGTCGTACACGCGAGCGCCCACCTCGCTGGCAAGGTCCTCCTGAAAGCGCTCGGCCGCCGTGGAGGCAGCCCGGTAGGCAAACCAACCCTGAAGGACCACCGTGGGCAGCGCCATCAAAAGCAGCACCCCGATGATGATGGGCTGCAATCCGATGCCGCGCCCACGGCTTTCCATGACAGCCGCCTCCTTGCGCTGAGGCAAGGACCGCGCCACCACCAAGACCAACACCGCCAACCCGATCGACAGACCCAGACCCGCCATGCGCACAGGCCAAGGCTGCCACGCCCGCGCCAAGGCCTCTGGCTTCAGGTTTGCCGCCACATGCCAGCGCCCTTGAGGCAAAGAGATCTCGGCCTTCAAACGCCCCGACCGAAACAAGCGGGCATCACCCTGAAAGGCCTCTCGAAAAGCACGGCCGCCATCGTCTGCGGCAAATGCGTAAACAAAGGGCACGCGCGCAGGATCAAGCCCCACATCAACCAGCAAACCTTCCAGCTGAACCACGGCCGACACCACACCCACCATGGGCCCCGGGCGACCGTTGCGGGGTGGCTCGAACATGGGCACACGGCCGATCATCCCCAAACCGCCTTGCGCCAACATCACCGGACCGGTGAGCACACCCTGCCGGGCATCGATGGCGGCCTGAATGCCTGCCAACTGATCGGGATGCTGACGATAGTCCAGGCCCAGCACCACCTCGTTGCCGCGCACCGGGTAGACGTGGGTGACCACCAGGCCGCGCGTCAGGGCCAGGTTCTTGAGCCGGCGCTGTCGCGTCAAGGTTTCGGCCGCCAGACGCTGCCATTGCGCCTCGTCCAACTGCCCCGCGCCGGACTGGGCTGACACCCGCGCCGCGAAATCCTTGTTGACCTGCAAGACGTCGGCCAATTCCAGCGCCAGCCGATGGCTGGCTGCATCGAGTTGGGCTTGAGCCTGACGGTACAGTGCCTGCTCGGCGCGTTGTTGACCATAACGGTCAACTCCGAAGGTGATCACCAAGCCCAGCAGGCAGACCAGCAGCGCTTGAGCAAAGGGGTGGCGCGCCATGAGCAGGAAAGATGGTGAAGAATGCGCCCCCGGTTGGGCGGAATGAGCCGCCCATCAGTGTATGCAAGATCGGACATGGCACCCTGCCATCTTTGTCACGATTTGATCCATTTACCGTGCGCCCCTGCGCGCATCCTCCGCGTCCATGTCTCACCTTCTGATCGTCACCGCCCTGTGGGCTTTTTCCTTCAGCCTGATTGGGCAATATCTGGCCGGTCAGGTGGACAGCGACTTTGCGGTGTTGGTTCGCGTGGGCATCGCGGCCTTGCTCTTTGCCCCCTTCACACTCTGGCGCGGCCTGCCGCGCGCCCTGCTCGGGGGCTTCTGGTTGGCGGGGGCCCTGCAGTTCGGCATCACCTATCTGTGCCTGTACCGCAGTTTCGAAGTGTTGACCGTGCAGGAGGTTCTGCTGTTCACGGTGCTCACGCCCATCTATGTCACGCTGATCGACGACGCCCTGGTCCGTCGCTTCAATCCTTGGGCCCTGCTGGCGGCGGCTGTGGCCGTTGGCGGCGGCATCATCATCCGTTTTCAACCCCTCACGGGCGACTATCTGTGGGGCTTCGTGATGCTGCAGGTGGCCAACCTGACTTTTGCCGCGGGCCAGGTCCTGTGCCGACATCTGTTGGCTCGCCATCCCACGGCCTACCCATTGCATCGCTTCTTCGGACATTTCTTCCTGGGCGCACTGGCGCTGGCCCTGCCCGCCTGGTTGATCTGGGGCGATCCCGACAAACTCCCCCACACCGCCATGCAATGGGGGGTGTTGGCCTGGATGGGTGTGTTTGCCACCGCGCTGGGCATGTACTGGTGGGTGCGAGGCAGCACGCGAGTGGACGCAGGCACTCTGGCGGTCATGAACGAATTGCATGTCCCTGCCGGACTGCTGGTCAATGTGCTGATCTGGCAACGTGACACCGACCTGCCACGCCTGGTGACCGGTGGCGCCGTGATCCTGACCTCCCTGTGGCTCAACCGACTGGGACGCCACCGACGCCAGCATGGACAAGCTCACGCCACGGCCTGAACACCGCTACACTGCCCTTTTTTTGAGCAATCCAGGTGGTTTCCCAGGGGCAGTGCCAGTCATACAACTGTTCCTCACAAGGTTGTCCACAGCTTCGGGGGACAACTTGCCCCTCATACCCGACGCACAGGCTTGGATTTTCGGATGCCTGTATAACCGCGCCCGTTCTTCCGAAAAGTCACCATGAGCCTTGCTTCCCTGGCGGTCATCGCCAACTCAGGCACCCTGACCGAGCGTCTGGGCGCCCTGCACACACGCCTGCTTGAAACCGTGCCCATGGTCGACCGGATTGCCTGTGCGCTCTACGAAGCCAAGGACGACCAGCTCAAGACCTTCATCAACAGCACCCGCACAGGTGAGGCCATCGCCGGCTATGAAGCCTCGCTCTCCAACAGCCACGCCTTGAGTCAGCTGGCCCAAAGTGGTGATTTCCGGGTTCTGGACGACATCGCCTCGGCCATCCATTCCGACACGGCCCACAGCCAATGGCTCAAAGCCCAGGGCTACCAGTCCTCGTTCACGGTCCCCTTGTTCGACCACGGTCGCTTACTGGGTTTCATCTTCTTCGACTCGTGTCAGCGGGCGGCGTTCACGCCCCAGGTACAACGGGATCTGGTGCTCTACACCAGCCTGATCAGCATGATGATCTCCAGCGAGATCGCCACCATCCGGGCCATGATCGAGTCCACCAAGCTCGCCCGCGAGCTGACCGAGTTGCGTGACTTCGAAACCGGCGCCCACCTGGACCGCATGGCGCGCTACTCGCGCCTCATCGCTCGGGCCATTGCCCCGTTGCACGGACTCAACGACGAGTTCGTCGAAGGGGTCTACCTGTTTGCGCCCATGCACGACATCGGCAAGATCGGCATCCCCGATCGCATCCTGCTCAAGCCTGGCCGCCTGGACCCCGAAGAGCGCGTCATCATGGACAGCCATGTGGCCAAGGGGGTCGAGATCATCGAGCGCATCATCGGCAAGGAGGGCGATCGCCACTTCCCCGAGAGCGAACTGCTGCGCAACATCGTGCAGTGCCACCATGAGATGCTCGATGGCTCCGGCTACCCGCAGGGCTTGTCAGGAGAGGCCATCCCCATCGAGGCGCGCGTGGTCGCGGTGGCCGACATCTTTGATGCGCTGACCGCCCATCGCCCCTACAAGCAGGAATGGTCGCTGGATGACGCGTTCGCTGAACTGCACCGACTGAGCGCACAAGGCAAGCTGGATGCAGACTGCGTCAACGCACTGGTGAATCAACGTGCGGCCGTGGAAGACATCCACGCCCGTTACACCGACAGTCAGCCGGATCACGCCGTGCGTGCCTGACATTTGCAGCCGTCCTGCCGTGGATGGCGCTGCGCCCTCATGTACCAACCTTCACAACAATCTGGTACAAACGAAGTTTGGCCGCCGCGACGACTGTCATGTCTCCTTTGCCTGACATGGCCTGTGGGTCAGCGGCCTTTCCCGACGCCCCCCCGCATCACCGGCCCCTCACATGCCCACCTTGAACGACTGGCAACCCGCGCAGATCGGCTTGGCCATGGCTTTTCTCCAAGAGCTGGTGATTGCGCTGGGGTGGCTGACCACGGGCTGGCTGCTCAATAACGTGCGTCGCCCTGCCCTGCACTGGGCCGGCTTTTCCCTGCTCAGTGGTGGATCGTTCCTGAACTTTGTTGTCAGCGCCCATGCGCAGCTGGAACTCGTGCGCCTGTTGGGCAACACCTTGTTCATGGGCGCGCTGCTGTTGCAAACGCGGGGTTTGCTGCTGTTCACCCGCCAGCCGCTGCAAGATCGACTGTCCATCGGGGCCCTGGGGCTGTTGATGGGTGCGCTCTGGCTGTGGCCCAGCCATGCCGACGCCCCATGGCGGGTGGCCACCATCTCCGCCCTGTCGTGTCTGTGCTGTCTGTGGACGGCCATGGTCATCTTCCGCTACATGCGCCGCGAGATCGTGCGCAGCCGCTGGATGGCCTTGTTCACCCTGCCCAGCCTGCTGGGTGCCGCGGTGCTGGCCCACCGTGCGGTGATGGCCCTGCTGGAGCCCGAGCGATTGATCCAGGCCAGCATGGCAGGCACCTCCATCAGCCTGACCTCGGCCATGCTGTGGGTCTTGCTGTCTTTGAGTCTGGAATTGACGCTGTTCGGCCTGGTCATCTTCAAGCTGGGCGGGCAGTTGCGCCGAGCGGCACGCCACGACCGCCTGACCGGTCTGCTCAACCGTCATGCCATGGACGATGTGCTGACGCTGGAGCGACAGCGTGCGCGGCGAATGGGCCCCCCCTTTTCTGCGCTGATGGTCGACATCGACCACTTCAAGCAGGTCAACGACCGCCTGGGGCACGCTGCCGGTGATCACACCTTGCGCACGGTGGCGCAACACCTGCGGCGGCACCTGCGCGCCACCGATGTCGTGTCTCGCTGGGGGGGCGAGGAGTTCCTGGTGTTGCTGCCTGCCACGTCACGCGCGGAGGCCAGCCACCTGGCCGAGAAGCTGTGTGAAGGCGTGCGCAGGCTGCCCATCCCTTGGGGTGGCGAAGACCTGCGTTGCACCGTCAGCATTGGCGTGGCGCAGTGGCGGGCTGCCGGAGACACCTCGGATGCCTTGCTGGCCCGGGCCGACCAGGCGCTGTACTGTGCCAAAAACGGCGGACGCGATCGTGTGTGCGTCGAGCCCACCTTGGTGCAAACTGGTCACATCGCTGCTTAGCCACTGTTCCGGCAGTGGCCCCACCTGCCATGACCTCGGTGACCGCCCTGCCCGCTCTGTCTGCCGCGCAACTGCACCGCACCTGTGATCCGCAGCAGTTCGACTTTCAGACCACCGCCGAGCTGGAAGACCTGGGAGAGTTGATTGGCCAGATGCGTGCCATGGAAGCGGTTCAGTTTGGCACCGGCATGCGCCACGAGGGCTACAACCTGTTTGTGCAAGGCCCGTCGGGCCTGGGCAAGCGGAGCATGGTGCGGCAATGGCTGGCCCGCCAGGCCCCGACGGAACCCGATCCCCCCGAGTGGTGCTACCTGCACAACTTCAAACAACCGCACAAGCCTCAGGCCCTGAGCCTGCCGCCTGGTCGTGGCGCCGAGTTGCGTGACCAGATGGCCAAGCTGGTGGACTATCTGCGCAGTGCTATTCCGGGTCTGTTCGAAAGCGACGAGTACCGCGCCAAGGCCGAGGCCATCCAGCATGCCTTCAGCCAGCGCGAAGAAGCGGCTCTGAAAGCCTTGGGGGATGAGGCCGAAAGCCAGCAGATCTTTCTGCTGCGCACGCCCAGCGGCTTCACCTTCGTGCCCACCCGCAATGGCGAGGTGGTCCCGCCCGACGAATTCAGCAAGTTGCCCGACGATGAAAAACACCGCATCGCCACGGCCATCAGCGGCTTGCAAGAGAAACTGGGCAAGATCCTGGAAGAGTTGCCGCGCTGGCGCAAGGAACGCGCCGAACAGCTCAAGCAGCTGACGCAGGACAACACCCTGCTGACCGTCAAGCACGTCATCGATGACGTGCGTGCGCGCTTCACCGACCTGCCGGCCGTGCTGGCCTACCTGGACGTGGTGCAACAGGACATGGTCGAGCACGCGGACGACTTCAAGAACCCGGAGGAGACGACCCAGCTGGGCGGCGGGCTGGCTTTCGTGACGCACGAGTCTTTTCACCGCTACCAGGTGAACGTGTTGGTGACTCAGAAGGCGGGGACCGGCGCCCCCGTGGTCACCGAAGACAACCCGACCTACGGCAACCTGATCGGGCGCATCGAACACCTGCAGCAGTTCGGAGCCCTGGTCACCGACTTCACGCTGATCCAGGCCGGCGCCCTGCACCGCGCCAACGGCGGCTACCTGCTGCTGGACGTGCGCAAGCTGCTGATGCAGCCCTTCGCCTGGGAAAGCCTCAAGCGCGCCATGCAGTCGCGCGAGATCCGGCTGGAGTCGCTGGCGCAGATGTACAGCCTGGTCAGCACGGTCTCGCTGGAACCCGAGCCCATCCCGCTGCGCGTGAAGGTCATCCTGTTTGGCGACCGGCTGTTTTACTACCTGCTGCAAGAGTACGACCCCGACTTCAGCGAGCTGTTCAAGGTCTCGGCCGATTTCGAAGACCGCATCGAACGCAATGCCGACACCCACATGCTGTACGCGCGCATGGTGGCCACCCTCACGCGCAAGGACAAACTGCTGCCGTTCGACCGCAGTGCGGTGGCCCGGGTCATCGACTTCAGCGCCCGCATGGTCGAGGACGCCCACCGTCTGAGCACCCACATCGGCCGCGTGGCCGACCTGATGCGCGAGGCCGATTACTGGGCACGGCATTCGGGCCATGGCACCGTCGCCGCCGTCCATGTGCAACAGGCCATGGACGCCCACATCCGCCGCCACGATCGCATCCGCACCGAACTGCAGGAGGCGATCCAGCGCAACATCATCCTCATCGACACCGAGGGCGCGGTGCAGGGCCAGGTCAATGGGCTGTCGGTGCTGGACATGGGCGACTTTGCTTTCGGCCAGCCCAGTCGCATCACCGCCATCACGCGCATGGGCGAAGGCGAGGTGCTCAACATCGAGCGCGAGGTCAAGCTCTCGGGGGCGCTGCACTCCAAAGGGGTGCTGATCCTGTCGTCCTTCCTGGCCGGACGCTATGCCCGCAACCAGCCCTTGTCTCTGTCGGCCAGCTTGGTGTTCGAGCAGTCTTATGGGCATGTGGACGGCGACAGCGCCTCCCTGGCCGAAACGTGCGCCCTGCTGTCCGACCTGGCTGCCGCGCCGATCAAGCAGTCGCTGGCGGTGACCGGCTCGATCAACCAGTTGGGGCAGGTGCAGGCGATTGGCGGCGTGAACGAAAAGATCGAGGGCTTTTTTGATACCTGTGCCGCCCGTGGCCTGACCGGTGAGCAAGGCGTGCTGATCCCCGCGTCCAATGTGCAGCATTTGATGCTGCGCCACGATGTGGTGGCCGCGGTGGCGGCCGGTCGCTTCCATGTCTGGGCCGTGGAGACCGTGGACCAGGCCGCCAGCTTGCTCACAGGCGTGCCGGCCGGTGCGCCGGATGCGCAAGGCGAGTACCCCGAGGGGACCCTCAACCAGCGCGTGATGGCACGCCTGAAGGCGTTGACCGAACTGTGGGAAGAGAAAGATGAGGCGGAAGACGGTGAGGCCAGTGATGGCCCACACCACAAGTCCAAGACCAAAGATGCAGACCGAGAGGAAAGCCAGCCCTGACTTATCCCCGCTTCCTGTGGACAACCTTGTTGGCAAGCTTGGGGTTTCAGGGTCCGCCCTAGGGGAGGACCTTGGATTGCCTCAAAATAAGGCAAATCCGTGACGAGTTCCGCTTTTCGGACACATACCCAAGTCGCCCCTCTGGATGTATCTGTTTGTGACGTGTAGGATTGAGGTGTCTCAGCAATGAGACCCGGCTTTTTCCTCCCTGAGCCGGTGTGCAGCACAATCTTGTTTTCTGCACATTCGCCCGCTCGTCTGCAGATGAGTGGGCTTTCTTTTTTCTGAGCCGCGTTTGCTTGCCGTGTCTGCCCAGCCTTCGATCACGCCGCACGATGATGTTCCCAGCCCTTGCATGCGGCAATGCCAGGTGATCCATCGCCGCCTGGCTGCAGGTCATCCCATGACCTCACTGTGCGGCTCCTGCGGTCGCACCGTGGATGAGATCACGGCTTGGCGAGACATGACACCTGAGCTCAAGCAGACCTGCGTGCAGGCGGCCCAGGCCCGCCGTGAGTGGCTGCGCGTCAGAGGGACGTGAACCAGCGCGCCAGCACCGCGCGCTCGGCATCGGTGATCTGCGTGGCGTTGTTCAGCGGCATGGCCTTGAGCACCACCGCCTGCTGGTAAACGGCTTGCGCGTGCTGGGTCAGCGCCTCGGGGCTGTCCAGACGCACGCCCTTGCTGGCGAGTTGAGCGTTGTGACACATCAGACAACGCTGCTGCACCACGGTCTGCACCTGGGCCAGGCGCTGAGCGGGTGTCTCCACGGCCGCAGCGGGCACCACACTTGAAGACGACGTGGGAGATGGCGCCAGCCACACCGCGACCCCGAGCAAGATGGCCACGCTGGCCACTGCCCAGCCCCACGGGGCACGCTTTCCGGCCATTTCCGTCTTGTGGCGCGCCACAAAGAACTGACGGATCAAGGCCCCGGCCAGCATGATCAGCGCCAGCACCAGCCAGTTGTGATCATGGCTGTAAGCCCAGCCGTAGTGGTTGCTCAACATCGCAAACAGCACCGGCAGCGTGAAGTAGGTGTTGTGCACACTGCGCTGCTTGCCACGCTGGCCGTGCACCGGGTCCACCGGCTGCCCCGCCTGCATGGCGGCAACCACCTTGCGCTGCCCCGGAATGATCCAGAAGAACACGTTGGCGCTCATGGCCGTGGCCACCATGGCCCCCACCAGCAAGAAGGCGGCGCGCCCTGCAAACAACTGGCAGGCCAGCCAGCTGGCGCCCACGATCACGACGGCCACCAGTGCCCCCAGCAGGCGCTCACTGCCCGGGCGTCGGCCCACCGTGCGACACAGCACGTCGTAGATCAGCCAGAAGCCCACCAGAAAGCCCACCGCCGTGTGGGTCGCCGCCACGGGCGACCAGTCAAAACGGCTCTTGTCGATCAGGAAGGTGCCGGCGTTGAACAGGTACATCACCGTGAACAGGGCAAAGCCCGTGAGCCAGGTGGAGTAGCTCTCCCAATAGAACCAGTGCAGGTGCTTGGGCAGCGCCTTTGGGGCGCCCAGATACTTCTGCGGGTTGTAAAAACCGCCACCGTGCACGGCCCACAGCTCGCCACTCACGCCCTGCTCTTTCAGCTTGGGGTCGGTGGGCGGGGTCAGGTGGTTGTCCAGCCAGACGAAGTAGAACGAGGCACCGGCCCATGCGATCGCCACGATCACATGCGTCCAGCGCAGCAGCAGGTTGACCCAATCGAGGGCGTAGGTCAGCAAGGGGCTGGCTTCGAGCATGTCGGTCTCTTTCAGCTGCCGCGGTAAGTGGAATAAGCCCAGGGGCTGACCAGCAGGGGCACGTGGTAGTGGGCCTGGGCATCGGCCAAGCCAAACTCCAACGGTACCTGACTCAGAAAAGCCGGCGTGGGCAAGGCCACGCCCTTGGCACGGAAATAGCGTTCCACCTCGAACACCAGGCGGTACACGCCCGGACGCAAGTCCGCGCCGGCCAGCATGGGGCCGTCGACCCGGCCATCGGCATTGGTCACCACCTCGCGCAGCAAACGCCAGGTGGGGCTGCCTACGCCGTCCGGTGCGTCGTCGCGCACATACAAGGCGATGGCCATGCCTGCAGCGGGGGCACCGTGCACGGTGTCGAGCACATGGGTGGTCAGGCGCCCGCTGGTGGGCGCTGTGGAGGGTTCAAGCGTGGTGGACGAGGTCATGATGGGGCAAGGATGAAACCCTGTGCGACAGGAATGGCCAGTGCGGCATCGACATCTTGCACAGCATTTGCAAAACTGTATACACTTTAACCATGATGAGTGACGCACGCAAGCCACCTGATGCACCTGTCGTGCCAACCCGCCGGGCGCCCAAGCAGCGCAAGGTCGATGTGGACGCCATCCCGACCGATGTGGTCGCGGACACGGCCGAGCCCCTGGACACCGACACCTCCAGCACCGAGCAGATCGTGCTGTCGGTGACGCGCGCCATCGTCGAGCATCGCTTGCAGCCAGGCACCAAGCTGGTCGAACAAAAACTGGGCGACCGTTTCGGGGTGTCGCGCACCATCGTGAGGCAGGCGCTGTACCGCCTGTCCGAGTTGAAGCTGGTCAAGCTGGAGCCCGCGCGCGGGGCCTTCGTCGCGGCCCCCTCCATCCAGGAGGCGCGCGAGGTGTTCGCCGTGCGCCGCATGGTCGAGTCGCAGATGCTGCGCGAGCTGATCGCCCGCATCACCGAGGCCGACCTGCTTGAACTGCACACCCACATCCAGGCCGAGCGCGAAGCCGTGGAACGCATCGACGTGCCCACGCGCACCAAGCTGCTGTTCGACTTCCACGTCAAGCTCGCACACGTGCTGGGCAACCAGGTGCTGACCGACCTGATGCAGGAGCTGGTGTCGCGCTGCTCGCTGATCTCGCTGATGTACCAGTCGGCCGACGATGCCGAAGCCTCGAACGCCGAACACGTGGACATCCTCCAGGCCATCGAAGCCCGCGATGCCGACCGCGCCGTGCAGCTGCTGCACGAGCACCTGGCCACCGTGGAGCGCCAGTTGACCGAGCATCCCCGCACAGCAGCTTCCCCTGTGCGGGCCCAACCCACACCGACCTGACGCCATGAACCCGGCCATGACCGACGCCCCCTACCCCCGCGACCTGATCGGCTACGGCCGCACGCCGCCCCACGCGCAGTGGCCGAACGGCGCCCGCATTGCCGTGCAGTTCGTGCTCAACTACGAAGAAGGCGGCGAGAACTGCGTGCTGCATGGCGATGCCGGCAGCGAACAGTTCCTCAGCGAAATGGCCAACCCGCCCGCCTTCGCCGACCGACACCTCAGCATGGAGTCGATCTACGAATACGGCTCGCGCGTGGGCGTGTGGCGCATCCTGCGCGAGTTTGAAAAGCGCGGCTGGCCCCTGACGGTGTTCGGCGTGAGCATGGCCCTGCAACGCCACCCCGAACTGACCCGCGCCTTCATCGAGCTGGGCCACGAAATCGCCTGCCATGGTTGGCGCTGGATCCATTACCAGCAGATCGACGAGGCCACCGAGCGCGAGCACATGCGCATCGGCATGCAGATCATCGAAGAGTTGACCGGCCAGCGCCCCCTGGGTTGGTACACCGGCCGCGACAGCCCCAACACGCGCCGCCTGGTGGCCGACGATGGCGGCTTCGTGTACGACAGCGACTACTACGGCGACGACCTGCCGTTCTGGACCACCGTGCAACGCACCGACGGCCAGACCGTGCCCCACCTCATCGTGCCCTACACGCTGGACGTCAACGACATGCGCTTTGCGCTGCCTCAGGGCTATGCCCAGGGCGAAGACTTCTTCACCTACCTGAAAGACACCTTCGACCTGCTCTATGCCGAAGGTGACCCCGAGGGTGACAACGCCCCCAAGATGATGAGCGTGGGCATGCACTGCCGCCTGCTCGGCCGGCCCGGGCGCTTCCGCGCCTTCCAACGCTTCCTGGACCACGTGGCCCGCCACGAACACGTCTGGGTGTGTCGCCGCATCGACATCGCCCGGCACTGGCAAGCCGTTCACCCCTACCAAGCCTGACACCCATGCTGGTCATCCCCAACCTCACGCTGGCCCAGCTCAACGCCGCCGACCAGCCCACCTTCACCGCCTTGCTTGACGGCATCTACGAGCATTCGCCCTGGATTGCCGAAGCCGCCTGGGCGCAGCGGCCCTTTCAGAGCCTGGCGCACCTGAAACACGCCCTGGCGCAGACCGTGCGCGAAGCCAGCGTCGACCAACAGCTCGACCTGATCCGTGCCCACCCGGAGCTGGCCGGCAAAGCGGCGGTGGCGGGTCAGCTCACCGCCGAGTCCACCAACGAGCAAAGCCAGGCCGGGCTCACGCACTGCACCCCGGACGAATTCGCCCGCCTGCAACAGCTCAACGCCGAGTACAACGCCCGGTTCGGCTGGCCCTTCATCCTGGCCGTGCGCGGCCCCCGTGGCACCGGCTTGAGCCGCACCCAGGTCATCGCCACCTTCGCGCGCCGCCTGCAGGCCCAGCCCGATGCCGAGCGCGCCGAATGCCTGCGCCAAATTCACCGCATCGCCGAAATCCGCCTGAACGACAAGTTCGGCGTGCTGCCGGCCGAGGGCAACCAGATCCTCGACTGGGCCGACGCCCTGGCCGCACACACCGAAGGCCAAGGCAGCAATGGTGTGGATGAGCGCCCGCCCCTGACCCTCACCTACCTCACGCCTGCCCACCAATCGGCCGCCACACAGTTGCAGATCTGGATGCGCGCCTGTGGCTTTGACGAGGTCAAGCTCGATGCGGTCGGCAATGTCGTGGGCGTGTACCACGGCAGCGAACCCACGGCCGCCCGGCTGCTCACGGGCTCACACTACGACACCGTGCGCAACGGCGGCCGTTACGACGGTCGCCTGGGCATCCTCGTGCCCATGATGTGCGTGCAAAGCCTGTCCCGTGCAGGCCGCCGCCTGCGCTACGGCATCGAAGTGGTCGCCTTTGCCGAAGAAGAAGGCCAGCGCTTCCCTGCCACCTTCCTGGGCTCCAGTGCCCTGGTGGGCGACTTCCAACCCGGCTGGCTGGACCTGGTCGATGCCAAGGGCATCAGCCTGCGCCAAGCCATGAAAGACGCCGGCCTGAGCGCCAAGATGGACGACATCGCGGCCCTCAAGCGCGACCCGGCCCGCTACCTGGGCTACGTTGAAGTCCACATCGAACAAGGCCCCGTGCTCAACGCACGTGACCTGCCGCTGGGCATCGTCACCGGCATCAACGGCAGCGCCCGCTTCAGCGGCGAAGTCACCGGCGTGGCCTGCCATGCGGGGACCACGCCCATGGCGATGCGCCAGGACGCCGCCCTCGCGGTGGCCGAGATCGCGCTGTACACCGAGCGCCGCGCCCTGCAGGACCAAGACTCGCCGCACGGCCCCTCCGTGGGTACCGTGGGGGTGATGCAGGTGACCCAAGGCTCGGTCAACGTGGTCCCAGGTCGCTGCCAGTTCACCCTCGACCTGCGCGCGCCCACCAACCGTCAGCGTGACGAACTGGTGGAAGACGTGGACGCCTTTGTCTACACCGTCGCGCGCCGCCGCGGGGTGGAGATCGAACTCATCCAGAACCTGCAGGCTTCGGCCGCCCCCTCGGACCCAGCATGGCGAGCCCGCTGGGAAGCCGCCGTGACCAGCCTGGGCCTGCCCGTGTTCCACCTGCCCAGCGGCGCTGGCCACGATGCCATGAAGCTGCACCAGGTGCTGCCGCAAGCCATGCTCTTTGTGCGTGGCTGCCATGACGGTATCAGCCACAACCCGCTGGAAACCATCACCAACGACGACGCCCAACTCTGTGTGGACGCCTTCATGCACCTGCTCGACGCGATCTGACCATGGCCATGCAACCTGCCCCCGGCACCCTTGATGCCGCCTATGCCGCGCTCGATCAGTGGATCGACGCCCACTTCGACGAAGAGGTGTGCTTTCTGCAAGCGCTGGTGCAGGTGCCCACCGACACCCCGCCCGGCAACAACGCGCCGCACGCCGAGCGCACCGCTGAGCTGCTGTCCACCTTTGGCTGGCAGGCCGAAAAGCACGCCGTGCCCACCGAGCAGGTGCACGCCTACGGCCTGCAAAGCCTCACCAACCTGATCGTGCGACGGCGCCTGGGCGAAGGCGGGCGCACCGTGGCGCTGAATGCCCATGGCGATGTGGTGCCGCCCGGTGAAGGCTGGACCCACGCACCCTATGGTGGCGAAGTGGTCGATGGCAAGCTCTACGGGCGGGCTGCGGCCGTCAGCAAGAGCGACTTCGCCACCTACAGCTTTGCCCTGCGTGCGCTCGAAGCCCTGCAACAAGGCCCGGACGCCCCCGCGCTGACCGGCGCGGTCGAGTTGCACTTCACCTACGACGAAGAATTCGGCGGCGAACTGGGCCCCGGCTGGCTGCTCAGCCAAGGCCTGACGAAACCCGATCTGCTGATCGCGGCCGGCTTCAGCTACGAAGTGGTCACCGCCCACAACGGCTGCCTGCAGATGGAGGTCACCGTGCACGGCCAGATGGCGCACGCCGCCATCCCGCACACCGGGGTCGATGCCTTGCAAGGCGCCGTGGCCATCCTCAACGCGCTGTACGCCCAGAACACGCGCTACCTGGGCATCACCTCGCAGGTGCCGGGCATCACCCACCCCTACCTGAACGTGGGCCGCATCGAAGGCGGCACCAACACCAACGTGGTGCCTGGCAAGGTCGTCTTCAAACTCGACCGCCGCATGATTCCGGAAGAGAACCCCACCGAGGTCGAAGCCGACATTCGCCGCGTCATCACCGAAGCCGCCGCCACGGTGCCTGGCATCCGCATCGACATCAAACGGCTGCTGCTGGCCCGCTCGCTGCAACCGCTGCCGGGCAACGCGCCGCTGGTGCAGGCCATCCAGCAGCATGGCGAAGCGGTGTTCGGTCAGCCCATCCCCACCTGCGGCACCCCGCTCTACACCGACGTGCGCCTGTACTGCGCCCAGGGCATCCCCGCCGTGATCTACGGCGCCGGCCCCCGCACCGTGTTCGAGTCCAACGCCAAACGGGCCGACGAACACCTGGTGCTGGACGACCTGCGCAAGGCCACCAAGGTGGTGGCGCGCACGCTGCTCGACCTCCTGCGCTGACCGCGGGCCGCTGCCCCCACAAGCCCAGGTCAGTTCGCTACACTGGGTGACATGCCTTTGCACACCCCCAGCCTGGCCGCCGCAGCAGCCCTGATCGCGCTGATTTGGGCTCTGGGCACCTTGCTGGCCTGTTTGCGGCCCCGGCGCGACGCCCTGCCCGGTGCCGCCTTGGGCCTGCTGTCCAGTGCCATCGCGTTCGGGTGCGCGGCGCTGGTGAGCACCGGGCCAGACTGGTCTGTGGACGTGGCCGCCCCGGTGGCCCAGGCCACGGCCTTGTCGCTCTGCACCTGGGGTCTGCTTCGCCTGCATGCCCGTGTCGCACCCTGGCAGAACCTGACCGTGATGCCCGCCTTGATGGGCGTGCTCATGGTGTTCCTGGCCGATCTGCCCACGGCCCGCGCCCTGTCGCTCGATGGGGTGCTCATCGTGCAATGCCTGGTCCTGCTGATCTGGGCCCAGCGCCTGGCCACGCCGGACAGTCGGCTGCACCGGGTGCTGATGCTGGGCACCTCCCTGGGGATGCTGGCCCATCTGCTGCACGGCTGGCTGGTCCTGCAAGGCATCGTCCCCACGACCGAGCCCCTGAGCCTCACCTGGGACGAACGTTTGCGCCTGTTCGCCGATTGGGTGCTGGCCTTCCTTCCCCCGCTGGCCTTGCTGCTGATGTCGCGTGAAGACCGCGACCTGGCACTGCAAAGCCAGGCATTGCGCGATCCGAACACCGGCATCGCCAACCACACGGCCATGGTCGAACGCTGCGCCGCCGAGGTGGATCACGCCCGCCGATCCGGCTCCCCGCTGGGCATCGCCCTCATCGAGATCGACCAGCTGGCCGCCTTGCAATCCCAGCACGGACAGGAAGCCGCCGAACAGGCCATGCAGCACACCGCCGCCCACCTCGCGCAACGCATCCGTCGCTCCGACAGCCTGGGACACCACGGCGCGCACACCTTCCTGCTCCTCCTGCCCAACACCCCGACACCCGGTGCGCGTCAGGTCTTGCATGCCTTGCGCGAGTCCATGCTGGACGCCCCTGCACCGGCGGATGGCTCCGATGTCTTGCCCGTGAGCATCAGCGTGGGCTTGTGGTGTGGCCTGCCCAACCTGCGCGATGAGCCCGATGAGTTGATCGCCCGTGCACGCGGCGCCTTGCAAGCCGCCCAAGAAGCCGGCACGAACCACCTGCGCATGGCCGCCACGTAAGGTCCGCGTGAGCGCAGCAGCACGAGGCCCTACACCCTGACGCGTTGTACGGTGTCATTGACGACATGCCCACGCTGGCCGCGAGCCCGGCACAATGTCGTCCGTCATGCCTTCTGCCATCCAACGCGGCACCCCGGCCTATCTGCGCGCCAACCTCGCGCTGTTCCTCGCCGGCTTCGCCACCTTCTCGCTGCTGTACTGCGTCCAGCCCCTGCTGCCCGCCTTCGCCAAGACCTTCCAGGTCAGCCCGGCCGAAAGCTCGCTGGCCATGTCCTTGTCCACCAGCCTGCTGGCCTTTGCGATCCTGGTCGCGGCCATCATCTCGTCGAGCGTCAAACGCCGCTTGCTGATGGGCACCTCCATGGTGCTGGCCTCGGTGCTCAACATCGTGGCGGGCCTCGTGCCCGACTGGCACACGCTGCTGGCCTCACGCGCCCTGACCGGCCTGGTGCTGGGCGGCGTCCCCGCGGTGGCCATGGCTTACCTGGCCGAAGAAATCGACCACCGTGGCCTGGGCATGGCCATGGGGCTGTATGTGGCCGGCACCGGCGTTGGGGGGCTGTTTGGGCGGGTGGCGGCCGCCGGCCTCAGCGAATACTTTGACTGGCACGCGGCCATGCTGGTGCTCGGCATCGTCAACCTGCTGACTGCCGTGGGCTTCATCGCCCTGCTGCCCAGTTCGCGCAACTTCACACCGCGCCCGCCTCAGGGCCTGCGCCATCACCTCGGACTGTGGGGCGCCCACCTGCGCCAACCTGGTCTGCCCCGCCTCTTCCTCATGAGCTTCACGGTGATGGGCTGCTTCGTCACCATCTACAACTACGTGGGCTTTCACCTCATGGAGGCGCCCTATCTGCTCAGCCAGACGCAGATCGGCATCATCTTCATGGCCAACATCTTTGGCATCGTGTCCTCGTCCATCGCTGGCGGACTGGCCGACCGCCACGGCCGCGCACCGGTGCTCATCGTCGGCATCGTCTGCATGCTTCTAGGCCTGGCCTTGAGCCTGCACGCGAATCTGGCTGTGCTGCTGCTGGGCGTGGTGGTGTTAACGGCCGGCTTCTTCATTGCGCATGCCGTGGCCAGCGCCTGGGTCGGGCGGCTGGCGCAAGGTGCCAAGGGACACGCCTCGTCGCTGTACCTGCTCACCTATTACATCGGCTCCAGCACCATGGGCTCGGTGGGCGGCTGGTTCTGGGAATACGGCCATTGGCCCGGCGTGGCCGCCCTGGGTGGGGCGTTGATGCTGTTGGCGCTAGGCGTGGCGATCAGCCTGCGGCCCCTGGACCGCAAAGGCCCGCCGCCCAGCGCAGCCCCGCACACGCCCTGATAATCGCGCCCATGCCCGACACGCCTGCCGAAGCCCTCGTTCACACCTCCTTCTACCAGTTCGCTGACCTGCCCGACCCCGATGCGGTGGTCGCCATCGTGCGCGAACTGGTCGAGCCCTTGACGGGCAGCGTGCTGGTCGCGCGCGAAGGCATCAGCGGCGCCCTGGCTGCCTCGGCCGACCGGATCGTTGCGTTTGAACACGCCCTGCGTACCGACCCGCGTCTGGACGGCCACTTTCAGCACATCACCTTCAAGCACAGCGCGTGCGACACGCCGCCTTTCTGGAAAGTGCGCGTGCACAAGAAGGACGAGATCGTGGCCCTTGGCGTGCCGGGCGTCACCGGCGTCGCCCCCAACCCAGACCGCAGCCGCCACCTCAGCCCCCAGGCCTGGCGCCAGCTGATGGCCCAGGACAACGTCGTCGTCATCGACAACCGCAACAGCTTCGAATACCGCCTGGGCCGCTTTCGCGATGCCATCGACCCTCAGGTCGACAACTTCCGCGACTTCCCCAGCTACGTGCAGGCCCACGCCGAGCAATGGAAGGCCGAAGGCAAGAAGGTCGCCATGTACTGCACCGGCGGCATCCGCTGCGAGAAAACCGCCATGTGGATGGAAAACCTGGGGTTGGACGTCTACCAGCTCGACGGCGGCATCCTCAACTTCTTCCAGTCCCTGCCCGACGCCGACCGCGACTGGCAAGGCGAGTGCTTCGTGTTCGACAACCGCATCGCCATCGACACGAAGCTACAGGAAACGTCCACCACCGCCGACGAGGTCTACAACGACAGCCCCGACGAGGCCTGGCGACTGGAGCGGGCGCACCGGCTGGATTCGGTCAATCCGAAGTCGATCAGAAAGATCTCAACAAAGTAAAGCCAATCCTCACAAGTGATTGATTTGATTGAACAAGAAGACATAGAATCTTCTCAATGATCATTTCAACTATTACCTGACGGCGCCGGCCATGCCTCCCCCACTGCAAGCGGCACGCGATCAACTGCTCAGCGTCCTCGGCCGACACCCCGGCATCAGCGCGCCCGACCTGGCTGCGAAGTTGGGCGTGAGTGTGCCCACCTTGCACCGGGTCCTGCTGACACACGCCTCGCACATCGTGAGCGCTGGCAAGGCCCGTCGCACCCGCTACGCCCTGCGTCGCCCCTTGCGCGGCGACCTGCAAGATCTGCCGCTGTACGAGGTCAACCACGCAGGCCGCATCGAGCAAATCGGCACCCTGGCCGCCCTGCACCCCCAAGGCAGCTGCCTGCACCTGAACCTGCCGGCCGGTCACCCGCCCTGGCCCCTGCCCGACGAGGCCCGCGACGGCTGGTGGGACGGCCTGCCCTACCCACTCTATGACATGCGCCCTCAGGGCTACATGGGCCGCCAGTTCGCGCGTGCCGAGCACCGCCACCTGGGTGTGCCCGCCGCGCCCAACGAATGGAGTGACGACGACATCCTCCATGTGCTGCGCCAACGCGGCCACGACCTCAGCGGTAACCTGATCCTGGGGGAGACGGCCTGCGCGCTGTGGCAGCAGGCCCATCAAGACATCACCGCACCTTTGGACGAAGACGCCATCGGGCCCAGCTATGCACAGCTGGCCGAAGACGCCCTCGCCAGTGGCGTGGCCGGCTCCAGTGCGGCCGGTGAGTTCCCGAAATTCGCCGCACGCCGCACCCTGCCGGGCAGCCTCACGCCGCACGTGCTGGTGAAGTTCTCGGGCGCCGACACCTCGCCCGCCGTCACCCGATGGTCTGATTTACTGGTGTGCGAGCACCTCGCCCTCGCCCAATCAGCCACGTTGCCCGGCCTGCACAGCGCACGCAGCCGCATCGTGCAACACGCCGGTCGCACCTTCCTGGAGCTGGAACGCTTCGATCGCCACGGGGAATGGGGCCGCAGCCGCCTGAGCAGCCTCGACTGCCTGCAAGGCGCTTTCCTGGGCGAACGCAGCACGGAATGGCCCGTGCTCGCCGCTCGCCTCGTGGCGCTCAAGCTCCTGTCCCAACAAGACGCCGAGCGCATCACCTTGCTGTGGTGGTTCGGCCGCCTGATCGGCAACACCGACATGCACCTGGGCAACCTCAGCTTTGTGCCTGGCCCGTCGCTGCAACTGGCGCCCGCCTACGACATGTTGCCCATGATGTATGCCCCCTTGCCCGGCGGCGAGGTGCCCCCGCGTGTTTATCAACCTGAGTGGCCCCTGCCCCATCAGCGCGCGCACTGGCAAACCGCCTGTCTGGCCGCTCAGGCCTTCTGGCGCAGCGCCGCGGCCGACCCACGCATCAGCGCCCCGTTCCGCGAACAGTGCGACGCCAACGCGCGCACCCTTGAGCATGTCGCGCCCCAAGTCTGACTACACCCCGCCCACGCGAAACGGTGTCAGCCCCAGCACCGTGGCGCTGCCCAGCGGCCCTTGGGCCACGGTGCTTGACTTCCTGAGCGAGCGCATCCCGGCCGTCTCGCGTGCGGACTGGGCTCAGCGCATGAGCCAGGGCGAGGTACTCGACCTGCAAGGCCAGCCCATCCCGCCCGACGCGCCTTACCGCCCGCAGACCAAGCTTTACTACTGGCGCGCTCTGCCCTTCGAGCACCCGGTGCCGTTCGACGAAACCGTGGTCTTTCAGGACGACTTCCTGGTCATCGCCGACAAGCCGCACTTCCTGCCTGTCACGCCCAAGGGCCGTTACCTGCAAGAAACGCTGCTGGTGCGCCTGAAACGCAAGCTGGGCATCGACACCCTGGTGCCCATGCACCGCATCGACCGTGAAACCGCCGGCCTGGTCGGCTTCACCATCCAGCCCCACACGCGCCACGCCTACCAAGCCCTGTTCCGCGACAAGGCCGTGCGCAAGACCTACGAAGCCATCGCCCCCTGGCGGGCCGACCTGAACCTGCCCCTCGTGTACCGCAGCCGCCTGGCCGAGAGCGAACGCTTCATGGCCATGCACGAGGTCGAGGGCGAGCCCAACGCAGAAACCGCCATCGAGTTGATCGAAGCGCGGGGCCGCTGGGCTCACTATCGCCTGCTGCCCGTCACGGGCCAGAAACACCAGTTGCGCGCCCACCTGAACGCGCTCGGCATCCCCATCCTGCACGACCAGATCTACCCGGAACTGCAACCCGCCTTGCCACCCGAGGTGCCTCCCGACTTCAGCAGTCCGCTGCAACTGCTGGCCCGCACCCTGGCCTTCACCGACCCCATCACGGGGCAAGAACGCGTCTTTGAAAGCCCCCGGCGCCTGAGCCTGGACATCGTCGACACGCTGGCCGACTGATTCAGAACACCCCCAGCGCCAGCCCCGCGGCCATCGCCTCACCCAGCGCCCGGCAGCGCTCCAGCTCCTCGGGCGCAATCTGCTTGGGCGCCAGAATGGCCTCCGGCGTCTGCGCATGCGTGCACACAATCACCGGCTCGGCCACGGCCTTCAAGCGCCAGCCCGTCGCGATGCGCTCGATCTGGCGCGCCGCGTTGTGTCCGTCACTGCCCGCACAGATCAGGCTGGCATACGCCCGCCCATTGACGCGGTCGAGCACCGGGTAATAGCTGCGGTCAAAAAAATCCTTGAGCTGCCCGCTGATGGCCGCCAGGTTCTCCGGCGTCGCGAACACCAGCCCATCGGCAGCCAGCACGTCATCCGGCCCCGCCTGCGAAGCATGCAGCATCCGCACCGTCACCTCGGCCTCCGCGGCCGCCCCCGCGCGCACCGCCTCGGCCATCTGGCGCGTGCCATCGGTCAGCGAGTGGTACACGATCAACAAAGTCTTCACGGACATGGCGGGCAGAGGGGCTTGGCTGCGGGCAGGTTCACAGCATAGACTCAAAGGTTCAGATTCGCCATTTCGCCCCTCTCGCCTCAGTCTCATGCTCCTGTCCGATCATTACCAGCTCACTGGCTCCGGCTCCCCCATCGTCTTCGTGCACGGCTCCTACGCCACCACGTCCACCTGGAAGAAGATGATCGAGCAGCTGTCGGCCCAGCACACCTGCATCGCCATCAAGCTGCCCGGACACTGCGGCACGCCCGATCCGCAAGACTTCGATGCCCCCACCATCGAGACCGAGCTGAAGCTCATCGAAGACGTGGTGCGTTCGCTCACCGACGAGCCCATCCACTTGGTCGGCCACTCCTACGGCGGCGTGGTGGCCCTGTCCCAAGCCCTCAAAGGCTCCCTGCCGATTCGCGAACTGACCTTGTTTGAGCCCGTCGCCACCTGGGTGCTGGACACCATGGGCGACGCCGACATGCTGGCCCAGGTCGATGCTTTCCTGCAGCGCTACCGCCAGGACGCGGCCAATCAGGTGCCCTACGCCTGCGGGCAGGTCATCGACTTCTGGGGCGGTGGCAACGAGTTCGAAGCCCTACCCGCCTTCGTCAAAGACATGATGGCGCCGCTCACCGCCAACAACCTGCGCCACTGGGACCTGTGCACCCAGATCCGCCACACGCGCGACGAACTCGCGCAGTTGGAGATCCCCACCCGCATCGTCTGCGGCACGCGCTCCAACGAAGTGGCCCACGCCATCGCCAACCACCTCGACAGCGAACTGCCCATCAGCAGCCGCTACGACATCGAAGATGCCAGCCACGCCATGGTCAACAGTCACCCGGAAGACTGCCTCTTCATCCTGCAGGACCCGGTCGAAGTCTACTGAGGCAAAGACGGAGGCAGCCGTAGAGGCGGCCTCACGCCTGCACCGCAGGAGCCTCGCGCCCCTCGGTGCCACAGAGGCTGCCCCAATCAGCCGCGCTGCGCCATCGCCTCACCCATGCGGATCGCACCAGCCGGCGCCCACGCGGGGTTGAAGCGCAAATCGCCCTTGGGGAAGAGCATCACCACCGTAGAGCCCAGCAGGAAGCGCCCCATCTCTTCGCCCTTCTTCAGGACGATCTGCTGGTCGTCATAGCGCCACTCGCGCACCTGCTTGCTGCGCGGCGGGTTCACCACGCCGTGCCATACCGTGGCCATGCTGCCCACGATGGTCGCGCCCACCAGGGTCAGCACAAACGGGCCTTGTTCCGACTCGAACACGCACACCACCCGCTCGTTGCGCGCGAACAGGCCGGGCACGCCACGGGCCGTCGCCGGGTTCACCGAGAACAGGTCGCCCGGCACATAAATCATCCGCGTCAAGCGCCCATCGCAGGGCATGTGGATGCGGTGGTAGTCCTTGGGGCTCAGGTACAGCGTCGCAAAGTGCCCGTCTTCAAAGCGCTGGGCCAGTTGCGCGTCCCCGCCCACCAGCGTGGTGGTCGAGTAATCGTGCCCCTTGGCCTGGAAGATCTGGTCACGGCGAATCGGCCCGAACTGGCTGATGGCGCCATCCACCGGGCTGATCAGGTTGGCATCGGCCAAGGGCCGTGCGCCCGGCTTCAAAGGCCGTGAGAAGAACTCGTTGAACGTGGGATAGCTGGCGATGTCCGGATTGGCCGCCTCGGCCATGTTCACGCCATAGCGGCCCACGAACCAGCGGATGAAACGCGTGGTCAGCGCACCACCGCGCGCCGAGGCACCCACACCCGCCAAAGCGGTCAAGGCCTGCTTGGGCAACACGTACTGAGACAAGACAAAAAGACGATCCGACACGCGTCCACCCCGTTCAAACAACAAGGGTCGCATTCTAGGCGGCCCGCACCCCTCTCACGACGACAGCCCAGAGCCGATCCCCCTGAAATGGACTGGCACGAATCTCGCTGACAGGACTGTATACAGTTTTGTCACTCGCTGGAGTCCGCCCCATGACCGTCTCGTCCCGCCCCCGTCGCACCCTGCTCGCCACCGTGGCCTCTGCGGCCGCACTCAGCTGGGGCATGAGCCTCCCCACCACGGTGCACGCCCAAACGCCCATCAAGTTCCAGCTCGACTGGCGCTTCGAAGGCCCCTCGGCCCTGTTCCTGCAGCCTGTGGCCAAGGGCTACTTCAAGCAAGCGGGCCTGGACGTGACCGTGGATGCCGGCAACGGCTCGGGCGGCACCGTCACCCGCGTCGCCTCGGGCTCATACGACCTGGGCCTTGCCGACATCGCCGCGCTGATGGAGTTCCACGCCAACAACCCCGACGCCCCCAACAAGCCCGTGGCCATCATGATGGTCTACAACAACACCCCGGCCGCCGTCTTCGCCCTCAAAAAGTCCGGCATCCAGACCCCGGCTGACCTGGCGGGCAAGAAGCTCGGTGCCCCGGTGTTCGATGCCGGTCGCAAGGCCTGGCCCATCTTCGCCAAGGCCAACAAGGTCAGCGGCGCCACCTGGGTCAGCATGGACCCACCGCTGCGCGAAACCATGCTGGTACGCGGTGACGTCGACGCCATCACCGGCTTCTCCTTCACCAGCCTGCTCAACCTCGAAGCCCGTGGCGCCAAGGCCGGCGACATCGTCATGTTCCCCTACGCCCTGCACGGCGTGAAGCTGTACGGCAACGCCATCATCGCCTCGCCCAAAATCCTCAAGGAGAACCCCGCCGCCGTCAAAGCCTTCCTCAAGGCCTTCGCCAAGGGCACCAAGGAAGTCCTGGCCAACCCCGACGCCGCGATTGAGCACGTCAAGGCCCGCGACGGCATCATCAACGTCGAGCTGGAAAAGCGCCGCCTGAAGATGGCCATCGAGCAGGTCATCGCCAGCCCCGACGCGCGTGCCGAAGGCTTCGGTCAGGTCAAGCTGCCCCGTCTGGCCCTGATGGCCTCGCAGGTGGGCGACGCCTTCGCCACCAAGACCCGCGTCAACGCTGACGCCGTCTGGACTTCGGCCTACCTGCCTTCGGCGGCCGAACTCAACGTCCTGCCCCCGAAGAAGTAAACCCGCGCACGCTGTACCTGAGGAGGGGCCATGAGCGCCTTTGTTGATTTTCAGAATGTCTGGCTGGCCTACAACGATGAGTTGTGGGCGCAGGGACAGTTCGCCGTCGAAGACCTGAACCTGCAGATTGATGAGGGCGAGTTCGTGGCCATCGTCGGCCCCTCCGGGTGCGGCAAGTCCACCTTCATGAAGCTGACCACCGGTCTGAAGCAGCCCACCAAGGGCCACATCACGATCGGGGGCGAGCCCGTAACCGGGCCACTCAAGATCACCGGCATGGCTTTCCAGGCACCGTCGCTGCTGCCCTGGCGCACCACACTCGACAACGTGCTGCTGCCGCTCGAGATCGTCGAGCCCTACCGCTCCAGCTTCAAGGCCAAGCGCAAGGAATACGCCGCCAAGGCCCGCGCCCTGCTTGAAAGCGTGGGCCTGGGCGGCTACGAAGACAAGTTCCCCTGGCAGCTCTCGGGCGGCATGCAGCAGCGTGCCAGCATCTGCCGCGCCCTCATCCACGAGCCCAAGATGCTGCTGCTCGACGAGCCCTTCGGCGCGCTCGACGCCTTCACCCGCGAAGAGCTGTGGTGCGCCCTGCGCGACCTGCAGGCGGCGCAGAAGTTCAACGTCATCCTCGTCACGCACGACCTGCGCGAAGCCGTCTTCCTGGCCGACACGGTCTACGTGATGAGCAAGAGCCCCGGCCGCATCCTCGCCAAACGCGAGATCGAGCTGCCCCGCCCCCGCGATCTGGAAGTGACCTACACCCCCGAGTTCACCGGCATCGTGCACGAGTTGCGCGCCCACATCGGCGCCATGCGCAAGCCTGCATCCATCCAGACGACCACGGAGATCGCGCAATGAAACTCAGCGCCAAACAACAAGCTCGCTGGGCGCCCTGGGTGCTGCTGCTGGGGGTGCTCATCCTCTGGCAGGTGCTGTGCTCGGCCCTCAACGTCTCCGAGTTCATCTTCCCCAGCCCGGCCCGCATCGCGTCGCAGCTGGTCGAGTTTCACAGCGAAATCCTGCGCCATGCCTGGCGCACCCTGTGGGTGACCCTGGCCGGCTTTGCCATCGCCATCGTGGTGGGCGTGCTGCTGGGCTTTCTCATTGGAAGCTCGCGCCTGGCCTACGCCGCCGTCTACCCGCTGATGACCGCCTTCAACGCCCTGCCCAAGGCGGCCTTCGTCCCCATCCTGGTGGTGTGGTTCGGCATCGGCCCCGGCCCGGCCATCCTCACCGCCTTCCTCATCAGCTTCTTTCCCATCATGGTCAACATCGCCACCGGCCTGGCCACGCTGGAGCCCGAGCTGGAAGACGTGCTGCGCGTGCTGGGCGCCAAGCGCTGGGACGTGCTGATGAAGGTCGGCCTGCCGCGCTCCCTGCCCTACTTCTACGGCTCGCTCAAGGTCGCCATCACCCTGGCCTTCGTCGGCACCACCGTGTCGGAGATGACCGCTGCCAACGAAGGCATCGGTTACCTGCTCATCAGCGCCGGCTCGTCCATGCAGATGGGCCTGGCTTTTGCAGGCCTGGTCGTCATCGGCGCCATGGCCATGATCATGTACGAGCTGTTCTCGCTGGTCGAGACCCGCACCACAGCCTGGGCTCACCGCGGCAGCCAGAACCACTGAGCAACACCCGTCAAGGTATCAAGACGTGAGCCAGGGCTCGCCAAACGCCTGATTCCGGCCTAACATGCATGCAGAGGCGCATAGCCGGTGCCTCTGCCCATCGGAGGCCCATGATGTTCAGGCTCATACGGTTTGTCCTGCTCACCTTGCTGGCCACGGCGGTGTTGATTGGCACCGTGCTGACCGGCTTCATGGTGTGGGCACCCGCGCCCACCACGCAGGCCATCATGGTCGCCTTGCGTGCCCAGGTCGGCCTGCACACCCGCTCACTGATCCTGCCCGACGGCACCCGCATGGCCTATCTGGATGGCGGCCAGGGCGAACCCCTCGTGCTGCTGCATGGCATAGGCGGCAACAAGGACACCTTGCTGGCCGTGGCGCGCCACCTGACCGATCACCAGCGGATCATCATCCCCGACCTGATTGGCTTCGGAGACTCGTCCCGCCCCGAAGGCGTGTCCTACGGACCGCAGGCACAAGCCCGTCGGCTGCAGGCGTTCGTGCGGCAACTCGGCCTGGGCCCCATCCACCTGGGCGGCATCTCCATGGGCGGGCAGATCGCCCTGACCTACACCGCCCTGAACCCCAGCCAGGTGCGCAGCCTCTGGCTCATCGACAGTGCGGGCATCTGGTCCGCGCCGCCCAGCGAGGTCCAGCTGGCCATCCGCCGGGGCGAGCCCAATCCGCTGCTGCTGCGCGACGAGAACGACTTCCCACGCTTCCTCTCGGTCGTGATGGCGAAGCCCCCCCAACTGCCGTCGCCCATCGCACGCGTCTTCGCACGCCAGCGCCTGGCCGACCGTGAACGTGAGCAAGCCATCATGAACGAGATGGTCCGCGAGCCCACCGAAAAGCGCATCCGCGGCCTGAGCACACCCACCCTCATCATGTGGGGTCAGCTCGACCGCGTCATCAGCCCCGCCACCGTGCCGGTCCTGCAGAAACTGCTGCCGCAATCCAAGGTCGTGGTCTTTGACGGTGTGGGCCACATGCCCGTGATGGAAGTCCCCGACACCGCGGCCCAGGCCTATCTCGCCTTCCGACGAGGCCGATGAGGCCGTTGCGCCTGCATGGTATGGTCACCCTTCACACTGCCTTGAGTCCCGACCATGACGCGCCCGTTGACGCCCGAAGAAGCCCGAGTCCTTGCTGTGCTGGTAGAAAAACAGCACACCGTCCCTGACAGCTACCCCCTGTCGCTCAACGCCCTCACCCTCGGCTGCAACCAGAAGACGGCGCGCGAGCCGGTCATGCAGCTGAGCGAAGCCGAGGTGCTTGATGCCGTCAACGGCCTGCGCGAACTCAGCCTCGTCAGCGAAGTCAGCGGCAGCCGCGTGGTGCGCTTCGACCACAACGCGGCGCGTGGCCTGGGCGTGCCCAGTCAGGCCGTCGCCTTGCTCACCCTCTTGATGCTGCGCGGCCCGCAAACCGCAGCCGAGCTTCGCCTGCACACCGAGCGCTTGCACCGTTTCGCCGACACCTCGTCCGTCGAAGCTTTTCTGGACGAGCTAGCGGCCAAAGAGCCTCCACGCGTCGTGAAGCTGCCGCGCGCTCCGGGCGCCCGCGAATCCCGCTGGGCCCACCTGCTGTGCGGCGAGGTGGCCGACACCGCCCTCGCTGGCGCCCCGTCCGGCTATGCCACGGCTCCCAGCCCCGGCACGGCCGAGCTCAAAGCCGAACTCACCGCCCTGCGTGAGGAGCAAGCCCGCATGGCCACCGAAATCGCCTCGCTGCGTCGCCTCGTGACGCGCTTGGCCAGCGAACTGGGTGTGGACGCCAGCAGCCTCAACGCCGACTGAAGCCCCAAGCAGCCCCATCGCACCACGCGCCCGGTGGGAGCAAGCCCGTCAGCCCAAACTGCCTCAGCCCCGCCAACGCTTCCCGCATTCAGCGGCGCTCACAGCGACAGCATCAACCCGACCGCCGCCAACACCGGGCTCAGCAGGTTCACCGCCACATTCAGCGCCATGGCCGGCTGCAAAGCAGGCAAGTCCTCGGCATGCGCTTGGGCGCGCTGCCAGGCGCTCACCGCCAGGGGCAAGCCCAACACCGCCAAACCCGTGGCAGCGGGCCACCAGCCCAAGGCCAGCCCCAGCAGCACCGCGCCAAACGCCAGTCCGTACTGCAAACCCAGCACCGGCACACAGCCCGCGCGGCCCCTCAACAAGGGCAAGGTGCGACGCCCCACCGACCGGTCTGCATCCACATCCGGAAACTGGTTGAGCAACAGCAGGTTGTTGACCAAAAAGAAGGGCAAGGCCGACAAGGCCAGCCCCTGCCAAGACATCGCCCCGGTCAACACCACCTCGGTGCCCAGCAACATCAAAGGCCCAAAGCCCAAACCGGGTGCCATCAAACACAACCACGGATGGCGGGTCAACCAAGGCGTGTACGACACCACCACCGCCACCCCCAGCAAACCCAAGGGTGCCAGGTCCCACAACAGCGCCGGCCGGCTCACGACAAAGTACAGCCCGGTCAACACGGTGAACAACAAGGCGCCCCACCCCATCGCCAAGGCCACCGGCGCCAAGGCCGGGTTGGCAGGCAAGACCCCACTGCCGCCACTGAAGGGCGTGCGCTGCGTGCGCTGATCCAGCCCACTGCGAAAGTCATGGTGCTCGTTGAGCGCATTCACCGCGACATGCGCGGCTAACGCTCCCAGCACGCACAACAGCGCGTTCAAGGCATTCAGGCTCTGCCCCTGCTGCGCCAACTGCCAGGCGCTCCACGCCACGCCCAAGGCCATGCAGGCCGGTGTCAGCAACAAAAACGGCACCCGTGCCGGCCCCCACCAGGGGTGATGCTCACTCGCCATGGCTCAACCCCTCAGACCTGCCAGAGCTTCTTCCAACCCGCCAGACCCAGCTTGCGCAGCGTCGCCTTGTTGGTCTCGTAGATGTCCTCGGCCTCGGGGAAGGCCTCGATCGCCCGGTCCAGGCTCTCTTCGCGGATCAGGTGCAGCGTCGGGTACGGCGCCCGGTTGCTGTAGTTCTCGATGTCATCGGCGTCCGCATCCGCAAACTGGTAATCCGGATGGAAGCTCGCCACCTGCAAGACCCCGTCCAACTCCAACTCCTCCACGGCGGCATCCACCACGTCGAGAAAGTCATTGAAGTCCAGGAAATCCTGCAAGACCCCCGGGTGCACCAGCAAGGTCGTGTCCACTTCCTCGGGATCGGCATCACGCAGGAAGGTCAGCTCCTCGATCAGGTCTTCCAGCAGCCCCTCCGGCGTGCTGGCATCCGACACGCGGTAGCGCACCTGGTTTTTCACATGCACCCCTTTGGCAAACGGGCACAGGTTCAAGCCGATGACGGCCTTGACCAACCAATTGCGGGTGTCCTCGATGACGGTGTCGTGTTCCATGCTCATGCCGCGATTGTCGCCGTTGTCGACCCACCATGCTTGCCTACAGCGCAGCCATCGGATTTAAACTGCCCCTTTCCCACTGCTGTCTGGCGCAAACCCTGCGCGCACAAGGCTCATGAGCTGGCTCGGTCAACTGAACCTGGATTACCGCCGCGATGGCGAACGCACCATCGCCCTCGACCGACACACCGGCCCCCTGCGTGTCCTCCAGCGCCTCTACCCCGAAGGCCCCGGCATCTGCCACCACGTGCTGGTCCACCCGCCTGGCGGCATCGTCGGCGGCGACGTGCTCCAGGTGGATGCTCACCTCACCCCCGGCAGCCACGCGCTCGTCACCACGCCGGGTGCCACACGGTTCTACCGCAGCGCCGGAGACGAAGCCCAGCAAACCCTGCACGCCCGCCTGGACGACGACAGCCGCCTCGAATGGCTGCCGCTCGAAACCATTGCCTACCGCGGCTGCGTCGCCAGCAACCGCATGCGCTTCGACCTCGCTCCCCGCGCCGAGATGTTCGGCTGGGACGTCCTCGCCCTGGGCCTGCCCGCGGCCGGTGAGCCCTTCGACGACCCGGCTCACCCGCATGGCCGCTACACCCAGGAGATCGAACTGCCCGGCGTCTGGCTGGAGCGCGGCACCGTCGCCGCCACCGACAGCCTGCTGCTCGACAGCCCCCTGGGCTGGGCCGGCCACCGCGTCATGGGCACGCTTTGGTTTGCCAGCGGCACCGCCCTGCCGCGTGCCCGCCGCGAGGCCCTGCTCGACGCCGCCCGCGCCCTCCACACCGACCACCCGCTGTGCGCCACCAGCGGCAGCACCAGCGCACACGACCAGGTGGTCGTCCTGCGCGCCCTGGCGCCACGGGTGGAACCGCTCATGGACCTGCTGGTCTCGGTGTGGGGCCAATGGCGTACCCTGGCCTGGGAAGTGCCCCCCTGCCCGTCCCGCCTCTGGCGCACCTGATCCCCCTCAAACAAGGCTCGCACACTTACAAAAGCAGACATTTCCAGATGTCAGGCTGTTGACAGCGCCACTATGATGGCGGCCGTCTGGCTCCCAGATCATGCGAAAACGGCTCCCCTGTGTCCCTCCGGCGTTGTTTTTTGAAGGTCTCGCCCTGGCACAACCCAAGAATAAGCAAGCAGGAGTAAACGCATGAAGGTGTTGCTGATCGACGACCACCCCCTGATTCTGGCTGCCCTGCAGTCGGTCATCCAGGGCCTCGGTGACGGCGTCACCGTCTCGGCTGCAGACAGCGGGGCCAGCGCTCGTGAAACCCTGAGACAAGATGCCAGCTATGACCTCGTGCTGCTCGACCTGCACCTGGGCGATGCCGACGGCTTCGATCTGCTCGGTGAATTGCGCTCCCGTTATCCGGCTTTGCCGGTCGTGGTCATCTCGGCCTCCGACCGCACCAGCGACGTCATCCGCGCCATCGACATGGGTGCCATGGGCTTCGTCCCCAAACGTGCCACCAACGAAACCCTTGTCGAAGCCCTGCAACAGGTCATCTCCGGCGGCGTCTACGTGCCACCGATGAGCATGGGCAGCGAGCACTCTGCACAGTTCAGCCAGTCACCCTACGTGCGTCAGGTTCAGCAAGAGTCACGTGATTCCGGCTTCCAGACCATGCCCTCGCTGCACCAACTGGGGCTCACACCGCGCCAGACCGACGTCCTGCACCTCCTGCTCAAAGGCCAGCCCAACAAGCTGATTGCCCGTGAGCTCGGCCTGTCTGTCGAAACCGTCAAAGACCACGTTGCGGCGGTACTGCGCGCGCTGGGCGTCAGCTCTCGCACCCAAGCCGTGATCGCCGTCAGCCAGATCCTGCAAAAGCAGAACGGCCTGCAACACAGCAGCTCCTGGCACAGCCGCTGATCGCCATGTCCGCGGGCTCCCTGCCCCTCCTCGGTGCGAGCGTGCCCACCGACACGCCTGCCACCCTTCAGCCCGATACGCGGGCTCTGGTGCAAGACAGTGTGCGCCTGGTCTACCGACAGACCGGCGCGGCCCTGATGGGCCACTTCCTGGGTTTCGTGGTCACCACCCTGGTGTACTGGCACCACGTGCCACGCACCTGGCTGTGGGCCTGGGGTGCCGCATTTGCGTTGCTATGGGTCGCGCGCTTCGTCAACCTGTTGGGCCACGAACGCGCCCTGCGGCAAGGTCCCATTGACGCCCAACGCTGGCTCCTGCGCTGGAACACCGGCGCGGTGATCGGCGCCGGGCTGTGGAGCGTGGCGGCCGTCCTGTTCTATACACATGGCGGCCACTTCGAACGCACGGCGCTGATGCTCACGGTCTACTCGTTTGCCATCGGCGCAGTGCCTTACATGTCGTCCCAGCCCAGGCTGTTCCTGGCTTGCATGGGCCTTTACTTCATCCCCATGATCGTCCACACCGCCCTGCTGGGTGGTGCCGACAACCTGTACCTCGCAGGCATCTGGTCCATCATGTGCTTGTGCACTTTGGCCATGGGACGAGCGTTTCACAACATGTTCGGCGAAATGGTGAGCCTGCGCGTGCAAACCCAGCAACTCGCCCAACGACTGCGCAACGAAATGGCGGCCGCCGAGAACGCGCAGCACCAGGCCGAGTTGGCCAACCGAGCCAAGACCCAGTTCTTTGCCGCAGCCAGCCATGACCTGCGCCAGCCCCTGCACGCGCTCGGACTGTTTGCCGAAGCACTGCGTCAGCACTGCAAAGACGCCGAGGTGGCCCATCTGGTCCACAGCATCAACAGCTCGGTGGATGCGCTCGAAGGCCTGTTCAGCGAATTGCTGGACATCACCAAGATCGACACCGGTGGCATTGACATCCAGTCCGAACACTTCGCATTGCGTGACCTGTTCGAGCGCCTGCGCTTGAACTTCGAGCCCACCGCATTCGAGAAGGGCCTGTCACTGCGCTTTCACGGCGCGCGGCACCACGCCTACGCCGATCCGCTGGTGGTCGAGCGCATCCTGCGCAACCTCATCTCCAACGCCATCCGCTACACCGAGGATGGCGGCGTCCTTGTCAGCTGCCGCACCCGCGGCAATCACCTGTGCGTGCAAGTCTGGGACAGCGGCATCGGCATCTTGCCGAAAGAGCAGGAGCGCATCTTCGAAGAGTTCTACCAAACCCAAAGCAAGCGTCCGCTCGAACCTCACCATCGCAAGGGGCTGGGCCTGGGGCTCGCCATTGTCAAGCGACTGGCCAAGCTCATGGATGCCCCGCTGACCCTGCGCTCACGCGCTGGGCATGGCACCGTGTTCACCCTGTTGCTGCCCATCGGCAAAGCCATGCGCACGCCTGTGGTTGACACGCCTGTCAAACCGCGCCACCCCATCACGCTGGACCGACGTCACATCGTCGTGGTGGAAGACGAGCCCGCCGTGGCAGAAGGCCTTGAAATCCTGCTCAAGGCCTGGGGTGCCACTGTCAGCGCTTTCGATACCCTGGATGCCGCCGCAACCTGGGCCCGCGACACCGACCAACACCCCGACCTGTTGATTGCCGACTACCGCCTGCCCGAGCAACGCACGGGCATCGAGGTCATTCACCTCATGCGAGCGCGTTTCGGGCCAGAACTGCCCGTCATCATGGTCACGGGCAGCACCATGAGCGGCCACGAACACGAGGCCCGCAGCGAGGATTTCCACCTGCTGCTCAAGCCGGTGATCCCCACCCGCTTGCGGGCCCTGATCGCCTTCAAACTCGGACAGCGCTGACACCCGGCGGCATCCCGGCCCCGATGTCAGCCCCTCCGTCCTGAGCGCATTCGCGAAGCGCCATCAGCCTCCGCACAACGCGCGTTTCGCTTCACCGTACTCGGCCTTCAAACGCGCCACCAACTCGGCCGCCGGCACCACCTGCTTGACCGCGCCAATACCTTGGCCCGAGCCCCAGATGTCCTTCCAGGCCTTGGCCCGCTTGGCATCACGGTCACTGCCAAACGTCATCTCGCTGGGGTCACCCTCACCTAGGTTCTCCGGGTCCAGCCCCGCGTTGACGATCGAGCCACGCAGGTAGTTGCCATGCACGCCGGTGAACTTGCTGCTGTAGACAATGTCTGAGCTGCTGCTGTCGACGATCATCTGCTTGTACGCCTCGGCGGCACGCGCCTCGTCGGTCGCGATGAAGGCCGAGCCGATGTAGGCAAAGTCCGCCCCCATGGCCTGGGCCGCCAGAATCGAGCGGCCGTGCGCAATCGAGCCCGACAAGGCCAACGGGCCATCAAACCACTCGCGGATCTCCTGCACCAGGGCAAACGGGCTGGTCGTGCCCGCATGTCCGCCCGCGCCGGCTGCCACCGCGATCAAGCCATCGGCGCCCTTCTCGATCGCCTTGCATGCAAACCGGTTGTTGATGATGTCGTGCATCACCACCCCGCCCCAGCCGTGCACCGCCTGGTTCACGTCCTCGCGTGCGCCCAGCGAGGTGATGACGATGGGCACCTTGTACTTCTCGCACAGGGCCATATCGTGCTCCAAGCGGTCGTTGCTCTTGTGCACGATCTGGTTGATGGCAAAAGGCGCCGCCGGTTGATCCGGATGCGCCTTGTCCCACGCAGCCAGCGTCTCGGTGATCTCGGCCAGCCAGTCCTCCAGCTGCTCGGCCGGGCGCGCATTGAGCGCCGGCATCGAACCCACCACGCCCGCCTGGCACTGCGCGATCACCAGCTTGGGGTTGCTGATGATGAACAGCGGCGAGGCAATCACCGGAAAGGGCACACGCTTCAGAACATCGGGCAAAGCCATGAAATCTCCTCAACAAATGAAAATGCCCTCACCGGTCAGGACCGAATGAGGGCATCGGATGTGTCGTTCAATCCCTCAGGGTGATTGTCCGACAACTCAACGCGTCAACGCTCAGAACGCTTCCAGCGGCATGGCGGTCACGCTCTCACCACCATGGAGGATGGTGTCACGCAGCGAAGCCACGCGAGCGAGGATGTGGTCGCCATAGAAACGAGCCGTGGCGATCTTGGCCTTCATGAAGTCGGCATCCTCACCGGCGGCCAGCTTGTCTTCGGCAATGATCAGCGAGCGGGCCATCTGCCAGCCAGATACCAGGTTCGCGGTCAGCATCAGGTAAGGCACCGAGCCGGCGAACACGGCGTTCGGGTTGCTCTTGACGTTGGCCAGCACGAAGTCGACGACCTGCAAGAAGGACTCGCGAGCGGCCTTCAGCTGGGTGGCCAGCTTCTTGCCGGCGGCGCTGTCACGGCCAGCCAGTTGGCCTTCCAGATCGGCGATCTGGGCGGCAATGGCCTTGGCCACGGCACCACCGTCACGGGCGGTCTTGCGGCCCACCAGGTCGTTGGCCTGGATGGCGGTCGTGCCTTCGTAGATGGGCAGGATGCGCGAGTCGCGGTAGTACTGGGCCGCACCGGTTTCTTCGATGAAGCCCATGCCACCGTGCACCTGCACGCCCAGCGAGGTCACTTCCACCGAGTTCTCGGTCGAGAAGCCCTTGATCAGCGGCACCAGGAATTCATAGAAAGCCTGCGCCTTCTTGGCTTCCTCGGCGTTGGGATTGTGGTGCGCATTGTCGTACGCAGCCGCACCCACCAGGGCCATGGCACGAGCACCTTCGATCAGGGCGCGCATGGTCATCAACATGCGTTGCACGTCGGGGTGATGGATGATGGCCACGGATTCCTTGGCCGAACCGTCCACCGGACGCGACTGCACGCGATCCTTGGCGTAGGCCACGGCGTGCTGGTAAGCGCGCTCGGACACGGCGATGCCCTGCAGACCCACGTCGTAGCGGGCCGCGTTCATCATGATGAACATGTATTCCAGGCCGCGGTTTTCTTCGCCCACCAGGTAACCGATGGCGCCCGGGCCCACTTCGCCCTTGTCGTCGCCATACACCAGCACCGCGGTCGGCGAGGCCTTGATGCCCAGCTTCTCTTCGATGGAAGCGCAGTACACGTCGTTGCGCTTGCCCAGCGAGCCGTCGGCATTGACCATGAACTTCGGCACCACGAACAGCGAGATGCCCTTCACGCCTT